>NZ_JACSKE010000001.1:69164-705472 GCF_018617435.1 Exiguobacterium sp. s34 | reverse complement strand
GAGACGATGAGGTAGATAGGTCATGGGTGGAAGCGTGGTGACACGTGGAGCTGAATGATACTAATCGGTCGAGGCTTTGATCTAGTCTAACGGTTTGTGTTGATGAATCCTCAGTTTTCAGGGAATAAACCCTAAACATTATTGACATGCGTATGACGTGATGTTAATATTCATTTTGTCTGGTGGCGATAGCGAGACGGCCACACCTGTTCCCATGCCGAACACAGAAGTTAAGCGTCTCAGCGCCGAAAGTAGTTGGGGGATCTCCCCCTGTGAGGATAGGACGTTGCCAGGCAAGATCGTTCCGCAATAGCTCAGTGGTAGAGCAACCGGCTGTTAACCGGTAGGTCGTAGGTTCAAATCCTACTTGCGGAGCCAATTTAGGCCCGTTGGTCAAGCGGTTAAGACACCGCCCTTTCACGGCGGTAACACGGGTTCGAATCCCGTACGGGTCACCAATATGGAGGATTAGCTCAGCTGGGAGAGCACCTGCCTTACAAGCAGGGGGTCGGCGGTTCGATCCCGTCATCCTCCACCATTTTTATTTATTCCATCAAACCTATATATATGCCGGTGTAGCTCAGTTGGTAGAGCATCTGACTTGTAATCAGAGGGTCGAGGGTTCGAATCCTTTCGCCGGCACTCCTCGGGGGGGTAGCGAAGTGGCTAAACGCGGCGGACTGTAAATCCGCTCCTTCGGGTTCGGCGGTTCGAATCCGCCCCCCCCCACCAGGTTTGAGCCATTAGCTCAGTTGGTAGAGCATCTGACTTTTAATCAGAGGGTCGCAGGTTCGAGCCCTGCATGGCTCACCATTTTTTTGCGGAAGTAGTTCAGTGGTAGAATACGACCTTGCCAAGGTCGGGGTCGCGGGTTCGAATCCCGTCTTCCGCTCCATATTTTCTTCCCTTTAAGGGGCCTTAGCTCAGCTGGGAGAGCGCCTGCCTTGCACGCAGGAGGTCAGCGGTTCGATCCCGCTAGGCTCCACCATATGTTTGTTTCTTAAGTTAGTGATGACTTAAGTTTTTTTTTGCCTAAAACCATGAACCATTCAAATGAGAGTACAGAGAAAGGCAGCCTGCCACCATTCAGGCTGCCTTTTTGTATGTTTATTCATTGCGATGCCGAGTTGAACCAAGTGAATGATAGCGTTTACAATTTAGGTATCAAGTGCTTAAAGGGGGAATGGCAATGCAATGGTCATATATTCATGTGCCGCTACGGTACGGTCAAGGAAAACTCGGGGTTGACCAAGGTCCGGCGAAATTAAACGAATTAGGAATGGAAAAACTCCTTCCGACTGAAACAGTCAAACATACAATTCGTGTATTACCGGAATCAGAGATTCGTGAAAATGAAGAACATTTAAAGCGAGTCGATGGTGTCTTACACACTGTCACCGAGTTAGCGGAAGTCGTGCATCGCGAAATCACCGCAAATCGGTTCCCGTTGATCGTTGGGGGCGATCATAGTATGGCAATCGGTACACTTGCTGGACTGGCGCAAACGGGACCATACGGCGTTATTTGGGTAGATGCACATGCCGATTTAAATACCGGAGAAACTTCGCCGTCAGGCAACATTCATGGGATGCCACTTGCTGCAGCAATGGGGATGGGCGATGTTCGTCTGACAGAGGTAGGTGGACGTGAGCCGAAATTATCGCCAGAGCATTTAGTGTATATTGCGCTTCGTGATATCGATGAGGGCGAAATGAATGAAATCAATCGTCTTGGGATTAAAGTCATTACGGTAGAAGAAGTACGTACGCGTGGTGTCGACGTCATTATGCAAGAGGCGTTGAGCTATCTCCGTGAACGAGTCAACCGTTTTTACATTAGCTTCGATATGGATAGTTTAGATGCAGCGCTTGTTCCAGGAACAGGGACACCAGTTGACGGTGGTTTGACAGAAGTCGAAGCCAAAGCCATTTTAACAGAAGCCATGAAGGCGGATGATCTAATTGCTGTTGAACTCGTTGAATTGAATCCATCATTAGATCGAGACAACATGACAGCAAACTTAGCATACCGTCTATGTGAAACGATTATAAAATCAAAAGAAAACCTGTTATTGGAAGGCGAGACAGTCTGATTTCCTTACAGTTTCCAAACCCGTTTGCTACAATGGGGGTGGAAACTTTTTTTTATTTTCATGAAACCATTTTATAAGTGAGACGTATATAGAAATGACCGCACGTGTAGCGGAGAGGGGAAGTGGATTGATGGAACGGCTGACCACCCGTTTGGTAGATGAATTGAGGGCGGGGAATCACGATTCGTTTGCCGAACTGGTAGAACTATACAAGGATGGCGTCTTTGCAATCGCCTATAAAATTTTGTATGATCGTGGCGAAGCGGAAGACGCTGCCCAGGAAGCGTTCATTCGTGCGTATACACGAATTGATACGTATGACGCACAATATAAGTTCAAAACATGGCTCTATCGAATCACAACGAACGTTGCCATTGATCGATTAAGGAAACGGAAACCGGAGTATTCGATGGATGCTGAAATTGCGGGTACGGACGGTTTGACCTATCAAGACCACTTAGCTGATGAAGCGCCCCAACCCGATGCCCAAGTGGTTCATCGCGAAATTCGAAGTGAGATGCATGAGGCAATCAAGCAACTTCCGGACAAATACCGCATTCCCTTATTGTTAAAGTACGTGGATGATTTGTCACTTAAAGAAATCAGCGTGATGATCGACATGCCGGTCGCAACGGTTAAGACAAGGATCTTCCGGGGAAGAGAAATGTTAAAAACAATCTTTCAAAATAGGGAGGGGTTCAATTGACTCCTGAAGAAAAAGTACAACAATATTTGGAAGATGGCGTTTTGCCCGAAGAATCTGACGAATTGCGTCAGTTGTTAGAGGACGATGAATTATATGAGTCGTATCTACAATATGAACGAATCGACGCAGAACTGAAAGCATTGCCTCGTCCAAAGTTATCAGCAGATTTTACGGCTCGTGTAATGGCGGCCCTGCCTGAAACACCTGCACAAAAAGCACCTGATGCGGTCATTCCGTTATCAAAACCGGTCCGAAAAGAACGAAAACCGCTCTCGAAGCAAATGGTCTGGTTACAACGACATCCAGGTTTGATTGCAGCAGTCCTATTCTTTAGTTTGATGTCGAGTGCGACCCTTGGACTATGGAACAGTGCATCTGAGACGATGACGTATACAAAAGTACCGGGTGTTGTCGTATCAGAGAACGAAGTCATTGTGCCGGCCGGTGTAACGGTCGAGAAAGATATCACGGTCCAAGGTGGCGATTTACGAATCGAAGGAACGGTCAAAGGTGACGCGACCGCTGTAAATGGTCGTGCGTATTTGGCCAGTGCCGGTCAAGTGACAGGTGAGCTTGAACAGATTGACCAAATGTTCGAATGGATTTGGTATTCGATCAAACAGCTTTTCTAAAGACGCTTTTGGCGTCTTTTTTTTTCGTTTCAATCTGGTTTCGTTTTGATGTGACGCAATGCGAATATACAGAATTGATGATATAATGGAAATTGCACGATTTAGCTAGGTAGTTAAGGAGGGGAGCATTTGCCGCTACTTGAACAAGTATCATTTTTCTCATTTTTAAATCTTTCAGAAAACGTACATTGGTACGATTATTTGAATGATGTTTTAGATATCGTCGTCGTCACGTACGTCATTTATAAATTAATGATGATTGTGCGTGGGACAAAAGCAGTTCAGTTAATCAAAGGGATCTCGATCATCCTGGTCAGTTGGTTCTTGAGCGGTTTCTTCGGGTTGAAGACGCTCCAGTTCTTGCTAAATCAGGTGATTACGTATGGTCTTCTTGGAATCATCATCATCTTTCAACCTGAGTTGAGACGTGGTCTTGAGCATCTCGGGCGCACGAGCAATTTGTTCGGTCGTACGGGAACAAGTGACGAAGAGCAACAACGACAAATGATTGAAGCAATCGTCAGTTCTGCGCAGTACATGTCAAAACGGCGAATCGGTGCATTGATTGCCATCGAGCGCGATACGGGACTCAATGAATATGTGGAGACAGGTATTCGGATGGATTCTCATATTACGTCTCAGTTGATTATTAACTTATTCATTCCAAACACGCCACTTCATGATGGTGCGATGATTATTCAGGATGGAAAGATTGCAGCGGCAGCTTGTTATTTACCGCTCTCAGAAAGTCCACACATCGATAAAGCACTCGGGACGCGTCACCGTGCAGCTATTGGAGTCAGTGAAGTGACAGATAGTGTGACCCTCACCGTTTCAGAAGAAACAGGAGCGGTCTCTCTTGCGATTGCAGGACGTCTGTATCGAGAGTTGGATGAGGAAGCGCTACGCAACAAATTAATTCAAGAACTCGTCATCGAAGAAAAAGAGACGACCCTCTCGTTCTTCGGTAAAAAAGGAGGGGATAAGTAAGTGATTGATCAGTGGTTACAACATAAATGGTTTCTCCGCTTCATCGCACTTGCTTTAGCCGTCCTTTTATACTTAATGGTCGCAGAGACTAGTTCTTCGAACAATGCGTCGAGCGCGCTGCCAATCGTCGGGCAAAGTTCCATGACGCTCGATGTGCCGGTCGAAGTGTTTTTTGATGAGGTGCAGTATGTCGCATATAATGTACCTGAAGAGATGGGTGTTGAGCTCCAAGGTCCGTCAAGTAGTTTGACGATGACCAAATTGGTGAAAGATTATCAAGTATTCGTCGACTTGACGAACCTCGGGACTGGCTTTCACCGTGTCCCTGTGGAAGCACGAGGGTTCGGTGGCGACGTCAACGTCAAGCTAGACCGAGAAACCGTCGAAATCTACATTGACCGGAAGCAAACGATTGAAGTGCCGGTGTCTGTGAATTTATTAAATAAAGATCAGTTACCGGACGGAAAAGTGGCGGGTGATGTCGAGATCGAGCCGTCTACTGTGAAAGTCACAGGAGGCGCAAGTCGGATTCAAAACGTCAAAGAAATCACATTGAATGTCGATGTCGCAAGTCAAAGTCAGACGTTTACACGAGAAATTCCCCCGACCATTTTAGATGCGAACGGGAATCCGTTGAACGTGTCGGTCGATCCAAATATCATCAATGTGACCGTACCAATTTATGATGAGAGTGCGATGATTCCAATCGAGGTCGTCACGAGCGGAAAAGTGGCCGATGACTTCCGATTAGTTGATACGTTGTTAGGTGAGACGGAAGTCCGTGTCTTTGCACCAAAAGAGGTGCTCGACGCACTCGAAAAAGTCGAGACGGAACCGATTGAACTGGATGACTTAACGAAGTCGGAGAAGGTATCTGCTACTTTACGCCTTCCGGAAGGCGCCACATCACTTGGTAAAAAAGAAGTGGAAGTCCAAGTGCTCATTCGTCCGAACGATGAGTCGAAAGATGACACGGGCGAGTTGACAGAACGGATTCGATTGACGGTCCCGGTCAATGTTCGCGGATATGACCGGACGAATTATACAGTTCAAACACAAGAAGTCGTCAGTGTGACACTTTCAGGGAAACGATCTCTCCTAGAGAACATCTCTTCAAACAGTGTCAACGTGACACTGGATTTGACCGGTTTACCGAGTGGGACACACGCGGTAGATGTAGATTATGAAGTACCAAAAGGCGTGACTGTCGTCTCGCCAAAAACGATCGATGTTCAAGTGACGAGCGTCGATGAAGAAACAGAGACATCTTCCATTCAATAAAGATGTTCAATCATACAAAAGTGAGGATTTAATCTTATGGGTAAATATTTTGGAACAGATGGAGTTCGCGGTGTTGCGAACTCTGAGTTAACTGCGGAATTAGCATATCGTTTAGGTCGTGCGGGTGGCTACGTGCTCTCGAAACATTTGCCAGAAGGCGAACAGCCAAAAGTTTTGATTGGCCGTGACACACGCATCTCTGGACATATGTTAGAGGGTGCCCTGATTGCGGGTCTTCTGTCAATCGGTGCAGAAGTCATGCGTCTCGGCGTCATTTCGACACCAGGAGTCGCTTACTTAACAAAGTCATTAGATGCGACAGCGGGAGTCATGATCTCGGCATCGCATAACCCCGTCGCAGACAACGGCATCAAATTCTTTGGTAGCGATGGTTTCAAATTAGATGATGCGACTGAACAAGAAATCGAAGACATTTTAGACGCAGCGGAAGATACACTTCCACGGCCGACTGGAAAAGACCTCGGTTTCGTTTCAGATTATTACGAGGGTGCACAAAAATACCTTCAAATGTTGAAACAGACTGTAGAAGAGGACTTCGATGGTCTTCACATCGCTCTTGATTGCGCACATGGCGCAACGAGCGGTCTTGCAGCGCGTCTCTTCGCTGACCTTGAGGCGAACGTATCGACAATCGGTAACTCGCCGAACGGGTTGAACATCAATGAAGGTGTCGGCTCGACACACCCTGAGCACTTGGCTGAGTTCGTTCGTGAAAAAGGAGCGGACATGGGTCTTGCCTTTGATGGCGATGGAGACCGTTTGATTGCAATTGATGAGAACGGCGATATCGTGGACGGGGACAAAATCATGTATATTTGCGGGAAATACTTGAGTGAAAAAGGTCGTTTGAAAGACAACACGATTGTCGCAACGGTCATGAGTAACCTCGGTTTCCATAAAGCTGTGGAAGAAGCAGGCATGACGGCGCTTCAGACAGCGGTCGGCGATCGTTACGTTGTGGAAGAGATGAAGAAACATCAATACACACTCGGTGGCGAACAGTCGGGTCACTTGATCTTCCTCGATCACTCGACAACGGGTGACGGGATGTTGTCAGGCGTCCAGTTGGCGGAAATCGTCAAGTCGACGGGCCGTAAACTTTCTGAATTGGCGGCTGAGATGCCAGTTTATCCACAAAAGCTCGTCAACATTCGTGTAACGAATAAGAACGATGCGATGAACGGCGAGCGTGTCCTCGCAACGATTCAAGAAGCAGAAGCTGAAATGGCTGGGAACGGTCGTATCCTCGTCCGTGCATCTGGAACAGAACCACTCGTCCGTGTCATGGCGGAAGCGCCGACAGCAGAAGAGTGCGACCTCTACGTTGAAAAAATTGCACAAGTCGTCCGTGAAGATTACGGTGTAGAAGGATAAAATTTCAGAAACCGGGAATAACACAAGGGAATCCAACGTTGGATTCCCTTTTTGTTTCCGTTTTGTCATCGAGAAAACAATGGTTCTTCTTGACGAATGGGGGTGTGATTTGTACTATTAAGAGCGTGACCTTGGAAACGGAAGGACACAAGAGTACGAACAAGCGCCAGAACTCTACGGAGTTGACGAGGTTGGAGGTTATCGAGATTTCGGCGGATGCCTCCTCGTCGCCTGTCACGACGAAAAACATACTTTTAAAACGACCGGGTGACCGGACGGACAAAGAAGTATGTGCTGACAGCTCTTAGAAAAAGCCCGTTTCCTTTTTCGAGAAATCGAAGAATAGAGGAGATTTGTTTATGTGTGGAATTGTAGGAATGATTGGGAATACCGGAGCGAAGGAAGTCCTTCTCAAAGGTCTTGAAAAACTCGAGTACCGTGGTTATGACTCGGCAGGTCTTGCGTTGATGCATGAAAATGTCAACGTTCACAAAGAAGTCGGTCGCATCGCTGCGCTACGCGAAATCATCCCAGCAGAAGTAGACGGCACGATTGGAATCGGCCACACACGTTGGGCGACACACGGGGTACCGAGCGTACCGAACGCCCACCCGCACCAAAGTACGACAGGACGCTTCACGCTCGTCCACAACGGCGTGATCGAGAACGACGAAATCATCAAGAAGACGCTTGATGTCCCGTTCCTTTCTGAGACGGACACGGAAGTCATCGTCCAGCTCATGGAGAAGCACTTCGTCGAGCTCGGTGATGTCGAGGCGGCGTTCCGCCAGACGCTCTCGGACCTCCACGGTTCATACGCGATCGCGATGATCGACTCAGAGGACAAAGAGCGCCTCTATATCGGGAAGAACAAGTCACCACTCCTCGTCGGACTTGGTGACGGCACGTTCAACGTCGTCGCATCGGACGCGATGGCGATGCTCCAGGTGACGGACCAGTACCTCGAGCTCCACGACGGCGAGATCGTCATCCTCACACGTGAATCGGCAACGATCAAGACGCTCGACGGTGACGTACTCGAGCGTGCACCGTACACGGCCGAAATCGATGCGTCAGACATCGAGAAAGGCACGTACGCGCACTACATGTTGAAGGAGATGGACGAGCAACCGGCCGTCATCCGCAACATCATCCAGCACTACCAGAACGAGAACGGCGACATCGAACTCACAGAAGGCGTGCGCGAGCTCGTCTCGGAAGCGGACCGCGTCTATATCGTTGCGTGTGGAACAAGTTACCACGCTGGTCTTGTTGGGAAACAATTGATCGAGCGCGTCGCAGGTGTACCGACTGAAGTACACGTCGCGTCAGAGTTCGGTTACAACATGCCACTTTTGACAGAAAAGCCACTCTTCCTCTTCATCTCACAATCAGGTGAGACAGCGGACAGCCGTGCCGTGCTCGTTGAAGTGAAAAAGCTTGGCCATAAAGCGCTCACGTTAACAAACGTAGCAGGATCGACATTGTCGCGCGAAGCGAACGAAACGATGCTTCTCCATGCCGGACCGGAGATCGCCGTCGCTTCGACGAAAGCGTACACGGCTCAGATTGCCGTCCTCGCGATTCTCGCATACGACATCGCTCGTGCGAACGGGAAGAAACTTCCGTTTGATTTGATGCAAGAGCTTGCACTCGTTGCGACAACGATGGATTCGATCATGGCACAAAAAGAAATCTTTGAAGAGCTTGCTGATAAGTTCTTGAAAGAATCACGTAACGCGTTCTTCCTCGGACGTGGATTGGATTCATATGTTGGTCTTGAAGGCGCATTGAAGCTAAAAGAGATCTCATATATCCAAGCGGAAGGCTACCCAGGTGGGGAGCTCAAACACGGTCCGATCGCGTTGATCGAAGATGGGACACCGGTTATCACGCTCGTGTCTCAACCGAACACACACCTCAACATTCGCGGAAACATCAAAGAAGTTGTGGCGCGTGGTGCAGTAGCATGTACGATTTCAATGGAAGGAATGGAACACGAAAACGACGCATTCGTTCTTCCACGTGTTGAACCACTTCTCACGCCACTCGTGACGGTTCTTCCACTTCAACTCATCTCGTACTATGCGGCACTTGCCCGTGACTGTGATGTCGACAAGCCACGTAACTTGGCGAAGTCTGTAACGGTTGAATAATGTTTAAGACCAAAATCTTTCGGGATTTTGGTCTTTTTTGTTGCAATGCGTTAACAAATCATCGGAATGCTCTCAAAAACGTCTGTCCATTCTTAGGAATGGGTACACTCAACGTGAGTATGAATAAAGGAGAGATTCGATGAAACAGAAAAAATGGATGACGGGTTTAGGTGTCATCGTACTCGCTACATCGTTAGCCGCATGTGGGGATACGGCAGATGATCCATCGATGGAGATGTCAGAAGAACAAAGCATGGACCATTCGGCAATGGATCACTCGGGATCTGGAGAAGTACCAGAAGGTTTGATGGAAGCAAGTGATCCGACGTATCCAGTCGGGTCAACCGCGATGATGACAGCGGATCACATGCCAGGGATGGAAGGTGTGGAGGCCACGATTGTCGGTGCGTATGATACAACCGTCTACGCAGTCAGTTATACACCGACAACAGGCGGTGATCCTGTAGAGAATCACAAATGGGTGATTCATGAAGAACTTGAGAATCCGGGTGACGCACCGTTGGCAGAAAACGAAAAAGTCGTATTGACCGCTGACCATATGGATGGGATGAACGGAGCGGAGGCGACAATCGATACCGCCATCGATGCGACCGTCTACATGGTTGATTACACGACGGAAGATGGAGAAGAGGTCACAAACCATAAATGGGTGACCGAGAGCGAACTAGAAGCGATGAAATAAGTGAAGTAGACCTCAAGAGATGCTTGAGGTCTATTTTTTTTCGATATATATTTATTGATAAACAATAAAAAACGACGTATGATGTAGAAAATGAAATGATTGGGGTGTGTGACAAGTGAAACGAGAAACCGTCTTTTTAAAACTATCGGTGATTGTCTTAGCCCTCCCGATTCTTGCGGCATGTATCTTTTTATTGCCATTTCTGTGGCGAGAAGCGACAGAGAGTGGGGGATGGATTGCGAATTCGATGCGTCCGATTATTGGGGGTATGTATGTGGCGGCAATCCCTTACTTCATAGCGTTATTCAAAACGTTCAACTTATTGGGGTTGATTGACCGGAATGAGGCATTCTCTTATCGCGCGGTGAAATCACTTCGCGTCATCAAATATTGTGCCCTTGTCATCACAATCATCTATATAGCGACGCTTCCATTCTTCTATTGGTTTGCCGAACGTGACGATTCGCCAGGATTTTTGGTCATCGGATTCGTGTTGGTGTTCGCCGCATTTGTCATTGCCGTCTTTGCTGAGCTGTTACAGAAATTATTGAAGCGGGCCATCGACATGAAACAAGAAATTGATTTGACGGTCTGAGGTGAGAGAGATGACAATCATTGTGAATTTAGACGTGATGTTGGCGAAACGAAAAATGAGCGTGACGGAGCTGTCGGAACGGGTCGGGATCACCATGGCAAACTTGTCGATTTTGAAGAATGGCAAAGCGAAAGCGATTCGTTTCTCGACACTTGAAGCGATTTGTGAAGCACTCGACTGTCAGCCTGGGGACATATTAGAATATCGAGCGGACGAACGAGCAGAGTGAACCCTCTGCTTTTTTTCATGAATTTGAAACGTATTCAATCCATGTTGCGTATATAAGGTAAATCGTTCAAGGGGAGATTAGAAAAAATGGTTCAAACATGGACAGAACGGACGCACGAAGCAATCAATGGGAAGCGGGGTCGACTGTTAGCCTGGTCGCTTCTCTGTGCCGTGATCTTAGAGTTTAGCGCATTGCTCGACCCGACATTGTATGGGGCGAAAGCCGATTCGTTTCAGGCGATTGTATTCCTTTTAGGTACAATCGTCGTATCCTTCATACTGTATCCCATCATCATCGGTTATCACTGGGTCATACTCTCGATTATTCGCGGACAAGACGCGCAGTTTCGTGAGGTGTTTCGACCGATGAAAGAACGATTTGGTAAGCATGTGACGGCTGTCATCCTACTAGCCATCTTCCAGACGTTATGGACACTATTGTTCATTGTTCCGGGAATCATGAAGTTTTTCTCCTACGCGTTCACGTACTTTATTTTGCGAGATGAGCCAGAGCTATCAGTAAGAGAATCAATCACGAAGTCACGCGCGTTGATGCATGGTCAGAAGTGGGAGGCATTCAAACTGATTTTGCCGTTCATTCCGATTTATTTGATTGGCTTCACGTTATTTATGGTCGTGAATTCGGTTTTACTTGCCGTATTCTCCTTATCAATCGCGACGATTCTCATTCGCCCATTCGTCGTTGCACGTTTCGCTGTCATGTATGAAGACTCGCGTCGGACGTACGACGAACAATGGAAGAAACCAGCCTGAAGCATATCAAATAGAGGTTGAAAGGAAAGGGCATGCTACAATCTTCATGAACAGAAAGGGGAATGCTGAATGAAGATTGGAATCATTGGGGCTGGTCTGAGCGGAATTATCGCAGCGCGTGAACTCGTACGTCGAGGTCATACCGTTGAATTGATCGAAAAGAGCCAAAGCGTCGGGGGACGTTTGGCGACACGTCGAATCGGTGACGGACAAGCAGATCACGGGGCCGTCTATTTCACTGTACGTGGGGAAGCGCTCGAACGAGAGGTACAGTCATGGATGAGTGCGGACTGGGTGCGTGTCTGGTATGCCGATCCTTATCCGCGATATGTTGCGACAGATGGGATGAACGGACTCGCCAAACATCTTGCTGAAGGGTTGACTGTTCATTTGAATGAATATGTGGAGCACGTTCGCATGGAGAAGGATGGCGCCGTTATCGTGAAGACGGACGTGACAGAACGTTCATACGAAAGAATCGTCATGACGGCACCGCTTCCGCAATCGTTCGAAAGACTCGGAAGTTTGGTTGACCAGATTGAACCCTCACTCCGGCGTCTCGTGTATGCGCCGACGTTTGTCGGTCTCTTTGAATGCACAGGTGATGTACAGATTGGGGTAGATGGGATTCTCGATCAAGACCTGACGCCAGGCGTATTGAAAGTAATCAATAATCGCCAAAAAGGAATCTCTACGACCTCACTCATCAGCGTCTATATGGAAGAGACGTGGAGTGAGGAGTGGTATGAGCGACCGGAAGCGGAGACGCTTGCAGAGATTGAGCGGTTAGTGCGTGAGGAAGTCGGAGACCTCAGCATCGAATCACGGCAGTTGAAACGGTGGCGCTATGCGCAGGCGAAAGACGTGTGGCATGAACCGTTTTACCAGGTAAGCCACCATCCCATCTATTTGGCCGGCGATATTTTTCTTGAAGCGGATGATCCATCCGGACGTACACGATTTGAGAGTGCCTATTTGTCTGGATTACGTGTGGCAGAAGCCATTGAAAAGAATATAGGTCGATGAGGACACTCCTTATCGATCTTTTTATTTGACGTTATTTAGTTTAGGGCATAAACTATAACCATCTAGTTTAGGGGGTAAACTAAAAATGAAAGCATTGATGCGTGAAGCGGTGCAGTTGTTTGAAGAAGTGATGTTCCATGGGACGGAGCATGTCATCGAAGCGATGGAAGGGGACGTATGGCGAGAGTATTCGCGCGAACAGCTCCAACTATTGAAGTTACTCGATCAATTTGGGCCCACTCCTGCTGGGCAACTTGCGCAAAAACAAGGCGTCCACAAAAGCGCGGTCTCGAATCGCCTGAAAAAGTTGGTCGAAAAAGGACTTGTCACGAGTCGGCGAGGACAAGACCAACGCGAACGATTGATTGAATTGACCCCGGATGGAAAGCGGCTCGTCGAAGAAGTGGACGGTGCCGTCTATCGATATGTGGAATCCCTCATCGATGGAGAAGTAGACGAAATTGAAATTGAGCAGTTTGTTCGGACGTTCCGAAAAATAAAACAATTGCTCCGAATTGGGGAGGAATAACACGTGCATAAAATCATTCAATGGCGTTGGGGCATCTTCATTTCCCTCATCGTATTGACGGCAGCCCTGTTTGTCGCGGCGCCGAACTTAACGAAGCAAGCAGAAGAAGCAGGTAGTTTCCAACTTGCAGACGATATGGACTCACAGCGGGCACAAGCGATTTTAGATGAAGCCGGGAAGAGTGACAAAACCATTTCCCTCGTCTACGAGTTCGAGTCGATTGGCGAAGCAGAGCGAACCGATGTCGCTCGTGTCATCGAAGAGCTTAGACAGAGTGAAACGGTCGTGACCGATGTTCTCGATCCGTTTGAAAGTGAGGAGACAGAGGCTCAGCTCGTCTCAGAAGACGGACAGATTGTCCTCGTTCCGATCACGGTCGAAGGTACGACAGAAGAAATCAATGCGTTTGCCGATGATGTGCGGGAAAATGTGCTTCCTCAGGACGAGACGGTATATATCACAGGGGAAGAAATCATTAACAATGATGTGAACTTGAGTGCCCAAGAAGGATTGAAAAAGACGGAGATTATCACGGTCGTGTTGATCTTTGGGTTACTACTCCTCGTGTTCCGTTCAATTGTGACCCCATTCATCCCGCTCATTGCGGTCGGGTTTACGTATTTATTGAGTCAATCGTTCGTCGCGTTCTTCGTGGATTGGTTCGGATTCCCGGTATCGAATTATACACAAATATTCCTCGTGGCCATCTTGTTTGGGATTGGGACAGACTACTGTATCCTGCTTCTTAGCCGATATAAAGAAGAGCTGAGCGCGGGGCATTCGATTGAAGACGCAATCGTCAATACGTACAAGACGGCAGGACGGACGGTCCTCATCAGTGGGCTCGCCGTCTTCGTCGGTTTTGCTGCCATCGGATTTGCTGACTTCCCGATCTTTAAATCGGCGGTCGCTGTCGCGGTCGGGATTGCGGTGTTGCTGTTGATTCTCTTCACAGTCGTTCCGTTCTTTATGGCGACACTCAAACAACGGCTGTTTTGGCCATCGAAAAAAGCGGGTGAGCATCATGACAGCAAGCTTTGGGCTGGATTGAGCCGATTGTCGGTTAATCGTCCGTTCGTCTCGATTTTAGTCGTCGGATTGATTACGGTGCCTGTCTTATTCACATATGACGATGCCCGTTCGTTCAATACGGTCGATGAGATTGGAGACGGGTACGATTCGGTACGTGGACTGAATTTGATTTCTGAAGGGTTCGGTCAAGGGGAATCCCTTCCGGTACAAGTCATTTTGAAACAAGATCAAGCCATTACAGAATCAGAAGTCCCATACATTGAAATGTTCGCAAGCGAGCTTGAAAAAGTAGATGGGGTGAGCGGGGTGCGTGCCCTCACACGTCCGACTGGCGAAGTCATCGATGATTTCTATGTAGACACGCAGCTCGGCGAACTCAGTGAAGGCTTGTCTGAAGCACAGACGGGTCTCGGTGATGTACAGGCCGGATTAGACGAAATCGAGCAGGGTCTGAACGCGGTCGTTGGACAGTTGCCAAGCGGTTCAACCAATGCCGGGGCACCGCTTGCAGAAGCAGCAGCGGGGCTAAATCAGTTAAATGGTCAACTTGGTTTGATTGGACAAGGATTGACAGCGACTCAAAACATTCCAGCTGCCGTCGGACAACTCGGTCAAGTATCGGCGGGTCTTACACAAATCGAATCGGGCATCAATGAAGCGGCGTCCGCATTAAATGCACAAGGTTCTCAAGTCGGTGAACTTGGTAACGGGTTATCACAACTCGCGACAGGTGTAGGTGAAGCGAACGATGGGCTAGGGCAAATCGAGTCCGGTCTTGGCGAGGCGGTTTCGTTCTTACAACAGCTGAGTGAAGCAGATTCACTTCGTGAGACGGGTGTCTATCTTCCGGAGGGGACGCTCACGTCAGATGCGTTCTCACCTGCCGTCGAACGCTACTTCTTTGATGAAGAGACAGCGACTCAGCTCGAAGTCGTACTCGAGATGGATCCTTATTCACCAGAAGCGATTGATGTCGTCGAGACAATTAAAGAGACGATGGATCGTGCTGTCACGGGGACGCCGTATGCAGATGCGACCATCGGGTATGCGGGTATCTCAAGCATCAACAGCGATTTGAATGAGACGTCAACGAACGATTTCAATCGAACGGTAGCCATCATGCTCGTGACGTTATTCATCGTCTTGACGGCATTGTTCCGCTCGATGATCATGCCACTCTATATGATTGCTTCGCTTCTCTTGACGTATTATACGTCGGCGGCGATTACGGAGCTGATCTTTGTAGAAGGACTTGGCTATGACGGAATTAGCTGGGCCGTCCCATTCTTTGGGTTTGTCATGTTGATCGCTCTTGGGATCGACTATTCGATTTTCCTTTTAGATCGATTCCGAGAAGAAACAATCAATGGGAAGACGGTACGTGATGCACTCATCTATTCGATGACGAAGATGGGTACCGTGATTATGACCGCCGCGGTCATCCTCGCCGGGACGTTCGGCGCCATGATTCCATCAGGCGTGCTCAGTCTCGTCCAGATTGCGACGATTGTCATCACTGGTTTACTATTGTACGGATTGATTGTGTTACCACTCTTGATTCCAGCCATTACGATTTCATTTGGCGATGGTGTCTGGTGGCCATTCCGACAAAAGAAAAAGTCTTAAGTAGAAGCGGATGTCTCGTATAATGAGATATCCGTTTTTTGGGATAGAATGTGGTGGATTCGGGAACAGAAAGGCAGGTCGATCATCTAAGGAGGAATACTGTATGGAAATCGTCATTACTGCAATCTTGAAAGCCCATCCCGGAAAAGAAGAGGCGTTACGTGATGCGTTGCATCGTGTGATTCCACCATCGAGAGCGGAAGAAGGATGTCTCGCTTACGTTCTTCACGAAGCAATCGATGCACCGGGAACGTTTGTTTTTTATGAGAAGTATAAAGACGAAGAGGCGCTCGATCACCACATCCATTCGTCGCACTATCAGGCATATCGTGATGAGGCCGGGGAGCTTCTTGCTGAGCGTGATGTCTATCGTTTGCATGAAGTCTGAAAGGAGACTTTCTCATGATTACGCAACCCGTGATTCCGTGTATTTGGTTTGAACAGGACGTTGAAGAGATTGCCGAGTGGTATGTATCCATCTTTCCAGATTCATTTGTCGACTATACGACAAGATTTTCAAGTTCACCCGCAGGCGAGACGACGATTGTGACGCTATCGCTTGCTGGACAATTCTTTCAGTTGCTTGGGGGAGGGACGGCGCAAGAGCGGAATCCATCCATTTCCTACATGGTGTCGCTTCCGACAACGGAAGAAATTAATGCGTTGTGGGAACGATTATCTGACGGAGCGGATATCTTGATTCCATTAGACACGTACGACTTCAGTCAGCGTTATGGGTGGTTGCAGGACCGCTACGGGGTTTCTTGGCAAATCATGCATGATGGCGGGATGGACATTCAGCTCGTGACGCCATGCTTATTGTTTGTCAAAGAAGCGTTCGGTCGCGCCGAAGCGGCGATGAACGATTGGATTTCCATTTTCAAAGATTCATATGTACTGGACGGACACACCGTACGATATCCGGAGGAAGACGGCGACGAGCTCGACGGGAAAATCAACTATGCCCGCTTCGTCTTGTCTGGTCGAGAATTTGTTGTGATGGACAGTAATGAAAATCATATGTTTTCATTTAACGAAACACAGTCGCTCATCGCTTTTTGTGAGACACAAGACGAAGTCGATGCGTATTGGGAACAGTTATCGGCTGTACCGGAAGCGGAGGAGTGTGGGTGGCTGAAAGATCGCTATGGCGTCTCGTGGCAAATCATTCCGTGGGAAATGGAAGAGATGATGACGGTCGGGTCGCAAGAGCAGATTGAACAGGTCGTACAGGCATGTCTGCCCATGAAAAAGCTCGATATCGCAACATTGCGTCAAGCATACTAAACAAAGCTCCCGAGACAAATAGCTCGGGAGCTTGTTCATGGGTTCATTTGCGAGAGTGCGTCCTTCTCGATGATGGTATCTGAGAGACGGAGCTGGCTGGCCGCACGATCGATGTAAGGAGCGCATCGCTCGAATGCGACCGGTTTTTCTGTCTCGACGGAGTAGCATGTGCCGCTACCAGAACGTTTGGTCAAGTCTGGTTCATAGTAATGGTCTTCGTATCGGAAAGCGCCCGTCCGAAATACGGTCAGATTCGGCGTATCATTCAAGAGGGAGTCGCCAAGCATATACGCCGGAGAGATCCCAAGTAAATCGAGAATCGTCGGCGCGATATCAATTTGTCCACCGCTTGCCTCAATGACTTCTCCTGTCGTTAATCCAGACGGTTTGATGAAGAGAGGAACAGCACGGTCGAGTTGAAACGCGTCAACCGTCGAGTCTACTCCTTCGATGGTGGCCATTTCTTCTCCAGGTGCCGTCAGACCGCTATCGTGGTCACCATACATAACGAGAAGCGTCTCATCCCACAGCCCTTCTTCTTTCAATTGTTCGATGAACTGACCGACCGCCGCATCGACGAAATGGACGGTATGGTAATAGTTTTCGAGAAGCGGGTCGTCAATTTCTGACAGGTCCAATCGTTTCTCGTCCTCCGGAATGTCATACGGCGTATGACTCGTCAATGCGACTAAAAACGCATAGAACGGTTCATTCAACTCTTCCATAAATCCGACTGACGTATTCAAGAAATCTTGATCGTTGAGTGCCATCCCGATGATGCCTTGGTCGGGGTAGTCTTTGTCGCTAAAGAAATGATTGAATCCGATGTTGTCATAAAAATCATCTCGATTCCAAAAGTCTTTACGGAATGAGTGCATCGCTGCCGTATCGTAGCCCGCCTCGTTCAATGATTGAGAGAGCGCACTGAATTGATTTCCCGGGAAACGCGTGTAGACGGAACCGGATTTGACAGGATAGAGTGACGTGTTGACGATGAACTCCGCATCGGATGTCCGCCCCTCATGCGTCTGATGATACACGTTCGGGAAATAGAGCATGTCACGTCGCAATCGGTTCAAGTTCGGCGTCAATTCCTGCCCGTTGATTTGTTGATCGATGACAGATGTTTGGAACGATTCGAGCTGTAAGACGATGACGTTCGTATCCGGACTCGGAGCACTTAATTCTTGATAAGAGAGTGCTTGGATTTGAGAACGCTCCTCGTCGGTCAGTCCCTCGTCCCATCCCATGGCACGTTCAACGCCTCGGGCGACATCCATCGCGTGATAGCCCCAAAAACCGAGATGATAATATTCACGCATATTGGAGATCGGGTCGTCTGCGATCCACTTTTCCCCGCGCTGATAACTGAGGGTGAGCGGGATTGTGAAGAGAAGAAATCCGAGTGCGAAGCCAGCGAGCGCAAACCGTCTTCCGTTTCGTTTCCCTTCACGGACAGGATGATGTTTCATATAACGCAACATCAAACCGTAGATGATGAGATCGATGAAGAAAAAAGCGTCGATTGGACGAATGAGCGTCAAGAAGCCTCCACCGACATCTCCCATCTGTCCAATGTCGGACAGTAAGGCGACGGATAATAAGTCCTCGAAATAGCGATAGTACCAGACGTCCGAGACGAGCAAAGTACTATGTAAAAACAAAGAAACGTATAAAATCCATCGACGAATTGGGTAAGACACGGCGAGTGCCCAACTTGTCAGAAGCAAAATCGTCGCCAAATTGATGAGGAAAAACGAGAAGTCGAACGCCGTCGCGGTCAACCAGCTAAAGAAGAAGAGCTTTGCCAGAGAGAGTGACAAGTAGCTCCAATAATCGAGATATTTGATCATGAACAACACATCCTTTTCATACCCATTCCCGATGAGACGAGTGAGGGAAACGTGAAGATGTGTCCAACAAAAAAGAGGCACATCGGCCTCAGTTGATCAGAAACGTATCACGCAGTTCAATGATGGTTCCTTCAGGTGCTTTTAGTTTACTTAAATGTCCATCGACGACGAAATAGATGTTCCCACCGTGCTTCGGCAAGAACGTGACACCGAGTTGTTCGAGTCGTGCGACTTCCGCTTCGAGGTCATCCACATAGAGTGCAAAATGGACGGGACCGGCCGCGTGCTTCGAATAATCTTGTAACGTTTCATCGGCTTTGGCGGTTTGGAGCTCGATATAAAAATCGCCGAGCTTGAGCCAACTGTTGAAGTCACGCGTATGGAAGTTTGGCGACTCTTGGACGAGTTCAAAACCGAGTGCTTCGTAAAATGACTTCGATGCGGCATAATCTGGTGTTTGGATACAGATATGGTGAATTTGTTTCATCAGGACTTTCCTTTCGTTTGGAGGTCGTTCACTCGGTTGCGGTGGAACGGGGAAGTCAACTCTTCCGAGATGAGACTGATCGTATGTCCATCCGGGTCTCGTACGTCAAAGTAAGACATGCCTCCGAAATCGTGAAGCGGTGTCGCGATCAATCCTGCTTGTTCGAACGATTGATACGCGAACTGGATGTCTTCACAAATGACGTTGAAATAGACATGGGCTTGTCCGGATGCATCTTTAAATGTTGCGGGTTGCGGTGACGAGGTCTGGATCAATCCAAGTTGAGTCGAACCGTCTGGCAGACAAATCCCTATTCCTCCTTCCCAGCGCCCGATTTCTTGGGCATGAAAATAAGTGGTATACCAGTTCAGAGACTGTTCGACATCTGATACGGGAATGAAGATACTTCCGATTCGAAACATATGATAACCTCCCTTTCTCTTATTAGTGTAGCGAATGCATGATCTCGAAGATACGGGGGAAGAAACTTTTTATGGGAGCTTGCGTATGGAAGAGAGAGAAAATCAATGAGGTGAATGTATGAAAGTAAATGAAATCACGATTCAACCGATTGATGCAGTCAATCGAGAGGCGGTCATCGCCCTGACAGTGGACGAGAAACAATCCCGATTCATCGAGACAAATTCCGAGTCGCTTCAAGAGATGGCTGAGGATACGAAATACAATTGGCGGAGCTATGCATTCTATGAAGGCGAGCGACCGGTTGGCTTCATGATGGTCGGAGCAGAAAACCAGACAGAACGTTATGTATGGCTCGACCGCTTCATGATTGGTCAACACGAACAGGGGAAAGGCGTTGGAACGAAGTGCCTACGCATGGCGGTGGACTGGATTCAGACAGAGTACGACGTGGATGATATCATCCTGAGCCTTCATCCAGAGAATGAAGCGGCGAAACGATTTTATGCGAAGAACGGCTTTGTCGACAGCGGCTTAATCGAT
Organism: Exiguobacterium sp. s34; assembly: GCF_018617435.1. NCBI lineage: Bacteria > Bacillati > Bacillota > Bacilli > Caryophanales > Exiguobacterium > Exiguobacterium sp. s34. The sequence continues at coordinate 685,117 of NZ_JACSKE010000001.1, read as the reverse complement.
GAATGGAACGACGAAGCGATTTGGGTCTATCACACAAAAACCCGACCGTCATGAGTCGGTCGGGTTCTCGGATCAACAATTTGTTATTTGAGGACACTTGGTCGCAACTGTTTCACGCGCGACAAAACGAGCCAACCGAGAAGCGCTCCCGTCAAACTAGAAGCAAGGAACGCCGGCACGAAGAAGAAGGCGCCGAACGTTGAACCCATTAACAGTTTCGCGTACGGAACGGCAATCAACGAGGCGATGACACCAGTTCCGATGATTTCTCCGAGAGCGGCAGCATAGAGACGGTTCGTGCGAACGAAGAAGATGCCGGCAAGACACGCCCCAATCATGCCGCCAGGGAATGCGAGCAGTGACCCGGTCCCGGTCATGACGCGAATGAGTCCTGTGACGAAAGCGACGAGAACGGCTCCGATCGGACCGACGGTGACTGCTGCAATCACGTTCACCATGTGTTGAATCGGATAAGCGCGAGCGACACCTGTGGGAATCGAGATGAACATCGAGCCGACGACGGCGATGGCAACGAGCATTGCCATCCAAGTGAGTTGTTGAATACGCATGAATAGTCTCCTTTCAAAATAAAAACGCCACGTTTCCAGACGGAAAAATGGCGTGGATATACAGAGACGTATCCCAAGCCACTTCCCTACGCTGGTATGAGCCAGATCAGGTTCGAAGGGTCCGGCAAATGCCGTCTCAGCCCGAGGGCTCCCCTAGTGGTCGTTTATTGGTTTGAGTATAGCATAAATTGGAAGGGGACGGAATTACCCCTCATACGTGGCTAACAGGTCCTCATAGTCCTTCTCGTTCCAAAAGAGCGGTGAGATGGATTCGGGACCTTTTAAAATTTCTCCATCCTGATCATATACGATTGCATACCCGCCTTCGACATCAAATACGAATAAGTCGGCAGTGACTTCGGTCACGCCGTTACCGGCGACGATCACATCATCAATTGGTTCCCGTGCGAGCTCGACGCCCGCTTCATCGAGTTCAACGAGGAGGGCTGACGTGTAGGCATGCCGGTCATAGACCGATTGGAATTCATCGTGTGTGAGGACGACATCGGTAGGTGGGGCACTTGTGCCGAATTTCCGATTCTCAATTTCTTCGACGTATTGAAGGAAGGACTCCTCTTGCCAAAAGAGTGGCGCCACGGACTCCGACCCGTTGATTAACGTCCCGTCCTGACTGTCGAATACCGTGGCGTACGTTCCGTCATCGAGTTTGAACGGATAAATATCCGCATACGTATGCTCAAGACCATTTCCTGCAATGATGACGCGTTCGAATGTCTCACGAAACGGTTTGATGCCTTGTTGCTCAAGCGCAGCAAGGAGCGGTTGTGTTTGTTCATATTGGTCATAGACGTCTTTAAAGTCTTCACGTGTCCATTCGGTGATGGGTTCATCGGGTGATTCGATTGGGATCGGATTGTCTGCCACCGTATCCGTACAACCTGTGAGTAAAAGTGCACTTAATCCGAATATCGCCCATCGTCTCATGATTTCATCCCCTTAACTTACATTTTCCACCATTTTATCATTCATAATGAAAAAGCAGAACCTGTGCACATTCTCACTCGGGGTGAGGACGTGTCGCGTAGTGATCGAGTGTGCTCTTGAAGTGGAGCGTATCTTCTTCAGAAATCGTCACGCCTGAGGAGGCACCGTAGCGAACCGCATGATAAACGGACGGGTTCATCGGTAAATCGATGCGTTGGAACCACTCTTGCAATGTCTCATGAGCACGCAATCGCTTAGTTGGAACGAGAGATTGATTGAATATGATTAGCGCATCACGAATTGGGACGTTCGTGAACGCTGTGAGCGTTGAGACGGACGAAGCGTTCTCGTGTTGTAGCGATTCGATAAGCGGGTCTGTGCTTGAATCAGCATGATCTCGTGCGCGCGCCAAACGTTGCTTCCGTTTCCGATAGATATAAAAGGACAGGCAACAAAGCGCAAGCAAAGCGACGAATAACCCGAGATTTCGTCGTATGTATTCTCCAGAGCCTGTCAATTTATCGAGTGGTTTTATTTTTCCTTTTTGGGGGTCCAATTTAAACGGGTAATCTGCTTTAGATTCATCCATTAAAAGCTTACTGTCTTCATCTGATATGAAATCCGTCGGAGGACTGTTATTTTCCTCGACCGGTATCGTTTCCGGATTATAGAGCCACTCGAATACACTCGTCGCAATCACCATCATCGTGAAGGTGACAATGAGAGTGGAGGCAATCATGAGAAAAAACTTGTTCGTCCAGCGCAAGAGGAGACCTCCTTTTTTGAATGTTCAGACTATCTGTTGTTTATCTTACCATAAAAAGGTAAAGTTTGATTAAGACAAAAAATGGAGGTCGTCATATGGGCATGGAGCAGGTCATCAAACAGTTGAACGAGGTGTATTTAGGAAAAGAGGATGTCGTACGGCTCTGTTGTACGGCGTTACTCGCGGAAGGACACATTTTGTTAGAGGATGTACCCGGTACGGGAAAAACGTTACTTGCCAAGACGATTGCAGCTAGCTTCGACGGGGCGTTTTCTCGGATTCAGTTCACGGCCGACTTGTTACCGTCTGACGTGATTGGCGCAGATTATTTCAACATGCAGACGCAGACGTTCGACCATCGACAAGGACCGATCTTTGCGAACATCGTCTTGATTGATGAAATCAACCGAGCGGTTCCACGGACGCAGTCCGCCTTGCTCGAGACGATGGAAGAGCGGCAAGTCTCCATCGGGGGAGAGACACATCCGATGCCGAAACCGTTTTTCGTCATCGCGACGCAAAACCCAATTGAATCGGCGGGAACATTTCCGTTACCGGATGCCCAGCTCGACCGCTTTTTGATTTCGATTCCGGTCGGTTACCCTGATGTCGCCGAAGAGCGGGAGCTCCTCTTACAAGTGATGCGTCAAACACGGAAAACCGTGGAGGCAGTCGCGACATTAGACGAGTTACGCCGAGCGCAAGATGAAGTGAAGCAAGTATCGATTCAAGATGACGTCCTCGATTATTTGCTCGGACTTGTTCATGCGACACGGGAACACCCATCCGTCGAGGTCGGTGTCAGTCCACGCGGAGCCATCGCACTCATGCGGGCCGCTCAAAGTTACGCCTATCTCCAAGGTCGATTGTATGTCATTCCGGAAGATGTGAAAGCCGTGGCACCTTATGTCTTGGCCCATCGTCTGACGTTGACGCTTGAAGGAGGAATCAAATCAACGAAGCAGGACATCATCCGTTTTATCTTAGACACCGTCTCTGTGCCGGTCGAGGGTTGACGATGACGTTCTCGACACATAACGCCCTACAGAAGCAGTGGATCCCGGTCTACGGATTTGCCGGAGTGATTCTCGTATTCGTCCCGTATATTCAAATCGTCGGGTATGCGCTCTGTTTACTTGCGGGCATCGTCTGGTTCTTTGAACGGACACGGAAACAGTTGGAACAATCCCTTCGGCTTCACATACATAGCCATGAATCCCTTCTTTTCGTCGGGGATGAGACGGAAGTACAGGTGATGTTAGACGGAAGTGAAACCGTCGAACGACTCGGGCTTCCGGTTCGTATTCGGATGAAATCCAATACAGCGCTCAGCTTTCCAGACCATGACCGGTCCCCGAATAGTTTGGATTTGACGTTACGGACGGATCAGGCCCGTCACATGCTTCGTGTGCAGGCTGAATTCCGGGGACCGGCCTACATCGAAGAGTGCGTACTCGCTGTGGCGCTCCCGTTTCATCTCGGGACGTATCTTCTTGAGTGTCCCATCGAGAAACGGTGGACGGTGTTGCCGTCCCTCACGTTACATCCTCCGGTCGGCACGAAGCGATTGGCACTCGGTGACCGTCCTTTGACCGCATCGCCTCTACGGAATCCACTTCAGGTTCTAGGGTCGAAGCCTTATGAAGGAGAACCGGTCAAGGAGATTGACTGGGTCGCGACGGCGAAGCTCGGACGTGTTCAGTCGAAAGTCTTTCAAAAGACATCGCTCGATACGTTCACGTTCGCAGTCGATTTGAGTGGAGCGACCGGCTATACGTTGCATCACGACTTCGAGTCGATCATCAGCCAAGTCGCGTATGTGACGACCCGACTCTTAAAAGAAGAGTGTAAAGTTGAGCTGTTCATCAATCGCTTCAATGGGGAAGGGAAGATGGAGCATATCTCCCTTCAGGAAGGGGAACGAGGATCACGCCTCATCCTCATGATGCTGGCCGATCTTCATCCCGGGAATCGTTTCATCTCGACAGACGCGTTCGTCCGCATGGTCGAACGGAAACGGCTGAAGCAAAGTCATCTCGTCTGGTTCAATCAGCATAACCTGTACGACTAACAAGGAACTTTCCTTCTTTTGGCGAACTGTACCATACAGAGATGACCAAAGGGGAGAGATCCATATGGCAAAACGAAAGTATGCGAACCGACGAGACTGGGAACGGATTTTAAAGAACCGCTATGCGCAAGAACGTGTTCAGACGGAACAATTTTCCGGCGTGGTCGCCTTATTCCAAATCGATGAGGTTCGGGCACCATTATATAAAAAGCATAAAGGGGAAGAGTTCATTGTGGCGGATGCCGGATTCGCGTGGCTTCAATATTTCCCGGACAATGAACCGTTCGGTGTGACAGCGATGATCAATCCGGAAGGTGAGATCGTCCAATGGTATATCGATCTCGTCGACCGAATCGGCGAAGAAGAGGGTATTCCCTATATGGACGACTTATTGCTCGATATTCTTGTATTCCCGAACGGGGATATCGTCAAAAAGGATGAGGATGAGTTCGAGGAGGCGACCGAGAGTGGGGAGCTGACGCCTGAACAGGTCGAACGTGGATGGCGTGAGTTCGAAGCGACGCTCGAACGAATCGAACGTGGAGACTTCGTCTACTTTGATTTGGCACAAGGACATTACGAACAGTTGAAACAAAAGCTATGAGCGGATTCACTCTCTCTGCTACAGTAAGAGCGTAGAAGGGGGAGTTTTTATGAAACAAATTGAAATCGAGACGTGGGCACGTCGTAAGCATTTTGAGTTTTTCAAATCGTTTGATGCGCCACATTTTAACGTGACGGCAAACGTGGATGTCACGAACCTATATACATATGCCAAGGCGAGCAATCAATCATTTTTCAAACTCTTTTTATACGGTGCGGTGCGAGCGGCGAACACGATTCCTGAATTGCGGTATCGGATCCGTGGGGAAGCGGTCGTCGAACACGAGGTGGTCCACCCGTCATTCACGGTCATGTTAGACGAGGATGTCTTCAACTTTTGTGCGGCTACGTTCCATGAGGATTTACCGACGTTCTTACAGGAAGTGACGACGCGGATGGAACAAGCTGCCGATGAAGTCGTTGTCGGGGATGACGAGCCCGACGACTTACTGTATATCACGAGTGTTCCGTGGGTCACGTTCACGAGTATTATGCACCCGACGCATCAGCAACAACATGACAGCGTACCGCGCATCGCCTGGGGCAAGTTTGAACGTCAAGGCGAGCGTCTGATCATGCCGTTATCCGTTCAAGCCCATCACGCACTCGTTGATGGAGTGCATATCGGCAAGTATTACGAAACACTACAAGCTTGGTTAGATGAAGATTTCGCGAAGAAGGTGACTGACGTGCCAGAAAATCATGACTTTGATCGAGCAGTCCGTCTCCGTGAAGAGGGACAACTCGAGCAGGCGAAGCAACTGTTCCTGTCGCTCTTACGGAACGATGAGAAGAATCCGAGGCTACATGCGTACTGTGCGTGGTGCTATGACTCGCTCGGTGAAGAACGTCAAGCGGTACCGCATTATGAACGGGCCATCCGACTCGGGTTGACCGGGGAAGAGTTGGCGGAATCATATCTCGGACTCGGCAGTACGTATCGGGCACTCGGGCGATACGCGGAAGCGGAACAGTTATTTGCAGAAGCGATTGAACATTTTCCGAATCATGGGGCGCTCAAAGTGTTTCAGGCGATGACGCACTATAACGTCGGTCGTCATGAAGAAGCGACGGGCGCGTTACTTGAACTGCTCGCGAGCCCGAAACCGGACGAGAGCATCGCGCGATATCGGCGTGCCATCGCGTTCTATGCCAGGAATTTGAACGAAACATATGACTAAAGGAGAATGACATGATTTCATTACGACCGATCGATGCACAAAATTGGTATACATGCTGTCACTTGGTGCTAAGTGAACAACAACAATCTTATATGGAGCCGAATGCGATTTCGTTGCTCCAAGCGATGTACGAACCGACGTTACACCCGCGCGCCATTTATGAGGACGAGACGATGGTCGGCTTCCTCATGTACAACACGGAGCCGGAAGAGTTGGATGCATGGTGGATTTACCGAATCATGATCGACCACGCTCATCAAGGTAAAGGGATCGGTCGACAAGCGACAGAACTGATGCTTCAAGAAATTGGAGAAGGCAAGTCGATCGTTGTTGGCTATCATCCCGAAAACAAGGCGGCACATCATCTATATGAAAGCCTAGGATTTGTCGATGAAGGCCATCGATTCGGTCGTGAAATGGCAGTGATTCGTCGGAGCGAATAAGGCGGGGAAATCCTGCCTTGTTTTTTTGAATCAAATCGATTGACGGCAAAATCGTCACGTGATATATTTATCTCGAATTAAAGATATTTGAATTTAAGTTAATGCTCTCTTGGACAAAGGAGGGAGACAGATGGAACCGTCTGATGCATTAAAAACGATTACCGTGCTGTTGCGTGCCTCTCAGTCGCTTCAAGACCTGGTGAAACAGGAAGTGGCGTCGTACGGATTAAACGCGACCGAGTTCGCGGTACTCGAGTTTTTATATCATAAAGGGGATCAACCGATTCAAGTCATCGGAAAGAAAATCCTTCTCTCGAGCGGGAGCATGACGTACGTCGTGGACCGGTTAGAAGAAAAAGGGTATCTCATTCGCAAGGCTTGTCCGAGCGATCGCCGCATCACATATGCCGCGTTGACGAATGACGGAGAACACCTGATGCAAGATATTTTCCCGAAGCATACGGAACATATGAACGCATTGTTTGAAGGGTTATCTCTGACAGAGACGATTGAACAGCTGAAACAAATTGGGAAGCGGGCAGAAGCCGCAAAAAATTTTAACCATGTATCTTGAATTCGAGATATAAAAGGAGAGACAACGAATGAATCATGTTAAAGGAATCCACCACGTCACGGCGATTACGAGTAGCGCCGAAAAAAATTATGACTTCTTCACCCATGTTCTGGGCATGCGCTTGGTGAAGAAAACGGTCAACCAGGACGACATTCAAACGTACCACTTATTTTTTGCAGACGATAAAGGGAATGCCGGGACAGACATGACCTTCTTCGATTTCCCGGGCATCCCGAAAGGAAAGCACGGAACGAATGAGATTGCGAAGACGTCGTTCCGCGTGCCGACCGATGAAGCGTTGACGTATTGGGTCCGTCGCTTCGACCGTCTCGGTGTCAAGCACGAAGGGATTCAGGAACAGTTCGGGAAGAAGACGCTCTCGTTCATCGATTTCGACGAACAGGCGTATCAACTCATCTCGGATGAGTTCAATGAAGGCATCGCGTCGGGCGAGCCGTGGAAGAACGGTCCAATCCCGCTTGAGTACGCCATCACAGGACTCGGTCCAATCTTTATTCGGATTGCAGATATCACGTATTTCAAACAAGTGATGGAGCAAGTGATGCTATTTAAAGAGATTGGGAGAGAGGGCGATGTTTATCTCTTTGAAGGAGGTGAAGGTGGAAACGGAGCGCAAGTGATCGTCATTCATGACGAGACATCTCCACAAGCGCGTCAAGGGTTCGGTACCGTGCACCATGTCGCATTCCGTGTCGAAGACCGTAGCGTCCTCGATGAATGGACAGCACGTCTCCAACAGTTCGGTTTACCGACTTCTGGCTATGTCGACCGCTTCTTCTTTGAATCGTCTTATGCACGTGTCGCGCCGCAAATCTTGTTTGAGTGGGCGACGGACGGACCTGGATTCATGGGAGATGAGCCGTATGAGACGGTCGGTGAGAAATTGTCACTCCCGCCGTTCCTCGAAGCGAAACGTTCGCAAATCGAGGCGATGGTACGACCAATCGATACGGTCAGAAGCACGAAAACATTTGAGAAAGAATATGAGGGCATGAAATGAGTTTCTTGAATCGTTTGTTTGGAAAATCAGATGCATCACAACATAACCAAGGAGGAACTACTATGTTAAACATCGGAATCGTACTCGGATCAACTCGTGAAGGTCGTGTCAGCCCGCAAGTCGGAGAATGGGTGAAGGAGCTCGCCGACAAACGTGGCGATGCCAACTATGAAGTCATCGATATCGCAGACTACAATTTACCGCTCCTCGGTGAGGCTGGACAAGACGCATCAGGCGCAGCGGCCTGGTCGGAGAAAATTGCGCAAATGGACGGATTCATCTTCATCGTCCAAGAATACAACCATTCCATCGCAGCATCTCTTAAAAACGCACTCGATTACTTACGTCTTGAGTGGACGAATAAAGCAGCTGGAATCGTCTCATACGGTTCTGTCGGTGGAGCACGGGCGACGGAACATTTACGTGGCATCTTGAGTGAATTGTCAATCGCTCACGTACGTGTCCATCCTGCACTCTCTCTATTCACGGACTTCGAGAACGGCACACATTTCACTCCGAAAGACGTTCAAGCACAATCGGTCAACGATATGCTCGACCAACTTCTTCCGTGGACGGAAGCGATGCAGTCAGTCCGTACGAAAGCCGGAGAAGTTGCAAACAATTAACAAATCGCGAAGCCAGCCTGAATTCAGGCTGGTTTTTGTGCGTTTTCAAGTTGATTGCGCTAAAGTGGAGAAGAATGGAAAGAAAGGAGGGATTCGATGGTGACACGAAAAATCATCGCGGCTTCCTGGACCGTACCCATCTATGCGCTTCTATTAAGCATTTTTGAGTTTTCGCAACAAACCCTTATGGAAACTTCATTTTTAGAGAGCGTATCGGGATTTCTTTTATTGTGTACGATTTACATGGCATATAGTTTCCCTATCATTTTGACATATGGTGTCGTGACATCATGGTTTAGCGATTGGGTCGCAAAGCGATTCAGTTCAGAACGCATACAGTTGTTCACTTCGTTCGCTTTACATATTTTATTTGGGCTCGTCTTGTCATGGCTGAGTCTTCTCGCAGCCGTCTTGTTCTTCCTGATCGATCGTCGATTGATAAATCGAATGGACGTGACAAAACGAGCTGCCATCAAAAGTCTTTTCATCCCAATCGGGTGTTTGCTTGTCGTGATGGGGAGCGTGTATCTGATTGGGGTCGTTCAAGATTTTTTCGTTCGATTCAACTCGATTTAGGGAAACGAACAAGAACAAACTTACATAAGGAGGGGTAAAAATGAGATGGATGATTTACGGGGCGAACGGATATACAGGGGAACTGATTGCCCGTCAGGCTGTCAGTGACGGATTGCGTCCGATTCTTGCGGGTCGCACTGGGCGTGAGGTTCATCGACTCGGAGACGAGCTCGACTGCGAGACATCGATTTTCGCATTAAGTCGTGAGGCGGCAATCAAAGCGCTTCGCGATGTGGACTTAGTACTTCACTGTGCGGGTCCGTTCACGGATACGAGTCAAGTGATGATTGAGGCATGTCTGGAAACGGGTACGCATTACTTGGATATTACCGGGGAAATCGATGTGTTCGAATATGTCCATTCCAAACAACGGGCGGCTCAAGCGAAGGCGCGTGGTGTCATTCTATGTTCTGGCGTTGGATTTGACGTCATCCCGACCGACTGTGTCGCACGAAAATTAAAGGAACTCTTGCCGGATGCGACATCACTCGCCCTCGGATTTTCGGCAGCAGGTGGCATCTCACCAGGAACGATGAAGACGGCTGTTCGTGGACTTGGGTCGAGTAGTGTGGAGCGCGTGAACGGAAAGCTATCACCGTTCCCAATCGGGGCAAAACGCAGAACGATTGATTTTGGACGGGGAAGCCGCACCGCGATTGCGATTCCGTGGGGAGACGTTTCGACCGCCTACTATACGACGGACATCCCGAATATTACGACGTGGGTGCCAGTGCCGACAACGGCCGCCTATTTGGCACGCGTTTTGTCTTGGTTCAGTCCCATTCTTGGAAAAGAGGCTGTGCAGCAACGATTGCTGCGTTATGTTGATGAGAACGTATCGGGACCGAATGAAGCCGAACGTGAAAAAACCTCGACGTATGTATGGGGAGAGGCGACAAATGAGGAGGGGCGCAAGATTGTCGTTCGCATCCAAACGGCGAGTACGTATGCCTTCACTGTTTACGGTGCACTCGCCGTCGTCAATCGATTGCTCGGCTCCGGTCGGATGCTTGCGGGAAGTTTCACACCGGCCATGTTGTTTGGATCACATTTCATCGAAGAGATCCAAGGTTCGTCTTCGTTCACGATTGATGAGATTCGTCCATGAGCCGAGAAACGTGGGATTTACTAGACGAAAATCGGCAACCGCTCGGACGAACGCATTTTCGCGGAGATGAACTGGATCCGAATACGTTTCACACAGTCATCGAAGTATTCACATTTGATCCGGATGGGAAATTGTTACTCTCGAAGCGCCATCCCGATAAAAAGTATCCTCTTCTTTGGGAAGGGACGGGCGGCTCGATTTTAGCGGGAGAGACGAGTCGGCAAGGTGCGGTCCGTGAACTCCAAGAAGAATTAGGACTAACCGTCGACCCCGAACAGTTGCGTTTCGTGACGACAATCAAGCGTGGGACGTACTTCTTAGATGTGTATGTCTACACGAGCGAGCAGCCGATTGATGTAAATCAACTTTCCTTACAAATCGATGAAGTGGTCGATGTGAGATTAGAGGAGTGGGACACAGTGCTCGATTCTGTTGAACTCGTGCCTACTGTCAAAGAACGGTTGATCCAGTACGGTCACTTGATTCGAACGTGATATGCTACACTCAACATGGAAAGCAAGGGAGGGAACAAAGTGAAACGTTTAGAATTAGCACGACGCATCGAAAGCATTAAAGCAGAGGGAACGTCTGCGTATATTCGACACCGCAAACAAACCCCTCCCTATGAAGGTGCGGAACTGCACGTAGAAGGTAAAGGGCATGTGTTCAAAATGGGAAACATGAGCTTTGCAGTCGGATTCGGACTCAATCGACCGACAAGTTTTTACGACCTGCACCAGATGGAAAAGTGGGTGCGTGGAAAAAATGTGTCCCGACTACATATCGAAGTTTGTCCGTTAGCGGACGATTCCTTACTACGCTTACTGCAAGAACGTAACTATACGCTCGATCACTTTTTAGACGTATGGACGTTAGATGTGACGCAATATGACGGACCGCCTGCTTCGAATCAAGTGGAAAAGGTACAAGATGAGACGCTCCATGAATGGGCGCACGCGATTGCGGCTGGATTTGCCGAATCTGGAACGATTCTTCAAGAGACGGTCGATACGGCGAAAGGATTTTATGCGCTGCCGAGTAATCACGCTTATCTCGTACGAGAATCGGACGCTGTCGTAGCGGGTGGGATCCTCGCCACGCAAGACGGGATTGGGGAACTGTTTCTGACGAGTACCGTGCCGTCTTACCGGCAAAAAGGCTACCAAACCCAACTCATCTTAGAGCGAATAGCCGAAGCGAAAGCGCTTGGCTGTGACGTTCTCACCGTAACGACGAAGGTCGATTCGGCTTCAGGTCGAAACATGGAACGCCTCGGGTTTCAACCGTTCTATCAAAAAGCGGTCATGAAAAGTCCGATTCTCAAATAAAAAGCAGACCACTTCGCATGAGGTGGTCTGCTTTTCGATTACAAGAGGGATTCAGCACCGTCGACATACACTTCAGAACCGGTGACGTGGCTTGACATGTTGCTCGCAAAGAATAAGACGACGTCAGCGACTTGTTTCGCGGCACCGGATTTTCCGGCAAGCGGTTGATTTCCGAGCGGATACTCGATGGGGATGACGACCTCTTCAAGCAGCGCATCATCTCGATTGGTCGAATCGTCGATATTCGTATCGATGGCCCCTGGGCAAATCGAATTCACGCGAATTCCGAATTGGGCGAGCTCCGCAGCTGCCATTTTCGCAAAGCCTGTTTGTCCTGCCTTCGTTGTCGCATAGCCACTGAAACCGAAATTTTTGAAGTAGCGATTGCCGTTAATGGAAGAGGTGATGATGATACTGCCGCCATTCTCTTTCAAATGAGGAATCGCATGTTTGACGGTCAAAAACGTTCCCGTCAGATTCGTCTCCACGACACCATTCCAGTCTTCAATGGACAAGTGTTCAATCGGTGTGATGGTTCCGTTGCGTCCGGCGTTGGCGAATACGATATCGATTTGTCCGAATCGCTCAATCGTCCGTTCATATGCTTCTTTCATCGCGACTTCATCTGAAACATCGGCGCTGATGCCGATGGCCCGTTCCTCTCCGACGAGACTGGCAAGACGCATCGCATCTTCTTCATTCAAGTCAAGAATAGCGACTTTCGCACCCGCTTGAATGAATCGGATGACAGCGGCACGTCCGATACCGGACGCCGCTCCGGTCACAAGCGCTACTTTTCCAGATAGTAGTTTATTTGAAATCAATCTGATCACTCCTTTGTATGACTCCTTCTCATATTCCACAGTTCTGGAAAAGTTACGCTTCATTTCAAAAAATCATGGTGATGTGACTTCGATTGTACGTGCGATGTTTAATTTGGACTCTGTCGGGATGACCTCGATGATGACAAACTGACCGCTCTGCAATCCTTGTACGCTATTGACGACGCCCGTAACTTCGGTTTGGTCGTTGATTAAGATGACGCGCAACGTGACTTCTTCTGATGATTCAGTGGATTCAATCAATAGCTGAGGGATATCAACTCGTTCAATCTGTCCTTCGACGACATTGTCATTCCACGTACCCATCCAATAAACAACGATTAAAAAAAGGCAGAGAAAGATTAGGGCAAAGGTCAACCGTGAACTCATGTGCAACCCACTCCTTCATTGTCCTGCTTCGCATTATGTCTAATTTACCTTTACCCGGAAATTCTCTCAATCCTTGAAAAAATAGTAGGAATCTCAAGAAAAATGGGGAATAGAAAGAAAAACGACAAGGTGAGGTGCGGGCGAATGTGGATGATGGTTGCGGCGTTAGGATTGGTTGCTTGTGTATGGGTCACATTTGGTTGGTTTACAATTGGCAATGCGAAGCGGCGAGTGTGGGGCGGGCTTTTTTCACTGAGTATGACTTGTCTGTTCGCGCCACTCTTACTAGTAAAGCTAGGAGAACAGTATGGATTTATCGGGGTTCAAGTAGGATTGACCGTGTTATTCGGCTTACTCCTAGGTGCCTTTTTCTTTATGGCGCTCGGATGGACGGGACGACCGACAAAAGTTCGAAAAGTAAGAACATTATCGGAAGACCCTGATTTATTCTAAAGCCTGATTCGCCACTCCTACGGTATAATGCGGACATAAGGATGTTACAGGAAATGGAGTGGAGATGATGATTGCACCGCCACAATTAAGGCACGGAGATACGATTGGGATTATTACGCCTTCTTTTCCGGCACCCGTTCAGTTTAAGGAGCGCTATCAACGTGGAGTCGAGCAACTCAAGCGCATGGGGTTCAAGGTGAAAGAAGGCATCTGTACATATGAATCAGAAGGATATCGCTCATCGTCCATTCGGAATCGCGCGGACGAACTGAACGCATTTTTACATGATTCGGAAGTGAAAGCAATCATTAGTACGATTGGTGGAACGAATTCCAATTCGTTGCTCCCGTATATCGATTACGAGCAATTGCAGAATCATCCTAAAATCATCATGGGCTATAGTGATGTCACAGCGATTTTGATGGCGTGCTACGCAAAAACGGGAGTCGTCACCTTTTACGGGCCTGCCATAGTCCCATCATTCGGTGAATATGACGGCATGTTCGACAAAGGAGCGCAATATATGCGAGATATACTCAGCCTCGAACGGACGGCCCCTTTCGATTTAGACGTGCCGGAAGAATGGACCGAAGAGATGCTCGATTGGTCGACGCAACAACGCGTCAAGACGTTCCAACCGAATGAAGGATGGATCTCGTTAAAGGATGGTAAGGCACAAGGGACGTTGATTGGTGGGAATTTGAACACGATGTCAGGCTTTTTCAAATCGGACTATTATCCTGATTTGAAGGGGGCGATTCTTTTCTTAGAGGACTCGTTCAAAACGATGGCTGAGGAAGAACGTTCGCTCAGCATGTTGAAGTTAGCTGGTGTGTTTGATGAGATTTCGGGATTAGTCATCGGAAAGCACGAACACTTCCAAAATCAATCTGCCCCGTTCTCGTTCAACAATTTGTTACTTGAAGTCATCGGGGATACGGACATTCCGATTTTGACGAATGTCGACATTGGTCATACGTTCCCGTCACATGTCTTCCCGATTGGGATTCAGGTCGAGTTGGATGCGACGAATGGAACGATTCGATTTTTAGAAGATGGAGTATCGACATGAAGGAATACCTCACGATTTTTGACGCGAATCATCAAAAAATAGGTGAGAAAGAGCGGCGGCGGGTTCATTTAGACGGGGATTGGCATGAGACGTTCCACTGCTGGTTCTGGAAAGACCGATTTGTCTATCTACAGCGAAGAAGCACGGAGAAACAAGATTTTCCCGGGAAATATGACATTACCGCGGCGGGACATCTCGCAACAGACGAGACGGTCGTAGATGGCGTTCGTGAAATCGAAGAAGAACTCGGACTGTCGTTGACGTTCGAACAGCTCACCTCTCTTGGAATCTTTGAAGACGTGATTGAACTGAACGGATTCCTCGATCGCGAGTATGCACATACGTATAGCTACGCTTATCAAGACGAGCCGCTCCATTTTGATGACCAAGAAGTGATGGATGTCGTCGCTGTTCAACGAAGTGAACTGAGATCGCTCACGGAAGGACGATTGCGTACGATTGAAGGGAGCTCCCTCATGACGAATCATCATGTTCAAATTACGCAAGCCGATTTAGTGCCGCATCATCTGACGTACTGGCAACACGTGTTTGAGAGTTTGGCACGAATCGATACCTTAAATCGATAAGGAAAGAATCCGCTGCTCGCCAATCGGTCCACCGATTCGACGTCCGGTATCGACCCATCCGTTTGTCGCATACAGTGTAAAAGCAGCGTCGTTTTTCAGGTTGACGGACAAAACGACTTCCCGAATATGGGGGAATTGTTGACGCACGAACTTCGGAAGTTCTTGGAGTGCCGCTTTTGCATAGCCGTTGCCTTGATCTTCGTAATTGATGGCGAAAGCTGAGAAGAGCAGCGCATGTGATTCGGTCGTGTAGGAAGCGACGCGTTCATTGTCATGTAGTAAAAACATCCCGACCGGTTTCGACTCGACGACGACAATCGGATAAACACCTTTTGGGAGCGGGTCGTCCATGTCTTTTGGAAGGGTCGTGTATTTTTCTTGGTCTGTCGGCAAAGTGAACGTATCGAGAATCGGTCGATGCGCATCGTTTCGATATTCGAGCGTGATGTTCATGAAAAGTCTCCTTCGGGTGTTATTCATTTTTTTTAGAAAAGGGGAATTATATGGCTACACAACTTACATATCGTCAAAATCCACCGCTACACGATTTATATCGCGCGTTTATGACGGGATTTTCTGATTATATCATTCCATTCCAATTCGATGAGCAGACGTTTGAAGACGTCTTTCTCGTGCGAGATCAAAATCAGCCGTCCCGTTCGATTGTCGCCTATGACGGGGAAGAGCCGGTTGGCGTTGTATTGAGTGGGATTGCATACCTTGATTCAGAATGGGTGACGCGTTGTGGTGGACTTGCTGTCGCGCCGCACGTCCGAAAATTAGGAGTTGCGACCGAATTGATGCAACGATTTGATGAGGACGCAAAAGGTACTCGTTTGCTCGAAGTGATTCAAGGGAACAATGCGGCGTTGTCTCTCTATCAGCGACTCGGATACAAGACGACCCGTGAAATTTATTACTTTCAAGCGCCATCACTTGAAACGAATGCCCACATGACTTCTGAACCGATTCAAACGCTGTTCGACCAACTATATCCGACAGCTCAGCATGTTCCGATTTGGCAACGAGACGTACGCGTCACCCAACAGGAGGCGGAACTTGTGAAAGTGACAGAAGATCAACAAGAAGGGTTTTTGTTATACCGCGATCATGTATTGCTCGATGTTTTTGGTCACGCTGAAGATGCAGAATGGTTATTGCGCGCGGCTGCGAGTCGATCTCCGCTTCACCTCACATTGACGTCGGACCGTCCTGAATGGATTGACGCAGCACGCCGATTAGGATTTGTACAAGATGACATTTCTCAATTTGAGATGGTGAAAGACAAGTGATAAAGCGATTGTTACTCGTTTGTATCATCGGATTGATGTTAGGGAATACTGCGACCATCATCGCGCTGACGACGAATCTTGCGCCCGGAACGGTGAATCTAATGCTGGCAGGTGGACTTGGGCTGACCATCCTGTCAGTCATCGGAATCGTCCTTATCGGATATTATACGAAGAAACGCAAGTGAAATCCTTGTGAAGTGACGCTTGAAAATATCACATCATGCTGTCATAAATGACATGAAAATGAAAAACTTCATATATTGAAATGTTTAACCCCCAGTGGTATATTCGCACATGTAGCTTTTTTGAAGTTTATGAATGTATCAATTTGGAGGGTTTTATATATATATGTGGAAACAACTGATCATGACAGCAGGTGTCGGCGTGCTCTTATTCCAAGGACAAACCGCATCCGCTAACGAAATGACCCCGCAAGATCTCGTTCAAACAGAGAAATCTGTGCAACAAACCACGAAACAAGTGAAAGAAACGAAACAAGCCATTCAAAAAATCCAGTCAAAATTGGATGAAGTCAATCGCAACGCAGAAGTATTGCGTGACAAGATTGAAGGTACTTCTAAAGAATTAGAAGCAGTCGAAGCGGAACTCGTTCCGACAGAGCAGTCACTCTTTGCGAAAGTCGTGTCTTCTGTTCTACCGAGTGCAAAAGCAGAGGCCGCTGAAGCCGAGGAAGCACATCAGGCACTCGTTGAAAAGAAAGAACAAGCGAATGAGACGTTGAAACAACTAAAAGAAGAGCAACAAAAGATTGAAGCGACCCGTCAAGACGTGAAGACGTCATATGACGAACAGTCGAAACAATATAAGAAGCAAACAAATCAGTTAAGTGATTTGAAGAAGCAATATGAAGCGATGGCTCCTGATCGATTCTTGATGCCTGCAGAAGGACGCCTCTCACAAGGGTTCGGTTCGGCTAGCGGACAGTTCGGATACACATTCCACAACGGTCTGGACATCGCTGCTAAAACAGGCACACCGATTTACGCCGCGGAAGCTGGAAAAGTCACAAAAGTCAGCTCAAGCGGGCCTTATGGGAACCATGTTCAAATCGAGCACAACGTGGATGGTCAAAAATGGACGACGGTCTATGCCCATATGCACAAGGTTGATGTGAAAAAGGGACAGACGGTACGCCAAGGTGAAACGATTGGTCAAATCGGAAACACGGGTAACTCGTCGGGTCCACACTTACACTTTGAAATTCATAAAGGGGACTATCGTTTCTCGGCCAGTTCAGCCGGAAATGCCGTCAATCCGATGAAAGTGGCAGAACGCCTCGATGGTGCTTCTCCAGTGAAAGCAACGTTTTAAGCAGACAGATGCCCTGAGCCTCTCAAACGAGGTCAGGGCATTTTTTTATCAAAATTAGGCGAGAATGTTCCCACTTCTATACGTTAAGGACAGGGCTTGCGTGAAAATGGGAGATGAATCGCCCGTTATAGAGGATAACTCAGGAATCCTCCACCTCTGAGCGGAGCGTAAGTGGGGGTAGTTCAATGTTCGCGTGTCGGGTCGTGGTTGCCTTCACTATCGGCAATCGTATCCGAACTGCCGTAATCTTCAACTTGTGAAAAGGCGTCTGTTTTTTGACCGGGTTCATCCGTTCCGTCTAGTTCCTTACGACGGGAAGTCTCATTCGGGTTCAAGACGTCTTCTTCGACCGGGCGATCGAGTTCATGCTCGTGCTCTTCTTCTTCCTGTGCGCGAGCGTGTTCGATGCATAGCGTGGCTTCCGGGATGATTTCAAGTCGGTCGAGTTCAATGTCTTTCCCGCACACTTCACATTTGCCATACGTCCCGTTCTGGATGGCGAGTAACGCCTTATCGACATCGCTTAAGAACTCTTCATCGAGCTCATTGAGCGCTTGGTCACGTTCCCGTAAAAAGAGTTCCTCCCCTGAGTCGGCCGGGTGATTATCGTAATGAGAGAGTTCGCCTTCATCGTACGTCTCTTCTCGGCTATCCATATAACCTTCTGTTTTGGCTTTCTCTTTCAATAGACGTTTCTTAAACGTTTCGATTTGTTCTGCAGTCAACATATTGATTCACTCTCCAGTTCTCAAGTCATTAATATAAGGTTTCCCATTTTGTTTACGGACAAACCTTTTGACGTGGAATCCATCATGTCGAAAGAGGAAAAGGGTATGATAAACATAAAGCGTATGGATTTCAGTAAGGAGGGACGAATCATGAGGAAAGTCGAAGTGGTTGCATACAACCCGGAATGGCAACGTCGATTTGAAGACGAGGCCGGAAAATTGAGTCGATTATTTGAAGGAGAGCTCATCGCGATTCATCACATCGGGAGCACGTCTGTCGAGGGACTCGCGGCGAAACCGATCATCGACATGATGCCAGTCGTACGAAACATCGAGCGAGTCGATGCGTACACGGAACGAATGGAAGCACTCGGTTATCGAGGGCTTGGTGAATACGGGATTCCGAAGCGTCGTTATTTCCGGAAAGGGGAGGAAGAGCGGACGGTTCACGTGCATGTATTCGAAGAAGGAAACCCAGACATCGTGAGGCACCTCGCTTTCCGAGATTACTTACGCACCTATCCTGACGTTCGTGACGCGTATGGCGAATTGAAGCTGCAACTCGCAGCGCAGCACCCGGAAGATATGGAAGGGTACATTCAAGGAAAACATGATTGGATCATCGAGACGGAACGACTGGCGACGAAGTGGTATAAAGAAAGTCATGGAGATGTGAAACCTTTTTAGGGGAACCGTCGTAGAATACATCAAAACCTTGAAGGGGGAATCTCATATGAAACGGTTTCTTGGAAAATGCGTGGAATACTCCTTGGCTGCACTCGTTTTTGTCGGATTATTCTTTGTTCTTCGGATGATTGCCGGAGATACGGATAAAGGGTATATGTTGACGCTATTTGGTTCGTTCTTTCTTGTATTACCGATTTCGCTTCTGATGGGTTACTTTTTGGCTCGTCCGCTTCAACGTCGCCTAGAAGGGAAAGGGACTTCCTCTTCGAAAGAGCATACTTTGCAAGGGACTGAAAAACCACACGGTGTGCTCGAAGATCGGAACCACACAGGATTTAACGGATAATGGACGGCGTGTTTATCTCGACGACAGATGCCCGACTCATCGCTCGATTGAATCGTTCCATTCATGAGCATCACGTACGCATGAATGCAAATTACTTTGCGGAGTATGAGGAAGAGAAGATGTATGAGGCCTTTTTGACGCTGATGGGGAGACCGGGTCATCATTTCGTAGTGATGGAAATAGGAACAACCCCAATCGGCTACATATGGTTCGAGGAGAAGGTGAGCGAAGCGACTGCCTTCCGTCAAGCCGTTCGGACGGTGTACGTGCACCACATCAGTATCGACACGATGTATCAGCGGAAAGGATACGGGCGACGTGTGATGGAGTGGATGGAGCAATGGGCGCTTGACCACCAGTTCAAGTCGATCGAGTTGGATTATTGGATGATCAACAGTGAAGCCGGCTCTTTTTACGAAGATCTCGGATTCGCTCCGAAACGTCAGATTGTCATCAAAACATTGGGGGAATGAGCAAATGGAATGGTTCACAATCGGATTAGGAATTCTCGGGGTACTTTCATTAGGTTGGTTCTTTTATAGTTATTGGCTCGGATATAAAGGGGGAAATATCGTCATGACCCTCGATGAGCACTATACCAAGTTAGAAGAATATGTGCCTGCCATTTTGACGAAGTTATATGAAGATGGAAAGGCCGCTCATTACCTTGGGGACCGCAAGTTCGAAGTGGAAGGAAAGCGTTACGTTCTCGTGGAGCGTACTGTACCAATCGGTCATGTTCCGACACAGCAGACGGTGTTACAACCGGAAAAATAAACAAAGGGAGCTCTCGAAAGAGAAGCTCCCTTTGTTTATTTGACGGCTGGGGGGCCGAAGTCACCGCTATGATAGTCGCGGAAGGCTTGGCGAATCTCCTCTTCCGTATTCATGACGAAAGGACCGTGCGCAATATACTCTTCTCGAATCGGTTTTCCCGAATAGATGAGGACGCGTGTGCGGCTTGTCGCTTTGAGGTGAAGGGTACTCATCGCATCAGACGTCTCGTCGAACGTCAATGTCGCGACGTCTGTTTTGCTGAGTGGCGTAATGGAAGATCCAACTTCAATCGAACCAGCGAGTACATACAAGAAGCTGTTATGGTTCGCAGGTAGGACATGTTCGTATTCGCCGCCTTCCTTCAACAATATCTCTGTCATCGTGATTGGAACGAGACTTTCCATCGGCCCTTTCACACCGGCGATTTCACCAGAGTAGACGCGAAGCTGTCCACCATCAATCGCTACGACCGGTGCATCTTCGATATATACATTTTGATAAGAAGTCTTCGTCGTCTTTAGATACTTCGGTAAATTCAACCACAATTGAAGCGTATGGATGAGGTCATCGTCGACCGCCTCTTCCGCATGACGGGCGGCCCACCCGGCATTCATATATTGAACATCCCCGGCGTCTAAAATCGAATGCCCTCCATGGTTGTCAATGTGTTCGAGGCGACCGTCGATGACATATGTGATCGTCTGGAACCCACGATGAGGATGATCCGAAAATGTCCCTCGTTTGAACCAGTCTTCTGCCATTAAAATAAAGGGATCGAATGCCTCTTTTTGTTCAGGGGGTAATACCCAACCTTGTTGGACGTGCGGATATCCGTTTTGGCGATAATTGACGCGCCAATGTTTGTCGACATCTCTTATAAATGAATCGGTCATAGCATGTCACTCCTTTCCCTTCTTATCTTCCCAAAAAAAGTTTCGGATATGGTCTAATTTGCCTCATGGATATGCAAAAAAGACAGATGCGCTCGGCATCTGTCGATTCAACTGTTTCCTTCAAATAGGTTATGCCACTTGATGGCGTCCTCACGTAACAGTTTAAAGTGGGCCCCGGTCTTCGAATTCGTGACGTAAACATCATTCCCGTCATAACTCACGTCAAACGTTTGGGCACATACACCTTGAAACAGTGTCAAATAAGGGACAGGTGCAGGTGTTCCTGCACGAGATGTCGCATTCGCCTGTTCAATTGCATGGAAGAGAAATTCTACTTCTTCTGTTCCGACGTGCTGTAAAAACGAAGCGTCTTTCGACTCTGTACCGAGAAGTGCTAACTCATGAAACAGGGCATGGCGTTCACTGCTCAATGTTGCATGGATTTGTTTCGTCAATTCTTCTCCATGCAACAAATCCGGTTGATGGTAGGTGAGGGAAACGAGCTGACGATTCGCTGTTCCATCTTTCATATAAGTAAAACTATAAAGCGGATAGCGTTGTCCGGGTACAAGGACAGATGGCAATTGTGAGGCTGCTTTCGCTCCAAACATTTGTGACATGTGCGCTTGTTTCGGACGAAGGACCGTTTGATAATCATTTTGATCCGGGCTTGTGTAAATCGCATATTGCGACGTATCGTCTGATTTCTCTGTCCCGAGTCCGATTGAAAGATAAGGATGACGCGATGCATCAATCGGAATCATTAGACGTTCTTCTCCTTCTGACGAGTTCAAGGTCAATTCAAACTGTCCGTTGAATGGCATGGTGATATGGAAAAGGGTATGTTCGATGCCTTTTCGTTCTGGATAGGGCTCATTGCCTATCGGCTTTTTCATCTCTTCCGCAAAGTGTTCATATTCATGTGGTTCGGCAAAGCGAATCTTGGCGGTGTCTGGATACGTGTCTGCTGCATATTGTACGTCGCTCAAACTCTCGGGCAAGCTAGTGGTTTTTGTGACATACGTAATCGAGTCTAGCTGACATTGTACATATGACTCGTTATGGATTGTAAATAAAGTGGCCGTCGGAAATGTGGATGACGTAGCGACATCTGTCAATGGTTGTGTCAGTGTGACCGTCCCGAGCCAGCGTCTCTCGCCATTCGGAATTGTCGAAATCGCATTGTCAGGTTGACACAGTTCGATCATCAACGCACGGTCGGATTCTGGCATTTCGATTTGTTGTCCGTTCGGTAACAAGGCACGTCCTTGATAAAATTCTGGGGCGGGCTGGAGTCGGAGTGCGCGTTCTTCCTCGCATCCGAATAAGAATAATAGGATGACGAGGGTACTGAAAATCAGGTACTTTTTCACATCGGTACTCTCCTTCGATGAATCACTTTCACCATTCTAGCACCATTTTTTTGTGACTTTAGTCTTAGGAAAATTAATGTGTTATTTTAAAAAAAAATTAAAAAACCCGTCCAACTTGAACTGGACGGGTAATGAAACCATTTATGCTTTATTTTTACTTTTTAACTTTTTTGGCGTGTCGATTTTTGACGAAAAAGTATTGATATAAAGCGATTTTGAAAACAAGTAAATTTTCTTATACATAATCAAATTAGAATCGAGTGGAATTTATTTGATGAAGTTCCCTTCAATCAACATCTCGACCACGTGCAGCCTTCAAAATTTCGAACCATTCTTCACGTGTGAGATCGATTTGAAGTGCATCGACACCTGTTTGAACGCGCTCGATTTTTCCTGATCCGATGATCGGCATGATGTTCGCAGGATGTTTGATGAGCCATGCGTAGACGATCGAATCAATCCCACTTGCGTTGTGACGTGCACGAATCTCCTCAAGCTTTTCACGGAGCGGTGCATATTGGTCATCTTTAAAGAGTTGGCCTCCGGCTAATGGGCTCCAAGCCATAAGTGGCATCCGTTTTTCGTGACAAAGGTCAACCGCACCGTCTTCGAAATGCTTCAATTGCATTGGAGAGAGCTCAAGCTGATTCGTGACGAGTTGGAATGGGAGACGTGATTGTAGCAAGTTCTGTGTAGATGGGACGTGGTTGGAAACGCCAAATTCGCGTACTTTACCGCTATCACGTAACGTAATGAACGCTTCAGCCACATCATCTGGGTTCATAAGCGGGTCTGGACGGTGAATCAATAATGTATCGATGTGATCAATCGCGAGTTCTTTCAACGAACGCTCCGCTTGCGCGATGATATGTTCTTTCGTCGTGTCATAATAGTTGAGCGTTTGACCCGGATTGAACGATCCTGTCAGTTTGATGCCCGTTTTTGTGACAATCTCCATTTGGTTACGGAGTTCAGGTTTTAGTTTTAACGCTTCCCCAAATAATCCTTCACATGTATAACCACCATAAATATCGGCATGGTCGAACGTCGTGATCCCGAGCTCGAGACATTGTTCGATGAATGTGAGACGTTCCTGCGGGGTCATGTCCCAATCAGCGAGGCGCCACATTCCATGGACGACGCGTGAGAATGATAATTCTTCTGCCAAAGCGATACGTTGCATAATAACTCCTCCTTGGTTGTCAGTCGCTCTTCATTATACGTCTTCAAAGAGTGGACGTCACTTGTCACCCTCTCGAGCAATTTTGGCGTCAAATGAGCTTGTATGCGCTATGATGATAAAGAAGAGAAACAGGAAAGAGGCGTGACAGATGGGTAATTATACACAATATGCGGACGTCACCTTCGAACGGGTGGGCGACTCGTTTCAAGTAACGGCAATGCATCCAGACCTTCATTTGCACGGAATCGGACGAAGTGCGGCCGTGTTTCGTTTAAAAGAAAAGGATCGTGTCATCAAAGTGTTCTTTCCAGGTTATGAACAAATCGCAATCGAAGAGGCAGTCATCTATGAAAAGTTAAAGGGCCTTCCTTATTTTCCGACTTGTTACGAAGCGGGCGACTCGTATCTTGTCATGGATTACATCGAAGGGAAGACGCTTTTTGAGTGTCTAACGGAAGGCGTTTGGATTGACCCGTCTTATATCGAGGTAGTAGATGAGGCGCTTCGCCAAGCACGTTTATTAGGCTTGACCCCATCGGACGTCCACTTACGAAACATTATTTTGACCCCGAACGGACAGATTTTTTTGATTGACTTGGCGCGCTTTCGACAAGGACAACACATTGACCATCAGTGGGAAGACTTGAAGCGAATGTATCGACTTTATCGCTGTCGTTTTATGCCGAAACAATATGATGAGACATTACTTAATCGAATCGCTTATTTGTATCGTAAGTTCGTGAACGACCCGGATTCTTGATCTGGGTCGTTTTTCTTTTATCGATTAGGGAACAAGAGTAACGTGTCCAAAACTGAAGGAGAAGAGAAAGGAGAATCACAGATGGCTCATCGAATTTATGCGAATGAACTCGAAACACTCCATGAGTGTGTGGAGACATGTAATTATTGCTTGGAATCCTGTTTAGAGGAAAAAGACGTACAGATGATGGTCGATTGTATCCGACTCGACCGGGAGTGTGCCGCTGCCTGTGCGTTTCTCGCCGAAGCGATGACACGTGACTCTGCGTTTGTTCCAGAACTCGCTCGCGCTTGCGCGGTCATTTGTAAAGCCTGTGCGCAAGAATGTGAGAAACATAAACACGCGCATTGTCAGGAATGTGCGCGTGTCTGTACAGAATGTGCTTCGATGTGTGACCGTTTGGCCGCATGAAACGAGTGACTGGTCGATTGGACCGGTCACTTTTTTCGTGTCTTTTAAAGAGGGGATTCGTATAATGAAAAAAACGAGAAGTAGGTGTTGGTATGATTCGCAACTGTCGACGAGATGATCTTCAAATGATTTTACATATTTATAATGACGCCATCGTGAATAGTACGGCCGTCTATCATTACGACCCGGTGACGCTCGAGAATCGAGTGACCTGGTATGAAGAGAAGAAAGCCCAGGATTGTCCGATTATCGTATGGGTCGAGGATGATGTCGTGATGGGGTTCGCGACGTTCGGACCGTTCCGTCCGTGGCCGGCGTATCATTACACGGTCGAGCATTCCGTCTATGTACATCCTGGATATCGCGGGAAAGGAATCGGCAACAAACTATTGAAGGAAATCATTCGTATCGCAGAAGCGAGAGGGATGAAGACCGTGATTGGTGGAATTGACGCATCGAACGTGACGAGTATTCGTGCCCATGAAAAAGTCGGGTTTGTTCATTCAGGTACGATCCGAAATGCTGGCTACAAGTTCGGGAAATGGTTGGACTTATCGTTTTATCAACTCGATTTAGAAGGTCCTGCGTCACCAAAAGAGGGATGAATAGGATAGAAAATCTGCCTCCCCATACGATATACTGAAACGAGTGAATCGAATGGAGGAAATCGTATGAGTGAGTACCCGAATTGCCCGAAATGCCAATCATCTTATGTGTATGAGGATGGTCCGCTTCTTGTCTGCCCGGAATGTGCCTATGAATGGTCACCGAGCGAGATGGCAGAAGCAGAAGCAGCATCCCAAATCAAAGATGCGAACGGAAATCCGCTACAGGACGGGGACACGGTCACCGTGATTAAGGACTTAAAAGTAAAAGGCACTTCGCTTGTCGTCAAACAAGGGACGAAAGTGAAAGGGATTCGACTTGTGGAAGGCGATCATGACATCGATTGTAAAATCGAAGGTCTTGGTGCGATGAAATTGAAGTCGGAATTTGTGAAGAAAATCTAAAAAAAGTGTTTCGGCGAATTGCCGAAACACTTTTTTGTATTATGAGAAGAACGGTTTATACTCGCGACGTTCATGCATGATGGACACCCATTGAAGCGTCGTGAACTCTTCGAGCACCCATTCGCCGTTGAATCGTCCGAGACCAGAGTTCTTCTCGCCCCCGAACGGCATATGCGGTTCATCGTTGACCGACTGGTCGTTGACGTGAATCATGCCGGTTTCGACTTTTCGTGCGAAATTGGTCGCACGGTAAACCGAACCGTGGACGGCACCGCTCAATCCATACGGCAATTCATTCGAGAGACGAATAGCTTCTTCGTCATCTTTGAACGAAAGGATGACCGCAACCGGACCGAAGATTTCATTTTTCGCGAGTGGCATGTCATTCGTGACGCCACTGAGGACGGTCGGTTCGAGGACGTTGCCGTCTGCTGTTCCGCCGGTATGGACGGTCGCACCCGCATCGACGGTTTTTTCGATCTGTTCTAAGATACGATCGATTTGGTCGTGATCGATAAGCGGACCGACTTGCGTGTCTTTTTCGTTCGGATCGCCTGCTTTCAACTGTTTAACGCGCTCGACGTAACGTTCCACGAATTCATCATGAATCGATTCGGCGACGAGGATTCGGTTCGTCGACATACAAATTTGTCCCTGATGGAAGAACTTGCTGTAGACTGCTGATTCGACGGCACGATCGAGATCGGCATCGTCGAGCACGACGAACACGTTATTTCCGCCGAGTTCAAGAGCGGTTTTCTTCAAGAGACGTCCCGCCTTCTCTGCGATTCCTTGTCCGACTTCGGTCGAGCCCGTGAACGAGATGAGACGTGGAATCGGATGTTCGACGATCGCATCGCCGATTTCAGACCCTCGTCCGACGACGACATTGAGTACGCCTTTTGGAAGTCCTGCTTCTTCGAAGAGGGATGCGAACAGGAGACCACCTGTGACCGGTGTCGCTGTGGCCGGTTTGACGACGACCGAATTTCCGGTCGCAAGAGCCGTCACGATTGAACGTACGGCCAAATGGAGCGGGAAGTTC
Organism: Exiguobacterium sp. s34; assembly: GCF_018617435.1. NCBI lineage: Bacteria > Bacillati > Bacillota > Bacilli > Caryophanales > Exiguobacterium > Exiguobacterium sp. s34. The sequence goes on along the minus strand of NZ_JACSKE010000001.1, from coordinate 658,146 downwards.
CATGGGCTGATAATGCCGATGACTCCGAGTGGCTTGCGATATACGCGGTTCTCTTTATTCGGAACAATCGAAGGTTTGATGAGTCCGTCCATACGGAATGGGAACGTCGAGGCTTCTTTAATGATGGCTATCGATGCGGCGAACTCACTTTCTGCCTTGATGCGTGTGCTCCCAGACTCTTTCACGAGCCAATCGACGATGAAGTCTTTGTTGTCCATCGTCAGCTGGGCAAACTTCTCAATCAATTCCCGTCGTGCTTGCGGAAGCATATCGGCCCAATCCGTCTGAGACGCTTTGGCTGCTTCATACGCGCGATTCAAGTCATCTTCGTCTGCCGATTGAATCGAGAACAGTGTCTCGTTTGAGAACGGATTGACGTTGTCGATCGATTTTTCACTTGATCCGCTTACCCATTCACCATTGATGTACATTTTCGTAAAATCTGTATGCATATTTGAACACTCCTTTATTTTTCTTCACCATAAGAAGTATTCACTTGTTTTAGAAAAATAAACATCTCAATGGGTCGAACGATCAGAGTTGAAGCATGACGTTCGAGATAGTGGAGGAAAGCATAGGTCTGTTGGTCAAAGTAGAAACGCTGAGGTCAATACAATCAGTAGAGCTCACGTGTGATTTATTCGTCATCACTCTTTTTGAAGTTCCTGAATACTTCCTGTACAGTTAGACGTAGAGAGGGGTTAGAAAGAAATATGAAACGTTATGAAGCGATTTTATTTGATATTGACGATACGTTGTTAGATTTTAAGCAAAGTGAACACGTCGCCTTGGAGCAATTGCTCGCATCCTATAACGTCCGGATGACAGAAGAGGTAAAGGCGCGATATGTCGACATTAATAGCGGTTTATGGCGTGCTTTTGAACGCGGCGAAGTGGACCGGGAAGAAGTGCTGGTCGGTCGTCACACGAAACTGTTCGATTCACTCGGTCTCACCGTCGACGGTCCACATGTCGAACAACAGTATCGGGACTATTTACATGCGGGCGTGCACATGATTGACGGTGCGTTAGAGATTGTCCAAACGCTGAGCGTTGATTATCCACTCTATATCGTCACGAACGGCGTGACGGAGACGCAATTCAAACGGTTAGAGTCATCTGGACTATTGCCGTACTTCCAAGACGTGTTCGTATCGGATGCGACGGGCTCGCAAAAACCGATGAAGCCGTTCTTTGACTACGTCTTCGACCGAATTCCAAACGTGACGCCAGAGAAGGGCTTGATTATCGGTGACTCGGTCACGGCAGATATCGCCGGCGGACGGATGTATGGTCTAGATACATGTTGGTTCAACCCGAACGAAGTGGCCGCGACGATGGAGTCAACGTATGAGATTCGACATTTACATGAGTTGAAATCGCTTCTCTAAATTCAAGCCGGATTGAGTGAATGGGCTGGCAAACGGTTCGGTAGTTGAGCGAGTACTTCCGGATAAAGCGTGACGTCTTGTAGACGGTCGAGCTTTTGCCAACGATAAATCAGGTGATCTCCTTCAGGTCCGTAAAAGTCTCCGTCTTGGAGCGGGAGGTCACCGTCTACATAAAAGTACAGTCCAATCTCATGAAACGGTTGATCGTTGTACGTAAACAAGTTCTCGTGCACAAAGGCGAATGAAGTATCGGTCACCTGCATGTTCAGCTCTTCATGAAGCTCGCGTGCGAGTGCGGTTGCAGCTTCTTCACCGAGCGTCACGCGACCACCGGGTAATGCCCAAAAGTCATCCCGGATGTTTCGGTGAATCAATACGTGTCCGTCTTTCACAAAAATACCGGCAACGCGATAATTGAAGACTCCTTGTTCAGTCGGAAATACGAGGTCCATCTGTATCACTTCCAATCTTTGTAATCTGTTCTAGTATACCTGAAGGAGGGATATGATGTTTCAATCACATACACAATATCGAGATGAAGATTTCCGTGACGTGACACTCCGCGACGAAGTGTTGTCACATGTCACGTTCGAGAACTGTCGCTTTACGTACGTCGATGCGACTGAGCTACAAACGGAGCGCTGTCAGTTCATCAACTGTGATTTCACGGACTCGAAATGGAATGCGTCCCGTCATGTCGGGAGCTCGTTTCTGAACTGTCAATTCCATGGTGCCAACTTGTTCACGAGCGAATTTGAACAATGTAAAATGACCGGATCGTCTTTTGAAGAAAGTCAGTTTGAAGGTGTTCGTGTCACGGAAGGGGACTGGTCGTTCGTCAACCTACGCCACGTGTCGCTCAAGAAAATGGACTGGTCCCACGTTCGATTGGTCGAGGCCGATCTGTATGGATCTGACTTGACCGAGACAGTCTGGCAACAGACGGACTTGACTCGGGCGACGCTTCAACACGCGGTGTGTCGTGGTGCCGACTTTAGAGGCGCGCTCGTCGACGGGGTTGATTTTTCGAACGTAACATTGCAACAAACAAAACTAGACGCGATGCAGGCAATTCAAGTCGCGCGCTCATTGGGGGCGATTGTAGAATGAAACCAGAACAAATCATCGAGCAGTTGATTGCGTTCGCAAAAGAACGTGAACACATCCGGACGGTCGTGTTGAACGGCTCACTCGTCAATCCGAATATCCAGCCAGACGCATATCAGGATGTCGACCTTGCTTTTTATGTGGAAGATGTCCAAGCGGTTGTGGCCGATTCCTCATGGATGGACACGTTTGGGGATATTTTGATTATGCAGATGCCTGAAACGATTGACCCGAAACGACATGTGACATTCTTGGTGCAATATGTGGACGGACATCGGATCGATTTGACGATTCGGAGTGTGGATCAAGTAGAAGCCATGCTCGAAACGGACTCGCTCAGTCAAATCGTATTCGACCGAGATCATCATCCGGACGTTACGCCTTCGGACACCACATATCGCGTAACACGTCCATCTGCTGACGAGTATGCGGCTTGCTGGAATGAGTTTTGGTGGGTGTCGCTCTATGTCGTTAAAGGCATCAAACGGCATCAGGTGCTATATGCGCTCGATCACCTCGATATCATGCGGAATATGCTCCGTCAGATGATGGAATGGAATATCGGTTATGCGACGGAGTTCTCCGTAAATCTCGGGAAGTCAGGTGATGGGATGCGCGACCACTTGCCGGAAGAGTTGTGGGAGATGCTTACGGCAACATATGCTTCCGCTGAGCTGAGTGCGATTGAAGATACGCATGACCGCTTGCAATCGCTCTTCTTCTTTTGCGCGCAACGCGTCGCCGAACAAGGCGACTTCGTGTTCCGAGAAGAAGAAGCGAGACGTGTCCGTGCCGCATGTGCAACACTTCGACATTCGAACGATTAATGAGGCCGAGAGCCGGGAAACGCTCCTTATAGAGAAAGGAGCGTTTTTTCATGAACCCATATACGACATTTATTGCCCTTTTAGTCGGAAGTCTTGTCCTTTTTGTCGGTATTCGTTTAAAGAAATGGCCGATTATTTTGGTGGCGATGTTGCCTCTTGGTCTCGTCGCATTTAATATGTTCTTACTGATCACAGGACGCTAGAAACAGCTTAAATTGTTGACCGCCCAAACAGGAAAAGGTTTTCAATTGGTAAAAAGATTGATAGAATGTGGTCGAAGACGACTGAATTTCATAATGTTTGCCACTAGGGGAGTCGCGCCACGCGGCTGAGATGGACATGGTCCAGACCCTTCGAACCTGATCTAGTTCAAGCTAGCGTAGGGAAGTGGGCGAGACGAATCATATGGCTTCACCTAGATATGACTGTTCGAGACGCCGCTTCCGTTATGGGAGGCGGCGTCTTTTTATCTGTTATAAGGGGGAGTTACTATGAAATTTACAGATCACTTACGTCAGGAGGCAGATGGATTGTTTGAAGCAAGCTTCCATCATCCGTTCGTCCGTTCACTCGGGGAAGGGACGCTCGACGAGAAGAAGTTCAGACATTACGTCATGCAAGACTCTTACTATTTGAATCAGTTTTCGAAAGTACAGGCGAAAGGAGCGACGCTCGCACCAACGATGGAACTATCGAGCCGCTTTTTGACGCATGCGTTGCACACGATTGAGGCGGAACTCTCACTTCATCGTGAGTTCTTTACGATGCTCAACGTGACAGACGTGGAACTTGCGACATTCGAGCCGGCACCGACCGCTTATGCGTATGCCCTTCACATGCAACAGGCAGGACCGACACTCGGTGATGTATTGGCGTCAATCCTTCCATGTTACTGGGTTTATTACGAGATTGGTGAACGCTTGAAAGATAAGCGACCCGATCATCCGATTTATTCGGCTTGGATTGCGACGTACGGTTCGGAATGGTTCCGTGAGCTGGTAGAAGAACAGATTGATCGATTGGATGAATTAGCCGGACAAGCGACAGAAGAAGAGCGGCTTCGTTATACGAAACTCTTCTTGAAGAGTTGTTACTACGAAGTCGCCTTCTGGGAAATGGCATGGACACTAGAGTCATGGACGTTGTCACAGGAGGTCAACCAATGAGACATGAGATTTGGAGTGAGATTCGAAAGCAGGCGCCGTTAATTCACAACATCACAAACACGGTCGTCGCCAATTTTTCGGCGAATGGACTGCTCGCCATCGGTGCCTCCCCGGTGATGGCAGACGCGATTGAGGAAGTGGCAGAGATGACATTCGTGAGCGATGCGCTCGTACTCAACATCGGGACACTCGGTACGATGACCGAAGCGACGATGATTCGTGCAGGGCAAGCTGCAAATGAAGCGGGATGTCCGGTCGTGCTCGACCCGGTCGGTGTCGGGGCAACGTCATTTCGTCGAGATGTCGTCGAGCGTATCCTTCGTCACGTCCGCGTGTCGGTCATTCGTGGGAATGCAGGAGAAATTGCCACATTGGTCGGCGTCGATTGGGCAGCACGTGGTGTCGATGCGGGGGACGGGGCGTGTGAACCACGCCAATTGGCGCTCGAAGCGGCGAAACGCTATGGATGTGTCGTGGCGGTGACCGGAAAAGAAGATCTGGTCAGTGATGGAAGTGTCGTCATAGAAGTCCATGGCGGAACAAAACGAATGACCGAGACGACCGGTACAGGCTGTCTACTCAGTGCGGTCGTCGGAGCATGTCTAGCGGTCGAGAAGAACGCCCTAAAGGCGACGGTGACAGCCGTGTCGGGATATGCCTATTGCGGGGAGTTGGCGAGTGAACGGGCAGAAGGACCAGGAGATTTTCCGATTCACTTCTTAAATGCCCTTCATCAATTGACGCAACATACAATCCCGACGAATCGAATCGAGGTGTCGACATCATGAGACCGCAAGTATTGACGATTGCTGGATCTGACTCAGGGGGAGGCGCCGGGATTCAAGCTGATTTAAAAACGTTTCAAGAGCTCGGTGCGTTCGGGACGAGTGTGCTGACTGCGATCACGGCTCAAAACACACTTGGTGTTCATGGGATTGAAGCGATTTCCACGGAAATGATCATTGGGCAAATCGATGCGGTAACTGACGATTTTAACATTACGGCATGTAAGACGGGAATGTTGGTAGATGCGGAGCGAATTGAAGCGGTGGCAAAAGCGCTTGAACGCCATCGGTTCGAGCATGTCGTCGTCGATCCTGTCATGGTGGCTAAAGGGGGCGCTTCTTTGTTGCAGGAGAATGCAATCGAAGCACTTCGTACGAAACTGTTGCCACATGCGACGGTCGTGACCCCGAATATTCCTGAGGCAGAAGTATTGGCCGGAATTAAGATTCGGACGGAGTCCGACCGAATGAAAGCCGCTCATTCGATTCGTGGACTCGGTGTCGATGTCGTCATCATCAAAGGTGGGCATACGGAAGGTGTGGAGGCAGTCGATTTGATTGTGACTGAATCTGAAGCATTTCAAGTGAGCGCACCTCGCATAAAGACGAAAGATACACATGGAACGGGATGTACGTTCTCTGCAGCCTTGACGGCCGAATTGGCATATGGAAAGACGCTACGCCAAGCCGTCGTAGATGCGAAGCAGTTTATTCATCAGGCGATTACACATGGATTATCGATTGGACAGGGGCATGGACCGACGAATCATTGGGGACATCGTTTAGCGAAAGAAGAGGTGATTACCGTTGACGTTCTGTACGAAACAAGCGCTCGCTAAGCAACTTCGTCTTTATTTTGTGTGCGGGACAATCGATGCTTTTGATTTGGTGTCGACCGTCGAAACGGCACTTCGATGTGGTGTGACATGTTTTCAATTTCGCGAAAAAGGTAAAGATGCATTGTATGGAGATGAAAAAGAAGCAATGGCTAGGACGCTCCAACAGGTATGTCGCCAAGCGGAAGTGCCGTTTATCATCAATGATGATGTAGAGTTGGCACTTACGATTGATGCAGATGGAGTACATGTCGGACAAGACGATTTACCAGCCGAATGGGTTCGTGAACAATTAGGACCTGATAAATGGTTAGGAGTGTCTGTCCATACGATGGAAGAAGTGCGTGCAGCTCTTCCGTTCGCAGATTATGTCGGAATCGGTCCGATTCATGAGACGAAAAGCAAATTGGATGCGGGACATGTGCGTGGGACGGAACTGATTCGACAGGTCCGTCTGCAATATCCACAGCTTCCGATTGTGGGGATCGGAGGTATTCGTCCAGAGCATGTTCCTTCAATCATTCATGACGGGGCAGACGGCGTTGCCGTCATCTCTGCCATTGCTTCTGCACCGGATGTAGCAACGGCTACCCGGCGTTTCGCTTGTCTCTGAATTCATGTTGAGGAGGAAGACAGATGAACGTATTTGTAATCGGTGCAAACGGTCAGATTGGTCACCAATTGGTGGAGAAGTTACACAAGGAAGGAAAGCATCAAGTCACGGCGATGGTACGTAAGGAAGAACAACTCGAGGACTTTAAGTCAAAAGGGTATAATGCGGTACTCGGTGACCTCGAGGGTTCAGTAGAAGATTTGCAAAAGGCGATTGATGGGATGGATGTCATCGTGTTCGCAGCAGGTTCTGGTGGAAGCACTGGGGCAGACAAGACACTTTTGATTGACCTAGATGGTGCGGCGAAGAGTATCGAAGCGGCACAAGCGAATGGGAACATCAAACACTTCGTCATGGTCAGCGCCTTAAAAGCAGAAGATCGCTCGTCTTGGCCAGATTCGATGAAGCCCTACTACGTAGCGAAGCATCACGCAGATCGCTTGCTCGAACAGAGTGGACTCACATACACGATTGTACGTCCTGGTGCTTTGACAGACGATGCAGGAACAGGCAAAGTGAACACGAAATTCGAAGGAAGTGGAGAGATTCCACGCGAAGACGTCGCATCATTCTTGGTGCATGTCCTTCATAACCATTCGAATGCACAGAACAAAGCGATTGATTTGATTAAAGGGGATACCCCAATCGAAGAAACGTTATAAGCGTGTGATATTAGGAACGGGATGTAAATCATCCCGTTTTTTGTCGCTTTAAAGAGGGAAAAGGGTGCAACATAGCGAAATAACCGAATACGAATCAATAAGGAGGTTCTGCATGACCGAGATGTTCATTTATCTGGTGGTTTACTTACTGCCGTCATTTTTGCTCGGCTTTTTAGCACTCGATGTCTTTCAACGAAATCCGAATAAAGTCGAGCATCGGTTGCTGAGCCTGTTTGTATTCGGCTATTCGATGCTTTTCTTGGCGGAATTTGTCCGCCATCTCTCTCCGATCGAGTATAGTCCAGCACTCATCGCGTATTGGTTTGGGAATGCCGGGATTTTCATCTTTATTTTTTCCGTACACTTTATATTAAGTATTACGGGCGTTGGAGCGAAAGCGCCTCGTTGGCTTTATCCATGGGTCGTCTATTTACCGTTGATTCCTGTCATATTGACATACATTCGGCGAGAGAACATCATCAACAGCCAACAATTTGAACAAGTTGGCATTTGGATTTATCCCGAATTCAATTCTTCTTATTTGATTACGTTGACTGTCGGAAACATCTTTCACCTATTGATTATCGGTCTGATCTTTTATGCGCTAAAACGCGCAGAGCGAAGGGAGCACCAACGCGTGTTGCGCATGCTCTTTTGGACTGCAAATGCCGTGTTTGTGTGGGATGTTGTATTTGGCTATTTTCAATTCCGTGGGTTCATCCCACCCTATTCATACATGTATGGCGGGCTCGTTTGGGCGGTGGCCTTGGTCATTGCGATGAATCGTTTGGACTTCTTAACTTCTTACGTGAAACGATACGGCACCCTCTATAATTTGAATCCATCCGCTATTCTATTGATTGATTCGGAAGGCAAGGTAGAGAGTGCGAACCCTGCCGCACGAACGTTATTCCACACGGTACGTGTCGTGAATGAACGCTTCGTCGACTTGTTACCGGAAAAGAAAAAAGCGGAATGGATTGAACATTACAGCCAACACTTCAGGACACGGAAGAAGTTTTTAGAATTTGAAACAAAGATTATGACGAAGTCTGGGCAAGAGCGATATGTCGTCATCGATGGGGACTTTGTCGATATTGATCGAACAATCCATGGGATGATCATCATACGGGATGTACATTCGTTCAAAGAGGCCGAGCAAACGATTCGCTTCTTTGCCTACCATGATCCGCTTACGAAATTGGCAAACCGACGTGCCTTTTATGAATGGGCAGATCACGAGTTGCTTCATGCATCGAGATTATCATTACTCATCATTGATTTGGACGGCTTCAAAGCGGTCAACGATACGTATGGACACCAAATTGGGGACCACTTCCTAACCCATTTAGGTGGGCTATTGGAAATGTCGGCACGAGACGTCGGCTTGGCTTCCCGTGTCGGAGGCGATGAGTTCTACATCTATGTAATCGACTTAACGGAATCCGAAGTGCTTGCGTTTACTCATGAGCTCCAGATGACGTTGAACCGGAACCCTTACAGAACGTCGGATGTGACGATTCCGATTCGGGCAAGTATCGGGGTCAGTCACGCCCCGGACCAAGGGACGGACTTGGATACATTGATTCACAAAGCAGACCAGGCGATGTATCAAATCAAGCAAGGCGGCAAAAATGATTATGCGATTTATGATGAGGCGTTACATGGTCCAAAATAACGGGAACATAGAAATGGTTAATCGTTGAGAGGAGGATGGGATATGTCAGAAAGACCGTTAGTAACGATGCGTGCCGAAGGAGAGGCAGGAGGCGTCAAGACAACTGTACGTGTAGGAGAGCACACCCCTTTTATCGTGGATGAGCCGGAACGGCTTGGTGGAACGAATATGGGACCGAATCCGCTCGAATATCTTCTCGGAGCGCTATCATCTTGTACGACGATCATGATTGCCTATGTCGCCCAAGATTTAAATTTTGATTATGAGGGGGTCCAATTCGTGACGGAAGGGACACTCGATCCACGAGGATTCCAAGGGATGGAAGGCGTCCGAACGTATTTTGAGTCGGTGCAGATGAAAATCGTACTGGACACGACCGAGTCGGATGAGCGAATTGCCGAACTACGAAAAGGCGTCGAGGCACGATGCCCGATTCATAATCTGATGCACGCGGCGGACGTGGAGATGAAGGCAGATTGGACTCGAAAATAAAGATGGGGGAAACCTCATCTTTTTTACATAGTAACCATGAAAAGAGTACGGAGGAAAACCAAGTGAACCACCAACCGATGACGCGTGAATGGGCAAGTCAAATTCAAAAATGGACGTACGCAGCTCCTTATGATTTCTATAATCAATCGCCTTCCGAAGAGGGGATTGACGAGTTGATGACGTATCAGGCGATGGTAGAAGAACACGAGCTGATTGGCTTCTATTGCATCGGCGCCCCGGCCCAAGTTCCGAATTCGGACTACTCGTATTCTTCAGATATGACGGATATCGGATTCGGGATGCGACCCGATTTGACAGGTAAGGGACGCGGACGGTCGTTTGTGACATACGTCATCGAAAGGGCATTGGAACGGGGGAAACCGCTCCGTCTGACCGTTGCTTCTTTCAATGAGCGAGCGATTCATCTATACGAAACGGTCGGCTTTCGTATAATCACATCGTTTGAACGCAATGGTGTCCCGTTCCACGTGATGGTGCGCGATTAACCATACTGTTTTTGATGCGCCTTTTTACGTCGTAAATAATCCTCATCGGCGCGGAGTTGATCCCAATACGTTTTGAAGATACGGGCAGACTCTGCTTTTTCTTCGTCAATTTCGCGCTCGTGGATGTCACCGTCTTCTTTATATTTACGTCCTCCTTTGTAATTGGCGTAACGTCGAGCCCGCGTGTAGCCCATTTGGATGAACTTTCGGGCCATGTCCATTCCGACGAAATCATCGTTCGCGCGATACTGTTCAAACAATTCCATGATCTCTTCAGCGGATTGCTGGGCGATTTCTGGCGTCTTGAATCGCCAATAGGGCAAAATCTCACTTTTATACGGTTCGACGAGTAGCACTCCTTGTTCACCACGACCGACCCGATACAGTTCTGGTTGTTGTCGGAAGTCGATTTCATCAAAATTTAAATCATAATCAAATGGCATGTTCATTCCTCCTCGCCTAACGTTTTCCCATTAGGTTGGGGAAAGAAACAACTTGAAGGAAAAGGATGGGTTTATATGATCAAGATGGAGACAGAGAGGTTGATCTTAAGAGCATTTACGCTAGAAGACGCAGAGGATATGTATCGTTACGCTAAAGACGAACGTGTCGGACCGATGGCCGGCTGGGCGCCACATGAATCCGTTGAAGAGACGAAAGATGTCATTCGACTGTTTATTGAAGAAAAAGACGTATGGGCGATTGTGTTGAAAGAAACCGGGCAAGTGATTGGCAGCATTGGATTACACGACCGAAGACCGGACCCAATGATTCAACATGAGGCCCAACGTGAAATCGGTTATGTACTCAGCCCCGATTATTGGGGGCACGGCTATGTGCCGGAAGCCGTTCAGGCGATGATTCGATTTGGATTCGAAGCGTTAGGACTGGAGCGGATTTGGTGCGGCTATTTCAGCTTCAATGACCAATCGCGACGCGTCGTTGAGAAATGTGGGTTCACTTATGCGTTCACGAAAACGCAAGAATTGACCCGACTCGACGGACGAACGGTAGAATGCCTCGTCTATGTCCAACTCAATCCGACGTTCTCCACACATTGAAGCGCTGTTTCAATGTGTTTTTTCATGAAATGATAAAAACCTCTTGATATGTAACCGGTTACACATTATGATGGTTTTGTAAGCGTTTCCAGAACGGAGGATGACAAATGGCGACCATCAAACAAGTGGCAAAACATGCGAACGTCTCGGTGGCGACCGTATCACGCGTCATGAATAAAAGCGGATACGTAAGCGAAGAGGCGAAAGAAGCAGTTGAAAAGGCGATTGCAGAATTGAATTACGCACCGAACCGAGTCGCTCGTTCGCTCTATAAAAAGTCATCAAATTTGATTGGACTCATCATGCCAGACATCACGAACCCGTTCTTTCCACAACTGGCTCGGGCAATTGAAGATGTCGCCAATCAGCATGGGTATCAAGTCGTCCTGTGCAATACAGACGAACAACTTGAAAAAGAGCAGACGTACTTGGTCGCCTTGCAGACGATGCATGTCGATGGTCTGATCATCACGACGAATCATTCGCACAATCCGAATTACGAGACGTTGGACTTACCGATGGTCGCACTCGACCGGATCGTGAAGGCGGGAATCGACGCCGTCGTATCTGACGGATATGAGGGCGGAAAGTTGGCAGCCGACACGTTGTTAAGACGAGGTGCGACACGACTGGCTCACATTGCTGGACCCGATCATCTCAAGACGGTCAAGCGTCGGACGGAAGGATTTGTCGAAGTAGCAGGAGACAAGCTCGTCGGGATGACCGAGTCCACGTTCACATTCAAAGATGCGTTGAAAGCGTCCCAACAACTGTTCGATCATGCTTGGCCGTTTGACGGCATCTTTGCAGCGAACGATGTGATTGCGGCCGCTGTGCTTCAGGAAGCGGTTCGTCGACACATCCGTGTCCCGGAAGAGCTTCAGGTCATCGGATATGACGGGATTGAATTAGGCGAGATGACGTCTCCACCACTGACGACCATCGTGCAGCCCATCTATGAGATGGGACGAGTGGCGACAGAGCGGTTGCTTGATTTGATTGAGAAAAAAGATACACGACCGAAAGAGATGCTTTTACCGGTCACGTTACTTGAAAGACAAACGACAAAGCGGGAGGAGAGATAAAGAATGAAGCGCATTGTTGTCATTGGCAGTATATCGATGGACCTTGTCGTCACGTCCGACAAACGTCCGCAAGCAGGGGAAACGGTCATCGGCGAGTCGTTTCGTACCGTTCCAGGGGGGAAAGGTGCGAACCAAGCGGTCGCCGCTTCTCGATTAGGCGGTGCTGTGCAGATGGTCGGTTGTGTTGGAAGTGACCCGTTCGGCCAACAGATGATTGAAAACTTTAAACAGCAAGACGTCGATGTCGCACAAGTCCGGATCGTCCCGAACGAAGTGACAGGTACGGCACACATCGTCTTGGCGGAAGCCGATAATTCGATTGTTGTCGTCCAGTCAGCGAACAAACAGGTCATCTTCACGGAGGAAGAATTGGATCAACTTCTTGATGAGCAGTCGTTCGTGCTCTTGCAGCTCGAGATTCCAATCGAAACGGTCAAACAAGTGACCGCTTACTGTAAGGCAAAAGGAATCCCGGTGCTTCTTAATCCGGCACCGTCTCAACCGCTCCCACCGGAAGTGGTTGAAGACGTCACGTACTTGACGCCGAACGAACATGAGTGTCGGGATTTATTTAAGGGATTGTCCGTGGACGAAGTGCTTGAACGATATCCGAACAAGTTACTCGTGACAGAGGGCGTCCGAGGTGTTCGATTCCATGACGGACGAGAAGTGCGACATGTGCCAGCGATTCAAGCGAACGTCATCGACACAACAGGAGCCGGTGACACGTTCAACGGTGCGCTCGCTGTTGCCCTCATCGAACAAAACGAGCTAGAGGCGGCGGTGCGGTTTGCGGTGGTCGCGTCGGGCATGAGCGTCGAAGGGTTTGGTGCCCAAGGCGGAATGCCGACACGGCAAGATGTATTACAACGATTGGAGCGCGTGTGATGAAAAAACAAGGGATTTTAAACAGTCATCTAGCAAAAATCTTTGCCGACCTTGGGCATACAGATCGTGTCGTCATCGCGGATTGCGGATTACCAATTCCCGACGGGGTGAAGCGGGTCGACCTTAGCCTCCGAGTCGGAGAACCGTCATTTCTAGAGGTGCTCGATGTCGTCGAATCGGATTTGGTCGTAGAGCGCATCACGATTGCCGAGGAAATCCTTACAAACAATCCGACGATTGCAACTTCACTGAAAGAAAGATACACCAACGTCGACATGTGCTCGCATGAAGACTTCAAACGAGAAGTAGCAAAAGCAAAAGTCGTCATTCGAACTGGGGAAGCGACACCTTACGCCAACGTCATTTTACATGCAGGGGTCATTTTTTAAGGGGGAATTCGATGCATATTCAGTTGAAAAGCATCCATAAGTCGTTCGGCCCGGTCTCTGTCTTAAAAGGAGTCGATTTCGAATTGTTGCCTGGAGAGATTCATGCGCTCATGGGTGAGAACGGAGCTGGAAAATCGACACTTATGAAAGTGATGACCGGTCTTCATGCTCAAGATGAAGGAGACATCCTCATCGATGGGAAAGTGCGTCAGTTCAAGCACCCAAAAGAAGCTGAGCAAGAAGGGATCGCCTTCATCCACCAGGAACTCAACATTTTGCCGGAGATGACGGTGACCGAAAACCTATTTTTAGGTCGTGAACTGACGGGACCGTTTGGGATGGTCAAACAGCAGGAAATGACTAGACGCGCTCGCGAATATTTGGCAGAACTGAACGTCTTCATGGATGTCGATGAAGTAGCACGCAACTTATCGGTCGGTCAACAACAGATGATTGAAATCGCCAAGGCGCTCATGACGGATGCGAAAGTCATCGTCATGGATGAACCGACGGCCGCCTTAACGGACCGTGAGATTCAGGCACTCTTCGCCGTATCACGGGCACTGCGAGATCAAGGCGTGTCCATCATCTATATCTCTCACCGGATGGAAGAGATTTTTGACTTATGTGACCGAATCACCGTTCTGCGTGACGGACAGTCCATCTCGACCCGGCTGATTCCCGACACTTCCTTTGAGGAAACTGTACGTGACATGGTCGGACGCGAAATCGGTGAACGGTATCCGACACGCACCGCGCAGCTCGGAGATGTCGTGCTCGAAGTAAATGATTTAATAGGTAACCGGTTCCACAATGTATCGTTCAACGTCCGTGCCGGTGAGATCGTCGGATTCTCCGGATTGATGGGAGCAGGACGGACTGAAGTGATGCGAGCCTTATTCGGAGCAGATGCCCATAAAGGTGGAGTTATCAAATTGAACGGACAACCGATTCGGATCAAGACGCCGGCTGACGCCATTAAACACGGAATCGCCTTTTTGACAGAGGACCGAAAAGGGGAGGGCTTGCTCCTCGATTTCTCACTTCGAGAAAACTTGTCGCTCCCGACACTCGATAAACGAGCGAAAGGATCGGTCATCTCCAAACAACAAGAAGCGACGTTCGCGGAAACATACTTACAAAAGCTACGAGTTAAACATCATTCGATGGAACAAAAAGTGAAGTCGTTGTCTGGTGGGAATCAACAGAAGATTGTGCTCGGTAAATGGTTAGGGGTCGAGCCGGACGTCTTGATTTTGGATGAACCGACCCGTGGAGTCGACGTTGGCGCCAAGAAAGAAATTTACAACATCATGAGCGACCTCGCGGAATCGGGAGTTGCCATCATCATGGTTTCCTCCGATTTACCAGAGGTGCTCGGGATGAGTGACCGAATCGTCGTCATGCGGGAGGGCATTGTGACCGGGACGCTCACGAAAGAAGAGGCGACACAAGAAAAAGTGATGACATATGCGACAGGAGGGCAATGATATGGAATTGAAAGCAACGACTGCACTGAAGCGCCCGGGTCGACTTGGATGGGGACAAAAGTTAGGACCACTGTTTGGTCTACTCGTCATCGTCGTCGTCGTGACCGCGCTCGAACCTGGATTTTTATCATTAAATAACATCTTTAACGTACTGCGCCAAGTTTCCATCAATGCCTTGATTGCCTTCGGGATGACGTTTGTCATCTTGACAGGTGGGATTGATTTATCAGTCGGATCGATTTTAGCACTCGCATCCGCATTGGTGGCTGGCATGATGGTGGACGGTCAACATGCGGTCATGGCCGTTGCACTCGGATTGATTGCAGGTGCAGTTCTCGGAGCATTTAACGGGGCTGTCATCACATACGGGAAAGTGGCACCATTCATCGCGACATTGGCCACAATGACGATTTATCGGGGGTTGACGCTCGTCTATACGGACGGAAGACCAATTACCGGTCTCGGGAACTCTGGCTGGTTCGAGATGCTCGGACGCGGCTACTTCTGGATCATCCCAGTGCCTGCATTGACGATGTTACTCGCATTCGGTGTCCTTTATTTCATTTTGAAAAAGACGACATTCGGACGTCATACGTACGCAATCGGTGGGAATGAAGAAGCGGCTAAATTGATGGGGATTGGCGTCAACAAGGTCAAAATCATGATTTATTCGCTATCGGGTATGCTCGCGGCACTCGCTGGCATCATTTTGACGTCACGTCTCAATTCCGCACAACCGACGGCAGGAACGTCATATGAACTTGATGCCATCGCGGCGGTCGTTCTCGGGGGAACGAGTCTTGCGGGTGGTCGCGGCTGGATTGTCGGAACATTGATTGGGGCACTGATCATCGGAACGTTGAACAACGGATTGAACCTTCTCGGCGTATCTTCTTTCTTCCAACTCGTCGTAAAAGGTGCAGTTATATTGTTTGCAGTATTGCTTGATCGTCGACAAAACGCGTAACACGCGAAAGGGGAAACGGAACATGAAAAAATGGACAGCTTGGCTACTTGCACTGACAATGGTACTGATGGCAGCTTGCTCGACTGAACAACCGGGGTCAACGTCTGAGACGGAAACGAAAGATGGGGACTATGAAATCGGACTCTCAATCTCGACGTTAAACAACCCGTTCTTCGTCGCATTGAAAGAAGGGGCAGAAGAACAGGCAAAAGAAATGGATGCGACATTGACGGTAGCGGACGCGCAAAACGATGCCGCGAAACAAGTGAATGACGTCGAAGATATGATTCAAAAAGGAATGGATTTGATTCTCATCAACCCGACAGATTCAGAAGCGGTCGGTGCAGCGGTTCAAGCAGCGAACGACGCCGGTATTCCAGTCATCACGGTGGACCGTAATGCGGAAACAGGTGATGTGGTCGCGCACGTTGCTTCAGACAACGTCGCAGGTGGACAGTTGGCAGGGGATTACATGGTTGAACTCGTAGGCGAAGGTCAAAAAGTCGTCGAGCTCGAAGGGATCCCAGGAGCTTCTGCGACGCGTGACCGTGGACAAGGATTCAACGAAGCGATCGATGGAAAATTGGAAGTCGTGGCAAAACAATCTGCAAACTTTGACCGTGCAGAAGGATTGACGGTCATGGAGAACATTTTGCAAGACAATAAAGACATCGTCGCTGTATTCGCACATAACGATGAAATGGCACTCGGTGCCGTTCAAGCGCTTGAAGCAGCTGGAATGAGTGATGTCAAAGTCATCGGATTCGATGCGACAGACGATGCGGTCAAAGCAGTTGAAGGTGGGACAATGGCAGCGACCATCGCACAAAAACCGGCTGAAATCGGAAAACTCGGTGTAGAAGCGGCCATCAACCACTTGAGTGGTGAAACGGTGGAAGCGAACATTCCGGTAGAACTTGAATTAATTAAATAATCAAGATGAAACCTCACGGTGCCTCGATTTCGGGTAGGGCCTCGTGAGGTTTTTGAATATTCACATATCCCCCTTCATAAATTGGATAGGAACTCCCTTTTTCAGGGTATATCTAGGTAAAATACAGGAAGGGGGAGTCGTTTCTTCTTTTTGAGAAACGCAACACATATGTATAAGCTCAAACCGGTGTTTAAAGAACGTATTTGGGGTGGTCGTCAGCTAGAGACGTTATTTCATCTTTCGTTACCGGAAGGGACAATCGGTGAGTGTTGGGCTGCCTCCGCACATCCAAGCGGAATGACCACTTTTGAAAACGGACCATATGAAGGGCAAACGTTAGCGGATTTATGGGATGCACACCGATTGGAGCTATTCGGTCCGTATCCATTCGCAACGTTCCCCCTACACGTCAAACTACTCGATGCTCGTGCCTATTTATCGGTACAAGTTCATCCGAACGATGAGCAGGCACAACGTCTCGAACAAGAAGAGTTTGGGAAAGAGGAGTGTTGGTACGTGTTAGACGCAGAACCAAATGCCGAGATTATCGTCGGCCACACGTTCCGAACGAAACAAGATGTGTATACATGTGTGCAACAAAAAGAATGGGCGACTCGTCTAAAGACGCAAGCCGTGAAAAAAGGCGACTTTATTTATATTCCGAGTGGAACGGTACACGCTCTCGGTCCAGGTGTCGTATTGCTCGAAATTCAACAGACGAGTGACCGGACGTATCGACTCTATGACTTTGATCGCGTAGACGATACTGGAAATCTTCGTGAACTTCATATTGAAAAAGCCGTGGAAGTGATGAACATTCCGGATCGTCGGACAGATGAACTCGTGCGGACGAATTTGGAAGATGCGTTGACGACCGAATTGATTTCAAAACCATCGTTCACCATCATGAGACACCAAGTGAATGGAACCCCAGCCATTTTAGAACAGTCGGAAACGTTTCGATTGATTTCGGTCGTTTCAGGAGAGGGATTCGTTCAAGGTGAGGACGGTACACAAGCAATCCGCACGGGGGAACATTATTTCGTTCCAAAAGGAAAAGGACCTCACTTGTTTACCGGAAAGGTAGAAATCGTTACAAGTGAAGTCCCTGTTCCAACGACGCATCGCGTCAATACTGTTTATCAAGTGGAGACGGTACAGGACAAGCATCGTCGAGTGTCCAGTCGTTTGAATACTGAACCTCGATGAAGACGACATCTTCATGAGCTTTGAGCGTGTGAGCCGCACCGCGTTGGATTGAGATAACGTCGGTCGGCTTCGCCTCAAACGATTGACCGTCAATCGTCACGGTCGCTGTTCCTTGAAGTAACGTCCAAATCGTATCGGTCGCTTCATGGTAATGATAGCTGAGTTCTTTCCCTGACTGGACGAGCATCCGTCTTGTCACACTATGATGACCGTCCGCGAGTGTCTCGTGATGAATCACTTCTGATTGTCCCCAACGCTTCCATTTGAACTTTGGATAGTCGTCAGAAGAAGCGAGATAATCTTTCAGTTGCGGGGTCGCTTCTTTCGTCGAGACAAGAATCCCGTCTGCGTTGACAGCGACGACGAGGTCTTCGAGCCCGATTCCAATCAACGGGAGGTTCAATTCGTTGATGATATGCGTGTTCGTTGATTCGAACAGATCCACTTGGCCGTGGGTGGTTGACGTCATTTCTTCGGTCAATGTATTCCATGTCCCTAAGTCTTTCCAGTCGCCATCATAGCGGTGTACGAATACAGACTCCGCATGCTCGACGACGGCGTAGTCGAACGAAGTCTTTTCTAAATCATCGTAGCGAGTTGTCAGCTCTGAATAGGTCGTAGGCAAGTTCCGCTCTGCCAGTTCATCAAGTAACAAATGAAGCTTACACGCAAATATCCCACAGTTCCACAATGCACCTTGCTCAATCAGTTGCTCCGCCACGTCGACTGTCGGTTTTTCTTGGAACAAGCGGACGGATGATATTTGAGCGGCTTCATCTGGGACGATGTATCCGTATTTTGACGTCGGGTGAAGGGGCGTGACACCAATCAAATGTAAGGCATCGTCACTCGTCTGTACCGCTTCATCCACTTGAGGGAAATATTCGAAGAAGCGAAGATCGACATAAGCATCGACCGGCATCACGAGTACCGTTTCATCCGGATCGACACGTTGTTCGTTCAAATAACTAGCGCCGAGAACGATGGCAGGGAACGTATCACGACGACTCGGTTCGGTGATGATATTAGCATCGGTCCCGATTTGATAAACGATGGCATCACGTTGAAGCGCGTTTGTTAAAATAAAGGCATCCCGATCTAATTGCATGTCACTTAATTGTGAGAAAACCCGTTCAATCATCGATTGTTTGCTACCTTCACCGTCATCAAGTAATCGAATGAATTGTTTCGAGTTGATATCGTTTGAAAGTGGCCAAAGACGCTTTCCTGATCCACCTGATAGTAAGAGTAGTTTCATTTCGTGACACCCTTTCTCGATTAAAATTTCGGAGGTACACAACATGGCAAATTACTTACTTGTCGAACCGCACGAGCATACGCGAAAGACATTGGCTCGTCTGTTGATGAAAGAAGGAGAACTTATTTTTGAAGCGACGGAAGCGACGGAAGCGATTAAAATTTTAGAATCAAGCGACATCGACGTCGTCATCACTGAATTAAGGCTACCCCATACGGACGGGGTCGAACTGTTATCCTACGTGAAGAAAAAGTTCCCACTCATTCATCAAATCGTATTGACTGACTATACGCACACCCACACGTTGATTGCGGCCGTCAATTATGGAAACGTCAAGCGAATCATGACGAAACCAATGAAGATTGACGAGTATGTGATTCGCGTCATAAAGGATGTCGGTCAACAAGCCGTCAATATGAAGACGAATAAGTATCGAGTCGCGGACATGTTGACGGAGTTTCTAGATGATCTTGGAAATGCGTATTGTTTGTTTTATGAGAGCGGAGACTTGATCAGCTCTGAAAAACTCGTTGTCCCGTTCGAGTCCGAGGAGACGAACGAATTGAAACGTCTCGTCATCCCGACTCAATACGGAGAATTTATTTTGTATCAGTCACGGGATCGTTCTTCCCGAACTTGTGGGTAAAGAGTTGCGATACCCCAATCATCGTTAATCGTACGTACATGTAGGCGACTCCTAGTGTTAACACGGGATGTCGTCTATATTTTTTGAGATTGGACGGATGGTAGAGCACTGGTCTGAAGAAATACCAGCGGGCGAGCGCCTTCCGGAAGCCACCTTCCTCTGTCTCGAGCGTTTGCGGCATCACTTGGAAATAATAACGCTTCTTCTCGAGCAGATTTTGTAATGTCACTTCTTTTTCATTGTGCTTCACTGAAGTGAAGGTGGCGCGTCGGATCACGCCACCTTGTTGAATGTATCGGATTGTCGGTTGCGTCTCTTCAAAACTGATTTGAGCGGGATTGATGCCGCCCGATGCCTCGTACGCTTCCATCCGCCAAAAGCGTGCCGCCTCGATGGAGCGGTCGTCAATCCGTTCCTCAGGGATTTGGAACAGATTTCGTTCGAATACCTTCACTTTAGAGAAAAAGTTGGTGTAAGTGCTATAAGCCTCTTCTGGGATGACGAGCGCTCCGACATCTTCATGATGTTGAAGGTAAAGCAGGCAACTCGTTAATAATCCTTCAGTCAACACCATATCCGAGTCAATGACATATAAGACGTCAACGTTTCGTTCACGGAGTTGGCCGATTGCCTCTTTACGAGCGATTCCACGCTCACCGTGAGGAAGTGATAGGATGATGAAACGGTCATCGTCTGCCGTCAATTCCCGCATGACGTCGACCGTTCGATCGGTCGAGCCGTCATCCGCAATCACACAAACAAAATCGGCCGTTTGCTGTTGGATGGACTGAATCGTTTCTCGAATGATTTCCTCGTTACAATACGTAGACATCGCGATTCCAATCATGATGTTCTCCCTTCCTGAATCAAGATTCCTAACTTTTGATTCAACCATTGTTCAAATGCCGCACCGGTGCGACTCCATTGCAGTGTTTTTGAGAATGCATGGGCATCGTGTCTAACTGTTTCATAGTGATTTTGGTCATTCATACAGCGTCGCATCTCAAGTGCGAGCGCCTCCGCTGTTTGTGCCATCGTCATATAACCGAGCTTTCCATACTGAACGGCATCTCGAAGTCCAGGAGCATCGTACACAATGGTCGGTGTTCCAACGGCAGCGGCCTCACTGACGGTCAAGCCCCAACCTTCGCGACGAGACGGGAAAAGAAGGGCTGTCGCTCGACTCATGCGTTCAAGCTTCTCTTCTTCACTGACAAATCCGAAATAATGGATATCCGATCGTACCTCCTCAGGTGTGATCGGATCGAGTTGTTCGGCGATGTACGCCTCGTTCTTCTTCCCGATAATCCATAGTTGCGCAGTCGGGAAGTCGCGTTTGATGGAGACGAACGCCTTGACGGCATCGTTGATTCCTTTATACGCGGACATGCGCCCAACGTATAAAAACGTAGGATGTTCTTCTTTTGCAAGCCATTCTTCTTCTGGCCACGGTGTGAAGTTGAGCCCTTCCGGCAAAATCGTGATGTGTGACTCGGGAATTCCGACGGCGACCAAGTCATTTGCCGTCGACTGACTGACGGTCAAGACATCGCTTTGCCGATAGAGGCGCAGGCGACTCGTTTCTGTCCATGCTCCCACCCATGAAACGGGAGGCGGTAGGTTGATACGCCAAATTTCACGCGTCAATTGGTGGATGAAGAGAATACGTTTATGTGCCGGCACATAAAATGGCGTGAAGTAATGATGTGTGTTCATTTGGTCGAGGACGAGGTCGATTTCCTCTTCGTGCGCTTTGTAGTAGCGCCGTGCCTCTAAGATGCTCGTGATGTCTGTACCCGATCGAATATAACGAACGCCATCAATCCATTCTTCGTCCTCGCGTCCCTCAATATGAGGGGATAGGTGGATGATGTTGTAACGAGGAGCTACGTAAGATAGCATCTCATGCGTGAATACTTCTGCTCCTCCTGCTTTCGGATGTTTGATATCTCGCCAAGATAGACATAATAAAGTGGGTTTCATGACGATTCCTCCTTAAATTGTTGGCGTCGCTCAGAATGGAAGCGGAGACGAAGAAGCAGTGATCCTCCGAGTAAGACGACCGCTTGCGCCAAGAGCCAAATCTCCATCGACTGACGGAATAGGAATAAGGCGATGAGAAAGACGAAAAGTAGTGCCCAATACCATCGCAAGTATCGCTTGTTCCGCAATATAAATTGCAACATCGCCTCGTACTGAACGATGATGATGCCGATATAGGTGAAAATCATATAACGTACGAAATACCCTGCCTCGTCGTATCCTTGCCCAAAGAAGATTGGTACGACCGATGGGATAATCAAGAAATACAACACCGTAATGATGCCAAGGGCTACTAATAACAAGCGGAATACGATGCGTTCGAATGATAGGAACGAATCTGTTTCGGCTGCTCGACTCAGTCGTGGTAAGAGTACTTGGAAAATCGAGAGACAGACGAACAAGACGAGCTGACTAAAGCGTAGACTGACGGAGTAATCTCCGACTAACGATGGGAAGAACAAGGTGACGAGTAAACTATCGACCGAGAAGAAGAGCGTCATGACAATTTGCACATGAATGAGTTGGAACAAGCCATGAAACTGCTTGTCACCAGCCGTTTCTGGGAAATGCGTTTGCCAGATGCTAAGCCCATATGTGAGAATCATGCCAATCAAAATCCCAATCAAGGCGAGTGTAATATCAAGCTGTTCGAGAAAGATCCATGTGACGCCCACTTTCACAATCGCTTCGACGTAATAGGAAAGAGTGAGGGCATAAAACCGCTCATTCGCTTGTAAGACACCACGTCGGAATGACACGAGAATATGGAAAAATACTGTAACTGCAAGTAAAAAGAGGTTAATCCTAGATAAAGGAAGAATATATGGGATAAGTATGAAGAGTACACTGGATAAACCCATTGCGACGAGCAGGATGATCCGTTCGATATACCGATAGTCGGTCGCAATTTGTTGTCCCAAGTTTCGAGTAACGATCCATTGGACGGCGCTACCGATAATGAGTAGTAATCCGAGAAGAGCGAGATAGGCATTTAAGAGACCGTAGTCTTGACTCGTCAAACCACGGGCTAAAAAGAAGTGATAGGAATAGTTAATAATATTCAATAAGGCATCAAGGACGGGAAAAATGAGTAAAATCGAATAACGACTCATAACAGCTTTCATATCAACCACCTCTTTCAATTCGTCAATCCTTAAGGAGGACCATGTGATGGATAAAGGTAAAGTAGTGATTTTTACAGATCGACAACGAAACATTCCGTACGCTTCGTCTATCCCGCACTATGAGCTTATGATTTCTGAATCGAATCCATCTTCTGAACCAAAGATTTCACCAGAAATTCGTGCAATGAAAGATCATATTAAAGTATATGTGATTGATTATGTTGATTATGAAACCGGATTAGCGATCGCTGCGGCGCTGCGTACCTATCATCCCCAGTCATCGATTTTATGGGTTGATGACGTTATTCGACATAGAGGAAACTTCCCCTTCAATCAATTGTTAGGGAATGGGATATTTAGAATATTCTATTATAGAGAAGAGTATGCAGATGAACTGTTAGCCGAAATTCAAAATGTTATTCATCCAGAATATGCTGTGAAAAAAGGGACTGTAGCCTTTATATTACCAATTTTCAATGAAGAGAAACGGTTTTCACATATTCATGCTTTTTTGACATCCCTTACCAAAATGATTGAACGAAATTACTTACATGGGTCGATTTATTTTGTAGATGATGCCTCTTCCGATCAATCGAAACACTTGTTACAGGAGTATCGGGATATCGTCATGAATGCGACGGACACGTTGTTCAAAATTGATTATTTGAAGATGTATGAGTTGAAGCAGAATACGAAAAAAGCAGGTCTCTTTATCGAGGGAATGACGCATATCTCGAGCGAATATTATGTGTTCGTCGATGCGGACAATTCGTTCAAAGTCGATGACATCGCTCAACTATTGAGCATCGCAGAAAATGATTATTATGATATCGTCATCGGCACGAAAGATTTGACGATTGAAGATCGGAGTCTCGTCCGAAAATTCGTCAGTTTCGCAAAACGAACGATTACAAAACCGTTCCTACCAAAAGGGGTGTCGGACTCACAGACGGGTCTCAAAATCATTAATCGCCGGGCGATTCCGCGGTTACTTCCTTATTTGAGCGCAACGAGCGGGTTCGCCATCGATTTGGAGATGATGTATGCCGCCAAAAAAGAACGCCTTCGTGTCTATCAACAACCAGTGACCTGTATCGAACGGGAGGGGTCTCACGTCGATCTCGTGAAAGATTCCATCGCATTTTTGAAGACGATGGCACTTCTTTTACGCCGACAGCGGGCCGTCAGTCGAGCCAGACGATAACATCACATCACGTACAAAGCCCGCGTCTCTTATTGGACGTGGGCTTTGTTTGTACTCATTTGTGTGTAATCGATTCGGCAATCGAAGAATCTGTCTCGGCATAGTCGATCGTGATGACGTCTCCGACGTGCAGTGCATCAAGGTGATTCTTTTTGCCGTCAACAATCGTCGAAGACGTGAGTATCACCTCTTGTAGCGCATACTGTTCTTCAGGGTCTTGGTCGGACGGAGCAATCAATAGTGTGTATCCTTCCCGGTCTTCAATCACACTTTTTTCATCATCAATCGTACAAGCACTAAGAATCATCATACAGCCTATCAACGTCGTGAGCGCTAGAGTCCGAATCATCATGCGTCATCCTTTCTTGAATCGATGTCGCATCCGACGAAGGAACGGCTCTTCTTGTCGCGCGTTCCAATAGAAGAGGAACGAAAGCGGTGTGGCGAGTAACAGGAGAATCATACCTGCGAAGTACACGAGACGTAAGACAGCGTTCACCTGTACGTCACTTTCAGAAGACATGTACAGTTGTGTCACGCCGTTCAATGCGACTTCACCACGCTGCGCCCCCCCATCTGTCAAGAGTTCAAACAGCGGGGAGGGGGAGTCGTTTAACGTGAAGCGACCGAGCGAATCCTCGTGAGAGACCGTCCGTTTCATGACGCTTCGTGTCACATCGAGGGATTCTGCTTCTGTATTTGCGAGTAGTGGACGTTCCGTCACTTCTTCGACGGTCACTTGATCGGTCAGGAGAAGGTAATCGTAGCGGACGACATTCAAGTTTTTCATCTCGAGTCTCCCGGCATTTTCAATATTTCCTCTTGCCCAAATATGAAGCTGCATCGAGGCGGTTCCTTCTGGCGGAATCAAAATCTGTTCATAGTGGTTCCATGTCGATTTACGATATTCTTCCACTTCGCTGATAAAGTCAGTCCCAATCACGCGACGTTCCTCGTCGAGATAGTACATCTTCACGTGACGATTTCGAATCTGTTCGCTTCGTGCGTCAAAAGCAACCAAATATTCTCGGTCTGGGAGTGCTTCGATTTGTTCCGATGCGAAGATGTACCAGTCACAAGAACAAGTCGGTTCGTAGGATGCGATAAACGTATCGTCTTCTACTGTCGATTCGAACATATCGTCTGTAATAGACACACAAGTCGCACACGTGGCGGCAGCCTCGGGTGTCGCAAGTGGTTCAGTCACCACAATCTCGTTCGGGTCGAACTTTCGTAAATCCTCCAGCTCGATTCGTGACGGCACGCGACTTTCCACAGCTAGTTCGAGCGTGTACGATCCCGGTTCCATCTCAAATGTATTCGGTGTCCAACGTTTCATAGTCGGGTGGACGCCGTCGAGTTCCTGAAGTTTGTACGGGAAATCACGACGCAAGGAATCATATGTGACCGTCTTCGACCCGATCTCGGTTTTTACATCAGGCAGTTGCCGCATCGCTGTGACATCGATTGTTTCTTCTTGGACGACATCTTCGTCCTGAAGGAGACGCAAGCGGACCGTCCCATCTGTCGACACAGGCGGTGTCAGATTGATATGGAATCGATAATTACCGGGTTCTGCCACATCAATCGTACGAGACAATGTGCCGGACGTGAGTGAGACACCTTTCCCGAAACTGAGCGACGGATAGTTACGCTCGGATTGGATTGTGCCGCTATAATCAAAGTCTTGTTCTCCTTCGAGCACCATGAACGTATTCGTTGGCGCTAGTACGTTTTCGAGAGATTGCTGTAAAGATGTCCATTCGTCTTCGGGCAAGAAGACGATATTTTGAATCGCGTTAAAACCGACTGTATTCTCAACGGTGATGGTCGTCTCTTCCGTACCGACATCATGTATCCCGAGCGGTACCCATTCAAGACGTGCGCCCGTTTGCCGAGTCGTTTCGACGATTTGCTTGTCATCGTTGATGGTGACATCAAGCTGTCCGCCACTCTGATTCATCAAGACACGAGCGAATCCGATATAGCGACCCGGCGGTGTCTCTTTTGTGATGGAGAACGTATTCGGGACCATATGCGACTCGAAGCTCTCGATTTGTACATCGTGAATCCACCAATACGTCTTTCGTTCTGGTTTTTGATAACTCAATAAGTCGATGCGCATCGTCTCGGCCGCTCGTGGTGTCACGTATTCCCCGCGAAGGTGAATCCCGTCTAAATTTCCGGAATCTCTTGGTGCCACGACGTAGGTTTGGTCGATTTCTTCTCCGGACGCGTCAAAGAAGCGAACTTTGACGTGCAAGCGGTCGACGCCTCGACCTGATGCGACAATATCGAACCGATACGCGTTATTCGGGAGTGCCGGCAACAGACCGGACTTCGCGACTTGCCAAATATAGTTCGGGTCTCCTTTTGCGACCTCCGCTTGTAGAAGTGGTAAATCGTTCGTCGAAGACAATGGATTTGGGGACAGGTCGACGATATCCGGATTATCCGCTTTAAAAAACGTCTCATCCTCAAGCATCGAATTGAATGAAGCGACTTGCTTTGTCGGTAAGTCGTCGAGCTCGTACGGTGGGGCATCGATGCGGGCAGAAGCGAAAGATAATCCGACGCCGTCTCCGAAATCAAGGTCGAACGCAGGGTCTTTCACGCCTTGCGTCTGTTGATACCAACGCCAGTCACTGTTCGCGAAAAGAGTCTTGCCCCACGTGAGAAACGGGTTGGCGGAATCAATCGCTTCGAACGGCTTCCAGTAATAGTCGTCCGGAACCTGGCTGAGGAGCATATCTTTTTGCTCAATCATCTCAATCGTGTCACCTGGACGAATCCACTCAAAGTCGTCGCTATGTCGCTGTGTCGTGAATAGAATCGATTGCTTCCCTTGCTCATATCCAGGCAGTGTTCCATATGTGATGGATCGATCGATTCCGTAAGGCGTCACGATGAGCTGGGGCACGGTCCGGTCGGTGAGCGGGGCGACGACATCGAATAAGGTGAACAGTCCGACTTGTTTTGTCCGGAGTAAGTCACGTTGTGAGGCAAGCATCTCTAAGTTGAACTGTTGACGTTCCTCCATCCCTAAATATTCATCTCGATACGCGAACTGGTTGACACCGAACACTTTGATTAAGTTGCTCGCCTCGTCTGAACGTCCTGTGTCGAGGAGATACTGAAGGAGCGAAAACAGATAGCGAATCGCAGGCGTCGATCCTTCGTGATGGAAAACCGTGTTTTCGAGAGAACTATACACATGGAAGTCCCCAGTCGGTTTGACCGACTCACCGAGTGCGGGGTTTTGATTCCATCTCGGTGTCGCAACGCCGGTGATCGGCTGCGTCATCTCATCGGCAACAGGGAACTGAAGCCATTTCCCTTCGACCTCATCTTGGACGGTCGCATATTCTTCAGGCACATTGACAGGCTTATAAAATCCTTCCATATAGACGGTACGATACGGATGAATAAAGAGTGTCAATGCGACAAAGCTGCCGATGAAAAGGATGCCGCGATAGAGCGGTCGGGGAATTGCCTTGGACTGTCTGGCATCGACAATTCCAATCCCAAGTGCGAGCAGTAGACTGTAACTGACAATCAACAGCCCGACAAGTTTATTTGGGTCACGGAACATCGGACCAATCAACGGTGTGTACGTGACGAGCGCGACGAATGCAGTTGCTACCCATTCATATGTCCCGGTCGCAAAGATGATCAGACCGACACCGAGTAAGCCGAAGAACAAGTGAATCGGTCGTTTATAGCTACCGAGAAAACCGATTGCGATGAAGAAGAGCAAGACACCACCCGCTACCCAAAACGTCAACGGTAGTGTATGCAAGTCAAACATCGGCCACCAGTAACTGATTGTATAGAGTACGTTCTCGATGGACGAGTTGCGACTGAACAACATCAACGTCTCGGTGACGTTAATATTATGTTGGGATGCCTGTGCTCCGAATAGAATGGAACCGACATACATAAAGAACCAGTAGCCGTTGAACAAGATGAACACGAATCCGACTGCCGTGATGAGTCGGACATAGTAGAAAATATAAGATTTGAACGGCAACGTCTTCCGTTCGGTCCAAAGCGTTTTGAGCACGATGAGCCCGAGCATGATCCCCATATAAATGGCTGAGAAGAAAAAGTAATGAATCCCGGCCGACATGAACATGAACGTCACAGACAATCCGATGGCATCAATCCAGATTCTTGGGGAGAGTCGTTTGTCGAACGAGAAGTCTGGATCCAACTGACGGCGGAATTTCGGGTCGAACAAGTTGAAGAAGAGTAGGAGTGCGAACGGGAATAACGCATACCCGCATAAAAGGTAAATGTGTTGGATACGTGTGATGATCCATGGGTTCAACGCATAAAATAAACCGGCGAGCGTGAATGTCATGAGCGTCATCAATTGAAAATGTTTCGTGATATAAATCGAATGGAGTCGTTTGACGAGCGCATACATGCTGAGCGCCGACATAACAAGCAACGATAAAATGAATGATTTGATCAAAAACGGTCCAGATGCACCAAACAATAGACTCAGTCCATAAAGAGGCGCGATAAAGACGAGTCGAGGAACGTTCAACAATGTCGTCGTGCTCCATCGCTCATTCCAGGCACCAAAAATCTCTTCGATATAACGGTCAGACGATAGACCGAAAGCAATATCGCTAAAGACGACCATTCCCGGGGAAAACAGCGGGTACGCATAGACGAATATGCATAACATCATAATCGTCAATGCGATGAGATCGTAACGGTACGTATGCAGACCGTTTCGTAGAGTGGATAAGATGCGTTGCAAGCCCGATCTGCCTCCTTTCATAACGTATGTCATCTATTTCGCCAAACGTCGGACTATCCCTGTCTAATCAAAAAAGAGACAGCCGATTCCGACTATCTCTTTACGACATGGAGTTAATAGATTGATGAAAACTCTTCCATCAAATTGAACGATATTGAGAAGGGGTCATTCCTGTTTTGTTTTTAAAGAGTTTACTGAAGTACTGCGGATATTCAAAACCTAGTGTGTAGGCAATTTCACTAACAGAATGTGACGTACTAAGAAGCTCGTTTTTGGCTCTATCGATTAACATATAATGAATATGTTCTTGTGCACTTTTCCCTGTTTCTTGCTTCAACATATCAGACAGGTAATCAGGGGACATCCCTATTTTATCAGCACATTGTTTTACAGTTGGAAGACCTAGATCGCTAGCTTTCCCGGAATCAAACCAATCTATGAGGTGAGCTTCAAACATTGATACAAGATCACTATTGTGAGCTGTCCTAGTAATAAATTGTCGACTATAAAATCTTTGGGAATAATTGAACAGTAGCTCTAGCTGTGACACAATGACTTCTTTCGTGAATACATCAATATTACTTGAATATTCTTCTCGAATTTGGTCAACTAATGCACTGATGATACTTTTTTCTTTTTCGGATAAATGGAGAGCTTCATGAACATTGTAGTGGAAAAAGGTATACTCAGACATTTTTTTTGCTAGTTTACTGTGACGTATCAGTTCTGGATGAAAGATCAACGCCCATCCGGAAGAGGTTGTATCATCAGTACTACTCATAGCTTGGTTGGGTCCGACGAACATCATTGACCCTTCACTAAAATCGTAAGTGTTTCTGCCATATTTCAACTGTCCGCAAGGGAAATCTTTTACACTTACCATATAAAAATCAAAAACTGCTAGTCCATCATTCTTTTCATTTGCACCTTCTTGAGGTTGAACATCCTCCCAATTGAAAATACTAATATGAGGATGTTTAGGCGGAGCTAGTCCAAGAAGCTTATGCATTTTACTTATTGATTCGATCCTAACAGTATTCATAATCATTCTCCTGATATGATTTATTTTTTCTTAAAATTCAATTCAAACGATTTTTAACATGGAGACTACCCATATTTATTATTGTGCCAGTTCCTTTAGTAAAGTATCAGCTACTAATTTTCCAAGTTGATCACATGCTCTAGGACTATCCCCGGAGTAGAGTTTTCGATCAACATGTACTGCGCCTTCAACTTTTTTATTAATAAAACTCAAACCTTGTTCAGAAAGTTTTTCACCTTGATACCAAGGTAGTTTTCCAGGCAAATATCCTAATGAAGGTGA
The DNA here is from genome assembly GCF_018617435.1 of Exiguobacterium sp. s34. Taxonomy (NCBI): domain Bacteria; kingdom Bacillati; phylum Bacillota; class Bacilli; order Caryophanales; genus Exiguobacterium; species Exiguobacterium sp. s34. The sequence goes on along the minus strand of NZ_JACSKE010000001.1, from coordinate 627,690 downwards.
TTGTCTGTCAACACTGTCTGGGAAAATAGCCATCTTATAACCTCTGTATGGGTGAGGATCACTCGTATTTACTGATGCAGCCAAGAGTGCAGCCGGACCGTGGCAAACAGTGACCATATAACGGTCAGATTGATGAATCCAACGTATGAGTTTCCCAACATGTTCATTCGTTGGTAAACCAACCATCGAACCATGACCACCCGGTAAAAAGAGCGCTACATAGGGGGAGTCATCATTTAAGTCTCCGCGACCAACCATATCTTGAAGTGAGAGTGGTTGATCAAATTTCGAATTCTTTTCTCTCATAAATGCGAGAACTGCATGATCTTTTCGTGGGATCGACCATTGTTCTAGAACTGCCGATGAACCTGTTGGCGTCACTACATCAAAATCAAATCCTGCATTCGTTAAATGCATCAATGGAACCGCAGTCTCTTGAACGTTATTTCCAGTAGAAAATAAAGAACCGTTTTCCATCTTGAAGTAGCGTTCTTCCGTACAGAGCACTAATATTTTTTTATTCCCTTTGTATTTCCCGGCAACACGTTTGTTATGCGTGTAGCCACTTTTTTTATCCACACCTAACAGTATTCCGAGTGGTGAAGGAATAAATCCTCGACCATTTTTTTCTTTAGTTGGGGCAATTCCTAGCGCTTTCTTTACAACTGTTGCCATTGCGACTCCTCCTTGATTATAAACCGTATGATTTTCTCATATACTCTACAAATTGCTCATCTGTTTCACTTGAGTATCGATTTCCCAATGTTGCTCTCGCATCATTTCCGGATATATAGCGCAACTGGTCGCTACCATCTGTTGCTGCTTCCCAAATAACATCCGCTACCTCTTGAGGGTTTTGGTTTCTAGAAGTATCCATATTGGACATTGCTTCTATGAATGACTCTACAAGTGGTTGATATTCCTCTAGACTTTCATCATTTGAAAAAACAAAAGATCTTCCGCTAAAATCTGTATTCACTCCACCTGGTTCAATGAGTTTGACCCGAACACCAAAAAGGCGTACTTCAAAATGTAATGCCTCGGAAAGTCCCTCGACAGCCCATTTTGAACCATGGTATAGAGAACCAAAAGGGAATGCCATTCGTCCTCCGATGGATGATACGTTTACTATTGTTCCATCTTTGTGTTCTCGCATGATAGGTAGTACTTCTTTAATGACTTCAGCTAATCCAAATAGATTTACATCAAATTGTCTTCTTAATACATCCATCGGTGTAGCCTCTAGAGGACCATAAGCGCCATAACCTGCGTTGTTAATCAAAACATCTATTTTTCCAAAATGTTCTACTGTTTCTTTAACTGCACGCTTAATTGATTCTGAATCAAGTAAGTCAAGCTTTGTGACAAGAACACCATCTCCTTCAAGGTCGGTGCCATCTTGTGTGTTTCTCATTGTAGCCACTACATTCCAACCTTCAGCCTTGAAACGCTTCGCCGTCGCCTTCCCAATACCACTTGACGCACCTGTAATGAAAACTATTTTTTTCATATAAATCCTCCTTTTAAAAGTCCTATAACATTTCTTTTTATAAAATATTTTCAAAATGACATTTATTTATTCATATTATAATTTAGAAAAAAGTATGGCGTCTTATACGAATCTGATGAACTTCAATACAAATCCAGAATTTCAAATGATTTTCTGTACAACAAAAAGACGCTAATTCTCGAAACGTAAAGAGAATCAACGTCTTTTTAGACATACTGCAATCACTTTTTCGTACCAGTCCAAAAACTCGTTCACATAGGGCGAAGCAGTGCGCGAACGGGGCTTCCGTCGCCTTCGACAATCGGGAGAGGGACGGCGTTCAAGTCATAATCTCCCGGCAAGATGTCGTCTAGGACGAGCCCTTCTAATATATGGACGCCATTTCGTGCTAACGCATGATGGGCGCTCATCTCTTTGCTGTCAATCGCATCAACGGATGGCAAATCGAGTCCAATCAAGAAAATCCCTAGTTCCCCGAGGCGATCGGCAAGAGACGGCGTCAGTTCAGGAATCGTCTCTGGAAAGACGCGTTTATCTGGCCAACCATCTGTCTTCAAAATGAGACGTTCGACCCCGGTCAAGTCATGACCGTCCAAGTCAGAAGCTTCAATTTTAGACTTATGCGGCAGATGAATGACGCGTGCCGGACCAATATAGAGGGAAGGGTCGAGGTCGATGACGCGTTTTCCGTGATCATCGAAGTGGAAAGGTGCATCGATATGTGTTCCGACGTGTAAACTCATCGTCACTTTCCCGACATTGACCGAACCGCTCTGTGCCATCGGCCAAGCAATCTCGTACGAAAACTTCGTGTCTCCCGGCCATGTCGTCACGTCGGCATGAAGCGGTTGTGATACATCAATCCATGTCATTTCGTTCAGCTCCTCTTATAGTGATGTCCGGACCGTCCAAAGCTCAGGGAAGAAACGATGGTCAAGCACGCGGCGTAAGTAGTTCACGCCAGACGAACCGCCTGTCCCCATTTTCTGTCCGATGATTCGTTCCACAGTACTCATATGGTTGAAGCGCCACATCTGTTGCTGGCTACCGATATCGAGTAGCTTTTCACCTAGCTCATATAAGTCCCAATACGTCTCGACGTCTCGATAGACCTCGACCCACGCCTTCTCGACACTCTCGTTCCATTCCCAATCCTGTGTGACATCTCGTTCGAGCACGCTCGCATCAATCGACAGACCACGGCGATGCATTTCACGGACGGTCACATCATAAATGCTAGGGGCTTGAAGCGAGCCTTCGAGCAGTGGATACAGCTTTTCATCATGCGCATAAACACTGAGTGTGCGCGCGTTTTTAAAACCGAGCGCAAATTCGATTTGTCGGTTCTGGTAGGACTGAAAACCGGATGAAGAGCCGAGCTCGTCCCGGAACTCCAAATACTCTGCCGGAGTCAACGTCGCAAGGACGCCCCATGATTGGATCAGTTGCTGCTGAATCTTCGAGACACGGGCGAGCATCTTGAATGAGCGCTCGAGTTCCCCGTTCGTGATAGCGGTCGTGGCCGCCGTCAATTCATGCAAGATGAGCTTCATCCATAACTCACTCGTCTGATGGATGATGATAAACAACATCTCATCATGGTGGTCGGAAAGACGATGCTGACTCGACAAAATTGGGTCGAGCTGAAGGTAGTCACCGTACGACATGTCTTTTGAGAAGTCGGTTTGAATCGTTTTTTCCACTTTATGTTCCATACGTTCACTCATGTCGGTTCCCCCTTATGCGACCACTTCACGGACGTTCTCGAACGCCTCATATTCTTTGTCATCCATGATTTTCTTCAACGTTACAATCACGTCATACACATCGGTGAACGTGTTATACAGTGCGACCGGTGCGAGACGGATGATATTCGGTGCCCGGAAATCTGGGATGATATGATGTTTCTTCAATGCTTTACAGATGCGTGCCGCCTCTGGGTGCTCAAGGCTCAAATGGGCACCGCGTTGACGTGTGTCCGTCGGGCTGCCGATAAAGAATCCGTGTGGTGCCAGCATGTCTTCGATCAAATCCATCATATACGTCGTGAGTGCGAGCGATTTTTGACGAATCGCTTCCATTCCGACCTCATTAAACATCTCGAGGGCGCCAAGTTGCGGAGCGAGACTCATGACGTGTGGCGTCCCGATTTGGAATGCACCGGCATGCTCAGCCGGTGTCATCGTATGGTCCATATCAAACTGTTTGTCTTTGCGTGAACCGAACCATCCAGCGAGTCCCGGTGCCGTGCCGAAGTGACGTTCATGTACGAATAAACCGCCTACCGTTCCTGGACCACCGTTCAAATGTTTGTAGTTGCACCAGTAAGCGAAGTCGACACCCCATTCATGGAAGTCGTGAGGGATGGCGCCGACGGAGTGACAAGCATCGAATCCAATTAAAATATCGCGTTCGTGTGCCGCTTTCGCTAGGCGAGGCATATCTAAAATTTGACCACTCCGATACAGGACGGTCGGTAACACGATGAGCGCAATCTCGTCGGTCATTGCGGCAATCAAATCGTCCTCTACTAAGAAGCGCCCGTCCGGACTGTCCACTTGAACGAGATGTTCTGATGGGTCGAGCCCGCGTAGTTCGAGCTGACTCTTCAAAGCATAAATATCAGACGGGAAGGTGAGGGCGTCTGCCAAAATCTTCGTACGCTTGCCTTCTGGCTTAAAGAAAGAGGCGACGAGTTGATGCAAGTTCACCGTCGTCGAACCGGTGACCATAACTTCTTCCGGCTTTCCACCGATGAGCGGCGCATTCAGTTCGGCCAACTCTTCGGACAAGTTGAACCAAGGGTGACGCCCCGACATCCAACCGTCAATCCCGAATTCTTTCCAGTCTGCAAGCGATTCAAGGAGTGTGCGCTCGGCTCGTTTTGATAAGAGACCGAGTGAATTCCCATCCATATAAATCCCGTCTTCCGGTAAATAAAACTCTTTCCGATACGATGCGAGCGGGTCTTGTTTGTCTAGTTGTTGTGCGTAAGCACGTGTGAAATCTTTCATGTCCCCATTTTCCCCCTTTTAAAGCTGTGTACGTTGTCAAAATCGTAGCAATCGGACATAAGGAAGTCAATAAACAACGAGGTGGCGACGACTCAAACAAAAACCGCTCAAGCATGATCTTGAGCGGTGAAGAATGCGCCTTACTTTATTTTTCGTACATTCTCTTGTCGGAGTAACTTGAATAGTGTGAAGACCATCAAGAGAAGAATAATCGTAAAGGGCAAGGCAGAAATCAACGACGCAGTTTGAAGTCCTTCTAAGCCACTCGCAATCAATAGGACGGCAGCGATTCCTCCTAATAGAACACCCCAGGCGATTCGAACAGGGAGGGGAGGGTTTAGACTTCCGTTTGTCGTCATACTACTGATAATGTAGGTGGCGGAATCGGCCGACGTGATTAAGAACGTCAAAATTAATAGAATCGACAAGACGGACAGGATGAAACTGAACGGGAGCTCGGCAAACGTCACAAACAAAGCGCTCGTCACATCCGCATTGACGGCTTCGGCAATCGACGTCCCTTCGAATAAATCTAGATGTAGGGCAGTGCCGCCGAATACGGCAATCCATAAGAGTGCGATGAACGGAGGAACGATGAGGACACCGACGATGAATTCACGGATGGTCCGTCCTCGTGAGACACGTGCGACGAACGCTCCGACGAACGGTGACCAGGCGATGGCCCATGCCCAGTAAAAGATGGTCCAATCCTGTACCCATGTCCCTTGCTGATATGGTTGTAACCGAAGACTATAGCGAATGAAATTTTGTAAGTAGTCACCTAGCCCAAGGGTGAGGGTTTCTAAAATGAAGATGGTTGGACCGGCAAAGAAGACAAAGACCATCAAGACGAGGGCGGTCCCTAAATTGATATTACTCAACCATTTGATGCCACGATCGAGCCCAGTCGTCGTCGATGTTAAAAAGAGAGCAGTCAAGACGACGATGATGGCGACTTGCATCCAAGCGGTGTTTGGGAGCCCGAACACACTGTTTAGGCCACCGTTGATTTGAAGAACACCTAAACCAAGTGACGTCGCGACACCCATGACAGTGGCGATGACCGCTAAAATATCAATCGTCTGGTTCAATGGTTGTTTGTACGGTCGTTCTTTGATAAGCGGTGAGAGGCTAGTCGAGATGAGTCCATCCGCATTACGACGGAACTGGAAGTAGGCGATGATCAGTCCGACAATCGCAAAGACGGACCATTGACTGACACCCCAATGGAAGAACGAATAAGCCATCGCAAGACGTGCTCCCTCAACCGTCAGTGCTTCCGTATCCGCGTACGGTGGCGTAAAGAAATGACTCATCGGCTCGGCAACACCCCAAAAGACGAGTCCGACACCGAATCCAGCGGAGAATAACATGCCGATCCAGGTGAAGAACGGATATTGTGGACGATCGTCATCCTTTCCAAGACGGATTTTTCCGTATTTACTGAACGCTAAAAAGATTAAAAAGAGCACAAACAAGAAGACGGATAGTAAATAAAACCAACCGAATGAGCGAGTCGTAAAGTTGAAAATGGATCCTGCGATCGAAGCGAATGTCGTTGGAGCGATGGCTCCGAATAGAACGAGTAAGGCGATTAAACTTGCTGAGATGTAAAAGACGCGATTCAAACGTGGCTTTTGTGTAGAATCTTTCATAGATGTCTCCTTCCAAAAAAAAATTATGTAGCACTAATAAACGGTTCCCTAATCTCCACATTGCAAACAGGAAGCGCGTTTAATCGTGTTTTGTGGAGTTGAATCGGGAAAAGAAACAAAGAGGAGGGAATGCTATGAAATTGATTGCCATTGATTTAGATGGGACGCTGTTATCGCGCACCGGTGTGATTACAGAGGCGAACCAAGAAGCGATTCGTCGTCGGCAAGAGGGTGGCGATATCGTCGCGATTTGTTCAGGACGCTCCATCCATGATATCGAGGAGCTATTGAAGCGAAGTGACCTCGTCTGTCCGATTTTGTCAGGTAACGGAGCAATCGGCTTTTATGAGAACGAGCGAATTTACTATCATGCAATGGACCGAACAGTTGTAGATGAGTTATGGGAGATTGCGAAGGCGGACGATGCGTACGTCGAATTTTATACAAATGCGGGTGTGAAGGTGCTCCGTTCGGGAAGCGACTTACTAAAGCGGGAACTTGATGAAGTATTGCCGCATGATCAATCGTTCACCCGTGAATGGGCAGAACGTGAGATTGAGATTCAAAATGAGCAATTTGGTCTGACGTATATGGATTCGATGGAAGACATCGATTTTGCACGAGATGAGGTGTATAAGGTGTTTGTCTACTCGTTCGATCGCCAAAAGCTACATCGCTTGCGTAAAATCTATGAACCACGGAACGATATTTTAATTACGACGGCGGGGTGGACGAAAATTGAGATTGGACACCCACATGCGAGTAAAGGGGCAGCATTAAAACAGCTAGCGGAACATTATCAGATTTCGATGCGTGATGTCGTCGCAATCGGAGACAATTTGAACGATGTGTCGATGTTTGAAGTGGCAGAGACGAGGATTGCGATGGGGAATGCTGTGGACCCGCTAAAAGATTTGAGCACACATATTACAAAAGATGTGGAAGAGGACGGGGTCGCTTACGCCCTGACGCATTATGTGTAAACAGGATTATGGAGAAATCGTGAACGAGGGTTGAACCACGCCTAAAACGGATATTGTATACATGTAACCATTCACTTTCTGAAATGAGTCGGGGAACGGGTAGGCACTTTCGTCACCTGTAGCTGATGGCAGAAGGCGGATGGGAAAGTCCATGTGAACGTGAATCGTGTATTCCAAACGATGATGCGTCGGCCTCTGCTTGCCATCCGAGCAAGCATACCAGACAGACTGTTTGTATAAGGAATTCCACATGATCCGCGTCAGAAGTGGACATCATAGGTGCCAAGTCCTGCCGTGCCCATTCAATCAAAACGGTCTACGAGTCACTTGTTCGATTTCATTTCGTTTGATGGAAGACGACTAGTGAGCCAATAGACAACGAACCGATTCGAATGATGCGTCACGCTGGCTTGGACATCTCTAGTCGAACCAAATCATAGATGGGACGGTCAATCGAGCGGGGCTTGGTTGGATGAAAGTCCGGGGACTAGAGAATCAAGAAAAGCGCCGAGTGAGGGCGCTTTTCTTGTGGTATCCTATGGGAGGAATGCAATCGATGGAGGGATGACATGCCAAAGCTATATTGGTTCGGGACGTTCCTTAGTGGAATGATTCTATTGACGACGGGAACGATGGAAGGTCTTTACCGTCTCCTCCCGATCGGGCTGATGGCCATCGCGGTCATCGGCTATCTCATACAGACTCGATTCGAGCAAAAGAAGCGGCGCCCTTGATTGGGTGCCGCTTCTCTTTATAGGGATTCGAGTAAACGTGTCATCACGTCATCGATTTCTATTTGCAGTGCATCGACTTGTTGCTGTAGCACCATCAACTCATCAAGGTCGTTCAATTCGTTCATCTGCTCAAGCAATGCCTGATGTTCCGCCTCTAATTGAGTCAAATGAGCTTCTTCGTTCATTTTAGATGAAGCAGATGTCGTCTGCTTCACTGATTTGGATGGTTTGACGGGTTCCGCTTTCGATTCCTCTTTTGGTTCTTGTCCCCGTTTTTCGAGGGCATAGGCGACGTTGCCTTCAAATCGTGTCGTCGTCCCGTCAAGCCAATACGTGATCGGGAACAGCTTATTTAAGAAGTAACGATCGTGGGAGACGGTGACGACCGTTCCAGGGAATCGTTCGAGCGCTTCTTCAAGCGCCTCTCTCGATTCGATATCGAGGTGGTTCGTCGGCTCGTCTAGGACGAGGACATTGATTTCTTCATGGACGAGGATGGCGAGCATAAGTCGCATCTTCTCACCACCGCTCAAATTTGAGACAGGTTTAAACACGCTCGGTCCGTAGAACAAAAACTGGGCGAGGAGGTGTCTCGCTTTTCCTTCATCGACTGCAATCCGGTCTCGGAATGCTTCGATCAACCGATGTGATTCATCGAACGTGATATGTTGCGACAAATAACCGATTTTGGCTTGGTCGGCGCGCCTTACGGTTCCGGTTTGCGGCATGACTTCACCGAGTAACATCTTCAAAAGTGAAGATTTCCCACTCCCGTTCGGTCCGACGATGGCGACACGTTCCCCATGCCCTGTATAAAAGTGCACGTCTTCAAATAAGGGACGGTCATAGACGAGTGTCACATCACTCACTTCGAAGACGTCACGTCCGGTCCGACCGTTCGTCGTGAAGTGGATGTTCGGTTGGTCGGCTTCGAGTTGTGGTTTCTTGATTCGTTCAATCCGTTCGAGTGCCTTTTCCATCGATTTGGCGCGACGATAAAATTTTTCGTTCGGTGGATGACCTTCGTTGGCCCATTGGCGCAATTGCCGAATCGTTTCTTTCATCTTTTTAATCTTCTTTTGTTGCTCGGTATACGCATGGAACTGGTCGAGTAGCTGTTTTTCTTTTTGTGCGACGAAATCCGTAAAATTGCCAGGATAACTCGTCAATTCCCCGTCTTCACATTCGACGATTCGCGTAGCAACCGCATCTAAGAAGACTCGGTCATGAGAGACGATGAGGAGCGCAGAGGCGTAATCCTGTAAATAGGATTCGAGCCACGTCATCGCTTCTAAATCCAAATGGTTCGTTGGTTCATCTAAAATGAGTAGCTCCGGCTCTTGAAGAAGCGCCAAGGCGAGACCGATTTTCGTTCGTTCCCCACCGCTCAACGTATCGAACGGTTGGTCCACGAATGAGGTCAGCTTTAGCCCGTCGATCATCGCACTGATTTTTGATTCGTAGACGTATCCGCCCGCATGTTCGAATTGTGCTTGGACGGTACCATACGATTCGAGAAGACGTTCGAGTTGTTCAGACGTCGCCATCTCCTGCTCGAGACGAGACATCTTCTCGCGAAGACGAAGCACGCCCTCGAAGGCAGTAAGGAGCACGTCGCGTCCGCTATGACCGGGATAGTCGGGAAGTTGGACTAAATAGCCGATGGAGAGTCGCTGCCGACGGTAAATTGTGCCGGCATCATGCTCTTCAGAGCCGACAATCATGCGTAACAGCGTCGTTTTGCCACTTCCGTTTCTGCCGACGAGCCCGACTCGTTCATGTTCGTTTATCAATAAATTCGCATCTGTGAGAACGGCGTGACCGCCATATTGTTTTTGAATGTGTTGAAGATCAATCAACATAATAGGTTCCTCCTAAGTTAGGGCCTATCAAAAAAACCGAGCGCAAAGAAGCGCTCGGTTTAGAGAGAGAGGCGCTTTGTCGTATATTCAGCAATGTCTAAAAAAGGACAGACGGGTCCCTTGATTAAGCGACATCGTGAAAAATCGCACGCAAAATGTACAAATGTTCAGTTGTCCAATGCGTACGTCCGACAAATTTCACCTTTCTCCCTCCTTTCCATTTATCTATGTCTTGATTGTAAGCGTTTTTCATACAGCTGACAACGAAAATAGAGGAAATCGAAGCGATGACGTCGTATATAGTCGCCATTGAGGGGGACGAGAGCATGAGGAAAGAATGGTTAGGGGCACTCAGTTTAACACTTGCGGCGAGTATATGGGGCGGGATGTATGTGGTCAGTAAGTATGCGCTCGCCTATATCGAACCGTTCACGTTCGTCTGGTTACGATATGCGGTCGCATTTACCGTGTTATTCGTTGTCTGGCTTCGGTTTGGACGGGAATCGATTCGGCGGACGGATTGGAAATGGATCGGACTCGTCGGTGTCATCGGGTATGTCGCCTCGATTTCGTTTCAATTTATCGGGACGAAGCTATCGGATGCGCATACCGGATCTCTCGTGACCGCAGCGACGCCGGCGTTCATGGTCTTATTCGCTCGAATTTTGTTGAAGGAACGATTGACCCCAGTCAAAATCGGGGCGCTCGGACTGGCGACGGTCGGTGTTCTCATTGTGGTTGGTTGGGAAGGGGAAGGGACGTATCGCTTAGGTAGTTTTATACTCGTATTAGCCGCCGTGACGTGGGCGCTCATGTCTATCTATGTAAAAATCGGAACACAGACTTTATCGACGTTGACGCTCACGACGTTTGCGATTGGAGTCGCCTGGTTGTTGATGACCCCTTTGATGAGTATGGAGGTCATGCAAAACGGCTTTCCGGAATTGAATGGTGTTCTTTGGCTCAGTGTCCTGTATATCGGTATCGTATCGACGGCAGGGGCGTTCTTCTTTTGGAACAAAGGACTTGAGTTGATGGATGCGAGTGTCGGGTCACTCTTTTTCTTCTTTCAACCATTGGTCGGAGGGACGCTCGGATGGCTCATCTTGAATGAGACGCTTCATCTGAATTTCTTTATTGGTGCCGGTTGTATCATGACGGCCGTGACGTGGTCGACGCTCGCGGAACGACGACAACAGTTGTCGGTTTCAGAATGAAATCTTTGACCACGAAACGGTCGCCCTCATGTTGAGAGGGCGACCGTTTTTGATTAAAAACCGCGATGCTCGAGCTTGTCTTGTTCGCGTTTCATTTCGAGTTGGAGACGTTGGATGGCAAGTTTCTCTTCCTCAATTTTCAAACGACGTTCTTCGACACGGGCTTCTCTCGTTTTAATAATCGTGTTGGCACCGACCGACGAAACGACGATCACCATGACCATAATGTAGAAAAAGAAATCCATATGTAGCCCTCCTCTATTTGATTAGATTTGTGACAAGTCGCTGTGTCTCGAGGGCGACACGACCGTCTGTTTGAATCGGCGTATCATCGATGAGCGCAGAAAGGAAGTGGTCGATTGCCCCTTGGAATCCTCGCTGGGTGAGTGTCGTGTCCCACGATCCAAATGTTTCGACTTCATGTCGTCCATCTTTGAAGCGATGTAACGAGATCATCTCATCCACAGACAATCGCTCTCCGTCACGAACGATGGAGACGTGCTCATGGTTCGCGCTGGCCGAGCGATGCATCGATGTCGTGTGCATCCCATGCTCATCTTGCCAAACGTGGCGGGCGAAGCGGAGTTCCTGTTTGGCATTGACCTCGACTTGACCAGAAACAAGTCGAAGCTCGTTTCCGGCGAGGAAGCGTAACGTATCGACGACATGTAGATAGTCGTCAAGTAGCGTGAACGTCGCATCATGAGGACCGATGCCGTCCTCTCGATGTTTCACCACATCAATCATATGCGCAGGTGACTCCTGTTGGAGACGTTTGTACATCGGGGCGAAGCGTCGATTGAATCCGACCATCAACTTGCGACCGAGCCGTTCGGCTTGCTCGACGAGTTGTTCCGCCTCATCCAATGTTGCGGCGAGTGGCTTATCGACATACACGTCGATGCCGCGCTCTAGTAAATACGAGACGACGTCATAATGGGTTTCAGTCGAACTATGTACGAAGGCCGCATCGACCGATGAGGCGAGTTCACTTAGCGTATCGAACGAGGTCATCCGATACGTTTGGCAAATCTTTTCCCGTTTCGATTTATTCGGAGAAAAGGCACCGATCACGTCAATACGTGGGTGGTTCGCGAGGATCGGTATATACGCTTTTTGGGCAATGTTTCCGAGTCCGACGATCCCGATTTTAGGTTTTTGCATCCTATTCACTCCTTTGGTTCATCATAACAAAAAAACCGGACGGCAGATGCGTCCGGTTAGGGAATTATAAACTCGCACTTAAGACGATTTCACCTTGTGGTGTCTCATTGCCGCGATTCGGTTCTTTCGTGACGGCGACCGTATCCCAGTCGACGTCGACTTCATCCGAGTCGAGCGTATAGATAACCGTTCCGTTGCCTTTATCGTCTGTGACAAAAGCACCGGTCGGGATTGGGGCGTTATCTTTTAACAGCCACACTTGATACACTTCATTGTCGTCGAGCGAGGATAAACCGTTTGTTTGGACAATCAATTGAGTCGTACCATCTTGTTCTGCAAGATAAGCAGTCCCTTCAGATTCACCCTCCAATCGAATCGTTTCAGTCAGTGCGATGCCAGGTGAATCGGGTTGATTAGTGAGCAAATACCCGTTTCCAATTAAAGAGAGAAGGAGCGCTGCCGCGAGTGTGACCATTCCCCAGACAGGTACTTTCCGTTCTCGTTTTGTTTTGAAAGGTGTGACAGGTGGAACGGAATCAGATGTCACAGGTTCATTGTCTTCTTCTTCGAATACACGATCGAGGACACGTGCTTTCATGCCTCGGGGTGGTTCAATCGGAGTAGACAAGAACGCGACGCCACCGACGAGTGCTTCGAGTTGTTCGAGCTCTTCTTGACAGTCTTTGCACGAAGCCAGATGTTGTTCAAATTTCGCTCGCTCATCTTCTGATAGATGTTGGTTGAAATAGTCAATCAATTGGTCGCATGCGTTCATTGTTCTACCTCCTTTCCGATGAATTCATGGGATAACTGTTTCCTCAGTTGCTTCAGCGCCAGTCTAATCCTTCCTTTCACTGTACCAAGCGGGATGCCACACGCGTCAGCGATCTTTTGCTGACTTAACCCTTGGAAGTACATGAGTCGGACGACTTGCTGTTGTTCGGCCGGAAGTGTCGCCATGGCCGTCTCGATTTGAGCGCGTTCTTCTTGCCATTCCACTTCTTTTTCAACGGATGGTGAGTCAGAAGGGATAGCCTCGGCGTAAGATTCATCTAATTGTAAATCAGGTTTACGCTTTCGAATCAAGTCGATGGCCACGTGGCGGCTCATCGTAAAGAGCCAAGACCTGAATTTGCCTTTCGAGTCATCATAGACGCCACCGCCGCGCCACAACTTGATAAATACTTCTTGCATGGCTTCTTCGGCTAAATCGCGATCCTTTGTCAGCTGTAGAACAAAGGCGTATAAAATTCGCTCATACCGATCATACAATATTTCGAGCGCTTCTTTGTCCTTTTGTCGGACACGCTCGTATAATTCTAAGTCAGTCATAACATACTCCTTTGCGCAGAAGGGATGTCCCTTGTATTGATCTAACGGACAAAATAGAAAAATGGATGACTATTTTGTGTGACTATTTATTGAACATGTTGATGATTGGCTTGGAAGTCTCGTATAAATGAACAATCGTAATTTCTCTAAAAAGGTATAGGTGATGGCGCTCAGTCCTACCGCTGTCACGAGCATCAATCCGATAGCAATCAAGGGAGAACTGACCGTTATCCAAAAGAAATAGGATCGAATGCCGAGTAGAAAAGCGAAAACAATGAAAAATCCTGTAATCAGGCTACTCACTTGGCAATATACTTGAAAGATACGTTGAATCATAAGATGCCTCCTCTGTTTCATTGTACTATAGGAGAAAGAGAAAACGATAAGGAGACGATACGATGAAGCGATTTACGAATGAAGGAAACATACTCATTTGTTTTGACTTTGATGAGACTTATTTTCCTCATGCATGTACGCCAGCTCAATTGGCATCCGTGCGTCGTCTTGAAGATTTTCTAGAGCGACATTCCTCCAAATTTTCGACAATGTGGGTGACAGGAAGCTCTCTGGCGTCATTACATGAAAAAGTAAAACGGGCGAATCTTCGCTTTTGGCCACATCGAATTGCTTCGAGTCTTGGGACGGAGCTCTATCGAATCGGTTCGGACGGGACGTTTGTTGAAGATAGGATGTATCAACAGTCGTTCCCGAGCGATTTTGTGTCTCGAGTGGAACGTATCGTGTCACAAGTCGAACAAATGAGGATCGGTCTGGAAGAACAGCCAGGGAATGGGACAAGTCCTTGGATTCGGAGTTATTACATACGTCATCAACAATGGAAATGGAGAGAAGGCGTCCAAGTGCTAGCTGATGAAGAGGGCATTGCTGTCAATATTAGTCGATGCAATCCGAAAGCGGGTGACCCTGCTGATGCATTCGATGTCGATTTTTATCCGAAGCATGCGGGGAAAGTATCAAGCCTAGAATATGTATACGCCACTGCTTCCTTTTTACGAGAAGATACGTACGCTTTTGGTGACAGTGGGAACGACATTGGCATGTTGAAACATGTGGGGAACGGATATTTAGTGAACAATGCAACCGAACAAGCAAAACGAATGTATTCAAAGGTGACAACAAAATCTTATGCGGAAGGTATTTTAGATGTGCTAGAAACGGATGTTTCTTCTTTCATATGATGCAAAATTTGTTCTAACGAACGCATAAGGGTTGCACGCACTGTTTCTGTATGAGGTTCGAAGTTGAGGCGTTGTTGCCAGACGCGACAAAATAAGTCGGTTAAAGCCGCCTCAGCAGTCGCGGGATGATGATTTAAATGGAGCGCGTATCGATAGAGTAGATTTTCATAGCGAGCATATAAATGTTCTAAGGCTTGTCGATTCTTTAAACAGATTTGATCGATCAGGCGCTCGTCGAGTGTAGGAAGCATATGCAACTCCTTTCGCATGGAATGAGGATTCAACAGTAAAAAAGAATAAGGAACTTTACTTGGATAAAGCATCCTTTTTCTTATTTCACTAATTTGAGGTCATTCAAACAAAAGGATGTGAAAAACGGCAAACGAATATGCAACTACTTACCCATTCAAAACGTGTGATAGCAATTCGGACAAGTCTGTGCATCTCCTGGAGCACGTTTAAACGACGTTTTGCACTTCGGACAAGTGACGGTCTCACTCTGTTGATTAAACAAACTGCCACGGTTGAATAGAATATTGCGAAGGTTCGGTAACGCGAGTGCGGCGAAAATCATCGCGCCGAATAAAAAGACCGCTAAAATCAGTAACAAAACATAGGTCATGGTCTTCTTTCCTTTCTTGTTGAATTTCCTTCATCATAATCGAAATTTGAGTAAGCGAACAGCTTATCCATAGAAACAAGAACAAATGTTCTGTATAATGGAGTTAAAGGAGGGGAAAGCAGGATGAGAGAAGAATTGTTACGATGGATGCGTTCGGGTCTGGTCACGGAGATGGTATATGTGGATCGACATGGGGCGTTTTCAAAACGGCGGGTCAAATTGATTAAAATGCAAGGGGAACATGTCGTGGCGTGGGATTTGAATAAACGGGCTAGACGAACGTTTCGAATCGAACAAGTTCTTGCCTGTCTTCCTATCAACGAACGAGTGAGAAAGCGGAAGGTGGAGATTGGATGATTGCCTTACCGAAATTAGCTGCACCAGCCCGAAGAGCTCTGGCGTCAAAAGGAATCGAGTCCTTAAATCGACTGTGTCACTATACGCGTCATGAGGTGGAAAATTGGCACGGAATCGGACCGAATGCCATCAACATCCTACAAATGGAGTTAACCAAACATCATCTCGCATTCAAAGAAGAGGAACCTAGTACGTGAAAGTGACGTCTAGGTTTTTTTCGTGAAGTGATTGCTTTTCATTGAAAACGGGAAGTAATATATTTGTCATCTCAATTGCCGTTAAAATCTAGTAACATGACGATAAGGTTTATACACCTAGCGACACCCATGAGAAAGGACGTACACAGCATGAGAACGAAACGTTTATCCGCCATTTTACAAAATGAGATGGATGACATGAAGCTTGATCCATGGGTGACCGGAGTCGAAACAGACTCCAGGAAGGTCAGTTCAGGGAATGTCTTTATTTGCATTCGCGGCTACACGGTCGATGGACACAAGTTTGCGGAAGACGCCGTGGCCAATGGTGCGAGTGCGGTCATCTCAGAATATCCACTCGATCTCGATGTACCGAATGTGGTTGTTGCCGATACGAAGCAGACGGCAGGAGCGGTTGCGAGTGTTTTTTATGACCATCCGTCTCATCGGATGCGCATATATGGTGTGACAGGAACGAATGGAAAAACAACAACAGCGACACTGACATACGATTTATTACGTCTTTCAGGACAACGCGCCGGAATCGTCAGTACGATTGGCGCTCGTTTTCTTAATCAGACGATTGAAACGGCCAATACGACTCCGGAAGCCGTCGTCTTACATCGTATTTTAGCGGATATGGTCGATGCTGGTGTCACGGATTGTGTGCTTGAAGTGTCATCACATGCGTTGATGGAAGGCCGCGTGGCCGGAATCCATTTTCATGCAGCCGCCTTTACAAACTTGACGCATGATCATTTAGACTACCATCGTTCGATGGATGAATATGCCCGGGCGAAGGCGCGATTGTTTGAACAGGTAGAAGTGACGAATGGTGATGCGATCGTGTTAAATGCGGAAGACCAGGCTAGCCGAGTGATGGCTGAGTTTGCACCGACGCGCCGAGCCATTATGTATAGCACGAGAGAAGAAGTAGAAGCCGATATTCAAGTCATTTGGCGAGAGGATACGGTTCTTGTTCATATGAAAGAATTTAAGCTAGAAGTACCCGTGCGATTTATGGGTTCGTTCAATGCGGCGAATTTGGCAGCAGCGATTGGACTCGTCTCGACTTCTGATATGGCGCTTCGAAAGATTGTCTTGAATGTACCAGGACTGACGTTACCAAAAGGACGTCTTGAGCGCCTCGACACAGAGGATGCCGAAATCTATATCGATTATGCCCACACCCCAGACGGTTTAGAGAAGTGTTTGTCCACGTTACAACAAGACGATGGGTCTCTCGTCGTCGTCTTAAGTGCGGCAGGAGACCGGGACCCGACGAAGCGTCAAGATATGGGGCGCATCGCGAGTCAATATTCGAACGAGATCATCGTCACCGTACATGACGTCCGTATGGAGAACCCGAAACAAATCGTTGATGATTTAGTAAAAGGACTTCAGCCGAACGTGAATTACGTGACGTTTGAAGCGAGAGAAGATGCGCTTCGCCATGCCGCGATGCAAGCATTAAAAGGGAAGCGAGTCGTTGTCGTCGGTAAAGGACATGACCACGTCGAGCGAATCGGTCGACATTCGATTCCATTCAATGAATCAACTATTCTATTGGAAGAATTGAAAAAACAAAAAGGGCAGGAACCTGCCGTTTAACAAAACGATGACGTTTGTCATCGTTTTTTAATGTGTGAAGAGCATCAAGGAAGGTAATACATACTAGTGTAGTAGAATTGAAGGAGGAAAATAGACATGTCAGTTTTGTACAAAGAATTTACAAATGATGAAGAAGTCGTTACCGCCGTTCAATCAATGAAATCAAATGGGGTAGATGAGTCGAACATTTACGTCATCACACATGACGATGACCGGAGTAAGCGCGTTGCAGACAATGCGGATGCGAACACGGTTTCGGCAAGCGATGTCGGCTTGGGGACAGCCGCTAAAAACGTGTTCCGGAAAAAGGGGGACGAACTTCGCGCAGAGTTCCAGGAACTTGGCTTCACGAAAGACGAATCGGAACGTTTAGAAGAAAAGTTAGATCAAGGAAAAGTGCTCGTCGTTGTGAAAGATGCACCGGCCGGCTTTACCATCTAATTCCACACCATGGAGAATAGAGAGAAAAAGAGGCTGAATCGCCAGAGCGATTCAGCCTCTTTTGATGTGGTTAGCGTAAACGGACAACGGTGCGACCGCTCAACTCGCCGCGCATCATCGCCTCTGCGTGACGTGGGACATCGTGTAACGGAATCTCATGGATCATGTCGTTCAACACTTTCGGATCGATGAGTTCTTCAAGGCGTTCCCATGCGTTCGTACGGCGTGTCATCGGCTGCATGACCGAATCGATTCCAATCAGTTTCACCCCGCGTAGGATGAACGGATAGACGCTCGTCGGTAAATCTGCTCCTCCGACGAGACCGCATGCGGCGACCGCACCCTCGTAACGTGTTTGGCTTAAAATGTTGGCGAGGGTATTCCCGCCGACCGAATCGATGGCGGCATCAAAACGTTGTTTCGCCAGTGGACGAACCGGTCCTTCTAATTCGCTTCGGTCGATGATGGTCTCGACACCGAGTGAACGTAAGTAAGGTGAATCTGTTTTACCAGTAGAGGCGACGACGTGATAGCCAAGACGGCGAAGCAACGTGATGGCGAAGCTCCCAACTCCACCCGTCGCGCCTGTGACAAGCACTTCTTCACCCGGACGAACACCGGCATGCTCGAGTGCGTCAATGGACAACATGGCGGTGAGTCCTGGCGTTCCGATTGCGATGGCGTCCCTCATATTCATCCCTTTTGGTAATTTGACGAGCCAGTTACCAGGCACTTGGGCGTATTGACTGAAACCGCCGAAATGACGCTCTCCGATTCCGAAACCAGTGGCGATGACCTCATCGCCGACTTTGATGTCGAGATGGTCCGATTCGACGACGGTGCCTACGAATTCACAACCTGGAATGAACGGGTAATGGCTCACGATTTTACCTGATGACGTTAATCCGAGTGCGTCTTTATAATTCAATGCGGAGTAGTGAACTTCCACCAAGACGTTCCCATCCTCTTCTTTTGGAAGCACGTCAGCTTTTACTTCTTTCACTTCGGCATGAAGGTGTTCATCGTGCTGGTCGAGCACGAGTGCTTGGAATGACTCATTCATCTGCATAACCTCTTTTCCTATGGATGTTCTCACTCTAAGACTCTTTCCCGTACAAAATAAAATATATGCACGAATCTTTAGGGGGAATCGGGTAGAGAGTGGTACAATAGAGGGGATTCAAATTGCGTAAGGAGGAATGTAGTATGCGGCACGATGACTATGAGTTTGACGATGTAGAAGTAGAAGAAGGCGAATTGTTCAACGTATACGATATTCTCCCGCCAGACGGAACAATCCTCGAGATGGCAACCGCTGAAGAAATGGTTCGGGCGGCCGAATTAGAAGCGAAACACCATGCGCTTCAACGACTTCAGGACTCAAACTTCCAGCTATCAGGTGTTTCGTTTAAAGAACTCCTGACAGAATTTGAACGGTTTGAGCAAGAGTCAATGGAGTTTTGGACAGGGGTATATAACCGGTTACGCATTCCTTGGGCGTGGACGATTCGAATCGATGTGGCCAATGGACCGATTCACGTCGTGAATGATCGCGATATTTTTATCGACGAAGATGACTTTGAAGAATATGATGTCGACGATTTATTAGATGAATACGAAGAAGACTGAATCAAAAACGTCTTTCCCTCATTCAGATGGGAAAGACGTTTTTTTGTCGTGAAACAGGTCGCTACGTACTCGGGCAAGCTCAGTTGCTCCGAAAAACAGTCCGACACTACACAATAGTGCGACCCCGCTCACCATCGCCCCGACGACAGCGGTATCCCCAATCATCGTGAACGACATCGTTAAACTGAACAAGCCAAATAACAGTAATCCTCCGGCAATGGTCTTCATCATGATCCACCCTTTCACATGTCTATGAAAGTAGTGTAGACGGTTTACCGGCAGTAGGGTGGTTTTATTTTTGACCAGGTAAATTATTTGATTAAGTCATAAATCGAATACGTCTTGCCATTTTCAAGGGGACGGTCAATCAACTGTTCGGCGAATACACGCGCGACCGTCTCGGGAGAACGGAGGCGTCCTTCTGTTTCGTATGAACGGAACTGTTCGAGGTCCGCGAACGCCTCTTCCGAAGAAGAACGAATTTCCGCTTGCATCGACGTATCCATCACACCGGGATTAAAGAGCGCCGCGCGATGCGGTGTACCGTCGAGTTCAAGTGCCAGCGTTTCCGTGAAATGGTCGAGTCCAGCTTTCGTACCACAGTACGCGCTCCAACCTGAAATCGGACGTTTGGCCGCACCAGACGTCACATGAATCAACTCGGTCGGTTTGTTAAAAGAGAGGACCGCATTCGCTAACAGCATCGGCGCGAGTAAGTTGGCGTAAACATGCGCCGTCACTTTCGTCCCATCCAACTGTCCGACACGATGAATCGGTTCGATCCATGCTGCATTTTGAACGAGAAGGATTGAATCGGCACTCTCGAATAGCGGAGTGATTTCTTCGATGGCTGTCTCGATTCCTGAGACGTTTGAGAGATCCACAGAACGTTGTTCGAACGTGACGTCTTCTGCCTGTGAGCGTGAGAGTCCGACAACTTCGTAACCTCGAGATTGTAGTTCTTGGGCGATGGCACGACCGAGACCACGCGATGCCCCAGTGACGAGAGCGAGTTTCATATATATTCCTCCTATTCGTGAATGGTTTTCCGAAACCCGTAAAACGGACGGAATCGTAGTTTTTCATAATATGTGTGAGAAGCTTGGCTCGCCAGCATTTCAAGACGCGTTTCGGGGTATAGCGCATGGACATGTTGGAGAATCTGTTCACCAAGACCACGTTTTCGATAGGCAGAAGCGACCAATAGTTCACACACATATAGACTGACTGTCGTATCGGTCAATCCACGCAAATAAGCGATAATCTCCCCATGATCAGACTCCATGACGTAGGTGACGTTCGATTGACGCCACGCTTCACGGGTCAATTCATGTCGTTCAACGAGCTGAGTCCAACCCTCATCACGATTGAGTCGCTGGATGTGTTCAAAATCTTGTGAGACATATGGACGGACCTTCATTCGAATTTCTCTCCAATCTGTGTTTCGATTTGCTTCATCACGTCGAACGCGCCATCGGACTGATTGGCACATACGACAGAAATGATATCGGTTTCCGGATAGTAACCGGAATGAAAACTGACACCCGGGTCATATCCCATTACATGATATTTAAAGATATCCCCTGTCGCATGATGCTGAATCCAAAGTCCATATCCATAGCTCCCACCTCGGTCATTGACGGTGACGTGTGGCGTGAGGAGGCGAGCCGTGGAAGACGCATCAAGAAGTTGATGTGAAAGCAATGCCTGCCAAAATCGGGTCATGTCTTGAACGGTCACAAAAGCCCCACCGTCTGCTCCGCCCTTAATTGGAATCGCATATTGATTCGTACGCCATGAACCATCCGAGTGATCGATATAGCCTAGCGCTGTCTTGGAGGGTAAGGCATCGAGCGAGAAATATCCGGAAGATTTCATGTTAGCAGGTTGAAAAATCGACTGTTCGATATAGTCGGTGAAGCGTTGTCCGGTCACTTCTTCGACAATCAACCCTAACAAGATATACCCGGCATTGTTGTAGGAGAATCGAGAACCTGGTTTATCCTTCATCGCTTTTTGTTGAAATAGCGGTAAAAAATCTCGTAGTTGTTGAAGACGATACATCGGAACATCACGCCACAACGCTTCGAAGTCGTCAGAGACGGACTCATCAAAATAGTCAGGGATGCCTGACGTATGCGTCAACAGCTGATGCACCGTGACTTGGGACGAAATGTAAGGCAAGTCGAGTGTCTGAAAGGACTCAAGTGAAGTTGAAAAAGAGAGTCGACCTCGTTCGACTAACTGACAAATGGCGATTGCCGTGAACAGTTTACAGCCAGAAGCAATCCCGAACCTTGTCGTCACATCATGTTGAATCTGTTCGGAACGATTGGCGTAGCCAAAGGATTGATGAATGGACGTGTCTAAGCTCGTGACGGAATAGACGCCAGAGAACGTTTTGTCTACTGGTACATGTGTAAAGTTTTGCAAAAGAACCTCCATAGTGTGAGTCATCAAGTACTTCGACTATATCATGTACCTCGAGATCATCCATAAATTTACTCAATATTCAAAAAAACATTTACCAAATAACAGGAATTGAGACGGGTGTCTGACCTCGAACGTGGTACGATATGGGCGAATAGAGAGGAAGTGTGTTCAATGACGTTATTCTTTTTAGGGATACTCGTTGGATGTTTGATTGCTTTGTGGCTACATAAGCGTCAACGGCCACATCCACAGACGCTTTCGTTCATGCATTTCGGGAACCAAACGAAAGATGTCATCTATATTTTTGAAACGAAACCGATGTGGCGTTTTCGGTATATCAGTCCTTCCTTAGATTTATATTTGGGGGAAGGGACGGTCATGCGTAGTTATTCAGATGCGCAGGAATGTTTCCGCAGAATCCATCCGGACGACCGACGGCTGTTGCTAGACAAAGTGATGGGGCGTGTCGACTATGAAGAGGCGATCCTTCAACGGTGGCGTACGAATGAAGGCACTTATGTATGGTTTGAAGAGTATACGACTCCGATTTATGAAGACGGTCAGATTGTGGCGGTGCAAGGTGTGATTCGAAACATCGAGGCGGCCATGACCGAGCGTGAGCGTCTGCTGTATGAGAGTCGGCATGACAGTTTGACCGGTGTCTTCAATCGTCGGGCGTTTGAAGAGACAATTGGTCAAGCGGAAGGAGTGACCGACGTTGGGATCATCGTACTCGATGTGAATGATTTAAAAATCGTGAACGATGAGGAAGGGCACTCTGCTGGTGATTGTTTATTGAAGCGTGTCGGTAGCCTCCTTCAAACCATCGAGTCCTCTGTCTATCGGATTGGAGGAGATGAGTTCGTCTTGTTTCTTCAGATGATGTCGGAAGAGGCGTGCAAGAAGATGGTCTGTAAAATCGAAACGACATGCCGAGAAGAGGGAATCTCAGTTGCCATCGGGTTGGCCTGGTCAGCTTACCCAGAATCGATTGAAGTACTCTGGCAAGCAGCAGATGATGCGATGTATGAACAGAAGCAGCAACAAAAAAGAGATCTTCTTGACGTCTAGTCCAAGAAGGTCTCTTTTTATTAGCTACTCGCTTCCTCTACTTCAGATGGCTCTTCACCCAAGTTGTTGAGATAGCGTTCATATCGTGCGAGTCCATAACGATAGGATGCCCATATCAGAAGGGTCGTTACGGCAATGAGTCCAATCGTCAATGGAGCGAACCAACCAGAAACAATTCCGTCTGCGTAGGCGAGTCCGATTGGTGAGAAGACGAGATAGACGAAAATCATCGAAGCGACAAGCAAGATTGAAGTCGATAACGCGTGGCGCCACGGTTTGACCCGTCCGAGTTCGATTCGAATCGGATTGGCTTGAAGCATCGGTCGTACACGCGCAAAGACGAGCATGATGCCTGTCTCGACAACGAAGAGAATGCCGTAAATATGGATAAAGTTAATCCCGATTTCCACTCCAAACCATTGTTTCGTTCCCCATACGAGGAAATAGTAAGCGATGACGTGGAAGAAGACGACGGTCTTCGCGGCAATCGGTGGAACACGTTTAACGAGCATACCAATCAGGACAATGACGAGTATTGGAATGTTGAAGAAGCCTGTGAAACGTCGAATCAAATCCCATAACCCGTCTGGTGCATACATGAGGTTCGGGGCGACGAAGAAAGAGACGAGTGCCACGAACGTGCCGAACCATTTGCTGACGCGAATCAACTCTTGGTCAGAAGCGTTCGGCTTGAACTTCGGTTTATAAATATCGAGAACGAATAGCGTCGCAATACTATTCAAGAGCGAGTTGAATGAGCTGAATACGGCTCCGAGCAAGACGGCTAAGAAAAAGCCCATGAGCCACATCGGTAACAGTTCAGCAATCAAGCTCGGATACGCTAAATCAGCTTTCTCGACGTTCGATCCATACAAATGGAAGGCGATAACGCCAGGTAAGAGCATAAAAATGGGAACGAGTAATTTTAAATAGCCCGTAAAAAGTACTCCTTTTTGTCCCTCTGCCAAGTTTTTTGCGCCAAGGGCTCGTTGAATCACGTATTGATTGAGTGCCCAGTAGAATAAGTTTGCAAAAATCATCCCGGTGAAAATGGACAGGAACGGAACCGAGTCGTTGGCTGAGCCGATGGCATTCAACTTTTCAGGGTTTGTCGTCGCAATGGTCTTCATCCCGTCCAAAAGATTCCCGTCACCTAACGCGAGGAAACCGAGTGTCGGAACGAGAAAACCGATGATGATAAGACCAATCCCATTCAACGTGTCGGAAACGGCAACTGCGCGAAGACCTCCAAAGATCGCATAAATCGCACCGATGATCCCGATGAACCAAACAACAATCCAAAGCGACTGCTCAAAGCTGATACCGAGAAGGGCAGGCACGTCGAACAGTTGAAGGACGGCCAATCCACCCGAGTACAGCATAGACGGAATCGTGACACACATGTATCCGAGTAAAAACAATAGGACGGTCAAACGACGAACGTCCTCGTCATAGCGCTGACTTAGAAATTCAGGGATGGTCGAGATCCCGATGCCAAGAAAGCGTGGCAACAAAAAGAGGGCCATGATAATTGCGGCAATCCCCGCCGTGACTTCCCAAGCCATGGCCGACATGTTCCCGGCGAACGATTGACCGTTCAAGCCGATCAATTGTTCTGCTGACAAGTTGGTCAACAGGAGTGACCCCGCGATAAAGACGCCTGTCAGTCCACGACCGGCCAAGAAGTAGTCATCTGCACTTTCGACTTTTCCTCGTGTCATGCGATACGAGACGTAGGCGACGAGTGCCATGAACGCGGCACCGGTCACGAGTATGTAGAGCACTTGTTGAATCGTCATACAATCCCCTCACTTCTTACTTATGTTTTATATGTATTTGTAGGAAATACCCTAAAGTGTCAGAAAGTAGTCCCTTTTTCTTGATAGAATGATAGAAAGTCATGGATTGGGGCATAGATTAGTTGAGCTACCGTTGCGATCGATTAGAAAATCAAGAGGTTGAATAGATGAATCGATAGGAGGAATCTCTTTGAAGAAGTGGATGATTGGAATGTTATCTGTTGCAGCGGTAGCAGGTTATGTCATTTTTGGTGAAATGCTTAAAGAAGTAAACACGAGTGATTTGGCTGTGACCGAAAGCTTTCGACATATAGACGAATTAGCTACACGTTCGCCGGTCGTCATTGTCGGAAAAGTGGACCGTCCCCCGAGACCTTTTGAATATCATTCGGTTAATTTCTTCGAATCACGCATTCAAGTGGAGGAGATATATCGAGACGTGAGTCATGAGCTGACGCGAACTGATACAATCACCCTCCTACAAAATGATATGGAAGAAGACCCGCTCGTCAAACAGGGTGAGAAAGTTTTACTATATTTACAGCCATATGAAGGACCTGTAATCCAAAAAGCGTATCGGATCGTCGGTCTACAACAAGGACACTTCAAAGTGAGTCAGACGGGGACATTGACTTCGGTAGGAGCATCCAACCTCTATCAAAATAGCGGATTAAGTGCTGAATTAAGTAAACTAGAGACATTATTGAAAGACAATCCTTATGTGTCAGAACATAACGACGTGATGACGGATGAAGACATTGAAGCTTTTAACGAAACGCAAAAACGTCTGTTAGAAAAATCTCAATAAAAGCGGTGCTGAAACAATCAGCGCCGCTTTTTTTAGTGTGAACTTTTACAAATGTCATAAAAACTGAAGCATAGACGTCGCGACCGTGAAGTAGATGATGAGACCGAGATTGTCCATCAGTGTCGTAATGAACGGTCCGGATGCGACGGCAGGGTCTAACTTCAAACGGTTGATTAAGAGCGGGACGATCGTTCCGATCATCGTGGCGACACTGAGCGCGGCGAAAATGGAAATCCCGACAATGAAGCCGATGAGCATGTTGTCATACAAAATCGTGATGACCCCGAAGATGACAATCATACAGGCGATTCCTAACAGGATACCGGTCCCGAGCTCGCGTCGAATCATCTTCATGACGTTCTTACGATTGATCGTACCGAGCGCAATCGAGCGCACGGCGACGACAAGGGACTGGGTGGCCGCGTTCCCGGCAGACCCCATGACAAGTGGCATAAAGACAGCAAGTAGCACAATCGTTTCAAGCGTGTCTTCAAAGTTACCAATCGTTGAGGCGGTAATCATACCAAGAAACATGAGGCTGACAATCCACGGGGCGCGTTTCTTTGCCGCCTCAAGTGGACTCATGTTGATATCGGACGACCCCTTCGTCGCCGAAAGTTCTTCAAAGTCTTCTGTCGTTTCACGCTCGATGACGTCTAACACATCATCGACCGTGATGATGCCGAGTAGTTTTTGCTGGTCATCCGTGACAGGAAGAGCCAACAAGTCATACTTTTGGACAATCCGAGCCAAGTCTTCCTGGTCGGTCATGACGTTTGCCGAGATGACGCGGAATCCCATGATGTCTTCGATTTTCGCATCGAGTGGCGCGACAATCAAATCGCGTAAGGAGACGACGCCAACGAGTTGATGCGTTTGGTCGACCACGTATAAGTAATAAATCGTTTCGGCATCTGGACCGAGGTCACGTAGCTCTTCGAGGGTCAGTCCGACCGTCTTATTCGCTTGAAGGACGACGAATTCGGTCGTCATGAGCGCACCGGCCGTCTCTTCTGGGTATTGCATCAAATCTTTAACTTCCTGTTCTTCGATATCATCCATCTGTTCGAATAGCGTATCCATGAACACGTCGGGAAGTTCCCGCATCAAGTCGGCTGCGTTATCCGAATACATCTCATTTAAAATACGGACAGCGTACGGCTGAGGTGTTTCTTGAATAAATGTACACTGTTCATCTAACGTCAGTTTTTCGAACAAATCGGTGAACACCTCTGGAGAAATCGTGCGATACACGAATGCGCGCTCGTATTGATCAAGTTCGATAAAGTGATCGGCCTGTTCACCAGGGTGGAGGGAGAGGAAGAGGTCTTGAAAATCGACTGGATCTCCCTTTTGAATCAATGTACGGAGTGCTGCTTCATGTTCGTTGTATTCCATTTCTTCTATTTTCATATGCTCACATCCTGATCTCTCACATTTTTCAACTTATTCTCCGAATCTCAAAAAAGTTTTTCATCTTTTTTAGGAGGAGGGTATTCATCGTCCATGCATCGCATTTCCCCTTGTCATGACGCCAATTTTTCATGCATTGTTTGTTCATTCACAAAGGTGAACATTTATACACAGCAATGTGGAATCCCTAACAGGTGAAGTGCCGGATTAGACATTCGCAAATTTGGTAAAGTGATAAGGTAAGGGTAGTCACACACCCGAATCACAAGGAGGAAGCGAGATGATCTCAATGACGAATCAACCGATTTCACAAGATACGACGCTGAAACATCCGATTCATGTGTATTCAGAAATTGGAGAATTAAAAACGGTATTACTGAAACGACCGGGAAGGGAATTAGAAAATCTCACCCCGGAATATTTAGAGCGCCTCTTGTTCGATGATATTCCCCATTTACCGGTCATTCAAAAAGAACACGACTATTTTGCGAGTGCGCTCCAAAATCGCGGTGTGGAAGTCCTTTACCTCGAAAAACTAATGGCTGAGACGTTGTCACTCCCCGGTGTTCGCGAAAAGTTTGTCGCGGATATCTTATCGGAGTCTAAATCAAATATCAACGGCTCTTACGAAACATTAAAAGAGTATTTACTCGGCTATGACAATGAGACGTTGATTGAAACGGTGATGGCCGGTATCCGAAAATCGGAAATCAAACCGGAGAAACGCCGACATTTGCACGAAATGATTGAAGATACGTATCCCTTCTTTTTAGATCCTATGCCAAACCTCTATTTCACACGAGATCCGGCCGCTGCAATCGGTCATGGTCTCTCCATCAACCGAATGAAAGAACCGGCACGTCGCCGTGAGTCACTCTTCACGCAATATATTATGCGCTATCACCCACGCTTTGCGAAACATGATGTTCCGATTTGGTCAGACCGCGACTATCGATTTGCGATGGAGGGCGGAGACGAGCTCGTCTTATCGAAAGAAGTTGTCGCCATCGGCATCTCTGAACGAACGACCGCTCAAGGAATCGAACGGGTCGCCCTCAATTTGCTTAAACATGGAGACAGCTTCAAAAAAGTGATCGCCATCGAAATTCCGAAATCCCGGGCATTCATGCATCTCGATACCGTCTTTACGATGGTCGATCATGACAAATTCACCATCCATCCGTTTATTCAAGGACCTGAAGGCAAGATGAATATTTTCGAGCTTTCACTAAATGCAGAAGGCGAATTGCAGATTACACAACATACTGATTTGTTGAAAGTGTTAAAAGACGTCCTCGGCTTACAGGAAGCGACGTTGATTCCTTGCGGCGGCGGTGACCCAATCGCAGCGGCTCGCGAACAGTGGAACGATGGATCGAATACGCTCGCCATCGCCCCAGGTGTCGTGGTCACATATGACCGGAACTACGTATCAAATGAACTGCTCCGTAAAGAAGGCGTTGAAGTGATCGAAATCATGTCGAGTGAACTATCGCGCGGACGTGGGGGTCCACGTTGCATGAGCTGTCCGATTATCCGTCAAGACATCTAAATGTGATAAGGAGGAAGCAGTATGTCTACAACGTTCAATTTTGATTTGAAAGGTCGTCACTTTTTATCGTTAAACGAGTTTTCTGGTGAAGAAATCAATTACTTGATCGATTTGTCTGCTGCATTCAAACGTCAAAAGAAACAAGGCATCCCACATCGGATTTGTGAAGGGAAAAATATCGCCCTTCTATTTGAAAAACCGTCGACACGGACGCGTTGTGCGTTCACGGTCGCCGCAATCGACTTAGGGATGCACCCTGAATATTTAGGCAAGAACGACATCCAGTTCGGGAAGAAAGAATCGGTACGCGATACGGCCATCGTTCTCGGACGCATGTTTGACGGCATTCAATTCCGCGGCTTCGCCCACGAGACGGTCGAAGGTCTCGCGAAAGATGCTGGTGTACCGGTTTGGAACGGATTGACCGATCTCTATCATCCGACACAAATCTTGGCTGACTTTTTGACAGTGAAAGAACAAAAAGGAGAACTTGCCGGAATCAAATTCGTGTACGTCGGCGACGGGCGGAACAACATGGGGAACACCCTCTTGATCGGTGGTGCAAAAGTAGGGATGGATATGCGGATTTGTGCCCCGAGATCACTTTGGCCGTCTGACGAGATCGTGGATTATGCGAAATCCGTTGCCGCCGAAACAGGTGCCGTCATCACATTGACGGAGAGCATTGAGGAAGCGATGGATCAGGCGGACGTCGTTTACACAGATGTATGGGTGTCGATGGGCGAAGAAGCGGCCTTCGCAGAACGGATCGAACTGTTGCGACCATATCAAGTGAATATGGATATGCTTCAAAAGAGCGGGAACCCGGACATCATGTTTTTGCATTGCCTCCCTGCCTTCCACGACCTAGAAACGGAAGTCGGTCGGGCGATTCACGAACAATACGGGTTGACGGAAATGGAAGTGACTGATGAGGTGTTCCGCAGTCGTCACTCGTTCGTATTTGATGAGGCGGAAAACCGCATGCATACCATCAAAGCGGTGATGGCGGCAACGCTCACGGAGACACGCGAATGGCTTGAACGTTGACGGCGAGGGGAATGTCCCCTCCCGTTTCAAAATAAGCGAAAGGGATGAGTAGAATGTCTACGAAGTTGGAGCATGACTCAGGTGGTTCGGCTGGAGTACATCCTGACAAGCAAGATAAGCGGTTAGGTCTCGGAGCGTTGACGGCACTTGTCGTCGGATCAATGATTGGCGGTGGCGCCTTTAACTTGGCAGCCGATCTGGCGCAAGGTGCGAATGCGGGTGCCATTCTCATCGGATGGGTCATCACCGGAATCGGGATTATCGCGCTCGGTCTCAGTTTTCAAAATTTGACGATGCGTCGTCCTGATTTAGATGGTGGTGTGTATAGCTATGCACGGGCAGGTTTTGGCTCGTTCGTCGGATTTAACTCGGCATGGGGATATTGGTTATCTGCCTGGCTCGGAAATGTGGCGTATGCGACACTGCTGTTCAGTTCGGTCGGTTATTTTTTCCCGATTTTTGAAGGGGGGCAAAACATTGCCTCCATTGTTGGAGCATCCATCATGCTGTGGCTCGTGCATACGCTCATCCTACGAGGGGTGCATGAGGCCTCGATGATCAACATCGTCACAACGATTGCCAAGCTCGTTCCGATTTTTGCATTCATTACGATTACGCTGTTCTTCTTCAATCTCGAAAACTTCACCTTCGATTTTTGGGGGCAAGGCGGCTTCTCATGGGGTAGTGTTCGCGACCAGGTTGTCTCGACAATGCTCGTCACACTTTGGGTGTTCATCGGTGTTGAGGGTGCGGTCGTCCTCTCGGGTCGTGCCCGGAAGCGCTCTGACGTCGGGAAAGCGACCGTGATCGGATTACTCGGAACACTCGTCATTTATCTACTCATTTCCGTCATGTCGCTCGGTCTCATGACACCGGAAAACGTAGCGAACGCCTCGCAACCGGCAATGGCTTACTTGCTCGAATCGGCAGTCGGTCCGTGGGGCGCGATGCTCATCAACGGCGGATTGGTCATCTCCGTACTCGGGGCATGGCTCGGTTGGACGCTTCTCGCGGCTGAAATTCCGTTCGTCGCTGCGAAAGATGGTGTGTTCCCGAAATGGTTCACGAAAGAGAACAAAAATCAGGCACCCGTCAACGCGCTTTGGTTAACGAACGGGTTGATCCAACTGTTCCTCTTCACGTTCTTGATTTCAGATGCCGCATACAATTTTGCGTTCTCACTTGCATCAAGTGCCATTTTAATCCCATATGTGTTCTCGGCATTTTACCAAGTGAAAGTATCGAAAAACGGGATCGGTTATAGCGCTGGCGAACGTAGAACACGGGATTTGACGATTGGATTGGTCGCTTCCATCTATGGACTCTGGCTCATCTACGCCGCAGGAATTGATTATTTACTCCTGACAACCCTTCTATACGCACCAGGAACCCTTCTCTATATGAAAGCGCAACGTGAGAATGGCATCAAGTCACTCAACAAAACGGAATGGCTGGTCGCCGGTGTTTTGACCGCACTCGCCATCTTCGCAGTCGTTCGCATACTATCTGGTAATATCTCAGTCATCTGATCGGGGGTATCGATATGGGAAAAAAACGTGTGGTCATCGCCTTAGGCGGTAATGCGATTCAACAAGGGAAAGATGCGACAGCTGAAGCACAAATGCGGGCGGTCGAGGCGACGGCGGAATCTCTCGCCACACTCATCGCGGAAGGGGTCGACGTCATCATCACGCACGGGAACGGGCCGCAAGTCGGAAATTTGATGCTACAACAAGCCGCGTCAGACAGTCCGGCAACGCCGGCGATGCCTCTCGATGTATGCGGTGCGATGACGCAAGGGATGATTGGATACTGGTTTGAAAACGCGCTGACGAAAGCACTCCGTGCGCGCGGTCTAGAAAGAGAGGTGGCTTCACTCGTCACACGAAGCGTGGTCGATCCGAATGATAGCGCGTTCCATCATCCGACGAAGCCGATCGGTCCATTTTATACGGAAGAAGAGGCACTTCATCTCGAACGGACGACCGGTTACGTATTCAAAGAAGACGCAGGACGGGGACATCGTCGTGTCGTCCCGAGTCCGGTTCCGGTGCAAATTGCCGAACATGCCGTCATTCGAACGCTCGTCGAAGCGGGACACATCGTCGTCGCCTCCGGTGGCGGTGGTATCCCGGTCATGGAGACAGCAGAAGGGTACGTCGGCATCGAGGCGGTCATCGATAAGGATTTTGCGGCTGCGAAACTGGCGGACCTCGTCAACGCAGACGTATTGCTCATCTTGACCGCTGTCGAACATGTGTATGTCAACTTTGGAAAGCCAGATGAGGTGGCGCTTCAGGAGACGTCAAAAGAGCAGATGGAGACGTATATCGCAGAAGGGCAGTTCGCTCCGGGTAGCATGTTACCGAAAGTGAGAGCGGCACTGCAGTTCGCGGAATCTGGTACGAACCGGGTTGCCATTATCACATCGCTTGATCAGGCGTTAGCCGCCATTGATGGGGATGCCGGAACACGCGTCCGCTTGGCTCCTTCCCTTCAACAATAACAATGTGTCGCAAACGTGAACCGTTTGCGACTTTTTGTTTTCTGTCGCCATTCATGGGGAAGGAATGTTGTATGCCAAAAATGAGATTGCTATCATATTCAGTGTAAACGTTTGCACTTATTTCAGGAAGGAAGTGACGAAGAGCGGAGACGCTCGGATGTATGCGCCTATTCGAAGAAAATCATGTGTATCAGTCGTGGATGAGACCAAAAGCAAAGGAAGAGGCAATCGTGCAAGGAAGCTGTTATCGCTTCACCGTATTGACGAGTCAGTTGATTCGAATGGAGTATGCGGAAGATGGGATTTTTGAAGACCGTGCCACTCAAGTAGCATGGAATCGAGAATTTGATGTTCCGCAGTTTCGGGTGATTGAAGACGAGACCGAGCTCCAAATCATCACAGAGCATGTCCACTTATATTATACGAAAGGTCCGTTCGCTCCGAATACGCTCTATGTGGACGTGAAAGGAAACTTTAGTACGTACTATAGCCGCTACATGTTCAATGGTCCGGAGCGAACATTGAAAGGAACGGCTCGGACACTCGATCATGTGGACGGGGCGACCGAATTAGAGGAAGGGATCCTCTCCAAACAAGGGTATGCAATCATTGACGATTCGGCCTCGTTCTTAATGACGGATGACCGTTTCGTCGAGCCGAGACGTAAAGGGATTCATGACATCTACTACTTTGGATATGGCCATGACTATAAGCAGGCACTTCGAGACTTTTACACGTTGACGGGCCCGACACCGATGCTTCCGCGTAAAGCGCTCGGGAACTGGTGGAGCCGCTACTGGCGATACGACGAAAAAGAATATAAGGCGTTGATGCGTCGTTTCAAGTCTGAAGACGTGCCGTTCTCGGTCAGCGTCATCGACATGGACTGGCACGTGACTGACATTCCAGAAGAGTACGGGAGTGGTTGGACGGGGTACTCGTGGAATAAAAACTTGTTCC
Organism: Exiguobacterium sp. s34; assembly: GCF_018617435.1. Classification (NCBI taxonomy): domain Bacteria; kingdom Bacillati; phylum Bacillota; class Bacilli; order Caryophanales; genus Exiguobacterium; species Exiguobacterium sp. s34. The sequence goes on along the minus strand of NZ_JACSKE010000001.1, from coordinate 594,571 downwards.
CCGAGCCGAAGCGTTTCCTCAAGTGGTTGAAAGACGAGGGGATGATGGTGACACTGAACCTGCATCCCGCCGACGGGGTCCGTGCGTTTGAAGATCAATATGCAGCGATGGCTGAGGCGATGGGGGTCAATCCGGAATCGGGGGACCGCATCCCGTTTGATTTTTCAGACAAGCGATTCATTCAAGCGTATTTTGAACAGATGCATCATCCACATGAAGCGGACGGCGTTGATTTTTGGTGGATTGACTGGCAACAAGGATCGACGTCGAAGATGGAAGGACTCGATCCGTTATGGATGCTGAATCATTATCACGCCATCGATATCGCCCGTGACGGCAAACGTCCACTCATTTTCTCTCGATACGCAGGACCGGGAAGCCATCGTTACCCAGTTGGATTCTCGGGAGACACGATCATCTCGTGGGCATCACTCGCCTTCCAGCCGTATTTCACGGCAACAGCCACAAATATCGGCTACGGATGGTGGAGTCATGACATTGGAGGGCATCATCGTGGTAAAAAAGACGATGAGCTCGCCGCGCGTTGGGTCGCATATGGGGTATTTAGTCCGATCATGCGTCTCCATTCGACGTTCAGTACGTTCAACGGAAAAGAGCCTTGGCGTTTCGGAATGGAAGCCGAACAGTCGATGAAACGATTTTTACGACTGCGCCACCAACTCATTCCGTACTTGTATACGATGAACTATCGCAATCATGCCGACTCATTGCCGCTCGTGCTACCGATGTATATCGAACACCCTGATGACGACGTGGCTTATGAGGTGGCGAATCAGTTTTATTTCGGAAGTGAACTCATCGTCTCCCCGATCGTTACGCCGATGGACCGACAGCTTCACGTCGCCAGTGCGAACGTGTGGTTGCCAAAAGGAGAATGGTTCGACTTCTTCACGGGACATCGTTATGAAGGGGACAAGTCGATTCGGGTGTTCCGTGGACTTGAGGAACAACCGGTCTTCGCCAAAGCCGGTGCGATCATCCCGATGATGCCGCATGAACCGCATGCGAACGATACGGGGAATCCGAGTGATCTCGAAGTACTCGTCTTCCCAGGTGCCTCGAACACGTTCACGATGTATGAAGATGACGGGGAGAGCCGAGATTATGAGAACGGGGCGTCGCTTGAAACAACGTTCACGCTCGATTGGGAAGCGCGTACGCTCCACATCGAGACGTCGGGTGATTTGACACTCGTGCCGGCGGATCGGACGTTGACGATTCTTGTCCGTGGGGTCGTCGGGGAAGGGGACTATGATGCGGAGACGCAAACGTTACACATCCCACTCGGTGAATGGAAACAGGAACAGACCGTGACACTTCCTGTCGAAGTGACGCAGAACGCACATCGACTCGACCGACTCTATCGGTTCTTAGACCGTGCTGAAATCGCCTATGATTTAAAAGATCGCCTGTATCAGATGGCTACGACAAAGACACGTCTCGAGGCATGGTTGTTTGACCTTCATGCGTTAGAACTCGAGCGTGATTTGCAGGATGCACTGTTGGAACTCATGCTGGACTGAAAAAGGGGGGCGACCCCCTTTTGTCATGTCAGAAAACTGTCGGAATTAGAAAGCGCTTTCAATAAAAATCCCATTATACTGAGGATAGAAGAGTAGAAAAGAGGGGATGCACATGCGACACATGTGGACGATTGACGATTTACGGCAGTTGACGCTATTCGCGACATGTCCGAGTCGAACGCTTGAACAGCTGATTCCGCACGTCTATTGCCGAACGTATCGGAAAGGGCAACTGTTGTTCATGGAAGGGGATCCGCGAGAACGTGTCTATTTCTTGATGAGCGGTTACGTCAAACTCGAACGGATGAACGAGAATGCGACCCATCATTATGCCGACTATGTGAAACCGAAACAATTTTTTCCTTACAACGGTTTATTCACGGGGGAAGACTATCGTCATACGGCCGAGGCCGTGACGGACATTGAGGTCATCTATATCCCGACGGATCGATTTGAGCGGTTCGTGTCCACGCAGTCGAGCATGTTGCTCTATATCATCAGCCAGATGAACCGGATTCTCGATCTGCATGAGCGTCGTGTCCAAGAAATCATCACGCCAAGCGCGAAAGAGCGTGTCATCAATACGCTCCATTTCTTAATTGAAGATTTAGGAGAGCCTGACGAACAAGGCGTTCGTGTCCGCTGCCCATTCACTGCGATCGAACTCTCTCGTCTGTCCGGAACGTCCCGGGAGACGGTTTCGACGATTTTAGCCAAACTCCGAAAAGAAGATGTGCTTCGCATGGATGCCCATCAACTCGTCATCGGGCATCCTGAATATTTTGAACAAGACAGCGATTGACGCCACTCAGATGAGGGCGTCTTTTACATACTCAAACGAGCGGAGCGTTCGCTTCAAAACGTAGCATATTGTATAATTAGTGATGAATCTCACAAAGCAATGGAATTGTAAATAGAGAAAGGATGAATGCAGTGAAACGACTGCAAGCCCTTGCTTTCGCTGAAAGAAGTCATATCATCGGACTCGTGTTGTCTGCGATCATGATTGGACTATCGATTTTAGCGCAAGCGTATTTAATCGTCGACATCGTCGACCGAATTTTCTTGAAAGGTGAATCATTCGAAGCCATCCTTCCGGCATTGGTGTGGCTCGTTGTCGCTTTGTTGGCGCGAGCACTCTTCGGCTACGTATCGGGACGAATCGGTGCGAGTTTGTCCGAAAAAGCAAAACAGGCATTACGCCTACAATTGTTGGATCGGTATGCCACGAGCCCGGTCGAATCGTCCTTGACGGGTCAGTCCGGGAAAAAGGTCAGCGTGTTCATGGATGCAGTTGATGAGGTGGACGCTTACTTTAGCCAATACTGGCCACAAGTCATCCAAACATCGATCATCCCGCTTCTTATTTTGGTCGTCGTCTTCAGCCAACACTGGATCTCAGGAGTCATCATGATGGTGACGGCACCGTTCATCCCGCTGTTCTTCATCATCATCGGGATTGCGACCCAAAAAAAATCGGAAGAACAAATGGAGAAGATGAACCAATTCTCCGGTAAGTTTTTAGATGTGTTACAAGGATTGACGACGCTCAAGCTTTACAATCGCACCGAGCAAGAAGCGAAGGCGATTGAGAAGAGTAGCCTCGACTTTCGGGATGCGACGATGGTCGTCTTAAAGACGGCGTTCTTATCGGGACTCATGCTCGAATTTATCTCGATGCTCAGTACCGGTGTCGTGGCGTTAGAGGTCGCCTTACAGATGGTCGTTTGGGAGAACCTGACGTTCTTCTCTGGCTTCTTGATTCTCGTGTTGGCGCCGGAGTATTATTTGGCGATTAAAGATTTAGGAAGTGCCTTCCATACGGGACGTGGAAGTATGGGTGCGGCAGAAAGAATCTTTGACGTACTAGACGCCCCGGATGATCGCATCGAATGGGGATCGAAGTCACTTCGTTCACGGACACCGGACCTTGAGCTGGAAGATGTGTCTTTCGAATATGTAGGCGGACGCTTTGCGCTTCAGCCGTTGAGCGGTCGGATTCCTTCTGGCACCCATCTGGCCTTAGTCGGCGCAAGCGGGTCCGGGAAGACGACAGTGCTCAACGTCATTTCCGGACTCTTGCAAGTGAAGTCGGGACGCGTCCTCGTAGACGGTGAGCCACTTTATTCGTTTGACGAGTCCGTCTGGTATGGAAACATTGCCTATATCTCACAAAACCCTTATCTATTTGCCGGGACGCTTGCCGATAATATCGCATTAGGCGAAAAAGCCGACGAGCTCGCGTTACAAGAAGCAGCAGATGCGGCAGGACTTTCTGAGGTGATCGACCAGTTACCGAATGGAATCTGGACGGAGCTTGGAGAAGGCGGGTTCGGTCTGTCAGGCGGTGAGCGACAACGTCTCGCACTCGCCCGAGCGTTCTTTAAACGACCAGGCATCCTACTGTTCGATGAACCGACGACCGGTCTCGATTTGAAGACCGAGCAGATTGTGAGGCGTTCAATCGCTGAGCTGTCGAAAGAGGCAACGTTGATCACGGTGGCACACCGTCTGCATACAATCAAAGAGGCAGATATGATTTGGTTTATGGAGGATGGGAAGCGCATCGCAGAAGGGACGCATGACGCGTTGCTCGCTGTTCCAGAGTATGCGGAACTATTTGCGCTTCAGAAAGGAGTGAGCCGATGAACTCGCTTTGGACAATCACAAAATGGATGATGCGTGAGAAGAAAGATATCCTTCTCTCCATCTTCTTTGGATATGCAGCTGGGATCGCGGCGGTCGCCTTGTTTGCGGCAAGTGGATACCTCGTATCACGTGCGGGTCTCGTCCCGCCGCTGTATGCGCTCATGGTACCTGTCGTCCTCATCAAACTGTTCGGGGTCATTCGGGCAGGCAGTCGTTATCGGGAGCGTCTCGCGTCACACCGAGCAACGTTTACGATTTTGAGCGAGCTACGTGTCCGTTTTTATCGACAACTTGAACCGCTCGTCCCGTCGATTTTTGCGAAATATCGGAGCGGGGATTTACTTGCACGTGTCGTCGGAGACGTCGAGAGTCTGCAAAACTATTTCCTTCGTGTGTTTTATCCGCCGATCATACTCGTGCTTGTTTTCTTAAGCACCATCTTTTTTGTCACGTTCTTCTCGTTTGCAGTCAGTGTATGGATCCTACTCGGTGTACTCGTCACTGGATTCTTGATTCCACTTGGCTTTGCTCGGATTCGTGCTCATCATGACGAGACGATTCGCGCATTGCGCGGGGATGTATCGATTCAGTTGACAGAGATGATGTACGGATACCGAGATTTGAAGCTTCATCATCAACTTGACCGGACGAAGCAAGCCGTCTATACACGAAGCGAGCGATACATGGAAGCAGAGCGAAAAGACACGACCAACCAGTTTTTCAACTCCGCGCTCGTCGTCGCCGCCTCTTTACTCGTCTCATGGGGTGTCTTGGCGATTGGGGCATATCAAGTGGTGGAGGGAGACTTGAACGGGTTGTTCTTGGCGATGCTCATCATGATGTCGCTCACAGCATTTGAGAATACGACACCGATGGCCGTGTTCCCAGGTCATTTTGCTGACAGTAAGCAAGCCGCTGATCGATTGTTTGAAGTGACGGAACCGAGTGAAGCGATTGAGGAGCTTGAAGCAAAACGACAGGACGTGACCTTCACGATGTCCCCATCGATCTCATTTGAGCATGTTCGCTATCGCTATCCGGACACGTATCGGGACGTGATCGACGATGTCACGTTACACATCCCGAGCGGTTCGAAGACGGTCATCGTCGGGCCGAGCGGATCTGGGAAGTCCACGTTACTTCAACTTTTATTGGCGTTCGTTCGAACAAAAGATGGAACGATACGATTAGATGATCAAAACTTGAATGATTTGAAACAGACTGCAATCTGGCAGCATGCGAGTGTCGTCTTGCAAGACAATCACTTCTTTTATGGAACAGTACGTGAGAATTTGGCACTGGCCGGTGAATTTAGTGATGAAGAGATGCTTGTGGCGCTTGAACGTGTCCGTTTATCGTTTGCGCTTGATGAACCGGTCCTTGAGAAAGGAGCGAACTTGTCGGGTGGAGAACGGCAACGTTTGGCGATTACACGAGCCCTTCTGAAAAATGGGCTGATGTGGTTGCTCGATGAACCTACTTCAGCGCTTGATGCCGGAACGGAAGCGCACGTCTTTTCTGAACTGTTGAATCAAGCTGGTGCAGGGACGCTCATCCTCGTCAGTCACCGCTTGACGGGACTCGAAGCCTTCGACCAAATCGTTGTGATGGAAGCTGGGCGGATCGTTGAAGTCGGTTCGTATGAAGAACTGATGACGAAGCGAGGCATGTTCTACGAATTGAAACAAATCGAACAAGAAGTGTTCGCATCATAACAAGACGAGCAGCCCCGTCGGTGGGCTGCTCGTCTTGTTTTTGGCAAATATGGGTGCAACAAATGGGGGTTGTCGCAGCAATGCTTTCAAAAAGTGTGTCGTGGAGGGGAATCCACGTGACGTGATGTGTTTGGGGAACGTGCACGTCAAGCTTTTGGGAAGCTACATCTAGAGTATAGTTGATAACGATTCTCATTGTCAATAAGAAAGGTAAAAAAAGACCCATCCATGCGAACATGGATGGGACTCTGTTTTGCTTAGTTCGAAGCGACGCCTTTTCGAACGGTGAAGCGAATGAGACTGAACAAGTATCTCGTGAAGAAGAGAGCGAACGCGTAAAATAGCGCAATGAACGGTGACTGGAGATGAATCCCCGGGATGTTCATCAAAAACTCTAACACGAGAATGGATAGCAAGAATACGTAAAGGGCAGCGTCTAAATAAAGTGGCATGAGACGACCACGCTGATGCCAAAACGTACGAATGAGTGGTGCGACGGTCATTCCGATAATCCGTTCAGCAAAACCGATACTGAGCACGGCGATCAGGAAAGATGGGACGGTGTTAAATGCTACTAAATCTGAGAATACGAATCCTGAAATCAATAAGAGTGGGCCGATGACGATCATCATCGAGAGCGACGTACGGAAGAAAATCCATAAGTTTTGTTGAATCGAACGAATTCCCCCGAGTGCCGATTGGTGAAGCGTCTTCCCACGTTTATAGTCAATCGCGAACGAGCTGATAAACATAATTCCAAACAAAGATAACAAAACTGACATGAACGATGTTTCCCCTTTTCTGAATAAATCCTGATGTACCAATCTGAACCAAAGTCTAGGCTAGTTTAACGATTCGTTTCGAGAAAGTAAAGCGAGAAAACATGTTCAAGTGTGAAGTGTTCAATCGATTAAGAGGCGAGGATGAAGCGATTTCGTCCAGACTCTTTTGCGTGATATAACGCTTCGTCTGCGTGCTTTAGCACACTGTCGATTTCAATATCGTTCGAGTGGCAGGCGCCGAGCGAAACGGTGATGTGTAGCGTACCTGCGCTCGTTTCAAACGGGAACGTCGAAACCTTTTCTCGGATAGATTCTGCGAGGCGAGACACTTCATCTCGCGTAGCGTGAGGCATGACGATTAAAAATTCTTCTCCGCCGAAGCGACCGACCAAATGCCGCTCTTCACTTTCATTGACGAGCAGCATACCGAGTTCACGTAACACATCATCCCCAACGTCGTGCCCATACGTATCATTCACTCGTTTGAAGTGATCAATATCGACTAAGATTAACGCATATTCTTCTGCCTCGACCGTCAAGTTGGCCATCGCTTCATTCAAGAGACGACGGTTGGCAATCCCAGTGAGTGCGTCCGTTCGCGCAAGCTGTTGTTGATGTTGGACGTTCTCGAAATGACGGCGTAGTTCGAGAAGCAATCGATAGGCAGCACAAGAACCGCTATATGACATGAGTGTATAGACGATTAAGACGGGATAGAACAGATTGAGCGGTAGCGCGGTATAGATAGCTGCCCCGAAGATGGCGATGCTAATCGTTGTAAAAACAAGTAAAGTGGAACGCGTGTTATCCATACGTTTACGCAAAATGCCTGTCGCCCCGACTAACACAATCATTGTCGCGATGGCAAGATAGAGACCGAGCATAGCTCCATCTGTAAAAAAGAGGACCAGGAAGCGCCCCATCAATAAGATGACACCCGCGACAGCCCCACTTACCCAGCCGCCAAACAGAACGGCGAGTATGATTGGAATGTTGCGCAAGTCGATGAGCACGCCTTCGAGGGGTAAGGCATTGACTAACAATAGGATTGCAATGCCTCCGGTTTGTACACCGAGCAAGATTCTGCCTTTTAGTGGGGATTGTGGTGTCAAACGAGGGCGATTGCGGAATGGTAAAAAGGAAATCGTGAAGAGCGTGAACAAGATACACAGGTTGATAAAGAATGCATTAACGATTGTGAGCATCGAAGCTCCCCCTTATCCTGTATGGAAATATTTAGTTACAGTATAAAGCATATGATCTGAAACAGGTAGGATTAACCTGCGACTTAAACAAGTTATTCTAGATTAGAATTCACGCACAACCCCGATTACTCCTCTTCGGTTTCACAGACATGTTTCAACTTTTAGAACTTTCGCTATCGGAAATCGAAAGTTTGGTATGATAAGAGAAAAGGAGGACTGTCCGTGCGTTACTGGGATCATTTTAAACGAGCGTTTATTCCGATTGCGCTCATTTTGATTGGATTAGCGATCTTTTATACTTTATCGGCTCGAGATAACATGGTGTTGACCCTTTTGGGGGCTGCGATTGTAGGAGTCATCTTATTTTTAGTGATGCGTCATGTGAACCAAGTCGAAGAAGACTGAAGCGAGAACACATTTTGTGGTTCTCGTTTTTTGTTGTCTGATGACTTTTTTGGGTACACTACAAAGTAAGGAGGGATTTTTTATGGCAAAAGCTACATTTGCGGGAGGCTGTTTTTGGTGCATGGTCAAACCGTTTCATAAATATGAGGGGGTTGAACATGTCATTTCCGGATACACCGGAGGATATGTCGATAACCCGACGTATCAACAAGTCTGTTCAGAGACGACGGGACATTTAGAGGCGGTCGAGATCACGTTCGATCCTGAGGTTATCTCTTATGAGGAACTGCTCCGCATCTATTGGCGTCAAATCGACCCGACAGACGGTGGGGGACAATTCAACGATCGCGGCGAATCGTATCGTCCGGCCATCTTCTATCATTCAGAGGAACAACGGGCTGCAGCAGAGCGTTCGAAACAGGAAGTAGAAGACTCAGGGCGATTTGAACGTCCGATTGAAGTCGACATCCGCCCTGCGAAAACGTTCTGGGAAGCGGAAGATTACCATCAAGACTATTATAAAAAGAATCCGTTCCGCTACGAGATGTATCGGGTCGGGTCGGGTCGCGCGAAGTTCATCAAAGAAGCATGGAGTGACCGTAAGCAACAACAAGCGCTCCGTGAGCGCTTGACACCGATGCAGTATAAAGTGACACAAGAAAATGGAACGGAACCACCGTTTCAAAATGAATACTGGGACGAAGAGCGGGAAGGGTTGTACGTCGACATCGTCGATGGAACGCCACTATTCACGTCTCATGATAAATTCCAGTCAAATTGCGGATGGCCGAGTTTCTCACGTCCAATCGAGGAAAAACGGGTTGACTTGAGTATGGATACGACGCACCACATGGTTCGGACAGAAGTGCGTTCAAAACAAGGTGACAGTCACCTCGGTCACGTGTTTGACGACGGACCGAAAGAACTAGGCGGCTTACGCTATTGCATCAACTCGGCTGCTCTCCGATTCATTCCTGTAGAAGAGCTTGAAGAGGCTGGGTACGGGGAATATAAACACTTATTCAACAAGTGAAGGGGAGAGCCGTATGTTCACAGCCGTCAAACAACAAATTCGGTGCGAGACGATCGGGACCGTCCTTGATTTTTATGACCAGTCGATTCGTCATCTTTCGGAAGAAGCGAGACAAGAGAAGTATGCGAAGATGAGTTCGAGCCCGTTCTCGTTCTTTCGAGGGAGTTCACACTTGTTCTATTATGACTTTGCGAAAGTTCCGATTGCGTTTGACACAGGTCCTGAGCACCCGACGTTCATTCAAGGAGACTTGCACTTTGAAAATTTCGGTGTGTTCGAGGATGGTGCCGGTACGATCATTTATGACGTAAACGATTTTGACGAGGCGTACATCGGATCATATTTGTTCGACTTGTTGCGGATGGCGGTCTCTGTCGACTTGTTCGCGGCTGAGTCTGGGTTTGATGGAAAAGCGGCCATCGAGGCGTTTGCCCGCTCTTACGCAGAGGCGATTGAGAAGCATGCGAACGGGCGAAGTGAGCATATTCAATTTACAAAAGAGAATACGTGTAAAGCCGTGAAAAAAGTCATTAAAAAAGCGGAGAAAAAGAAGGACGAATTCATGTCCGAACGAACGGAAGTACGGGATGAGGAACGTTACTTTTCAACGAGTGAGGATTTGATTCCCCTTTCATCAGGTATGCGCGAGAAGATCGAGACGGCCTGGGGAGATTATCTGTCTTCTTTGTCGGAGGAGCATCGTCATCACGCCGATCATTATGAAATCAAAGACATTGCCATCAAGCTTCAAAGTGGAACGGCTTCTATCGGTCTAGAGCGTTACTATATTTTGATTGAAGGAGCCGACAAAGAGCACGATGAAGATGTCATTTTAGAAATGAAACAGGCACAATCTGCCGTCCCGTCGCTCTTTTTGCCGACGCATCCGCTATTTGAGAACGAATTATCGCATCAAGGAGCGCGTGTCGTGGCCGCACAGCGGGCAATGGTCCATAGTCGTGATCCATATCTCGGTTATTTGACGATTGATGGAAAAGAGTATTATGTAAGGCAGCGCTCACCTTATAAGCGCAAAGTGAAGGCGAAACACATGAAAGATGAGAAGTCGCTCATCGAGACGTTGAAAGTGCAAGCGCAAATCACAGCGAAGATTCACGCACGGGCCGATGCGACGTCTGACGCGTTGGATTATACGGCGAGTGAACGAATCGCAGCGGCAATCGGTGACTCCCCATCACTATTCATTCGTCAATTATCGAGATGGGCTGACTTTTATGCAAATCAGGTTCGCTTTGACTATGACGCCTTTTTGAATTGGGTCGAATCAAGGAAACGTTAAGGAAACTTGCGAATCGAAGGGGAAATCCTGCACAATGGAAGCGTAAAGGATGTGTAAGGACCATGATTACAGAACAACAAGTCATCGCTCAGATGCGTCAAGTGATGACACAGATTGAGTCATCGACGGGCGAAGTACAAAAACGTCATTTGGCAAAGTTGATGGGCTTTTGCGAACTGCTATTAGCGGAGACGTCTGAAGCGAAGGGTGTCAGCACGCCACAAGCGACGACTCCGGCGAGTGAGTCAAAGCCACCGCTCGATCGTCAGATGGCCGCCTTCCTAGGAATTCCAATGGAAGAAGACGAACAGCCTAAATCAGATTCATTGCTCGATTTTTGAACCACATGTGCATCACATGTGGTTTTTTTGTGGAATCACTTTCATTGACTTAAATACCTTAGGGGGTATAATGGGTGTAAGAAATGAAAATCAAATGGAGGCATGAATATGTTGGACTTTCTTTTTGTAGCGGTCGTCATTGGACTTGTGTATTTCTGGTGGAGTCGCCGAAACAATGTTAAAACGGTCTCGACGGATGACTTGAAACGAAGAATCGCGGAAGAGCGGAACATTCAACTGTTGGACGTGCGTGAGCCGCATGAATACCGCGGAGGACATATTAAGCAAGCGAAAAATGTGCCTCTTTCAGGATTTGGGAACGCGCAAGCGAAATATCCGAAGGAAAAAGAGCGTCCCGTCTACGTGATCTGTCAAAGTGGCATGCGTAGCCAACGCGCCGCAGCGATGCTCAAGAGTGCCGGATATACCGACGTCTATTCTGTAAAAGGCGGAATGAACTTCTGGCGAGGATAATGGACGCGACTGAACGAATCGGTTCAGTCGTTTTTTTGTCACTACGTTTTCCCTTTTGCATTTTCGGGGATTCTGCTACGGTAGGGAGAGAGTGAAAGAGAGGGGATCAATCCAATGGCAGTGATTTTATTTGATATCGATGGCACGTTAGTAGATACGACAGGACCGATGACACAAGCAATTCATGAGGCGCTTGAGGAACTTCCTCATCTTCCGAAACCGAGTGAAGAAGCGGTCCGCTCAGGATACGGCTTGGCAGGTAACGCATTTTGGGAGCATGTTATTCCAGAAGCGTCGCTCGAAGAGATTCGTCTCATTCGCAGATTGCGTCACACGACGCTCGAGAAGACGATGGAAGGGCAGAACGTCTTATTCGATGGAATTCGTGACATGTTGGAAACACTTCACGAACAAGGCCACACGTTGACGACGGCGAGTAACTGCGGCGTCCATTACATGAACCTGATTTTAGATACGCAACAGATTCGTTCATATATGACGGCGCCAGAATGCTTGGAGTCCGTCAGTGGCGAGAAGAAAGCAGACATTCTGACGGCGCATCGGGTCCGTCACGGTGAGGCGGACTATATTATGGTCGGCGATCGCAAATCGGATGTCGAGGCAGCACGGGCGCACGATTTTCCGGTCGTCTTGACAGGGTTCGGATTCGGAAATGAAGAAGAGTGGGCGCTTGCGGATCACGTCATCAAGTCACCGAACGATTTAGTCGAATGGGTCAACCGATAAGAAAAGGCTTGTCGCACATGTCGACAAGCCTTTTTGTATGCCCCTATTTACAACCCGAGTGAGATGTATTTGACTTCTAAAAATTCTTCGATACCATGGTGACCACCTTCACGGCCGAGTCCGCTCTCTTTCCAACCACCGAAAGGCGCTTGAGGAGTTGACGGTAGCCCATCGTTCACACCGACAATCCCATACTCTAACAACTCTGCTAAGTAGACGGCTTCATTGATGTCTTGCGTGAATAGATAGGCGGCTAATCCGAACGGCGTATTGTTCGCCCGTTTGATCACTTCGTCGAGTGAATCGAATGTCGCAATCGGTGCGACCGGTCCAAATGTTTCTTCGTTCATGCAGAGCATGTCTTCGTTCGCGTAACGGATGACCGCCGGACGAATGAAGAGCCCATCTAACACTTCACCACCATACACTTCACCGCCACGAATTTGAGCGTCCTCGATGTGTTTTTCGACTTTACTGAGCGCGTCATCGTCGATGAGTGGACCGATATCGACACCTTCCTCTAATCCGTTCCCGACTTTCAACGCTTCGACCTCTTTGATGAAACGCTCCGAAAATTCATCGACGACGGCTCGTTCGACATAAATTCGGTTCGCACAGACGCATGTCTGTCCACCGTTACGGAACTTCGTGGCGACCGCTTGCGGGACAGCTTTATCCAAGTCCGCCTTGGCCGTGACGATGAGCGGGGCGTGGCCACCGAGTTCGAGCGAAATCTTTTTCATCGTGTCCGCAGCGTCACGCATGAGCATCTTCCCGACTTCGGTCGACCCTGTGAACGTCAATTTTCGAACCCGTTTGTCTTGTTGCCACGCCTTGACGATATCAGACGCTTGCCCTGTGACAAGATTGATGACCCCTTTTGGGAATCCTGCCTTCTCGGCCAATTTGATTAATTCAATCGCCGTCAACGGAGTCGCCGATGCGGGTTTCATGACGACCGTACAGCCAGCAGCAAGCGCTGGTGCGACTTTCCGCGTGATCATGGCAGCCGGGAAGTTCCATGGCGTGATGGCGGCGATGACGCCTACCGGTTGTTTGATGGCAAAGATTCGTTTCTTGTTCGAAGAGGCGGGAATCGTCTCCCCGTACACTCGTCGACCTTCTGCGGCATACCAATCGATAAAGCCGTTCGCATAGTTGATTTCACCGATGGCTTCTTTGAGCGGCTTTCCTTGCTCCTCGACCATCGTCCGTGCGAGTTCTTCCGTATGTTCTGCAATCAAACGATGCCACTCATTCAGTAGCGCCCCTCGTTCATCTGCGGTTTTTTGTTGCCATTCCTGTAACGCCTCGTGCGCCGCATCAACGGCTTGTGTCGCTTCCGCGGTATCGCTTTTCGTCACAACGGCCATCACATTTCCGGTAGCCGGATTTCGTACTTCGATCGTCTGCCCCGTTTCTGTCCATTCCCCATTAATAAAGTTTTTCTCTTCTCGCATCTTGATTTCCCCTTTCCAAAAAGTGCACAGTTAATTAGAGGATACCCGTTTTTCTAGAACGCACACAATTTTCCAAAAAATGAGGGGATACCATGTGGATCATTATTGTCGGCTATTTAGTCGGGGGCCTACTCGGGGGTAGGCTATATGGGTTACTAAGTGGTCATGATTTAGCGACATCCGGTTCAAAAAACACAGGGGCCCGCAATGCGCATCGCATCGGAGGGGTATGGGCGTTTTTCATCGTGTACGGATTCGACGTGCTGAAGACGATCCTTGTCTTGCAGATGAGCGGACCGTATTTTTGGCAGACAGCGCTTGCGCTCACGCTTGGTCATATTTATCCGTTTTGGCGAATTCGCGCAGGCGGGAAGGGATATGCCGTTTTTTCTGGAATCATATGGGCATACGACCCGTGGTGGTTTATCGGTGGTCTCCTGATCTTATTGCTCTTGATCAAAGTGACGGGCAATTCACGTGAGACAGGACTGGTCATGCTTATGCTACTACCGCTAGCAGCCCTAGGAAGTCTCGAACATATCATCTGGGCCATGCTCATTGCGATGATCATTATTTATCATCATGTGAAGGAGGGGAAAGCATGATTATGTATCGAAAAGCCGGTGAATCGGATTTTGACGCCATTCATCGATTGAATTACGAAACGTTTGTCGAAGAGATTCCGCAACATTCACCGAACTCGGAACGACGGCTCGTCGATCGGTTTCATGGACAGAATACATATTGGATTGGTGAAGTAGACGGTGAAGTGGTCGCCATGTGTGCACTACGTGGCGAAAGACCTTTTTCGTTGGAACAAAAAGGGGTGCGCATTCCTGACGGGGATTGGATCGAAATTCGTTTGCTTGCTGTGAAGAGAGCGTATCGACGCAATCGGACATTCGCCGGACTGATGCGAGCGGTCATTAAAGATGCGACCGATCGTGAAGTGGATGGGATTGTCATCAGTGGGACGACGCGTGAACAAGTGCTCTATCACCGATTCGGATTTATTCCATTTGCGGATCCAATCGGCCCTGAGGAAGCAAGGTACGTTCCGATGATGTTAACGCGTTCAGCCTTTTATGAATCAAAGTCTGCGTCGACGCTTCGACCAATAAGTTTCCTTGCGGGTCCTGTCGAATGTTCGGAGCGCGTGAGAGCACGACTCTCAAGGCAACCACTCCCACACCGTTCAAAAGAGACGAGTCGCATGCTCGAATCGGTTCAGCAACAACTGACAAAGCGAATCGGACTTCCTTACGTCTATACGCTTCTCGGAAGTGGCACGGTCGCCAATGATGCGGTCGCGGCAAGATTGCGGGGACATGGTGTCGTTTTATGCGCCGGCGAATTCGGGGAGCGTCTCATGGATCACGCATCCCGCGCCGGTCTCTCATTTGATGTCATTCAAGTGGACGGGGAAGGGAAATGGGAGGTTGCTCAACTTGAGCAGATTGAACCGGAGTGGGTGTGGACGGTACATTGTGAGACATCTTTAGGCATCTTAATCGACCTCGCCCCGCTTCACACGTGGCAAGGTGTCGTCGCAGTCGATGCAATCAGCGCGGTCGGGACACTTGTCTATGATTATTCTTTCGCGGACTACGTGACTTTTTCCTCGGGGAAAGGATTACGGAATGCGCCAGGTCTCGCGTTCGTCGCGATGAAAGAGCGGGCGGAAATGATGCGAGACGTGCCACGCTACTTTGATTTGTCCCTCTATCAACCAATCGCCTTCACACAATCGGAACCGCTCCTTGCGGCGATGGATGTCGCATTAGAGGAATTAACGGAAGAACAGGTCGCATCGCATCAGGAGAAGATGGCATTGTTGGTCAACTCACTTCGCGAGAATGGCTTACAATTCAAGCTGAGTCCCGCCCAATCACCTGGCATCATCACGATTCCGATGCCGTGCGGACAGTCCTCGATTGAGTTAGGTCGACAACTATCCTATCAAGGTTATCTCGTCCAATATGAGAGCGAATATTTGAAACGGGCGAACGTCATCCAAGTATCAACGATGGGCTGGACGACAACTCGCATAATGCGTGACGTTGGTGCCTATATTGCCGAGTGGATGCAACAAAAAACCGCCACTCTGGAAAGTGACGGTTCGCTTAAACACGAAAATCCTGACGTGCCAAGTGACGAATTTTTCGTCCGAGGCGTCTCCAATTGAAGTAAGCCAGCACAGACACGACGCCACCTGACCAGAACAGCCATTCATCTGGTCGGATATAGCCGAGTAGCCCGACGAGCAACCCGAGCAAGATGACGATGGCATTGAACGTCTGACGGTGCAAGAGTTCTTTCGATTCCAAGTTGCGTTGGAACATCGCTTGCTCCGACAGGCGTTTTCGTGTCGGCTCTTTTAAGTAATTGTCGAGAAGCGGTGGCACGTTCAACAATTTCTTCGCATAGTTGATCCCGGTCTTCACATAACGGTTTTGAAGTGTCGTGCCGTCCTCCTCGAGCCATTCGATGACAATCGGTTTGCCGAGTGTGAACAGGTCGATTTTCGGATCGAGGATTTGCAGGATGCCGAGCAAAGTCGAGGCGGCCCGACCGAAGAAGGCGAATTCCGCCGGGAGTTGGATCGGTTCGTTTTTGACGAGCAACTGAATATCCTGCAACACTTTCTCAATTAACTTCGTATCGACGGTGTCGATATCGGTCTCTAAATAAAAAGTGACGGCTTTCTCGAGTGCTTGGCGGATGTTTTGCTTGTTCGCCGTCGGCAAGAGGAAGCGTAAATCTTCTAGGCCGTCGACGATGCTGTCATAGTCGAGCGAGATGAACGCCTGTAAGATGTTTCGGATCGTTGCCATGTCCTGTGCCGTCGTCTGTCCGACCATCCCGAAGTCGAGTAGGATGATGGTGCCGTCTGCTCGGATTTGAACGTTTCCGGGGTGCGGGTCAGCGTGGAACTGTCCTCCGAACAACAATTGTTCGGCGGCGAGCGTGAATAGTCGTTCGGCTAGGGCAGAGCGACCGATTTCATTTTCTTTTAAGAAGGCGAGGTCGGTGATGCGTCGTGCATCGACCCAGTCCATCGTCAAGACGCGGTTCGTACAGAGGTGTTCGTGATAATCCGGAATGTAAACGTCCGGGTTATCCGCATATTTGGCTTTGAAATATAAGGCGTTTTTTAATTCGGTTTGAAAATTTAGTTCATCCCCGATGACAAAAATCATTTGGCGATATAAGCTATCTAAGTCGGTCGATTTTGCGAGGGATGTCCGCTTCAACATCGACGTGACAATCCGCATGGCCCGGAAGTCGGTACGGATGATTTTTTCGATATTCGGACGTTGAATTTTGATGGCGACCCGCTTGCCGTTTTCCAGAAGGGTGGCACCGTACACTTCCCCGATTGAGGCGGAGGCGACGGCGTCGATGCCAACGTCTTTGACGACTTGCGTGTAAGGGACGCCCCATTCCGCCTCTAGAATCGCGCGCGACTTGTCCCAACCCGATGTCGGGACACGGTCGACGAGTTCAGATAGTTCGTTCAAGACGGCCGGAGGCAATAAATCGGCACGAATGGACAAGAATTGTCCGAGCTTGATCAACAAGCCTTCGAGTCGGAGTGCGTTTCGTTTATACTCACGCGCGAGCTTGAGCATGAGTGCTTCATATTCTTCTGTCGTGGCGACACCTTGCTGTTGCTTACGTGAAAAGGCGTATAGCCGAATGATGAATCGGGCGAACATGGTGACGATAATCCATATGCGGAACAAAGCGATACGTTTCATTGTAATACCGACATCCTTTACGACAGTCGCTCGACTGACCTGATTTTTTGTAACTATACTTTACCATACAATGCGTTGAAGAAAGGGCAAGGGATGTTCATGGAGTGGGAATTGCTCAACGTCGTCGGAACGATTGCGTTCGCGGCGAGCGGAGCCATCATTGCGATGGATGAAAAATACGATATTTTTGGGGTATGGTTGCTCGCGTTTATCACCGCCTTTGGGGGCGGCGCGATTCGGAACGTCCTGTTAGGAAACCCCGTCAGTTTGATTTGGCAACAGAATGATTTATTTATTTTATGTTTTCTGGTCGCACTCCTCATCTTTCTGCTACCAAGTGTCGTATTGCCACATTGGGAACGCTGGGGTGTGATTGTGGATGCAATCGGATTGGTCGCCTTTGCCTTTCAAGGAGCACAGGTCGCCATCAAGCTGGATTTACCGTTATCGGCAGCAATCGCGGCGGCTGTCCTGACCGGGGTCGGGGGTGGTGTGGTCCGCGACTTACTGGCTGGGCGTAAACCGCTCGTCTTGCAATCAGAGGTGTACGCGATTTGGGCGATTCTCATTGCGGTCATCACGTATTACTTCAAGCTCGAAGGCGGTCTTGCCGTCTATGCGCTTTTAATTGTCGTAGCGACACTTCGAGTGATATCCTACTATCGGAAGTGGAATTTACCAGCACGAAAAGTCAGATAAGGGGGAACGAAAATGAAGATTTTACTAATGATTGGTGCCGGATTGATGGCACTCGGTGTGGCACTTGGCGCGTTCGGTGCCCATGCGCTAAAAGAGAGACTGTCACCGAACATGTTGGCGAACTGGCAGACGGGCGTGCTCTATCACATGATCCATGCGCTCGGGATCGTCGGGATCGCAGCGCTCCTCATGCGTGTGAGTATCAGCCAATTTAACATTGCCGGCTGGCTCATGTTTGCGGGAATCATCTTTTTCTCTGGAAGTTTATACGTCATGGCGTTGACGGGAATCACGAAACTCGGAGCCGTGACACCAATCGGCGGCGTCTTATTCATTGCTGCTTGGATTTTTGTCATCGTCGGTGCGATGAAATTATAATGACAGAATCAATTTATTTCGACATCCATGTCTTTGCTCATGTTCACATGCAGCGAAGGCATGGATTTTTTTTGATGAGTCATCCCATCAATTGGAAAACAGATTTGCGCTTCATGTATTTATTATTTGAAAATAGGGTAAAACGTTCTCTATTTACATAAAATATTACAGGAACATGTCAGAATGGACGATTAGAAAAGGTATTGATAAATAATAAGTTCAACACATTCGTTGCCTATGCTGTTGTGCGTGCGTAATAAAATTGAAATATAACTTTAACAGGAAAATATCTAGCAGTTAGATATAATTAGTCGTGTTGAAACTCAACCAAATGATCGTTTTTGTTACATACTGAAACGGCTTTAAAATATGTAGTGTAGTAGGTACTCACGTTTGTCATTTAAGAAAGGATGTACCCCATTCATGAATTGGAAACGCACAGTCTCGACGCTGACGCTTGGTGTGATGCTCATCAGCACACATACAGTTGCCGACGCATCGACTTCGATTAAAGAAAAACAAGAAGAACAACAAAAAGTACAAGAGAAGCGCAATGACGTGAAAAAGAACCAAGCCGATACGTCTTCAAAGATTGAAGTGAACAAAGAAGAGATTTCAAAAGTTCAGGCAGAGGTCAATAAAATGGACGCACAGTTGCAGGACATCATCAACGATGTCGCCATGAAGCGCCAAGAAATCAAGCGTACCGAGATGAAAATCGAGGATCTTGAAGCCGACATTAAAGATTACCAAGAAAAAATGAAGGCACAAGAAGCGATGATGAAAGAACGTATGGCCACGATGCAAAAGAACGGTGGCGGCTCAATTAACTGGGCTGAATTCATCTTCGGTTCAAAAAACCTCTCTGATCTTGTCACGCGTATGATCACGGCTGGAACGATTCAGCGTAGTGACCAAGAGTTGTTTGATGACTATGAAGCGACACAAAAATCGCTCAAAGAAGCGCAAGCTGACTTGAAAGCAGAACGTGCCTCACTTCTCAAACAACAAAAGGCACTTGAAGTGCGTCAAGCTGAGCTCGAGAAGAAAATGAAGCAACGTGAGAAGCGTATCAAAGAGCTTGAAGAGAAGAACATCAAGTTTGAATCACAAATCTTCGACCTTCAAGAAATTGAAGCGACGTTAGTGGCACAAGAACAGGCAATCGCGGCTGAAATCGAAGCGCAACGTCGCGAAGAAGAGGAAGCCCGTCGTCGTGCTGAAGAAGCAGCTCGTCAAGAGGCGGCACGTAAGGCAGAAGAAGCACGCCAAGCAGAAGCTGCACGTCAAGCTGAGGCTGCTCGCAAGGCAGAGGCAGCACGAGAAGCGGAAGCGGCACGTCAAGCTGCTGCACAACAAAAGCAAGACAATAAAACGAATACCCCGTCTTCGTCGTCTTCAAACAACACGGCTCCATCAACACCAGCACCAAAACCGGAACCGGCGCCGAAACCCGCACCAACACCAGCGCCGAAACCGGAGCCAAAACCGGCACCGACGACATCGACGCCAGCACCGTCTAGCTCAATGTTCATTCAACCGGCTTCAGGACGCTACTCACAAGGGTGGGGTTCGGCGAGCGGTGCGTATGGTTACACGTTCCATAACGGTTTAGATATCGCTGGTCCAACAGGTACACCGATTCGTGCATCTGCGACAGGTACGGTCATTCGTGCAGGCTGGGGTGGCGCTTACGGGAACCACGTCATGATCGCGCACGTCATCAACGGTCAAGTTTGGACGACAGTTTATGCACACATGAACTCAGTATCTGTCAGCTCAGGACAGCGTGTGACACAAGGATCAAATATCGGGACACTTGGAAACACAGGGAACTCGTCAGGTCCGCACTTGCACTTTGAGATTCATAAAGGCGGCTACTCGTACTCGGCAACGAGCGCAGGTAGCACGGTCAACCCGCGTCAGTTCTTCTGATGCCCTATACAGAAAGCTCCTTTCGATTGCGAAAGGAGCTTTTGTGCGTACAAAAAATCCCTCCGCTATGGCGAAGGGATCAACGTTAGTTGGCTTGCTCGATATCGCTTGAATGATCTTGTTTCTTACGCATTCGTTCACGCACGTAATAGATAATCGTCAACCCAATCAACCAAGGTACCCCGAACTTCAACAAGATGTTGAAATCGGTGAACCATGTCGTGATCATCAGGCTGAGGAGTAAGACAGCTCCAAGTATTGGGAGGAACGGATATCCCATCATACGGACAGGGAGTTTTCGTCCGGTCCATTTCTTCCGGAAGAACAAGTGGGAGACGAAGACCATGAACCAAGTGAAAATGGCTCCAAACATCGAGATTCCCATCAAGAACGGATATGACGATTCCATAAACACTTGTAATAAAGCGGCTAGGACGATGCCACCCGTTGAAACGAGTAATGCGAACATCGGGATGCCGTTTTTGCTGATTTTTTTGAACACTTTCGGTGCATCGCCGGCTTCTGCGAGCGAGTACATCATGCGTGTTGATGCATAGAGCTGTGCGTTCATCGCTGACAAGGCGGCAATCAAAATCACGAAGTTGAGGATACCTGCCGCGAACGGCACATCAAACTGTTCCATGACGAGCACGAACGGACTTTGATCGATACCCGCTTGCTGCCATGGGATGAGCATGAGCATGATGGCGAGCGTGACGACATAGAAGAACGTCAAGCGGAACACGGTAGCGCGTAAAGCGCGTGGTACGGCCTGGTCCGGGTCTTTTGCTTCGCCTGCTGTGACGGCGACGAGTTCGGTTCCAAGGAAACTGAAGAGGGAGATGAAAATCGTCACCCACATTCCGTAAAACCCGAAAGCGAAGAAACCTTCGTTTCCAGTCGTGATCGATTCAATCGGTGATCCTGGTTCGCCGAACAATGTGGCGGCACCGAGAACGATGAATAGGATAATGGCAGTTACTTTGATGAAGGATAACCAGTATTCGGTCGTCCCGAACGTGTGAACATGACGGGCGTTGACGTAAATGAGTAGTCCACCGAAGAGGGCGACCCAGACGAACCCGTTCACATCCGGGAACCAGTAGCGCATATAGATAGCGATGGCACTGACCTCAACCCCTACAGCGAGTACGTTCGCGACCCAGTAAGAGTAACGGACGAGAAAGCCTGCGAGTGGATGGACGTATCGCTCGGCAATCGTTCCGAATGATCCAGATGTTGGATGGGCGACCGTCATTTCGGCGAGTGCACCCATGAGTAAGAGGACGATGAACGCCCCGATGGCATAGCTGACGAGCACGCTCGGACCAGCGGTTTGGATCGCGAGCCCGCTTCCGAGGAACAGCCCGGTTCCGATGGCACTCCCGAGGGAAATCATCGTGAGTTGCCGGGTGGACAGCTCGCGTTTTAGTTTGTTTGTTTCCAAAATCGATTCTCCTTTAGTTGAGTGAAATGTTGTTGTGGACGACTATAGCAGACAGAAAAAAACGATGTCAATTCGAAAAACCGATGAAGGTTCTCGATTTCGGGGTGCACATATAGAGGCAAAGTTTTTCGAATTTTTTTATTTGACAGGGATGCATCCTCCCTGTATAGTACGAGTTAACTTAACTGAAACGAATAAAGGCGTCGACGAAGAGAAGTAACGACGAATCTTGTATGACAGAGAGCTGATGGTTGGTGCGAATCAGTATACAGGACGTCGCGAATGGACTTCTGAGCTCTAAACCGAACTTTGAGTAGGCTTTAGCGGGTTACCCACCGTTATCACGGGGAAGCGGATGATCGTCCGTGAAGTGGGTTCTTCGGAACCAACGAAGGTGGCACCACGGGGTTACTCGTCCTTCTTGTAGCATAGGCTATGAGGAGACGGGTAACCCCTTTTTCGTTTCTATAACATAAATCGAGGATTGAGAAGAGTAGCGCGAGAAGACGTTTCGCCCAGAGAGTCAGGGATGGTGAGATCCTGACCGAGGCGTCCGCGTGAATGGGCTCATGAGAGCATGGCTGAATGAAGTAGGTCGTGACGGCTTCCCCCGTTATCGGGATACGATGTGATTGCATCGGAGAGTGGATTCTTCGGAATCAACGAGAGGTGGCACCGCGGTCTAGAACCGTCCTCCATACGACGACTGTCGTGTGGAGTTTTTTTATACACATTTTTAGAGGGGGAACAGACGATGATTCAACAATTGGAGACAAACGCACTATCAACAGCAGATATGAAAGTGGCAGCAAGCGAGATGTTCCAAGCGGATGAAGCACAAATCGAACGGGTGCTACTCGCGATGAAAGAACGTGGGGAGACGGCAGAAGAGATGGCGGGACTCGCGGCATACATCCGTGAAGCAGCACAGTTTCCCCCGACGGATTTGCCTGTACTTGATGTCTGTGGCACGGGCGGCGATGGGGCGCACACGTTCAACATCAGCTCGACCGTCGCCTTCGTGTTGGCCGGTCTCGGCATCCCGGTCGCCAAACATGGGAACCGTAGCGTATCGAGTCGGTCTGGAAGTGCGGACGTCCTCGAGGCATTGAACGTTCCGATTGTGAAGACGGCGGAAGAAGTACATGCCGACTTGAAACGGACGAACTTGAGTTTCTTGTTCGCCCAGCATGTCCACCCGATCATGAAGCACGTCATGCCGGTCCGGAAACGACTCGCGACGGCGACCATCTTCAACCAAATCGGACCGCTTACGAATCCGCTTCGTCCGAAACGACAACTGATTGGTGTCTACCATCCATCACTACTTGAGAAGATGGCGACAGCGATGCGTCATCTTGGAGTAGAGCGTGGCATGGTCGTACACGGTGCGGGTGGCCTCGATGAAGCGAGCCTCGCTGGTGTGAACGAGGTGTACTTCTTTGACGGGGAACAGACGGCGCGTTACGCGGTCGACCCACGAGATGTTGGCTTGATGCGGGCACCGCTCGAAGCACTACGTGGAGGAACGCCGGAAGAGAACGCCGCGACACTACTCGCTGTATTGAACGGGGAGTCGGGCCCGGCGCGAGATGTCGTCTTATTGAATGCGGCGCTTGCCCTTTGCACGTACGGCACGACTTCAACGCTTCGTGCAGGGGTGAAAGAGGCGAAACGCAGTATCGATGAAGGGCACGCCTTACGCGTGTTACAACACTTACAACGTACGGAGGTAGAGGCATGAGTTATTTAACGAAAATCATCGGAACGAAAATCGAAGAGGTCAGTCGTATGGAGCCAATCGATGTCACCGTGACAGAGCCGATTGCTCTCTTGAATCGAATGCGTGATGGATTCCACATCATCTCGGAAATCAAACGTTCATCACCTTCGAAAGGAATGATTCGGGAGGATGTGAACGTCGCCGAACGGGCTCGTCAATATGAACAAGCCGGAGCGACGATGATTTCGGTGTTGACGGACACGACGTATTTCAATGGGTCTTTTGAAGATCTACAACAAGTCGCCGACGTGGTCACAATCCCGGTACTCTGCAAAGACTTCATCATCGATGAACGACAACTCGACTATGCGAAGCATTACGGTGCGAGTGTGGCGCTCCTCATCGTAGCGGCACTTCATCCGAAACGTCTCCACGAGTTGACACGATACGCTCGCTCGATCGGTCTTGACGTCTTGGTCGAAGTGCATGACGAAGCCGAGTTACACATCGCGCTCGAGCTCGATGACGTGTTGATTGGCATCAACAATCGAGACTTAAAAACGTTCGAGGTATCACTTGAGACATCAATCGATTTGATGGAACGTTATCCCGATGTCACGTTCGTCAGTGAAAGTGGAGTCAGCACCGTCGAGGCGGCAGCGCGTCTAAAAGAAGCCGGGGCCAGCGCCATTCTCGTCGGAGAAGCACTCATGCGGGAAGAAGACCCGACCCGGTTACTCGAGGAGTTGAAAACATGTTCGTTAAAATTTGTGGATTGAAAACAGAAGAAGCGGTCGAAGCGGCGGTCGAAGCGGGGGCGGATGCCATCGGATTCGTGTTCGCCCCGAGTTCCCGTCAAATCGACGTGGCCACAGCGAAGACGTTAGCAACGTTTATCCCGCAATCGGTTCGAATCGTTGGTGTGTTTTTAAGTCCTTCAATGGAAGACATCGCGCAAACGATGGACGTGGGACTGACGGATTTACAAATTCACCATCGAACGCAGTCGATTGAACAACTGCGAATCTTCGGATTACCGATTATCGATGCTTCAACTGAGGTGGCGGCGGATGTTCGATTGATGGACCATCCGACCCCGGGCAGTGGACAGATTTTAGACTGGGCAACGATTGAGCGACCGAATCGTCCATTTTGGCTAGCAGGTGGCCTATCCCCAGACAATGTAAGACAAGCGATTCAAACGATCCAACCAGACGGCGTCGATGTCTCGAGCGGTGTTGAGACAGACGGTGTGAAAGATATCAAAAAAATTCGCACGTTCATTCAACGTGCCAAGGAGGAACTAGGATGTATGCACAACCAGTGAACGGGAAATTTGGACAATACGGTGGAAAATATATTCCGGAGACGCTCATGCAGGCAGTCGAAGAATTAGAGGTCGCTTACGAAGAGGCGAAGCAAGACCCTGAGTTTCAAGAACGCTTCTCTTCCTTATTAAGCGAATACGTGGGACGTGAGACGCCGCTCTATTATGCGTCGAACCTGAGTCGTCGTCTTGGGACGAACGTCTATTTGAAACGTGAGGACTTGAACCATACCGGTGCCCATAAGATCAACAACACGATCGGACAGGCGCTCCTTGCGAAACGGATGGGGAAACAAAAAGTCGTCGCCGAGACGGGAGCGGGTCAGCACGGTGTCGCGACTGCGACAGTATGTGCGTTACTCGATTTAGAATGTACGATCTTCATGGGTGAGGTCGACGTTGAACGCCAGGCGTTGAACGTGTTTCGGATGGAATTGCTCGGAGCGAAAGTCGTTCCGGTCAAATCAGGTAGTCGTACACTAAAGGATGCCGTCAATGAAGCGCTCCGTTACTGGGTCAAACATGTCGACGATACGCATTACGTGATGGGTTCAGTACTTGGACCGCATCCGTTCCCGCAGATGGTACGTGATTTCCAAAGTGTGATCGGGACAGAGACACGTCGTCAAATCCTTGAACAGACAGGACGCCTCCCAGACGCCGTCGTCGCTTGTGTCGGTGGAGGAAGCAACGCCATGGGCATGTTCTATCCATTCTTGAACGATGAGTCGGTCGCCCTCTATGGTGTCGAGGCGGCAGGCAGTGGCATTGATACAGATAAACACGCGGCGACACTCACGAAAGGTGAAGTCGGTGTGTTACATGGTTCCCTCATGTATGTCTTACAAGACGCGGCCGGTCAAATCGAGGAGGCACATTCAATCTCAGCCGGACTCGATTATCCAGGGGTAGGACCGGAGCACAGCTTCTTGAAAGACATCGAACGGGTGCGGTATGCAGCTGTCACGGATGACGCGGCGCTCGATGCGTGTCTCGCCCTCAGCCGACAAGAAGGGATTATTCCTGCCTTGGAGTCGTCTCATGCTCTCGCTTACGCAGAAACGCTCGCGAAGACAATGGGAGAAGACGAAACATTGGTGATTTGTTTATCAGGACGCGGAGACAAAGACGTCCACACAATCCGAGAGAAGGTGGCGACACGATGACATTAGAGACAGCGATTCGTGAACGAGAAGGAGCGGCATTCGTTCCGTATATTATGGCCGGTGACGGTGGGATGGACCGACTCATCCCGACCATTGTTGAACTAGAACGGATGGGTGCGACAGCGATTGAACTCGGGATCCCGTTCTCCGATCCGGTGGCAGATGGTCCAATCATAGAGGCGGCAGGCATGCGTGCGCTCGAAGCGGGTGTGACGCTCGAAATGGTATTGAACCATTTAATAGAAGGAAATGATCAATTTAACGTTCCAATCGTGTTGATGACATACTTGAATCCTGTGTTTCGATTCGGGATTCAACCGTTCTTTGACCGAGCGAAGGAATGCGGGGTAAGCGGGGTCATCATTCCTGACCTTCCGTTTGAAGAAAGTCTTCAATTATTCGCAGATATCGACCGGCATGACGTCGCGGTCATCCCGCTCGTGACGTTGACGAGTAGCGAGGCGCGGACAGCATCGATCTTAGAGAAAGCGGAAGGATTCGTCTATGCGGTCACACTCAAAGGAACGACAGGGAAAGCCGATGTGTTCCCAGATGAATTACTCGCCTATTTGACTCGATTGACAGAGCAGTCACGCGTTCCTGTTTTGGCAGGATTCGGCGTACATTTACCGGAGCAAGTGCAGACGCTTGGAAATGCATGTGATGGTGTCGTCGTCGGAAGCTTTATCGTCGAGGCGCTCCATGAAGGAAGAACAGACGACGTTGAGACGTTGATTCAATCAGCAAAACAAATGCACGTATAAAAAATCAGCGCTTCATACGAAGCGCTGATTTTTTTGCCTACAATTCCACTCGGTCGAGACCGTCTTCACCAAATTTCTGGTCGAGTTGATCATGACGATACATCGAGGCGAGTACATATAAAAGGTCGCCTTCCTCGATGGATGTTTGTCCATTTGGTGGAATCAAATATTCGTTTCGGACGATGGCGTTCACGACGGTGTTCGGTGGGAGCGTGATATCCGCGAGCGTCTTGCCAATCATCGAGGAACTCTCCGTGACGACGTAAGGAACGAGTTTATGTTGGGACTGTTTGCTCGAGACGAGGGCAATGGTATATGGGGAACGGATTTTATCCGGACCGAGTAATCCCAATTTCTCGGCAAGCGGTGTCAATGTCGTCCCTTGAATCAAAGCGCTCGTCACGACGACGAAGAAGACGGCATTGAATAAGAGTTGACTGTCCTCAATACCAGCAATTAACGGGAATGTAGCTAAGACGATTGGAACAGCTCCCTTTAGGCCGGCCCATGAGATAAACAGCTTCTCTTTTCTCGTGAATGCCATCCCGAGCGTCGATAAATAGACGGCGATCGGACGAGCCAAGAACATGAGGACGAATGAAATGAGCAGTCCTTTCCAAATCAAGTCCGGTTCGATGAGTTGACGAGGGAAGACGAGTAACCCAAGGATGACGAACATGATGATCTGCATGATCCATGCGAGCGCTTCTGAGAATTGGACGATCGTCACTTCATGCGCCGTGTCCGCATTTCCAACAATCATCGCAGCGATATAGACCGCGAGCAGACCGCTTCCTAATAAGTATGCGGTGACACCATATGTGAGAAATGCCATCGAAATCATGAGCACGGCATGAAGACCGCTCGACTCTAATCTTAGGTGATTCAACATGAGGCGGGACAGTTGACCGAGGATGAAACCGATGAGAGCCCCGACCACGATTTGAAGGACAAACATCCAGATGCCATCCCAGATAGTCGTATCTGGCTTCATCATGAAATCGAGGGCAAGAATCGTTAAAAACATCGCCATCGGGTCGTTCGTGCCGGACTCGGCTTCGAGTGTCGCACCGACTTTCGGTGAGATATTCTTTCCTTTAAATGCGGCAAAGACGGCCGCCGCGTCGGTCGAACCGATAATCGCACCGAACAAGAAAGATTCAATCCAATCGAAACCAAATACGAAACGAACGGCCACAGCAACAACGCTTGTCGTGATCAACACACCAAACGTAGCGAGTGAGGCGGCTGGAACGAGGACGTTCCGCATCGACGACCATTTCGTCTGAAGACCCCCTTCAAACAAAATGACGATTAAGGCGGCGACTCCGATCAACTGCGCCAGATTCGAATCGTCGAAGAAGATGAGACCGGTGATATCACTTCCCATGATCATGCCGATTCCCATAAATAAAATCAAGGCGGGCAAGCCGAATCGAGTGGAGATTCGCGTCGCCATGACACCGGACACGAGTAGTAATCCGAAGAGTAAAATGAGTACATCAGTACTTAGAACAGGTACGGGCAAGCACAACACATCCTTTCAAAAACAATACTCTTAGGTTCATTGTACCATGAAATCGTCTGATATTTCAGAATTGGCGATTAGACAAACCATACACATTGGAATTGTCAGTTATAAATGTGATAAAGTGAAAGCAACGATAAGGAGGGATGATGATGTCTAAAATTCACGTCATTCATGAAAACGAAGAATGGACGAACCACCTTGTCCATCGCTTAGAAGAACTACAGTTACCTTATGAATTATGGCACTTGGACCAAGGGACGATTGATCTCGAAGCAACGCCCCCGGAAGGTGTCTTCTATAATCGCATGAGTGCCTCTTCGCATACACGTGGACATCGGTACGCACCCGAGTTAACGGAAGGTGTCCTCGCTTGGTTAGAGGCGAACGATCGGACCGTGTTCAACGGCACACGTGCCATCCGCCTAGAAGTGAGCAAAGTCAATCAATACACGGCGCTTCGCCGCGAAGGGATCCGCGTACCGAAGACGATTGCGGCAGTCGGTAAGGACCAAATCATCGAGGCGGCCGAAAAGCTTGGGATGACACCGTTCATCACGAAACACAACCGTGCCGGGAAAGGGCTTGGCGTCCAGTTGTTCCATACGATCGAAGGACTGAAAGAATATGTATATGGTCCCTCGTTCGAGGACTCGGTTGACGGCATCACGCTCATCCAACAATATATCGAAGCCCCGGAACCATATATCACTCGCTGTGAATTCATCGGTGGGAAGTTCTTATATGCGGTTCGTGTCGATACGTCGGAAGGCTTCGAGCTCTGCCCGGCAGATGCGTGCTCGATTGAAGATCAGTTCTGTCCGGTCGGAGAGACGCCGCCTGCGAAGTTCGAAATCGTCGAAGGATTCAATGACCCGATCATTCCACAGCTCGAGCAGTTCCTGAAAGCGAATGCGATTGATATCGCCGGGATCGAGATCATTCGAGACCAAGATGGCAACGTCTACGCCTATGACGTCAATACGAACACAAACTATAATTCCGATGCCGAAGCAAAAGCGGGGCGTTTCGGGATGCTTGAATTGGCAACTTTTTTAGGGGACGCACTTCACGTCATCACGACAAAATAAGGGTCAGGCGCTCGCCTGACCCTTTTGCTGTGTATGTTTGAGTTGCTCTTCAAATCGATGTTGGACTAATTCTGCTGTCGGTGCCATTCGTTCGATGAACGAATCTAAACGTTCCGCAGTGTCTCGATCGGTTTCTTTGAACACGCGCATCGTTGTTCACCTCGTTGATCAGGATTACTTGCTTACATCATCCTTAATTCCCGAGGTGCTATACACGTAAACCTTTTACACGCTAAAGAATGTGCTCAAATTTTCTTTCGGTAAGATATTTCCGACGTAGAAGTCACCGAACTCACCATATTTCGCACTCACTTCGTCGAAACGCATCTCATAGACAATTTTCTTGAACTGAAGTGAATCTTCAGCGAAGAGCGTGACGCCCCATTCCCATGCGTCGAATCCAGTCGACCCACCGATGAACTGTTGAATCTTACCGGCATAGCTACGGCCGATCATGCTATGGCGATACATGAGGTCTTTGCGCTCATCCATCGACAACATGTACCAGTTGTCTCCGTCACGACGAGCCTTGCTCATCGGATAGAAACAAATGTGTGCCGTTTTTGGAAGTGTCGGATAGAGACGTGAGCGGATATGAGGATTTTGATACGGGTCCCCATCTCCAGACCCGCGATACATACCGAGCTCGATGACCGATACGTATGAATACGACGGAATCATATAGTCATATAGTGCCGTTTTGCGGAATGCGCGCTCGACATCTTCAAGTTCGTTGAATGTCGGGCGAAGCACCATCAAGACGAGGTCTGCCTTTTGACCGAGAATCGAGTAGAAAGCGTGGCTTCCCTCACCGTTCACTTCGACTTCTTCGAGTGAAGCGAGGAACGCAGTGAACTCGTCAATCATCTGTTGACGTTTCTCAGCATCGACGAGCTTCAAACGAGCCCAATCGATCGTACGGAAATCATGAAGTGAATACCAACCGTCTAACGTGGCGGCGGCATGTTGTGTATCTGTTGTAGGTATTGGACGTTCTGACATAAAAAAACTCCTTTCGGGACTTGGCTTCGCCGTCTATTTTACCATACACGCTTCACTGACTGGCAAATTTGAGACACTGTGAGGGTTATCACGATTCACGAGGGGTAAAGAACAGAAGGTACCGGGATGAAAACGGCTACAAAAATGGCTGTATCAGTCGATTTGTTAAAACTGTTCTATTCATATAATGATTGATTCTAAGCGATTTATGGCGAAATGGGCAGAATAGTTTATTTTAAAAAGGGTACTGTGTATAATTGAAATCGCGTAAAGACACAAGTCAACGGCAAGACCATTCGTCGTCATGCTGTAAATTGAGAAAAAGGGGTTCATTCGTTATGAAATTATTTGAAACGTTGAAGCAAAAAGTCAGCCCGGTTCGTCCGACCATCGTCTTCCCAGAAGGCGTCGATGAGCGTGTTCTTGGAGCCGCTGTTCGTTTGAAAGCGGACGGTATGGTTGAGCCGATCGTCGTCGGTGCAAAAACAGACATCGAAGCGGTTGCTACGAAGCACGGTTTCGACATCTCAGGTTTGACACAATACGACCCAGCGACATACGAAGACATCGATGTCCTCGTCGAATCATTTGTCGAGCGTCGTAAAGGGAAAGCGACGGCTGAACAAGCTCGTGAGCTCCTCACATCGGATGTGAACTACTTCGGAACGATGCTCGTTCATACAGGAAAAGCAGAAGGTCTTGTCTCAGGCGCGATGCACGCGACGGCTGATACGGTACGTCCGGCACTTCAAATCATCAAAATGCAACCAGGCATTAAAAAGACGTCAGGTGTGTTCATCATGGTACGTGACGATGAGCAGTACGTCTTCTCAGACTGTGCAATCAACATCGCACCGGACGCAGCGGATTTAGCAGAGAACGCGTTCTTGTCGGCATCGACAGCGAAGACGTTCGGCATCGACCCACAAGTCGCGCTTCTTAGCTTCTCAACGAAAGGTTCTGCGAAGTCACCTGAAACAGAGAAAGTCGTGGAAGCGACACGCCTTGCGAAAGAAAAATCACCGAACCTTCCAATCGACGGAGAACTTCAATTTGATGCGGCATTCGTCCCTAGCGTAGCGGCGAAGAAAGCACCAGGTTCTGATGTGGCTGGTAATGCGAACGTATTCGTCTTCCCAAGTCTTGAAGCAGGAAATATCGGTTACAAGATGGTTCAACGTTTCGGTGGATTCGAAGCGATCGGTCCAATCCTTCAAGGTCTCAACAAACCAGTGAACGACTTATCACGTGGCTGTAACGAAGAGGACGTCTACAAATTGACACTCATCACAGCAGCACAAGCAATCGACGAGCGCAACGAAGCGTAAGTTTTTGGCATCCTTCTTCTTAGAAGGGTGCTTTTTTTGTGTTTTTTTGAATAGTAGCTGAGGTAAACTATAAGAGGAATCCATTATTGAAAGGGGAGCTATGTATGCAAAGCATTCATGCGACGGAATTACGAGAAAAGTTAGAGAACGGGGAGTCTCTCCATATCATCGATGTGCGCGAACAAGATGAATATGATGCAGGGCATATCCCGAACGTACCGCTCTATCCACTATCTGAATTCCCACATGTGACAGAAAAATTGGCGCAAGATAACGTCTATCACGTCATTTGTCGTTCAGGTGGACGGAGTCAAACAGCATGTGATTACCTAGAGTCTCAAGGTTATAAAGTGATCAATGTCGACGGCGGCATGCTCGCTTGGGACGGCGACATCGAAGCGTGATGTTAGAAAATCCTTGGGTCGTCGTACCTCTTCTCATCGCACTTTATTTCACGGTCTATGCGGTGATGAAGCGATTTGACTGGGAGAAATGGCGACTCGTCTGGGCAGTATGGGTGATGCTCATCATCATCTTGTTGACGATTGAACTCGTAACCAGTCTATAAAAAATGCGGAACCTCTATTAAAGAAGGTTCCGCATTTTTTATGCGTCTTGGCGCTTATCAAAAGTGATTGATGCGATGGCATCATGTTGGTGAATCGACTCTTCGTTACGGCATTCGACGAAGAAGTTCACGACTTGTTTCATCTCGTACAAGTCAGCCGCAATCAAGCGGACCATGTCCTCGACGAAACGTGGGTTTTCGTATGCGATTTCAGTCGCACGTTTTTCATCCGGACGTTTGAGGACCGGGTGAAGTGGTGCCGAGGCGTTCGACTCTGCCGCATCGAGAAGGGCTGCACGCCAGTCGAATCCGTCCATCGACGTCTCATCAAGACCGGCTTCGATCGTGATGTAACCACGTTGGTTATGAGCGCTATACTCACTGATTTCTTTTGAACATGGGCAAAGCGTCGTGACGTTGATAACGAGACCGACCGTCACGTTTGCGACGCCTGTTTCAAGGTTGTACGTCACACGGTGCATGACGTCCGCGTTCATCAAACCGCTAAGTCCAGTTGCTGGTGCTTTGCGCGTAAAGAACCATGGGTAACGGATTGTCAATTGGCCTTCCGTCTGTTCCATACGCTCCGCAAGCTCCTGTGCGAACTCGATCAACGAACGGTTGGATACCGTCCATCCTTGTTGATGGTACGCGTCGAGCTGTTCCGTCAAGCGGGACATGTTGATCCCTTTACGGTCTTGAACGAGCGATGTCGTCAATTCGAATGTAGCGACCGTCGACTGGACCCCTTCCGGCGTCTCGACGTTCACCGGGTGCTTCACGTTTGAGATGCCGACACTGTCGAGGGCGAATAAGAAGTTTTTCGGTGTATTTTGTAAATCGACCATCTGTTCTTTCTCGGTCGGCTTTGTTCCTTTAATCGGTGGGACCGACCCGAACAATTTATGTCGTTCTGCTTTTGTAGGTAAAGCGACATGGCTTGTAGACATAATCGGATTCTCCTTTTTTTAGAGCGGTTCAAAGGACCACTCGTTCTTGTTAGGATTTTATCACGAAATGATGGCTGAACGGGTATGATTTTGCTCTCATAACATGTTTTCAATATGCAATCGAAAAAAATCCTTCAGATATTGAAGAAAGAGGATTGATTTACGTTATGAACGGGAATAAAATGGTCCTGTGAACTTAAAAAATAGATCACTATTAAATATGAAGGAATTGAAAGAAAAAAGGAGATGTTTTTATGGATTGGCAGTTAGTCCTGCAGTATGCCTGGATCGTCGTCGTACTCGTCGGTTTAGAAGGCTTGTTATCTGCAGACAACGCGCTCGTTTTGGCCGTCATGGTCAAACATTTGCCGCGTACGGAGCAGAAGAAGGCATTGTTCTACGGACTCTTAGGGGCGTTCGTCTTCCGGTTTATCGCATTGTTCTTAATCTCATTCTTGATCAACGTATGGCAAGTACAGGCACTCGGTGCACTTTACTTAATCGGGATGAGTGCGCGACACCTGTATATGACCTATAAGGCGAGAAAGATGGAGCCGAAACAGGAGTTGGCGGCCGAAGCCAAAGAAGAGACAGCTGTCACAGAAAAGCCGGTGTCGAAGAAAGAGTTTTGGCTCACTGTCGCGAAAGTCGAGTTTGCGGATATCGCCTTTGCGGTCGATTCGATTTTGGCAGCGGTCGCACTTGCGGTCAGCTTGCCACCACTCGGTCTCGGTGAGATTGGTGGGATTGACTCAGGTCAGTTCTTCGTCGTCTTGACAGGTGGTCTCATCGGGGTCGTCTTAATGCGATTTGCGGCACGTATTTTCGTCAAGTTGCTTCATCAACGTCCGACACTTGAAACGGCTGCTTTCATCATCGTCGGCTGGGTCGGGGTCAAGTTGACAGTTCTCGTACTCGAACATCCGGGATTCAAAGAATTGATTGCCGGTACACCGTTCGAATTCATGGGACTCCCAGACGGATTTGTTCACTCGACGGCTTGGACGATTTTCTTCTGGTCGGTCATGGTCGGGATTGCGACATGGGGCTGGTTCTCATCGAAACCGACAGCGGTCAAACATTAAAAAATGGTCTCTCGTTTTTAAGCGAGAGACCTTTTCTTATGCATTCACGTTTTCTTTTTCGTAAATCGGCACCCAGCCCTCAGTCGTCACGAAAATGCGAACGGCGACGACTTGGCGGTCTTCTTGCAACGTGAAGTAATGACGTGTGTTGACAGGCACCGAGATGAGGTCACCCGGATTGAGCTCGATATTGAAGTATCCGCGCTCTGCGTCGTCGATGGCAAAAATGCCGTGACCACTGACGATGAAACGAACCTCGTCGTCCGTATGGTGATGTTCTTTTTGGAAGTTGACGAGCAGTTCGTCTAAGTTAGGCGTCGCATCGGACAAGGAGATGACGTCAGCCGTTTGATAACCACGTCGCGTCGATACGTCTTGAATCTCGTCTTGGAACGTCGATAAAATGACGGCTTTGTCTTCGTCTGTTAGTTGATAGTTTTCTTGAAGGGAAGCCGGTAATTTCGCGATGTCCCATGCTTCGTAAAGGATGCCTCGTGATTCTAAAAAGTCACGTACCTCTTGTTGATCACTGACACGTTCTTCGGTTTGTTGAAAATAAATCGTTGCCATGTTGAATTCCTCCTTATGAATGGACGCCTAGGGCGCGTAATTTTAATGAATAGCTAAACAAAAATTCATATGCCTCTAAATAACGTTTTGCCGCAGCGGGCGTCTCTCCCCAAACGGTGATCCCGTGGTTCCGAATGAGGACGGCACCGGCATCGCTTGTGACATGTGGGGCAAATGCATGGGCGAGTGTCGGGATATCCGCGTGATTCTCGATAATCGGGATCCGGACACTGGCCGTTTCCTCCCAATAGCCGAGTGCCTTGATGATTTCTTGGCCCGTGAACGTGACATGTCCTTTCGCTGCGTAAAGTTCTGAGATGACGTTATTGTCGACCGTATGCACATGAAGAGAACAGGTTGCGTTCGTGTTGCTAAAGATTTCGATGTGTAGCAATGTCTCCGCAGACGGTTTGCCTGACTGTTCTCCAATCAATTGACCGGTCGCGTCGACGAGCACGAAGTCTTTCTCCGTGCGCTTTCGTTTATCACGACCGCTTGCCGTCACGAGGAACGTCAACGGGTCGTCCGATACGCGGATTGCCAGGTTGCCACTTGTCCCGGGGAACCAGTCCCGTGCGGCAAGCTCGTCTTTAATGTCGGCAAGTTCTACCCATCGTTCTTGTATCGTCATACACGCACTCCTTTCAAATGAGCTGAAATATCGTGGAATGTCTCAAACGGAATATGTTGGATTCCTTCCGTCTCACAAAGAGAGATCAATTGACCACGCGCATACACGACATCGGCCCGTTTAGCGATTTCAAAATCGGTGACCGAGTCGCCGATGACAATCAACGTGTCGGTAGGTGAGACGATCTGTCGGGCAATCGTCGGCTTGCAACATCCACAATCGTTCGAGCAATAGGCATCGCATGAATGAGGCCATGTGACGCGTGCCGTCTCTCCTGAAAAGTCAACGTGATTGCAGTAAATGTGTTCAGGTACGACATGACCTTCTAGAATCGGATGGACGAAAAAGTCCATACCGCCACTGACGACATCAAATCGGAAGCCAAGTGACTGCGTCTCTTGTAAAAACTCGATGAACCCTGGCCGAAGCGTGATGGTCGAAAGAAGAAACTCACGGTATCGTACTTCCTGGTCACTCGGAAGTAAGCCGAACATCTGACCGACACCTTCTCGGATGGAGAGCGTCTGGTTCAAGACGGCATCTTTGAGCTCGACCCAATCAGGAGGTGCGAACTGTCGCATCAACGCGATGATGTTATCTTCTTCGGTGATCGTCCCGTCGAAGTCACAGATGACATGCGTGCTCATCGTGCACCCCACGCATCCAACGCGGTCGATAGTGCATCGGTATCGTTCGTCTTGCCAAGCGTCTGGTCAATCGCCTGTCGGAACGCCTTCGCTCCAGCGACCGCACCGTCTGGATGCCCATGAATCCCGCCGCCGGCATTGATGACGACATCCGTTCCGAAGTCTCGAACCAAGTCCGGGACGAGTCCAGGATGAATCCCGGCAGATGGGACCGTCAGAATCGGTTTCGTCCAATGGGGTTCTGTCGCATACGTCTGAATCTGTTGCGCTTCGTCTTTCGGTGTCGACAGCGAACCATACGGCGACGGGAAGAGCGTCAAGTCCGCCCCGGCGAGTCGAATCAGTTTCCCGAAAAGGAGGGAATGGCGGACTGATCCAGTCAACGCCCCCGCAAAAGCGGGATGTGCCAAAATCGGAACGTGAATCTCAGAGTCTTTGGCGAGTTCTCGCAAGGCATCGAGCCCATACGTATACACGTTAAACAAGAGCGCGGTCGCGCCAGCCTCAATCAATTGCTTCGCCTGTTCGCGTAACGTGAAGACGGGTCCACTCAATGTCACGGCGTATAGAACGGAGCGACCCGTCAATTCTTGATGTTCTTGAATGATCGATGCCCCGACCCGTGCCCGTTCGAGCGACGGGGTAAGTGGATTGTCATATAAAATCTCATCGTCCTTGACGAGGTCGATTCCGCCGTTGAATTGGTCACGGAGCTGTGTCGCCAAAAAGTCGAGGTCCCGTCCGATAACACCTTTGAAGATACTCATGGCGAGCGGTCGGTCGTGTACACGAAGGATGTCGCGAACACCTTCGACACCGAATGTGGCACCAGGGAAGTCTGATGCGAGCTCTTCCGGGAGTGATAGGTCAATCAGTTGGACGCTTGGGTCGAGTGATAGTTTTCCAAACGTCGTCGTCAGAATGGACGAGAAGTCTGGCGTCACATTATGTAGCGGGTAACGAATAGAGAAGCGACTCGTCGTTTCTTGTTGGGACGTCTCGATGACCTCACCACGGAACGCCTGCAGTTGATGTTGCTCGATGTGGTTCAACTCGGTCCACGTGCCGACGGTCAGCTCATGTGCGATTTTTTCAGCCACGCGTTCGACGTGATCGGTATGTTTGATTTCATAAGTAGCGATAATTCCCATAAGTTCCTCCTTTCAGGTCAAACAAAAAATGACCTCATGCCAAGGCAAGAGGTCATTCGAAAACAATGAACTCTTATCTCTCAGCGATAGCTGCAAGAATTAGCACCGTGCCATTTCTGGTCGGTTGCTGCGACATCATCGGGCTTGTCCCTCCGTCTGCTCTTGATAAGAATAGTTGTGAAGTTGTGAAATTTAATTGAATTTTTACATAGAATCGCTCACTCGTCAATTCCTTTTTTTGAGAAAAAAAGTTTGAAAATAATGTTTCTATATATGCGTGTCAAAAATAGGGAGTCGACCGAAAATAGAGGATTGACAACTAGCGTCTCGAGTCCGTAATATTCGTCTCAACACGTCAAACACAATTAAATCATTTACTCTTATCGCGAGTTGGCAGAGGGAATTGGCCCTAAGACGCCGCAGCAACCGACCATTTGGCACGGTGCTACATCCACCAGACATATGTCTGAAAGATGAGAGGAACAACCAATTTGGGTGTGCCTCTTTCTCGCGGAGAAAGGGGCTTTTTTCATGTATATGCACAGGAAAGGGGAAAGCATCATGGCTTATAAGGCGTTTACAGAACAGAGTGTCGTCGACCATGTTCGACAGTTGGGGTTACTAGAAGAGGGGATCGCAGAATGTGAGGAAATCGGAGATGGAAATTTAAATCTCGTCTTTCGCGTTCGCCAAGGCGATACGTCATTGATTGTGAAACAGGCGTTACCATACGCAAAAGTCGTTGGAGAGAGCTGGCCGCTCACGCTTGATCGGTCTTGGATTGAACAGCTGGCCCTTCGTGAGTTTTCCAAAGTCGTTCCACAGTTCGTACCGGGTGTCCTCGGGAGCGACCGTGAACTCGCTTATACGATTTTGGAAGATTTATCAGCTTTTGAGATTGTCCGCACCGGCTTTCTAAAAGGCGAGAGCTATCCGAATTTAGCGCGTCACGTCGGTACATTCCTCGGTGAAACGTTGTTTGCGACGTCTGACTATGCGAACGGTCCACTCGTCAAGAAACAAATCGAAAAGGAGTATTATAATCCAGAACTGTGCGATATCACGGAGAAACTCATCTTTACCGACCCGTATCGCGATGCAGAATCGAATCAGATTGAATCTGCCATTCGTACAGATGTTGAAAAATTATGGTCAGATCTCGCCCTGAAGATTGAAGTGGCCAAATTGAAGGTCGGGTTCGTGACGAAACATGAAGCGTTATTACATGGAGATTTACATACAGGAAGTATTTTTGCGACGCGTCAAGAAACGAAAATCATCGATCCTGAGTTTGCGTTTTATGGTCCGTTCGGCTTTGATATCGGTCAAATCATTGCTCATTTAGTGTTCTCGACGTATGCGCATCCGTTGAAACGGTTCGAACGCTTCACAGAAGTGCTCACCGTCTGGGAGACGTTTGAAAAAACGTTCCGCACACGCTTCACACAGGCGGTCGAACCGTTCAACACAGTAGGATTCGTGGACGAACTGTTGCCGTCGATTTTGAGTGATGCGATTGGTTACGCAGGCTGTGAACTGATTCGTCGAACGATTGGTCTTGCTGGGGTCGCTGACTTAGAAACACTACCAGACGACCTTCGCATCGAACGGAAACGCCACTCCTTAGAACTCGGCACGCGCCTCATCAAACAGCGCCATCAGATTCAATCGATTGACCAGTTGATTCCAGTCCTGTCGGAGGTGCGAGTATGAGTGTGCAAAGTATTCATTTCGATGCCGACACTGAAATCTTGACGATTTTAGATCAGACACAGTTGCCGCAAGAAGAGCGCTATATTGAAGTGTTGACGCTCGAACAGGCCGAACATGCGATCAAGTCGCTTCAAGTTCGAGGAGCACCGGCCATCGCCTATTTCGGGGCGTTCGTCCTCGCAAAAGAAGCATCACGTCTGCAAGATAATCCATATTTTCACCGCCAATTGGACCAAGTCGGGCAACGATTGATTGCGACCAGACCGACGGCGGTCAACTTACAGCACGTCATCGAATCACTCCTACGATTGAACGTAGGGGAGGACTTTGAACAGATCGCAAAAGCAATTAAAGAGCGTGCGATTGAAATTTATGAACAAGACGTGGCGACGTATCGCACGATTGGTGAGCATGCGCTCACCGTGTTACCCGCCGGTGGCAATGTATTGACGATTTGTAACGCCGGTGCCATTGCGACGTCACGTTATGGTACTGCGCTTGCCCCATTCTATGTCGGAAAAGAGCGTGGCATCCCGTTTCGGGTGTTCGCATCGGAAACCCGTCCACTGCTTCAAGGGGCACGGTTGACCGTATGGGAACTCGACCGGGCAGACATCGATGTCACGTTGATCACCGACAATATGGCGGCGTGGACGATTCAGACGAAACAAGTCGATGCCATCATCGTCGGGGCGGACCGCATCACACGTACCGGTCATACAGCCAATAAAATCGGGACGCTCCAGCTCGCAATTTTGGCGAAACACTACAACATCCCGTTCTATGTCGCCGCCCCGCATTCGACGTTTGATTTGGAAGCAGACGACACGATTCAAATCGAGGAACGGGACGCGCATGAAGTGACCCATATCGGGGGACATCCGACGGCACTCGTCGGCATCACAGTCTTCAACCCGGCGTTTGATGTGACCCCACCAGAACTCATCACTGGTCTCATTACGGAGACAGGTGTGCTCGAACCGACCGAGTCGGTCATTGTTGAACACGTAGGAGGAAACGCATATGTCTAAAAAAATCATCTTCTTCCTGTTGACCGTCATCCTGGCGCTCGCCGGATGCACGAATGAACAGGCGCAACCGAAGACGACAGCGAGTCAAACGGAAACGAAAACGAAACCGGTCAGCGTATCCAATGGGACGCTTCCAAAAGACCTAGAAGTCGCCCTCGTCATGCAGATGTCGATTGGGACGTTCTCTTCGCAGTATATCGAAGGGGTGACCGAGCAAGTCGAAGCGTTCGGTGGCAACGTGAAAGTGTATAACGCTGATAATGATTTGTCGAAGATGGCAAGTTACGTCGATACGGCGACGACGCAAGGGGTCGATGTGATCTTGATTGACCACGGACGTGCCGATGCTTTGAAAGAACCCGTTCAACGGGCGCTCGATAAAGGCATCAAAGTCGTCGCATTCGATAATGATTTAACGAATGAAGGGGTGACGGTCATCGACCAAGATGATTATTCCCTCGCTTGGCGCTCCCTTAAAGCACTTGCTGAAGATTTGGACGGCGAAGGGAACATCGTCACGATTTGGGTCGGTGGGTTCACCCCGATGGAACGTCGTCATACGATTTATGACGCGTTCTTGAAACGTTACCCGGGCATACAAGAAGTTGCGAAATTTGGTTCGGCGACGAACAATACGGCGCTCGATACACAAAGTCAGATGGAGGCGATTTTGAAGAAGTATCCGGAAGGGGAAATTGATGCGGTGTTTGCGATGTGGGATGAGTTCGCCAAAGGAGCGAGCCGTGCCATCAAGCAGGCAGGACGTGACGAGATTGCCGTTTACGGGATTGACTTGAGTGACGAAGACTTACAGCTCATGCAAGAAGATGGGAGTCCGTGGGGCGTGACGGCCGCTACAGATCCTGCTGAAATTGGTCGCATACAAGTCCGTTACGCTTATCAAAAAGTGGTCGGGGAAGAAACACCTTCGATTCACTCAGTTGATCCGTATTTAGTGGATCGTGACGTCTTACCGGATGAGCCTGTCACGATGAATGACCTCGGACAGTATGTTCCAGGTTGGGGTGAGTCGAATGCGGCATGGTCGGACT
Source organism: Exiguobacterium sp. s34 (assembly GCF_018617435.1). Classification (NCBI taxonomy): domain Bacteria; kingdom Bacillati; phylum Bacillota; class Bacilli; order Caryophanales; genus Exiguobacterium; species Exiguobacterium sp. s34. The sequence goes on along the minus strand of NZ_JACSKE010000001.1, from coordinate 553,369 downwards.
GGATGAAGGAGACGGACTGATGATTCGCTTGGAACGAATCACGAAACAGTACGGTGAGGTGATCGTACTTGATCAGCTGTCGTTCAGCCTGAAATCAGGAGATATCCACGGACTCCTCGGTCTGAACGGGGCGGGTAAGAGTACACTCATCAAACTGCTGAACGGAACGGTCGAACCGACGTCTGGGGAATTGTCGATTGATGGGAAAACTGTCCGACTTACACCGGCAGAAGCGATTCGTCACGGAATCATCACGGTATCGCAAGAAGTGGACGATGCGCTTTATTTGGATTTGCCTGTATATGAAAATGTACTTCCATGGCAGACGGTGAAGCGGGTTCGTCCACAATTTTTGAAGGAGCGAGCGAAACGTGTGCTGTCTCGGGTGGGGCTAGACATTAACGCCACTCTTCCGGCAGGTCACTTTCCGCTCAGTGTCAAACAGCGCCTGTTGATTGCTCGGGCACTTGAGAGCAATGCCAAGTACTTATTACTAGATGAACCGACCGCGGCCTTATCGGAAACAGATGCCGATGCCCTGCTCGAGTTACTTCGGACGCTTGCGGCAGAAGGAGTGGGGATTGTGTTGGTCACGCATCGGTCAGACGAACTCACGCGTGTCACGTCGACCACTACGTTTCTTCGGGATGGACGCGTTGTATATGAAGGACCATTTCAACAGCTTTCCACGGAAGCGGTTCAAACCTTTTTGAGTGGGACGACATTTGAGGAAGGTCTGGAAAAAGCGATCCCTGAGAAGGAGATTCGCTTGTCCGCACAGTTGACACTTCCAGCGTTCCAGACGAGTCTCACTGTTGAAGCATATCGCGGGGAAGTGCTCGGGATTGGAGGATTGACGGGGAGCGGGAAGACGGAACTGATGGAGGCATTGTTCGGTCTTTCTGGGCTTCGCCAATCGATCACGGTTGACGGGACCGCACACGTCATCCAGCGACCGACAGATGCCGTACGCGCAGGATTTGCACTCGTTCCAGAGGAGAGACGTCATCACGGATTATTTCTCGATGAGTCGATTGAACGGAATGTGATTGCTGTCGCAGGAACGACAAGTGGTGTTTCAGACGTATTGGCATCGCTTCGTGTCCGTTATGCGAACGTGAGACAACCGGTCCGTGAGCTGAGTGGCGGAAACCAACAGAAGGTCGTCTTTAGTAAATGGTTACTCGATGATCGAGAGATTTATCTGCTCGACGAACCGACAAAAGGGATTGATATCGCTGCGAAGCAGGACGTGTATGAGCGTGTCGTCGCACTCGCAAAACAAGGAAAGACCGTGTTGTTCACCTCAAGTGAGCGAAATGAACTCGAACGGGTCGCCAATCGGATTCTTTGGCTCGATCGTGGACAAATTGTAGAGAAAGGAGGCGTGTAAGATGGCACAATTGGTGGTCAAGGAACGAAAGCGAATTAGCGGACACATCGGGCAGTATGGAACATTACTCGCAATCCTTGGTTTGATTGCAGTCTTTACCGTGACGAACGATCAATTTCTGACGTATGCAAATTTTAGTGACATCATCAAATCGGTTTCGATTGTCTCGTTACTTGCCCTCGGCGTCACGTTCTCGCTCATCGTGGGAGGGTTCGACTTATCGGTCGGATCGACGGCGAGTCTTGCGACAATCGGGGCAGCGGCGAGCCTCGTCCTTCATCGACAAGAGCTTCTCGTCGCCCTGCTCATTCCGATTGCCCTCGGAATTCTCGTCGGGCTGTTGAACGCGCTCGTCACAATCAAGTTTCGATTGCCAGATTTACTGGCGACACTCGCCATCATGTACGTCATTAACGGGATTCAGTTGACGTATACGAAAGGGTTCTCGATTTATGATAATATGCCGATCGAAGGCGGGACGGCGCCAGGACGCTTCATCCCATCGTTCCTCTTCATTGGACAAGGGACGGTTGGTCCGATTCCGTTCGTCGCCCTGCTCATGCTAGTTTTCTTCATCGGGGCTCATCTGTTTTTGACCTACACACGGACAGGACGAGAGTTCTATTATGTCGGGTCGAACGCAGAAGCGGCCCGTCGCTCGGGGATTGACGTGAATCGTATCAAGTTGTACGCCTACGTGCTCAGTGGGTTGTTCGCGGCAATCGGCGGCATCATTCTCGCATCGCGAATCGGGACGGGGCAAGTCTCAGCTGGGGCGCCGCTTTTGATGGACGCCGTCGCGGCAGCCTATATCGGCTATGCCGTCTTTGGGACGGGGCGCCCGAACGTCATCGGGACATTGATTGGGGCTATTTTGATTGGAATCCTCTTGAACGGACTGACGATGTGGGACGTTCCATATTATGCGCAAGACATCGTCAAAGGGACGATTTTGATTGGAGCACTCGGTCTGTCGTATATTCAAAAGAAACAGCTGACCTAACAAACCCCCCGGACATTAAGCGTTCGGGGGTTCGTTCTGTTCACGTGTCATCGAAAGAAAGGGATACACCCCGCCATTCGTCTCCTGCATGAACGTTTCCTGTGGAATAAAACCGAGCGACTCGTATAATCGAATGGCCCGTTTGTTGAACGTGGCGACGGCCAATTGAATCGTACAAGGTTTATATGTCACCTCTATCCAATCTAGAATCGATGTGAGAAATCGGTTGCCATTCCCGTTTCCTGTCAGATCAGGGCGCATCCCTAGACCGATGGAAATGGTGTCCGTTGATTCGAACTGCAATGTGACGAAGCCGATCAGTTCATCGTCATCAAGGATGGCGAACGTCATCTCTCCCCGTTCATCCGCATCTAAAAATAAGGCGAGGTCTTCCTCGTCGGCGTCCATATTGTAAAATGCATAGTCGCCTTCATAGCGCCATTCGAAGGCAATCAGTTCGGCTTGCTCTTGTGTGAGTGGATGAAACGTATGGCTCATAAAAATTCCTCGTCTCTGATCGAAGTGGTCGTGCTACACTCAAATCGTATCATGAAAACAAAGGGAGGGAACGTGATGGCAGTCAAGTTGGATATGGTCGGCATCGTCGTGAAAGATATGAAGCGCTCACTCGATTTTTATCGGGTGCTCGGGTTTGAGATTCCGGAAGTGATGAATGGGGAAGCACATGTGGAAATCGATGAGGGGGGCGTGCGTCTCGCGTTTGATACGGTGGAAGTGGCCGAATCGGTATACGGGGAATGGAAACAGGCAGACGGGCATCGGATTGAGCTCGCCTTCTTATGTGAGAGCCGTGAGTCGCTTGATCGATTATATGACACGGTTCTCGAAAAAGGATATGCGTCACACAAAGCCCCATGGGATGCGTTCTGGGGTCAACGTTACGCCATCCTGTACGATGCGGATGGGAATTTGATCAGTCTGTTCGCCTCATAAAAATAATCCCGGGCCATGTGGCTCGGGATTATTTGTTGTCGTGGCACTCTCCCCATGAACAAAGGGCATTCATGGCGGGTTGCAGTCCGAGGGCGTCTTCGGTCAATGAATATTCGACGTGCAGGTGCTTCTCGGTCGAGTAGTCGACACGGCGAACCATGCCGAGTTGCTCGAGCTCGCGCAATTGGTCGGTCAACACTTTTCGGCTGACGTCAGGAATCGCCCGTTGAATATCAGAAAAACGGAGCGGTCCATCTTGAAGCGTGCAGTACACTTGGGGGCGCCATTTGCCGCCGATAATCTCAAGTGCGCGGTTGACGGGGAACGATGTGGTCATGTTCAAGGAACCTCACTTTCGGGTAGTTACTTCAATGTGCGTACTTTTTTTCTTGCTTCAATGACAGTATCTTATCGTTATCCGCTAAATTGAGCAAACAAAAAGGAGTAGATGAAACATGACATATCCAAGAACATTTTCACACATCGGTCTTTCTGTACCGAGTGTAATTGAGGCTGTTAAATTTTATGAGGACGTGATGGGATGGTATACCATCATGACACCGTCAGACGTCGTCGAAGATGATTCGCCAATCGGCGTGATGTGTACCGACGTCTTCGGACCAGGCTGGGGTAAATTCCGCATCGCCCATATGTCAACGGGAGATGGAATCGGGATCGAGTTGTTCGAATTCCCGAACAATGAGACACCAGAAGACAACTTTGAGTTTTGGAAGACAGGCATCTTCCACTATTGTGTACAAGACCCTGACATCGAAGGGCTCGTCGAGAAAATTGTCGCTCATGGCGGCAAACAACGGATGCCGATTCGCGAATACTACCCAGGTGAAAAACCGTATCGCATGGTGTACTGCGAAGACCCGTTCGGTAACCTCGTCGAGATTTATTCACACTCATACGAACTTACGTATTCGGAAGGAGCTTACTAAACATGAAAGCATGGCTACTCGACCAACCCGGTCTAAATCATCTGCATATTGGAGAAATCGAGCGTCCGACACCTGGAGCCGGAGAACTGTTGATTCGTGTCGAAGCGGTCGCCTTGAACCCGGTCGACTATAAAGTCGGCTCAAACGGAAACCCGAATTGGTCATATCCACATATTCTCGGTGTCGACCTCGTTGGAGAAGTCGTTGAGGTCGGTTCGAGTATCGCCAACATCATTACGGGGTCACGTGTAGCCGTGCATACGAATCTTTCGAAATATGGAGGATTCGCCGAGTATACGGTCGTCGATGCCCGGGCGTGTGCAGTCGTCCCACAAGGTGTAAGTGACGAGGCAGCTGCCTCGATCCTGTGCGCGGGAATGACAGCGTATGAAGCGGTCATGCAGAAGTTGAACACGCGGGATAAAGAAACGATTCTTGTGCACGCCGGTGCGGGCGGTGTCGGCGGTTTTGCGATTCAGCTCGCGAAGCGCCTCGGTCTGAAGGTGTTCACGACGGCATCTCCTGAAAACTTTGAGTGGGTAGAGTCACTCGGGGCGGACGTGGCGATTGATTATAACGTCGAAGATGTGACTTCACGGATCATGGAAGAGACGGATGGACGTGGTGTCGACTTGATTTTGAATACGGTCGGTCGCGACGTCGCGACGGCAGACCTCGATCGTCTCGCGTTCAGCGGACACCTCGCCTATATCGCCGGTCCACCAGATATGACGAACATGAAAGGCTTCACTCTTTCGCCTTCGATTCACGAGGTGGCGCTCGGGGCGGCTCATGCGAGCGAGGACGAACATGCGATTCGCAACTTGGCGTATATGGCCGAAGAGTTGATGAATTTGCTCGATGCGGGTGAACTGAACGATCTCGTGACAGAAGTGTTGTCGTTCGACCAATTGAAAGAAGGTCTCGAAAAACTACAAACGCGAAAAGTGCGCGGTAAACTCATCGTCCGCATTCGCGACTGAAAAGACGGCTCCCTGTTATACTGACAGGGAGTTTATTTGTTGAGGAGGGGAAAGGATGGAACGATTGGCAGACACATATCGTCAGACAGATGTTCAGTTGAGCGGTCACGGGAAACGGGAAGTCGGGGTGTTGAAACGCGCGTTTGAACATGTGCGTGACGATGAGCCGAGTGACCAGTATGGACAGGGAAAAACGATTCGACAGTTCGAAGAGAAAATGGCGCACGTTCTCGGGAAAGAATCGGCGGTATTTTTTCCGAGCGGTACGATGGCACAACAGATTGCCTTACGCATTTGGTGTGATGAAACGGGGAAGAACAAGGTCGCATATCATCCACTTTGCCACCTTGAAATTCATGAACAGGATGGCTTGAAAGAATTACATCACATCGAACCGATCTTAGTCGGGGACGAAAACCGATTGATGACACTCGAAGAGATTCAAGCGTTACCGGACATCGCATGTCTGTTGCTCGAACTGCCGCAGCGAGAAATCGGCGGGGAATTGCCGACGTTCGAGGAACTTGTGGCGATTAGCGAACACTGTCGTGACAAAGGGATTCATCTACATTTGGATGGTGCGCGACTGTTCGAATCGCTTCCGTATTATGAGAAAGAAGCGTCTGAGATTTGTGCGCTCTTCGATAGCGTGTACGTCTCATTCTATAAAGGAATCGGTGGTATTGCCGGTGCTATCCTTGCTGGACCGAAGGCATTTTGTGACACGTCGAAAGTATGGAAACGACGCTACGGTGGTGACTTGATCAGCCTATATCCATACATCCTTTCTTCGGATTATTACTATGAGTTGCGGAAAGAGAAGATGACCGAGTATCGAGACGAGGCCGTCCGATTGGCAGCGCGCTTCAATGAACTCGATGGCGTGTGGACGACACCACACATCCCGGTCACGAATATGTTCCATCTTCACTTCCGTGGGGCAAAGGAGGAAGTAGGTGAGCAGATTGCAGGAATCCAAGAAAAAACGGGGATTGGTATCACCGGTTATCTCGTTGAAAAGGAAGGGTACTGTTCCACAGAAATCAGTATCGGGGACACGTTTGAACGAATGACGCAAGAACAGCTTGATCGATTGTTTCGGCAGTTCGGGTAAACAACAAAATGCACCCTTCCTATTTCGGGAAGGGTGCATTTTTTTTTACGGGCTAACAATCGCTTCAAGACGATCGAGCTGAGAGGTGAACCCTTCGACAGCGCCCATGTCGACGACTTGTTGGAGAGCCTCTTCATTCGGGAATTCGGAGCGGCTAATGAATAACGTGCCTTCTGATGTATCGAGAAATTCATTCGTAATCGTCATGACAGGCAAGTCCGGGTTGACGTGTCCGTCCGCATCCGAGAACGCATCCGTATAGACGATTCGGGAGTATGGATCGATGTCGATAAAGGTCGATTTTCCCCATGACTCCATACCGTAAAAGTCACCTTGATCTTTGTCGACACAAGTCATGCAATAATGCCAAATCCCATCTGGTTTGAAGTCGAAGCTGTATACTTTCGTCTCCCATCCAGACGGTCCCCACCATTTTTCTAAATGTGCGGGTGTCGAGAATGCTTCAAATACAAGTTGACGTGATGCCTTGAACAGACGTTCCATGATCAATGTCGTGCCCTCTACATGTGATTTGACCATACTCATGATCCATTCTCCTCTCGTTGTGACTCCGCTAAAAACGTCTCCAATCGATCGAGTCGCTCTGTTTCCCGAGCCATATAGGTCCGCCAAGCATCCAACGGTTCGAGTGCTTGAGACTTGAGTGCGTAGCGTCTTCGATTGGCATCAATGGTTACCGTGACGAGACCTGCGTCGTATAGAATTCGCAAATGCTTCGATGTCTGCGGTTGACTAATCCCAAGCTGATTTGCCATCATTCCGACCGTCCACTCTTGTTTCCGTAACAATTCGATCATCCGCAACCGGTTCGGGTCGGCTAACGCTTGAAACAAAGAAGCCAATCTCTCTTCCATTTTTTCGTCACCGTCCTCTTATTTTGAATATTCCCAATTAGGAATATTCCGAAACAGGAATACTCAATATTTAAACAATAAATCAAGTAGTATCTCACCAATCGATCGTTCTTTTCCCTCATAGGGGAACGCATGGATATGAATGGCGGGATTAAAATTCAGTTCGATGATGCCGTATTCAATATGCTCATCATTAAGAGATGGAATCATCATATCGACACCACAGATGGTTGCCCCGACTGACTTAGCGGCATCGACAGCAATGCGTTTATAGACGTTAGGAATTTGGTCTGTGTAGTCGATACTGTCGCCACCTGTACTGATATTAGAGTTTTCGCGCAAGAAGACACGCTCACCGACAGCGGGGATACTGTCAGGTGTCATATCTTGTGCACGTAAAAAGGAAATGACGATGTCATCGATTTCAATTTTCTCGAGTGGTGTCTTGTATCCTTTTCCGCGTAACGGGTCTTCATTTTTTGTCGCAACGAGTTGATGAATGGAAGAGGTGCCATCTCCAGTAACGTTCGCCGGAACACGATGGAGGATACCCGCGACTTCCTCTCCGATGACGAGGAAGCGATACTCTTTTCCAGGTAAGAATGTCTCTAGTAAAACGACATCGTCAAACGTTTTCGCATACTGAAATGCAGAGAGTGCTTCCTCATACGTCGCTCCGTCTTTAAAAATGTGAATACCGACTCCGAAGTTTGTGGACTTTGGTTTTAAGACGATGGGTTGTTTTGAAAATGAATGCCATGCCTGAGATAAATCTGATTCATCTTGAAGTTCTACCCCTTCAGGGACACGAATGCCGTGTTCGGCGAGTACAAACTTCGTCACCGTTTTATTCTCCATCATTAAGACGGAAACATAATTGTCTTTTGATGTTTTCGTTGCCTGTTTGACGTATTCTTCGTGTTTGCCGTTTCGAATCCGAATGAACTGGTCGGAACGATCGATGACGTCGACACGATAACCACGTTTAATTGCGGATTTCATTAAGATTTGAGTAGACAGTTCCAGGTCGGCATAACCGTGGATGCGAAAACGATTTGCATAGGCGTCCTCATAAAAATGTTCTGCTTGGGCTAGGGACCATGCGTGATAGCCTGTCTCGGTCATAATCGTCTTTAATCGGGAAGCGTACGTCCGGTCCACGTGATCAATTTTTTCGCGTACAGCGGGAAAGACATCTTCGAAGCCGAGGCCATGGTGTGTGTTGAACGCATCGATGGCATCGAAAAGTTCTGTTGCGTACGTGTGTAAAGGTATGGCGTGACCATCTCGAGTCAATATGCTTGTAGGAGACATGCCTTCTTTGGCGACACGTTGTTGATTATTGTACGCTTCAGCTTGCCAATCGAAATAAGGTGTCTCCTCAGTAAAGGTCAAGTACAGCAAAAACAGATGAAGGAACCGTAAATCCGAACGCGCAATTCCGGTCTTTTCAAACGGATTCAAATCAATATTGCGAATTTCGATATAATCGATGCCGTGTGCTTCGAGTTGATTTAAATCGTTACCACCTTTCGATGTTTTCAATCGGATGGGTGAGTAGAGTTCGTTCGGATTGGCAATCTCGCCTTTGGCAATGAACCGTCTTACGTCGTCTATATAACTAGAGAGTGTCGCATAATTTGGATAAAGTGGTTCAACATTCGTATACCCACAGTCGCTATTCCGATATGACAATGCTTGTTTATTTGAAAAAGTATCTTCGTGGAGCGCTTGCATCTGACTGACACATTGTTCTTCATAACTCACATGAACGGCTGGTGTAGCACCGAACAAATAGACGATGAGCCAACGCATCCGTAAATATTGACGAATCAACTTTAAGTAAAGCTGATCTTTGAAGTGTCGATATTGTTCAGGGGATCCTTCGTACAGTGCGGATAACATCTCATCGGAAAACGAAAAATTGAAATGAATCCCGGAAATGAGTTGTTTTTTCGCCCCATACTTGTGGAGCAAATGCTCCCGGTAACGGCTAGCTTCGAGTCCAGTCACACCAAAATCAGCGAGTGGAATCGTACCGCCTTCCGGCAATGCGCATGGCATAGATTGTGGCCACAGGCGTTCGTTGCCTATGTTTAGTGCCGTGATGTCGTATAGCGTTTCTAAAAAGTCATGTGCCGCCTCGATTGTCGGAAATGTCGGGGTGATGAGCTCGATTTGACTTTCCGAGAAGTCGGTCGTGATATATGGATGTGTCGCTTTATGACCGAGTGCTTTTGGATGCTTCGTAACAGCGAGTGTGCCGTCTGACGTGACCCGTAACATTTCTCGCTCGATGGCAAATTTTCCACTCGTGATGAGCTGGTGGGGTAGTTGATTAAACTGCTTCTGCAAGGGAAATCACTTCCTTTTTCGTTAATCGGACAAAGAGGGCGGAGACAAGTCCTTTCGTGATACTTGAAATAGCGATACTCCACCAGATGGCATCGATTCCGAGATAAGGCTCAAGAACAAATGCGAGCGGGATACGGGCCACTGTGAAAATAATCGAGATGGTCGCAGGGATTTTCGGTAATCCGAGTCCTGAGAAGTATCCGTTTCCGATCATTTCAATCGATGAGAAGACGAGCGAAATGCCGATAATTCGTAAGTAACTCGCCCCAATCTCGATGGTTCGAATGTCATCGACGAATAGACCAATGAGCAAATCCGGAACGATTAAAAATACCAACATGATGAATCCCGTATAGATCATCCCGAGTCGGGTCGTTACGCGGTAACCTTCATACACACGATCTACTTTTCGTGCCCCGAGGTTTTGTCCGGTATAGCTAGCCATTGCTCCGTTCAAGCCACCAATCATCATGTAGGCAATCGACTCGATTTGGAGTCCGATGCGCTGTGCCGCAATCGCTTCTGTCCCATACGAACCGATCATGCGGGCAAGAAAAATACTGATTACCGTGAACAAAATACGTTGGGTTGCCATCGGAAAACCAAGACGAAACACCTCTACATAATCAGCTCGAGTCGGCTGAACGACTTCATCCCAATTGAACAATGTACGAGCGCGGTGCCAAAACAATCCGAACATGATGACGTTGGCGACAAGTGTCGCAAGAGCAGCCCCAATCACACCGAGTTGGAATGGATAAATGAAGATCGGGGAGAGAATCATGTTGAGGATGACGCCTGTCGCATTGATTCGCATCGCCGTTGTCGTATTACCATATGCACTGAATAGACGAGCAAACAACAGATTAAAGAAAGAGAAGATGAGCATCGGCGCGCTGACGAATAAATATTCGTACGCAAGCTGCTCCACGTCGGAGGCGCCCATATTCAAAAAGCCGATGAAGGTATGACCGAACAAAATCAGCAATGTGATGTACGAAAGACCGAGTGTTAGATTCAGACGCCTGCCGGCCCGGACATAGCGCTGAACCAGATCGAGGTCACGTCTCCCGACAGCTTGTGATACTTTGATGCCGGCGCCAACGACAATCAACGATTGAATCGCCTGGCCGAGCATGATATAAAAACTGGCCGCACCGATACTTGCCACAGCATCGCTCCCGAGCGCACCGACCCAAAACATGTCGACGAGACTATACGTAAACTGTAATAATGAGCTACCGACGAGCGGAAGGGCGAGAGCCAGAATGACACGTTGCACGTTTCCAATCGTTAAATCGACAGTTTTCACGAAGCAAGACTCCTTACATTCTTTATATAACCATTTAGTTATATATAAGCACGGTGTAATAGAATTGGCAATCATGATGTCCGAATCGATGAAAAATGGACACAAAAAAAGGAATTCGTGATGAATTCCTTAATGTTGATAGCCGCGAATCCAGGTCGTCATATAGACGAGTGTCGCAATGATGAGCGTTGAGGCGAGTGCATAAATTGGATAGGCGGGGAGTGTATCTTCAAACAACGGATAGAACATAAACGATCCCATGAAAATAGGAACGGAAATGCCGAACGAGACGTATGCAGCTTTTGTCGCTTTCGCTGTGATGATTTGTTCACGCTCATCGACCTCACTGAACTCGGTCATCCGGACAGACCATTGGGCAAAGCTCAACTGTTTATTCGGGCGGGTGTTAAACGAATAGACTGTCCAAACAATTCCAAAAACAATGAGTAATAGCAGTGGAAGTAGATTAAATTCAACTAAGAATCGGTCAGACTCGAGAACAGTCTTCGACACATCAGACAAAAACGAGCTGAATAGAAAAGCCATTAGAATATACAAGATGATACTGGAAATTGACTGAACGACGACGTGTTTCATTTTGTTTCCTCCTCGATTGTGAATATAGATTCGACCGGTTCCTCGAACACGCGTGCGATATGCATCGCCAGCATGAGTGAAGGCGTGTAGCTGCCTTTCTCGAGCGAGATGATCGTCTGTCTCGTCACACCGACCTGTTCGGCAAGGTCGCCTTGGGTTAACTGGTGCCGGGCACGCAGTTCTTTCACGCGGTTGACTAATGGCATCGTGCCACCTCATTTCTAGTTTCTACGACTATTGTAAAACAAACTTTACATAATGTAAAGAAGACTTTACTTATTTGGAGATGATACAATAACGATATAGTCGAAAGGGGAGATGGATGGTGAAGGTGATTAGTGGACAACATCACGTGTCAGCGATGACCGGGGATGCCAAGAAGAACTTACGATTCTACACGGAAGTACTAGGGATGCGGCTCGTCAAAAAGACGGTAAACCAGGATGACCCATCGATGTATCACTTGTTCTATGCAGACGAGACGGGGACACCCGGAACCGATTTGACGTTCTTTGAGTTACCGTTTCTCGGACAGACGTATCGAGGGTCGAACAGTATCTCCCGGACAGCGCTCAGGGTGCCGGATGGGGCGCTCACGTACTGGCAAGAGCGTTTTGACACGTTCAATGTATCTTACGGAGAAATCGAGTCGGTTATAGGAAGGGCAACTCTTTCGTTCGAAGATCATGAGGGGCAACGTCTCTGTCTTGTGGAAGGTGGGAGTGGGACACCTTGGAAAAAAGGTCCTGTGCCAACAGATGTCGGTATCTTCGGTCTCGGATTCAGTGAGTGGACGGTACGACGGATCGAAAAGACGGCACGGGTATTGACTGAAATACTTGGCTATCGATATGTGACGACGTTTGAACGGGATGGTCACGATGTGCGTGTTTTTGAAACGGGAGAAGGTGGAGTAGCGACAGAGATTCATCTCGTCGATCGACCGGATTTACCATCGGAGCGACCAGGGCGGGGAAGTGTGCATCATGTGGCGATTCGAGTGGAAGAGACAGACGATATGGCGAATTGGATCGAGAAACTTGACGCGCATGGGATCAGTCACTCTGGTCTTATTGACCGCTATTATTTCCAGTCGATTTATTTTCGTGAACCGAGTGGAATCTTAGTGGAACTGGCAACAGATGAGCCGGGATTCGCGACGGATGAATCAATTGAGACGCTCGGAGAACGCTTGGCATTGCCACCGTTTCTAGAGCCGAGACGAGCAGACATCGAAGCAAAGCTAAAGCCACTGTAACCAAAAACCGACGGACTTTTCAGTCCGTCGGTTTTTGTATGCCCAATAGCATGGCGAGTTCGTTCGTTCGATTTGCGACGAGGTCCGCAATCGTGTAACGATCGAGCACATGAAAGAACGCCAACATCGCCTCGTTCAACACACTGCGTAAGTCACAAGCCGGCGCGATCACGCATCGGCCTTCCCCAAAGCACTCTACGAGCTCAAGCGGTTCCATCGACCGAACGACCTCGCCTACGTTGATGTCTTCCATCGGGCGCGCAAGACGGAATCCACCGCCGCGACCACGCACCGACTCCAAGTAGCCATGTTTGCCAAGTTCGTAGACGACTTTCATGACATGGTTTTTGGAGATGTTATATTGATCCGCCACCTCTTGAATCGTGACGAGCCGATGTGAAAACGTGGCGCTATACATTAACGTCCGTAGTGCGTAGTCACACGTTTGCGTAAGTCTCATCCATCATCACCTCTCGTTTCATTGTACAAGACAATCCCTAAAAGTGCGATTCGTGTAAATGTGAAAGGGTGATGGCAGAAATGAGTCGGAATCGTGAAATCTGTTTTAAAGAAGTATTTCATATATTGCTTTAAAGTGATTAGACTCACATAATGAACGTGTACGAAACAAAAGGGGGATAAACATATGTTAGATCAACAAACGATTGAAATTGTAAAAGCGACAGCACCCGTTTTAAAAGAACATGGTGTGACAATCACGAAGCACTTTTATGAACGAATGTTTGAACAAAATCCAGAAGTTCGTCACTTCTTCAACCATACGAACCAAAAACGAGGACGTCAGCCAGAGGCACTCGCGAACGCGGTTTATGCGGCAGCGCTTCATATCGACCGGCTCGAAGCGATTCTTCCAGCCATTCAACCGGCACTCCATAAACATAAGAGTTTGAATATTCGTCCCGAACACTATCCGATCGTCGGTGAAAACTTGCTCGGGGCGATTCAAGATGTCCTCGGGGAAGACGCGACACCAGACATCATCGATGCCTGGGCAAAAGCGTATGGCGTGATTGCCGACGTCTTCATCTCACTTGAGAAACAGATGTATGATGATGCACCGTGGGTCGGATTTAAATCGTTTGTCATCGAAGAAGTCATTGAAGACACACCGGAAGTGAAGCGATTCCGTCTCGTCGCAAAAGATAAGGTCGTCGGTACAGCCATTCCAGGACAATACGTCTCGGTTCAGGCGCGAATCGCTGGTGAGGACATCGTGCACCACCGGCAATATAGTGTCATCGACACAACAGAAGACGGCTACTGGATCGCACCTAAAAAAGAGGGACTTGTCTCAAACTGGCTTCATGAACAGGCGGTCGGTACAGAAATCCCGGTGAGCGCACCAGCAGGCGAATTCATCCTTGAAGCGTCAAATCGTCCGCTCACACTCATTGCTGGAGGAATCGGCATCACACCGCTCTTCAATATGGCGAAGACGGCACTCGAACAAGGGCGCTCGGTCACATTGTTGCACGCGGTTCGCAGCACAACACTCCGTCCGCTCGGAGACGAACTTGATGAACTTGTGGATCAAGGGCTTCACCTCATCACACACGTGGATGACGAATCGGGTTGTATGAGTGCGACGCAACTTGAGGCACTCGATATCGAAGGTCATGATGTCTATACGTGCGGACCGAACGCGATGATGGAGACGGTCGTACGTGCCATTCCTCAGGCACGATATGAATTTTTCGGGCCGTCTGCAACGCTCTCTTTAACGTAACCAATCAAAAAAGTGTCGCAGCCTCGGATGGGTCTGCGACACTTTTATAATGAAATAGATGTAATGATTTGATCATGTTGATCGAGTGTTTGAATCGTCAAGGCATCCTCCAACGAGTTATACATGTCTAAGAAAAAGAAATCGCGGTTTCCCCCGTTACTGGCGTCGTTGAGCATATGTTCTTCCGACCACAGTTCTCCTTCAATCTGTAACTTCGCCACCTGCTGAGCATGATGATTCAAACGAAGAGCAAGATAGTGATTGGTGCCGTTCTGAATATCAATATAGTCAAAAGGCGTAGATGGTTCCGTATCGACGGTTACAGAACCATAGCCGTCCTGATTTTGTTCCGCGACACCTAGGATCTTCTCCTCATCATTTGTGAAGAGTGCGAACACCATGTCGTCCTTCTTATAATATTGATACACGACAAATCCCTGATCCGATAAATGACGGCCGAGCTGGATTTTGTCCAGTAAAGAAGTGCGGAAGGCTGAAACGATAGCGATGCTTAGAATGAAGAATAGAAAGATTCCAACTCTTTTCCGATATAGCATAATTGGTCTCCTTTTCCATTGCGGAGTTTCTGAAGAAGGTTCATCACATGGACGAATAGGGTTGTGAAGATAACACTTTGTGGTTACGGTCCAATATTTCAAGAGTTCCTTCTTCAAAAGAA
Source organism: Exiguobacterium sp. s34 (assembly GCF_018617435.1). Taxonomy (NCBI): domain Bacteria; kingdom Bacillati; phylum Bacillota; class Bacilli; order Caryophanales; genus Exiguobacterium; species Exiguobacterium sp. s34. The sequence goes on along the minus strand of NZ_JACSKE010000001.1, from coordinate 538,152 downwards.
GATGTATTTAATTTCATGACGTATGTCATGACGTATGTTTCATCTTCAGGATTATTTACAGTAACTTCTTTAGATTCATCCCCTCGTTTGAATCGTAAATAAACGACATCTTCCGGGCGTTCTTTTAGATGGACGCCGATGTACTCATTGTTTTCAACTTGAAGGGTGACGAAATCAAAAGGCTGATTCGGCTCTGTCTGTTTCGTGACAGACCCTAAGTTCCCTGTTTCGACATCAATCTCAGCTAGACCGATGACGGAGCGGTCTTCATTTGTGAAAAAAGAGAGAACGGACTGTTCCATGTTATGAATTTCAAACGTATACCAATCGTTCATCGTCATATAACGATTCATTTCCTTTTCGGCATTCTCATATGAGTCACCAGCCTGAATGTTGGTGTACGTGTACAGTCCGACACCGACTGTGATGGCCACGATGATAAGGCCGGAGACGATTGTGAGTAGTACGATTCGCTTAGACATGGTTCTTCCTCCTGTCTGTTATACATATAAACACCCCATGCCTCTTGTTAGTGCATGGGGTGTTTGAATTAGTACGTCAAGCTCGCGGCGACGATGATTCCGACGACGAGTGATGCGGCGAACAAGCTGAAACCGATGGCCACGTTACCGTTCTCGACTTCTTTTTCTAAGTTCACGCCAGGCGTGAGGATGTATTCAAACGTCCAGAACGCCAATACTTGGGCAGCGATGCCGACGAGTCCCCAGATGAACGCATCGAGCAAGTTGACGCTGTTAGCCCAAACCGTGTAGATGACGATGGCGAGTCCGAGCGCTTTCCCCCAAAGTTTCAACGCGACGGCCATGTTGCCTTCTTTGATTAACTTGCGTTCCGAATATTTGGTCGTCAGTGCGAAGATGATGAGTCCCGCGAGAATGAGACCGAATCCTGTCCCGAGGTGGGCGAGGAAGCTTAAGATTGAATCGAGTGTGATGAATGTCATGAGTTCGTCTCCTTTTGTGTAGGTGTGCCAATGGCTAAGTAGTAAGATTGGTTGTTCGTGATCATGCTACCGGCGCGAACGCCGAGTGCGGACGAGTGTCCATTCAGACAAAAACATCCGATCATATAATGTGTCTCGATCCGACCTTTGACGGTCATCGTCATCCGTGTCGGAAGTTCAATGAACTGTTGGTACACAGCCGTCTCTTCCGCATACGTTTGTAGTGCTTCGCGATGAAACGGTTGACCGTCTTTCGTGTACAAGATGACGGAGTCACCTTCACGTCCGAACGCCGGCTTTTTCACATAGTCCGCTTCACCGAGAAACGGTGTGTCTTCTAAGTAAGTCGGTAAAAAATATGTTCCGATGATGTCACGCTCGGCTTCATCGAACAGTGTCTCGGTCTCATACAATTCCCAAATCAGGGCCTGTACGCCTTTCGATTGCATGAGAAAAGCAGAGAGCGGGTTGAGCAGTGACACATGTTTTTGTAGGTTCAGTTCGAGTAACCGAATGCCGATCAAATCCCCGTCTGCTGCGCGGTCGTCCACGAGATGCTCAATCGGATACGTTTGACGATATAGGATGTCGATTCGCTCACCGGATGGCGTGTAAACGCCGTCTTCGTCGACGAGTAAAGCGTGCAACGGTACGAATTCAGACGGTAAGTCAAGCGTTTCTTGTAAGAAGCGCGCCGTCCACTTGTCTTCGATATTGTCATCATGTGCCGTAAAGACAATCTTTGGAGTACCTTCTCGAGAAAGTCGTTGCCACGCGGCGACGATAGCTTTCCGCAGCTCGGTTTTCAGTTGGGCGGTGGCTTCCCTGTTCGGGTCGAGGAGACCAAACTCAGAAGCGACCACGCCGTTCACGTCAAACAGCTCTTTAATAAAGGTCGGCGTATCTGCATTGAACTCCATCAACTTGAGTTGACCGTCTTTCATGATCCAGTCGTAACGACCGATGATCGTCTCCTGTGGCATCGTCTTCTCCCGTAAGAACGGCAGGCTCGCCTCGGGATAACCAAGCAGTCGGAGCGTCTCGTCAGGTAGCGTGCGTAACAATTGATTCATCTTCCGGAAAATCGAGTCAACCGCCTCGGTCGCCTCTCGGACAGAGGCAACCTGCGAGGCGGTCATCTCGAAACAATCGTATAAGGCATATTCTTCATCGTTTAAATCGGGCCAAAAATAAGGGATTTGACTGTAAAGTTCGTCACGCGTCATCCGCCGAATCCACCTTTAGAGCCACTGCCGAGTCCAGATTTTGATGATCCTGAATTTGAGCCGTTCGATACGGCGCCAGTCGCACCACCGTTGGCTTTATATGTCTTATATGACGAAGAACTCTTCAATGCGTTTTTTGAGCGGAACAGGCTTCCGAGTAAGAAGTAACTGCCGTAGTGCGGAGAACGGTCGTCATCGCAATAATACGACTCGGTCTCGTCATCCCAGTCCCAATCGTCACATTCGTAACCGGTCGGCTCTTCCGGGAGCGCCGCTTCTTCATATTCATCCCCACCGCAAGCAGCAAGGGAAGTCGTCAATACCGCGACGGAGAGTCCGCTTAAAATTTTCTTGCTTGTCTTCATGTTGATTCCTCCAATTCATAACCCGTCGGTGTGACGTAGATGACATACACACCACGATCTTCATCTGTTTCTGCTGAATCGCGTTCATATTCTTTGCCGGCGACATACAAGTACTGGCTCCCGAGCATGGCAAGCGCATCGAGGTGGCGGTCGACGTAATAGGCTTCGAGCAATGGGTTGTCAAATCGGTCATCGAGTGTGCGGATTTCGACTTTGATTTCGCTCGTTTCGTGCTTGTCCATCGGTCCCTCTGTATAGCGATCGACATAGATTAAAAAGTACTGATCGCCTTCTAGGGCAGACGAGCGCTGTTTGTATGTCATGCCGTCTTTGACGAAAAACTCACATTCGCGACGGGCCAACACTTCATCTAATCCGAGAGACGTGTAATGGTATAGTGGTTCGAACGATAATTCATTTTTATAGAGACGATACTCTAAGACGATTGAGTTCATATGTCAGTCCTTCCTTTTTTCTTTTTATACGGAATCACCATCAAAATGGTTTCGTGAATCTTTTTGTGGATACGTTTAGTATATAAGAGAGAAGGAGGGGGAAACAGTGCATATCTTATTTCGTTTATGGAAAGGGTTAGCGAAATTATCATTTTTGAATGTCATCTTAGCTTCGATTGGCATCATTATCCTAGGAACCGTGCTCGGTTACTGGTTAGAGCCAGAAACATTCGGGTCATTGTTTGATTCGTTCTGGTGGACGATGACGACATTGACGACCGTCGGATATGGAGATTTTTATCCGTCCTCCGTGGCAGGGCGATGGCTCGGGATTTTCTTATTCCTATTCGGGATTGGGATTATCGGGGCGTTGATTGGAAAATTGGTTGAAATCGGTGCGACGTTTCAACGGTTAAAACGGGAGGGAAGACTAGTGTATCGTGGAGAGGGACATTATGTGTATATCGGGTGGTCCCCGAAGACGAGAAAGGCAATCGATGAAGTGCTCAACTATGAACCGAAAGCAGAGATCGTCCTCATTGACCAGTTAATCGAGGAGCCGTACGTGCATGATCAAGTTCACTTCGTATCAGGAGATGCTTCAGATGAAGCGGTATTGTTGCAGGCGAACGTCTTGAAGGCACGACGCGTCGCCATTTTCGCGGATGCGCGCATCACGGAGACGTTACTCGCCGATGGGAAATCACTCTTGATCGCGTCAGCGGTCGAGGCGCTATCTTCTGAGCATCAGGTGGACTTGCATACAGTCGTTGAAGTGTGTGAAGAGCGGAACATCTCGAAATTCAAACACGTCCGGGTCGACGACTTTATTTTAGCGAACGACTCGGTCTCGCTCTTGATGGCGAAAGCGACGTTACAACCAGGAACGACGGCGATTTTCCGTCAATTGTTAAGCAAACAGTCGGGTGGGAACATTCAAGCCTTGAAACCAAAGGCCGAGTGGCAAAATGTTCGACAAGCGAACACGGCTTTACTTGAATCAGGGGTGACACTCATCGCGGTCAATGACCGATTGGATGTGGCGACGATGCTCGATTTGCCGCTACAGGATTCAGACATGCTTTACGTCGTCTGTCACGACGATGTATTTGAACGATTATCGTAAGGAGTGAAACCATGCATAACGGAACGTTTATCCGAAAGATGACACGCATGCAAAACGTGCAACGATGGGACGAGTATGCCCCACATTATCATGACAACGCAGCGAGTCATAGCTTTCGTGTCGCGGTCTTCAGCTTGATCGCGGCTTATGTGGAGAAAGAGAACGGACATGAAGTCGACTTGCTCGATTTGCTCGGGAAAGCCATTTTCCACGACATGAATGAAGTGCAGACGGGTCCAATCATGCACCGGACGAAAAAAGAACCGACCTTGATTGGGCACATCGAACGTATGGAGCGGACAGCAAGTCTCGGTCTTGTCGAACTGCTATCGCAATCGTTACGTCCTCACTTCCACCGTTTTGTTGTCGAGGCGGAAGATGATTCGTTCGAAGGACGAATCGTGGACGGAATCGATTCATTCGATGCGATGCTGTTCGTGCGACGGGAAGTCGCCCATGGCTCTCCACACTTTGATGACAAACTAGAAGAGATGAAAGCCGCGCTTCGTCATCATCCGATTGATTCGGTCCGTTGGCTGTTCGATCAGGTTGAGGCAGAGACCGATGTGTTACGCTTCATCGAGAACGTCATGCGGATGGACAGTGTCCGGCGCTGGAAAGGTCGCTTCAATACGATTGATGACAACGATGCGATTCATGGTTTTCGGGCTGCCGCGCTCGGCATGTTCAGTGGACTCCTGGAGCGTGAAAAGTATAGTGTTGATGTCGATGTTGCCGAGCTTGTCGCTCGATTACTCTGTCACGACTTAGTCGAAGGCGTCACCGGGGACGTGCTCGGACCTGTCAAACATTCGACGAAAGAGACAGGGGCCGCATTTGAGGCATACGAGCGATCAGAGAGTGAACGTCTTCTCGGGTTGTTGCCGGCATATATGCAGCCGGCGTTCCGTCGATATATGGCTGATTCGAAAGATGATACGTATGAAGGGATGCTCGTCGACATGATGGATAAGCTTGATGCGCTCATCAAGATGAACATGGAGCGCAAGATGAACGGGGCTGAGTATGAGGTCACGTATCGCGAGCAACTCCGTAAAGTCCAGATGCGTTATGAGAACCCGAGTATGATCTTCTTCCTCGCCTATATTTTGCATGACCTGGATTACGTGACAAGTTAATGAATAGGCGGATGGCACAAGCCATCCGTCTTTGTTTCGTTCGACTGAACTATTCAAATGAAAAATAGTTAGGGAGAGAGAACTGTTTTTAGCTGTCTATCTATGCAACAAAATCAAAATCCTTCACAATGATTAATGCAAGCGCTTTCATTAATCGAATGAGGAGGAATGAATGATGTTGAAGAAACGACAAGGGATTGCTGTCTTAGCTGGAGTGACATCGATTGCACTGCTTTCAGGGCAACCGGTCGCACAAGCAGCAACCCCACAAAACGGTACGATGATGCAATATTTTGAATGGTACGTCCCAAATGACGGACAGCATTGGAACCGTCTCTCGAACGATTCGCAGCACTTGAAAGACATCGGCATCTCCACGGTTTGGATTCCACCGGCGTATAAAGGGACGTCTCAAAATGATGTCGGATACGGGGCCTATGATTTGTATGATTTAGGAGAGTTCAATCAAAAAGGGACGACACGCACGAAGTATGGAACGAAAGCGCAGCTACAGTCGGCCATCTCCAACTTACGCGGAAAAGGGATCGGCGTATATGGAGATGTCGTCATGAACCATAAAGGGGGAGCGGATTATACGGAATCGGTCCAAGCGGTCGAGGTCAATCCTTCCAATCGAAATCAGGAAACGTCTGGAGAATATTCGATTTCTGCCTGGACTGGATTTAATTTTGCGGGAAGGAACAATACATACTCGCCATTCAAATGGCGTTGGTATCATTTTGACGGGACCGACTGGGATCAGTCACGGAGTTTGAGCCGGATTTACAAATTTAGAAGTACAGGTAAAGCATGGGATAGTGAAGTATCTGGAGAGAACGGGAACTACGACTATTTGATGTACGCCGATATCGACTTCGAACATCCGGAAGTGCGGCAAGAAATGAAAAACTGGGGGAAATGGTACGCTGATTCGCTCGGGCTTGATGGCTTCCGTCTCGATGCGGTGAAACATATCAACCACTCCTATCTAAAAGAATGGGTAACGAGTGTCCGTCAAGCAACAGGAAAAGAAATGTTCACGGTCGCCGAGTATTGGAAGAACGACCTCGGGGCCATCAATGATTACTTGGCGAAGACAGGCTACACCCATTCCGTATTCGATGTGCCGCTTCACTACAACTTCCAAGCGGCAGGGAACGGTGGCGGTTATTATGACATGCGCAATATCTTAAAAGGGACAGTCGTCGAGCAGCATCCGACACTTGCCGTCACCATTGTCGACAACCATGATTCGCAACCGGGGCAATCACTCGAGTCGACGGTTGCCAATTGGTTCAAACCGCTCGCCTATGCGACGATTATGACGCGTGGTCAAGGATATCCAACACTGTTCTACGGCGATTACTATGGAACAAAAGGGACGACAAACCGTGAAATCCCAAACATGTCAGGGTCGCTTCAACCGATTTTGAAAGCGCGTAAAGACTTCGCCTACGGTACGCAACATGACTATATTAACCATCAAGACGTCATCGGATGGACACGTGAAGGTGTGACAGACCGGGCGAAGTCAGGTCTTGCGACGATTTTGTCGGATGGACCGGGTGGGTCGAAATGGATGTATGTCGGGAAGCAGAATGCAGGAGAAGTGTGGAAAGACATGACCGGAAATAACGGTCGTCTCGTGACGATCAATGCGGACGGTTGGGGCGAGTTCTTCGTCAACGGTGGGTCGGTTTCCATCTATACGCAGCAATAAACCCATCAGACTTGTCTCACTAAAAATGAGACAAGTCTTTTTTCTGAATTTTCACCACATATTTTTTATACATGATATAATGACCTAGTGTTAATTCTTGATAGGGACGACTTTCCGATCCATGAATTCACATTGAACAACGTCGGTTGTTGGTTTCATTTATATTTATGCGTTGTCACGCTGTTGAATTCAAGGAGGTTGTTATGAGTAAAGAAAAGATTGCCCAATTAAGAAAGCACGTCTCGCCGTTTGAAAAGTCCGATATCCGGATTAGTGTGCGGCAGATGATCAATACGATTTTACCGTTTCTCGTATCGTGGTTTTTAGCGTATCAACTACTGAGTGTTTCGATTTTCTTGACATTGCCGTTCACGTTGATTGCAGCAGGATTTGTGGTGCGCATGTTTATCATCTTCCATGACTGTACGCACGGTTCGTTCTTTAAAAATAAGAAGGCGAACGCGATTGTCGGAACCATTACCGGAATCCTGACGCTATTCCCTTACGAGAAGTGGAAGCGAGAGCATGCGATTCATCATGCATCGAGTGGAAACTTGGATAAACGAGGTGTCGGGGACATCTGGGTCATGACGATTGAGGAGTACATCGAAGCCTCGAAATGGACGCGATTGAAGTATCGCCTGTATCGCCATCCACTCGTCATGTTCGGACTCGGACCGCTCTGGCTCATTCTCGTGACGAGCCGCTTCAATCGAAAAGATGCTCGTAAAAAAGAACGCCAAAACACGTATATCATTAACATCTCGCTCGTCGTGTTATACAGCGCGTTAATTTATTTAGTCGGTTGGCAAGCTTTCCTCATCGTGCAGGGAACGACGATGTTCATCGCCGGCGTACTCGGGATTTGGTTGTTCTATGTCCAGCATACGTTCGAAGATTCATACTTCGAGGATGAGCAGGAATGGGATTACGTGAAGGCGGCGATCGAAGGGAGCTCGTATTACGAGTTGCCGAAAGTGCTTCAATGGGTGACAGGGAATATTGGTTTCCATCACGTCCACCATTTGAGCCCGCGTGTCCCGAACTACCATTTGGAGAAGGCACATACGTCGACACCGCCATTGCAGCGGGCGACAACGATCGGACTGTTTTCAAGTTTGAAATCGTTACGCTACAAATTGTACGATGCGAACAATAAAACATTCGTCACGTTCCGGGAAGTGCGTCATCTCTTGCGCCGAACGAACGCGGCATAAAAAAGCTTGTCCCCGTCAAAAGGGACAAGCTTTTTAGCGTTTCCAGACCCATTCATCACTCTCATACTTTTTGACGAGCAAGTCAATTTCGGACTGTTGGTCTTCTGTGAAGACGAGCGGTTCGAACGTCAACGAGAAGGCGTCCTTGAAGCCGGTCTCGAACGCGGCGGCCACTTCGTCAAACGTGACGAAGCGCTGTAGCGTGTCATTCAAGGCGACGGCTTTCTCGCTGAATCGACTTTTGGCTTCACGCTTTTCGGATTCCTCCATCGCGAAACAGTCGAACAATACCTCATCGTCGACAGAAAGAGGAATGGATCCATGTTGAAGGACCGCCCCTTGATGACGCACTTGTGCGCTACCCGCAATCTTTTTCCCATTGACGGCCAATTCATAATAAGAGGCGGCATCGAAGCAGACAGCGGATTTCGGTTTGCGGAGCGCCTCGCGATCCTCTTCTGTCAACGGGACCGAGAATTCGGCCGGTACACCGAGCTCGTGGTAACCACGGCGGACCCCTTCCGTGAGCAAGCGATAGCTCTCGATGATATTTGTCGGCAGGGCTGGTGTCGATTCGGGCAAGATGACGCTATACGTCAACTCGTCCGCGTGCAATACAGCCCGTCCTCCTGTCAGGCGACGTACGACCGGGATGTTGTTCGCCTTGAGGGCGTCACGGTCCAAGTCACGTGTCGCCCGTTGGAAACGCCCGACGCTGATCGCATGAGGTGCCCATGAATAAAAACGGAGCGTCGGTTTGAGTTCTCCCTTCGCGACCCAATTGGCGATGGCTTCGTCAATCGCCATGTTTTCGGCCGGTGAAGTCGATTCGGTTCTAAGTAAGTGCCACGTCGTACCAGTCATAATCTCTCTTCTTTCTGTTAGTCGATTGGCAACATCGTGTGGCGACGTGCCTTGTGTACTTGTTCATCCGCATGGTAAGACGAACGGACGAGCGGACCTGCCTCACAATGTGAGAATCCTTTTGATAGCGCAATCTCTTTCAACTCAGCGAACTCGTCTGGGTGATAGTAACGTTCCACCTCGAGATGTTTCTTCGTCGGTTGTAAGTATTGTCCGAGTGTCAAGATGTCGACGTTGTGCGCACGGAGGTCATCCATCGCTTCAATCAATTCTTCTTTCGTCTCCCCGAGTCCGACCATGATCGACGACTTCGTCGGGATATCCGGATTCAACTCTTTGGAACGCTTCAAGAATTCGAGTGTGCGGTCATATGTCGCTTTGGCACGCACTCTCGGTGTGAGGCGGCGAACCGTCTCTAAGTTATGGTTCATGATGTCAGGACCCGCATCAATCAACGTTTGTAAGGCAGAGAAGTCACCCATCATGTCAGACGGAAGTACTTCGATGGATGTCTCCGGATTCATAGAACGGACGGCGCGAACCGTTTCTGCGAAGACCGTCGCTCCGTAATCGTTCAAATCATCGCGTGCGACCGCAGTAATGACGACGTGCTTCAAGTTCATGAGACGGACCGATTCGGCGACGCGCTTTGGTTCTTCCCAATCGAGCTCGTTCGGTTTACCTGTCGTGACAGCGCAAAAGCGGCAGGCACGTGTACAAATACTCCCTAGAATCATGAATGTCGCAGTCCGACGTACCGCCCAGCATTCATGAATGTTCGGACACTTGGCTTCCTCACATACCGTATGTAGATTTTTCTCGCGCATCATCTTCTTCAGACCGGTATACGTGTCATTCGTGTTCAATTTAATCTTTAGCCATTCCGGCTTTCGTTTCAGTTCCCCTCTTGCCACAATAATTTCCCCCTTTTTGAAAGTTAACCTGTATCGAATTGAGTTTACCAAAAAAAGAATCAAAAACGAACCACGGAAATTATTGGTTTTGCCAATACAGTTTTCTGTGTATCAAAACAGAAACATTGTTTCAAAATGGTTACGCTTTCACGGGAGTGATTGTTTCTGAAAAGTGGAGTTGCTATACTGTTGTTGACCACCTGAATAAGAACCAAATGTAACTGATGCGATCAGGCATGGGGTGAACGAGCGTTGATGAGGCAACGCTTCTTCCTCCATGCCTTTTCGTTTGGGGGTCAGTCAAATTGGACTAAGGGGAGTGGGAACATGAACAAGGCATTGAACTGGACAGCAACACTCGGATTGACGACAGCACTACTCGTTTCATCGATTCCGGCAGCGGATGCGGTCGTGGCGGAAGGGACGCCGACGATGTCGATTGACCAGCGCGTCAACACGCAGCTGGAATCGATGACGCTCGAACAAAAAATCGGGCAGATGATCATGCCGGACTTCCGACTCTGGAACGGGGCAAATCATACATCTCTTGCACCGGAAGTGGCGCGTGTGATTGATCGTTTTGATCTCGGTGGGGTGATTCTGTTTGCGGAGAACGTGAAGGAGACGGAACAGACGACGAAACTCGTTCATGATCTGCAAGAAGTCGTGAAGCAAGACGACAGTAATGACATTCCGCTCTTTGTCACGATTGACCAAGAAGGGGGTATCGTGACACGTCTCGGGACAGGGACGAACTTACCTGGAAACATGGCCATCGGGGCGACTCGTAACAGTCAATATGCGTATGACGCTGGAAACATTATCGGATCTGAATTGAACGCACTCGGGGTAAACGTGAACTTCGGACCGGTACTCGACGTCAACAACAATCCAGGAAACCCGGTCATCGGGGTCCGTTCATTCTCGAGCGACCCTGAACTCGTCGGCGAACTCGGGTCGGCGATGACGCAAGGCATTCAAGACCAAGGTGTCGCAGCGACGGCGAAACATTTCCCGGGTCATGGGGATACGGCGGTCGACTCACACTATGGACTACCGATTGTCGATAAGTCGCTCGACGAATTGCGCGGACTCGAGTTGTTGCCGTTCAAACGCGCGATCACAGAAGGGATCGACATGATCATGACGGCACATATTGGCATGCCGCAAATCGAAGATGAGGTCGTCGAGTCGGATCGTGGGACGTTCCCACTCCCAGCGACGCTCTCGGACGATGTCATCACGGGAGTGCTACGTGAGGAACTCGGATATGAAGGGATCGTTGTGACCGATGCGCTCAACATGCAGGCCATCTCCGATAACTTTACGGAAGCAGAAGCAGTCATCAAGACGTTTGAAGCGGGCGTTGATATCGCCCTCATGCCGACGATTTTGCGTTCGGAAGCAGACGTGATCAAACTCGAAGCCATCTTTGATGAAGTCATCCAAGCCGTGAAGGATGGGCGTTTATCAGAGACCACTATCGATGAGTCGGTCGAGCGTATTTTAAAACTGAAGGCAGAACGCGGCATTTGGGGAGAGACGATTGACTCGACGACGCTCGAGGCGAAGCTCGCAGAAGCGACCGCAGTCGTAGGTAGTGCGGAGCATAAAACGAAAGAGCGTGAAATCGCAGAAGCAGCCGTCACCCTCGTGAAGAATGAGGACAAGACACTCCCGTTCAAACCGAAAAAAGGGGACACGGTGCTCGTCTTGTCACCAGCAAAAGATCAGACGGATAGCATGGTGAAGACAATCAAGTCGCTCGAGAAGAACGCCGGGAATATGAAAGACGTGAACGTCATCACGGCAAACTATTCGGCGTCAACGCCACACTTAACGCAAAATCCGGCACTTCAGCAACAAGTTGAGGCAGCCGATTATATCATCGTCGGTTCGAACGTGAACAATAGCGCGAAATTGAAGCCAACGTCAGCTGACCATTACGTGCCGGCCGAAGTGTTCCGTTACGCGAACGAGACAGGGAAGAAGTCGGTCTTACTCAGCTTGCGCAACCCATACGATGTCGCCGTTCAGCCAGACGCTCCGGCTCAGCTCTTGATTTATGGGTTCAAAGGCGACCCGAACGGACCGGACTCAGAAGCAGGGAACTTGAAATCGGCCGGACCAAACTTGCCGGCGGGCATTCGTGCCATCTTCGGTGAAGTGAAGCCGCAAGGGACGTTGCCAGTAGACGTACCGAAATTTGTGGACGGTGTGTTCCAAGACGAGAACTATGCACAGTTTGGAGATGGATTTACGAACTGGAATCGCTAAATGAAAATGAGCTCACCCGATAGAGGGGAGCTCATTTTTTATGCCTCGAAGTAGGCGATGACGAGTAGACCTGGACCGGTATGGGCACCGATGGCAGAGCCGACAAGTGTTTTCGTGATATGTTTCGGTTGGACATGCTCACGAACCATCTTCTCGAACTGTTCCGCTTTTTCAAGGTCGTCACCGTGACCGATGAACAAGTGCCCGTTCTCGACGAGTGGCTTCGATTCCATCGTCCATTCGACCATGCGGCGCATGACTTTTTTGTGACCACGTACTTTTTCAATCGGCACGAGCTTTCCGTCCTCGACCGTCAGTAACGGCAGAATCGTCAACAAATCACCGATGAAAGCACTCGCTTTCGAGACACGTCCGCCGCGCATCAAGTATTCGAGTGACTCGACCGTGAACAAGTGACGGATCTTTCCGACGAGCGAAGCGGCATACGCGACCGTTTCTTCGTACGTATGGTCTTGCCCGTACTCCGCGACCGTCTTGACGAACAATGCTTGTCCGACCGAAGCCGTTCGCGTATCGAGAATCTCAAAGGTGCTGTCTGGATACTCCTCTTTGAGCATCTCCCCGACCATGACAGCCGTTTGGTATGTACCGGAGAGTTCTCCGGAAAATGCGAGATATAAAAACGGGATTTCGGCTTCAAGGTGTTGACGGAAACAATGCTCGATTCGCGACGCCTCGATTTGGAACGTCTTCGGCGTCTTGCCTTGACGCATTGCGTCGTACACGTCTTTCGCTTGAATCGTCTCTCCATCTAAAAACTCTTCGTTGTCGATGATGACACCGAGCGGTAAAATCTCAAGACCGTATTCGATGATTTGATCGTGGGTCAAATCGGCCCCGGTGTCTGTGATCAGTTTAAACATTGGATGAATCACTCCTCTGTTAATTGTTGTTCAATCTCGCGTAATGGTTCATTCCGTTTCCACATCCGGTCAAGTTGACTCACGAGTGTCGTTTGTTCTTCAGCCGTCAGTGACGCGTTTTGGAGCGTGCTGACTGTGGAAAGGACGCGGTAGGCCCGTGTGAGGACGTCCTGAACCGTAAGGGGGATACCGAGCAAGTCTTCAAGCGACGCCATCGTTTCCGGTACAATGGTAGGGTACGTAAATTTGGTCGTTTCCCCTTGAATCGCTAAGTCATAGAAGTCGCGGATGATTTCAGCACGTGCGCTGCCACTCTTCCTGACGCTCAAGTAAATTTGAACGGCGACGCCGCCACGGACGCGTCGTTGCGAAATACCGGCGAACTTTTTACCGTCAATCGACAAGTCGAAACTTCCCGGACAGTAGGAGCCGACGACTTCCCCTGGGACGATGTCGCTCGTGACGTCTTGGAACATCTGTTGGATGAGGGAGGTCATGGCCTCATAGCCGCTGTCGATTTGAATCCCGTCTTTCTCGGGTAAGATTAAAGATAAGTTGAGGACATCATCGTCTAGGACGACGGCGAGTCCGCCTGAGTTTCGGACGACCGGTCGAAAGCCACGCTCATGTAAATACCGGACCCCATCTTTTAAATGAGGCAAGCGGGCATCTTGAATTCCGAGTACAATCGTATCGGTGTGCACCCATGCGCGCAAGACGGCGCCTAGTTGTTGGGTGGAAGCACACAACGTATCATCAGTCGCAAACGATTGTTCCGCTTGAAACATCGGGCCGAGGCTCGATTGGTCGATCACACGATAGCTCGGTTGGTTTAATAATGGATGGATCATATACTTAATTCCTTTTCACAAATAATTTTCCTTCTCATTATAGCATGGAGGGAACGATTCGTTTGAAGTCGAATCTAGAACATAACGAAACGTAGGAGGGCATGTCATGTACTCGTCACGAGGACAATTATCTGGATCGAAAGTGTTTAAAGATCCGGTACACCGTTATATTTACGTCTACGATCATCTGATTTGGGAACTGATTAACACGAAAGAGTTTCAGCGCTTGCGTCGCATCAAACAACTTGGAACGTCCTTTTTAACGTTCCACGGCGCGGAGCACACACGCTTCCATCATTCTCTCGGCGTCTATGAGATTGCGCGCCAATTGATCGACCAGTTCCAACAATATCCAGAATGGGATGACCGCGACCGTGAATTACTGCTAGCAGCGGCGCTCTTGCACGATGTGGGTCATGGACCATTCTCGCACGCGTTCGAACATGTCTTCTCGGTTCGACATGAAGTGTGGACCGAGCGAATCATTCTAGGAGATACCGAGGTCAATCAAGTGTTGTCCGAGATGGGTGTCGGGTTCGCGGAAGAAGTGGCCGCCATCATCAATAAGACGCACCCGAACCGCTTGATTGTCAATATGCTCAGTTCGCAGCTTGATGTCGATCGGATGGATTATTTGCTCAGAGATGCGCATTTTGCGGGCGTCAGTTACGGAAAATTTGATTTAGAACGGATGTTGCGCGTCCTCAGACCGGATGAAGACCAAGTCGTCGTCAAACAGTCGGGGATGCATACGATCGAAGATTACATCATGCGCCGCTATCAGATGTATTGGCAAGTGTACCTTCATCCGGCGACACGTTCGAGCGATCTTCTCTTAAAAGCGATTCTCGAGCGGGCACAGGAACTGTATGAGAGCGGGTATCCGTTTAAGATGACACCGAAGCACTTCTTACCGATTTTCGAACAAAACGGCATGTCACTTGACCAATATCTGAAGTTGGACGAGACGGTCGTCTACTTCTATTTCCAAGAGTGGATGGAAGAAGATGACGCGATTCTAGCCGATTTATCGAGCCGCTTCGTGAATCGGCGTTTATTGAAATATAAAAACTTCCCGGAGGCGAACCGCGTCCGCTATATGGAACGGTTACGTCAAACAATGGACGAAATCGGATTACCGCCCAAATACTATTTACTCGAAGATCAGCTGAGTCAATTGCCGTACGATTTATATAAAGGACAGGGCAAATATGAAGGCATTTATCTTCAGATGAATGATGGGGAGCGGAAAGAGATTTCGGAAGTGTCCATGCTCGTCCAATCGATTTTGAACTCGAGACAATCCGATGAAAAAATTTATTATCCAGAAGATGTGTTACTGAACTTAAGGGAGCATGCGAATGAGAAATCGTGGCTCTTGTCGACATTGAAATCCGAATAACCCGCAAAGGGGCGTGACACGATGGAGATTGCGACATTGATTGGTGGAATCGGGATTTTTTTGCTCGGGATGACGTTACTCACAGATACGCTCAAAAAGTGGGCCGGTACACGACTGCGTCATCGGTTGAACCAATTCACTGATGGCTCGCTGTCGGGTGCGACACTTGGGGCGACGCTGACAGCCTTATTCCAGTCTTCTACCGTGACGACGTTGATGACGATCGGCTTTGTGAGCGCGGGTCTGATTACGTTCACGCAAGCTTTGCCACTTGTCATCGGGGCGAACGTAGGTAGCGCGACGACCGGATGGATTATCGCCATCCTTGGCTATAACGTAGACGTACGTCAATTATTCTTGCCACTCATCGGAATCGGAATGGCGTTTCGTCTCTCTGCTCCACGTTTTCGCCGAGTCGGGCTTCTATTCGTCAGTATCGGTCTCATTTTTGTCGGGATTGGGACGCTACAGGATGCCATGGGGGATGCGGTGACGTTCTCGTTCGGACCAGTCGGGTCGATGAGTCTCACTCAACAAGCACTCCTCATTGGAATCGGTTTTGTGATGACCGTTGTCCTCCAGTCGTCGACAATCGGGCTCGTCTTAACGATGACCGCCCTTGCGACAGCTGCGATCACACTTCCACAAGCCGCTTACTTGGTACTCGGTCAAAGTGCTGGAACGAGTCTCGTCGTGGCACTCGGTTCGATTGGGGGCTGGAAGTCGGCTAGACGTATCGTGTTAGGCCACGCCATCTACCACGTGTCAATCGTTCTCATCGGATGGCTAACGTTCCCGATTCTCTTTTTTGTCGTCAATCGAGTAGCCGATTGGTTCAACTGGAACGACCTGTTACGCCTCGCCTTATTTCATACGACATTCCATGTGTTAGGGGCGCTTTTGTTTTTACCGCTTTATCAACCGTTTGCAAAACGTCTCTTAAAGTGGATTCCGAGCCGCTCAGAAAAATTGACACGCCTACTCGACAAGAACATGTCTCAACTCCCGACCGTCGCCCTTGAGGCGGCACGGCGGTCTTTACTTGAAATCGAACGCTATTTAGGAAACGAGACCGAGTTGCTCGTTCGAGAGGGACGTCTCCGTGAAGATGAGTTGACGCTCGTCGATAAGACGCTGAGCGATGTACGTGTCTTTTTGAGTACGATTCGTCTCGACGATGTCGGGAAGCAGAACGATTACGGGCAACATTTGTCCTTGTTGCATACGATTGATCACCTCGAACGGTGGTTATACGTGTTGCGAGAAGTCGAGCCGGTTCAGTCACTGCGGGACACCGATTTTTTGGCGGCACGTGAACTCGTGTTGCACGAACTTGACCTTGTGCATCAATTGAACCATCATACGCCACCGGAAGACTCGAAGATGTGGAAGCAGGCATCGAAACAGCTAGCGGAGTATCGGAAGGCGCATCGCTCGGAGCTGTTAGAAGAAACGGCTGCGAATCAGCTAGAGATGGAGCAGACGATTCAAAAAGTACAAGTGCTACTCTGGCTCGACCGCATCGGTTATCACATTTGGCGGGCGACGCGTCACTTGATTAAGCCGACCGTACCGAGTGAACGGTTCGAAATGAACCGAGAAGACTGAAGAAAAATGGAGGAATGAGAATGGCAACATGGGTGACTCACTTTCGAATCGCGGAGGAGATTCTCGAGACAGATTCCGCGTTTGAGCGCATACCTTTTTTAGTAGGGAATATCGGTCCAGACTGTGGGCTGGTCGGAGCGGATGGACGTCCAGAACCGCCGAAAACAATCACACATTTCAAAACCGAGAACGGAATATCTGCTGACCTGTTCAAACAGACATATTTAGATGGGAACACATCAAAATCTGATGCGGTATGGTCTTATTTGGTAGGCTATTATTTTCATCTGGTCACAGACGAGTATTGGGTGCGGTTGACCCGTGCGAAAAAAGAAGAGCCGATTGTACGGGCAATCGTCGGGACACCAGACTATACCCGTTTAGTCAAAACGGACTGGTATGGAATCGACTTTGAATATCTGGCAAAACATCCGAATCATATCTTTTGGACGGACTTCCGCCACATCCATGGATTCGAAGACGTGTTACCGTTTTTCCCTCAAGGACAGACGGCGCAACAAATTCAAAACATCACATCCTTTTATGAGACGCACCCGTTCGACCCACATCATGAATATGTATATATGTCACCTGAAGAGGTTGATTCTTTCGTCGAGGAAGTGCTGGATGGTCTAAAAACGAAGATTCAAGAAGTTCAACGTATACATAGTTGACGTGGTGCTTAGATGAAAAACGGACTCCGATTCAAGGAGTCCGTTCGTCACTTATTTTTTGTCCGCGTGCATGACGCCGGCTTGCCCGTAGTGCGTCGCATCCATCTCTTCGATGAAGACGGTGATGTTTTCTTTCGGGGCATTCGTCGTCTCGGAGACGGCATCCGTCACTTTTTCGATCAACGCGCGTTTTTGTTCCACGGTCCGGCCCGGGAGCATTTTTACCGTTACGTAAGGCATGGTCATTCCTCCTTAGATGAAGTCTCTTTCATTGTAGTGAATCCCCTTCCTCTAGAAAAGAAAATTCTCATCTACCGAGAAACGTGAGCTCATTTTTACCGGATTTGGGGTAATAAACAACACAGAGCGAATGTAGGAGGAATCGAGATGAAGTGGAAAGGGAGACAACAGAGCCGGAACGTAGAGGATCGGCGGGGACGTAGTATCGGAGGAAAAGGGATTGCCGGGGTCGGGGGTGGTCTCGGATTGATTCTCGTCATCGTCTTCACGTTATTGAACGGAGGAAACCCGACCGACCTCGTCAATAATATCGGACTCGGTGAGCCTCAATCCGAAGGAACATACACCGGGACAGCACGAGAAGAAGAGATGGCGGACTTCGTAGCGGTCGTCCTGAAAGATACGGAGGAAGTATGGACGGACATTTTTGCGGAGAACGGCATGACGTATCAAGAACCAACGCTCGTCCTGTTTTCGGGACAAGTCGAATCCGCTTGTGGCATCGCTGGGTCAGCGGTCGGTCCCTTTTATTGTCCGGGCGACCAAAAGCTGTACATCGATTTAAGTTTTTATGACGAGTTGAGTCAACGCTTCAATGCGCCCGGTGATTTTGCGATGGCGTATGTCGTCGCCCATGAGGTCGGGCATCATGTTCAGACGCTTCTTGGGACGACAGAAGACATCATGCCGCTTCGTAATGAGATGAGCGAGACGGAATTCAATCGCTATCTCGTTCGTTTCGAATTACAGGCAGATTATTACGCGGGCGTATGGGCGCATCACGCGCAAGGACTTGGTTATCTTGAAGCAGGAGACGTCGAAGAGGCGATGAATGCGGCCCATCAAATTGGTGACGACACGTTGCAACGACAGGCTCGCGGTTACGTGACCCCTGATTCGTTCACGCATGGGACGTCAGAACAGCGGATGCGCTGGTTCGAAAGAGGCTTTGAGAACGGGTCGATTCAAGGTGGCGACACGTTCAATACGAACAACTTATAGGTCGGGCGTGCGCTCGACCTTTTTTAGCCGATTGGAATATGAGGAAAGAATCCGCTATCATAAAGGAACAACAGTTGCAGGAAGGGGATGACCCGATGGAATCCTTACTTACGAAAATCGATTTAGCAAAAGACGATATGACAGCGGTTGAAAAGAAAATCGCGGACTATATTTTGTCCCATTCAACGCTCATTCCAAATATGACGACGAAAGAGCTTGCCCAAAAGACGGATGTGTCTGAGGCGAGTATCGTCCGTTTCGCCCGAGTGATTGGAATTGATAGCTTTAAAGCGTTTAAACTCGCACTCGTGAAAGACTTGGCGGTCACCGAGACGACACTGACGGACTTCAACGTTCTCCAGCAAAAGGATACGCCATATGATTCGTTTCAAAAAGTCATTCATGTAAATAAAACAGCGATCGAAGCGTGCGCCGAAGCGATGGATAAACGGGAACTCGAACATGCGATCGACTTGTTCGCACGTGCGAATCGTGTCGTCTTTTATGGGGTCGGAGGATCATCGACCGCGGCCATCGATGCGCATTATAAATTCACGAAACTCGGGTATGCGGCTACGACGTCACCTGACTTTCATTACATGTTGTCGTTGATTCCGCATTTAGGAAAATCGGATGTCTTCGTCGCCATCAGCACGTCGGGACGGACGAAAGATGTGCTCGAACTTGTTCGTTTCGCTAAGAAGAAACGTGTGCCCGTCATCGCCATCACGAACTTGGACAAGTCCCCACTTTACCGGGAAGCGGACGTGCGACTTTGCACGCCGAACGTCGAGAGTGATTTCCGAATCGCGAGCATCGCCTCTCGGATGACGCAACTGACGATTGTCGATACGTTATACATGGGTCTCCTTCACCGTAAAGGAGAAGAGTTAATCGATCGCTATGCCGAAGCACGGGATGAGATGGTGAAGTTGCGCCGATGATTCGACCGTATACGAAAGACGACCGATCGGAGTTAGAAAACTTTTTGATGCGGCAACACACCTTCGCTCTCTTGAATGGACAGTCTATTCAGGAATTTCGTGATGAGAATGTGGCAGATTTTGAAGAAGACGGTACCGTCAGTCTGATTGATCGTGAAGATGGGCAGATTGTCGCAATCGCGGACCTGTTGAAACGACATCCGGTGGACGGCTCGCTTTGGCTCGGACTGTTTGTCGTCGATGAAGTCCTTCACGGGACAGGCTTGGCGCAAACGTTGTATGAACAACTCGAAGAACATTTTATGCGTCCGTATCAGACGGTATTTCGGTTAGGTGTCCTTCCGGATAACCTTCGCGCCCGTCGGTTTTGGGAACGGAACGGCTATGTATATGAGAGGGATTCTGTCACGAACAAAGGGGTACGCGTTCACGTCCTGAAGAAACAACTCATTCGAACGGAGTGAGTTTTTCTTTCACTCAATTATGAAATTTAGTTTCAATTAAATTTAATAATAAATTGACTTTAAATTTCAATATAGTACGATGAAACCATAGAGAAGAAAGGATGGTGGCGATGCTAGAGAAATTGGCTACAGAAAGACGGAACGAACGGACGATGCATCTAGACGAGATGTCGATTGAGGAGCGATTGACAATCATGAACAGTGAGGACCAACAAGTTCCGCAAGTGATTCAAGATCAGATTCCGGTCATCGCGCAAGTGGTAGAGCGGGTCATCGCATCCTTTCGTAAAGGCGGTCGCTTGATTTATATCGGGGCAGGCACGAGCGGTCGATTAGGGATTTTAGACGCTGCCGAGTGTGTGCCGACGTTCGGGGTGTCCCCGAATCAGGTCATCGGGTTGATCGCTGGCGGCGAACGAGCGCTCATTCAAGCGGTCGAGGGAGCGGAAGACAGTAAGGAATTGGCAGTCAATGATTTGAAAGCGCTTCAACTGACGGAGGACGACACGGTCATCGGCATTGCAGCGAGCGGACGGACGCCTTATGTGGTCGGTGGTCTCGATTATGCACGCGAAATCGGTGCGACAACGGCAGCCATTTCCTGTAATCAGGACGCGATCATCAGCCGACATGCGGATTATCCGATTGAAGTGGAGACCGGACCAGAAGTGTTGACCGGTTCGACACGATTGAAGGCAGGAACGGCCCAAAAACTTGTCCTCAACATGATTTCGACGACGTCGATGATTGGAGTAGGAAAAGTGTATCAAAACTTGATGGTCGATGTGCAACCAACGAACGAAAAGTTAGAAGTACGTGCCAAACGGATGATCGCAGAAGCGACAGGGGTCGACATGGAGACGGCCGCGCGTTATTTTGAGTCATCCAAAGGACATGTCAAAACGGCGATCGTTATGATTTTAGCGGACGTCTCTTACGAGGAGGCCGTCGAACGATTAGAGCGTGCGAACGGATTTGTCCGCGAGTCGCTATAAGGGGGAAAATCGAGATGAAGAAAGAAGAGGTTTTAGCACGGGATATCCTCGCACATGTCGGGGGGAAAGAGAACATTCGTCAACTTGCGCACTGTATGACGCGTGTCCGATTATCATTAAAAGATCCAACGAAAGCCGATCTTGACGCTTTAAAGAAAATTGATGGTGTCATGGGGGTCATCGATGATGAGACGTTACAAATCGTCGTCGGTCCAGGAACGGTGAATCGGGTCGCGGATTATATGAGTCATGAGACTGGTCTCGCGATTGGGGAAGAATCGGTGGATGCGAACTTGACGTTAGAAGAGCGCGCAGCGGTCGAACGTCAAAAAGTAAAAGAGAAGCAAAAGTCACCGTTCAAACGCTTCCTTCGTCGACTCGGGAACATCTTTATTCCGCTCATTCCGGGTCTCGTCGCTTCAGGAATTATCAACGGCGCGGCAAACTTTGCGGTCAACGCTGGTGTCGACCGAACAGAGACGTGGATGCAGATTCTACTCGTGCTCGGGAGCACGGTCTTCGCGTACTTAGCCATCCTTGTCGGGTGGAACACGGCGAAAGAGTTCGGGGGAACACCGGTGCTCGGGGCGATTGCTGGGGGGATTTTGTTCAACCCGCTCCTCGCGGACATCGTGATTTACGGGGAACCGCTCGTCGTCGGACGTGGTGGATTGTTCGGTGTCATTTTTGCCGGTTGGCTCATGACCTATATCGAGAAACACATTCGTCGCTTCATGCCAGTATCGATTGATATTATTTTTACACCACTCTTCACGGTTCTCATCGTCGGGTTTACGGCACTTTATGCAATCATGCCGGTCGCAGGCGTGTTGTCGGACGGCATCATGCGAGGCATCAATGCGACGCTTGAATTTGGAGGACCCGTCGCCGGGGCATTATTGGCAGGATTCTTCCTACCGCTCGTCATGGTCGGGTTACACCATGGCTTGACGCCAATCCATTTAGAATTGTTAAACACCGTCGGGACGACTGCGCTCCTTCCAATCTTGGCGATGGCAGGTGCCGGTCAAGTCGGTGCTGCTCTTGCCATCTTCGTGAAGACAAGCAACCCACGTCTCCGTAATATTATCAAAGGGGCGATCCCGGTCGGCTTCCTTGGAATCGGCGAACCGCTCCTTTACGGGGTCACGCTTCCGCTCGGACGTCCGTTCTTGACGGCATGTCTCGGGGCAGCAGTCGGTGGCGCCTTCCAGGCAACGATGAAGACGGCCGCACTCGGAATTGGCGTATCGGGTCTATCCCTTACGCCGCTGATTGACGACGGGATGTACTTGACGTACGTCGCCGGTCTATTGATTTCCTATACGGCAGGTTTCCTGTTTACTTATTTCTTCGGCTTCAAAGAAGAGATGGCAGACGGGATTTGACAAACAAAGATGGCTCGGTCGAGTCATCTTTTTCTATACGTTTTGTGAGGAGGGAAATAGATGAGAGGGATTTCCGTTTACTTAAGTGAGGAATTGACGCCTGCGTCCATTGATTGGATTGAACGCATGCGAGAGAGCGGATTTACGAGCATCTTCACGTCGCTTCATATTCCGGAAGACGATTCGACGTTATATACAGAACGGCTCCAGCAGTTAGGAGCGTTGGCAAAACGGCTTGAGATGGAACTCGTGGCAGATATCGCCCCGTCGTCTCTACAGGCGCTCGGGAAAGATTGGGATGATGCCCATACATTGTTAGAGTGGGGAGTTACGGGATTACGTGTCGACTATGGCGTCACACCGAAGCAAGTGGCGGACTTGTCACGCCATATGATGGTCGCACTCAATGCGAGTACGCTCACAGAAGTAGAACTTGATCAGATGTTGCAACATGGATTACTACGTGAGAATGTTGAAGCGTGGCATAATTTTTACCCGCGACCTGAGACGGGGCTCGACCGTCTTTGGTTTGACGAGAGAAATGCGTGGTTACATGCGCAAGGAATCAAGGTACAAGCGTTCATCCCTGGAGATGAACAATTACGCGGTCCCCTCCATGAGACGCTCCCGACACTTGAGGCTCACCGCCATCAGTCCCCCCTTTCGTGTTATATCGATTTAAAAGCCACGGTTGACCGGATTTTGATTGGCGACCCGTGCGTGTCAGAGCAGACGATGCGACAGTTTCAAGCGTATGAGGAAGGGGTAATCGTCCTGCGCGCCACTTCCGAGCATCGTGTCAAATCACTCCCGACACTCCATACGAATCGGATGGACCCGGCCCGGGACGTCCTCCGTTCGGTCGAATCGAGAGCATACGGACGACCGGGAGATCAACTGATTCAACCGCAAAAAACAGAAGGAAGACCGTTTGGAAGCATTACAATCGACAACGATCGTTACGGGCGTTATGCAGGGGAACTGCAAGTGATGAAGCGAGATTTGCCCGCGGATGAACGGGTCAATGTCATCGGTCGAGTCATCGAAATGGACCGTCCGCTCGTTCAATACATCGGACCAGGTGGACGATTCCAAATTGACTGGACGTGACTCAGGATTGCCACCATCCTATATCATTGTGTACAGTAGAGAGGGAGGGTGGAACATGAAAGACATTAATTTTAATATCATTTCAGACGATGCGACGGACGGACACGGCGGTTTTGGTGTCGGTTCGCTTAGCTTAAATAACATGTCCCCGGTCATCATTGACGTCGAGGCAGGCACAGCGACGATTGATATGGGCGCCATGCACGCCAAGTCAGCCATCGAGAAGCGCATCAAGTTTTTGACGGACCAAGAGGCGGTACCGAACGGGAAACCGTACTGGATCGTGTGGGTGACGGTCGGTCGGAAACCGGAAGGCTTTTACTATGGTGGCGTCGCGGCATGTGATATGTTGGTAGATGTCGAAGCGAGACGAGGCTATAAACTATTGCCTTATCACGTCAATCAAATGGACAAATCGTTGAAGGGTCGGATTTTAATCGACATGATGGACGCTCCGTCCCGCAGCGTATTGGCGAATTTCTTACAAGAACATCGTCCAGAAATTTGGACGAACTCGACTGAACTTCATGCAGAGCTCGAGCGCTTAAGCGCCGAGTAAAAAGATTGGACGAATTTTTCGTCTCCAATCTTTTTTGTTTCGCATTTTTGGGAGTAACAGGAAATTATGTAACTGAAGAGATATTCATTTGTAATTGTATGAAAATTCAGTATTATGATATACTGACTACATTGTGAAAAAAAGAAAGGGTGATACGATGAGCGAAACGAAAAAAATCTTAATCGGTCTCGCGCTAGGTGTTGTAGTTGGTCTCGGATTGGCGGGATTGCCGGATTCAATTTATGAGATTGTGAATCCGTATATTTTATCTCCGGTCGGAACGGTCTTTTTGAATCTGATTAAAATGTTAGTCGTGCCGATTGTCTTCTTCTCGATTATTTTAGGCGTAATGGGTCTCGGGGACCCGAAAGAGCTAGGTCGAGTCGGGACGAAGTCGATTTTGTTCTTCTTAGCGACGACAGCACTCGCCATTATGTTGGCGATGGGTGTCGCATCTGTTTTACAACCTGGGGAGCGTGGGGACTTCCAAACAACAGGTCTTGAATTTGAATCAACAGCGACCGAGGAATCGTCAAATATCGTACAGACATTCGTCAATATGATTCCGACGAACCCGATTACGGCACTCGCTGAAGGGAATATGCTTCAAATCATCGTCTTTGCGGCATTGATTGGATTCGCGTTGATTGCCCTTGGGGACAAAGCGAAGACATGGCGTCAATTCGTCAAACAAGGCGATCGCATCATGATGTACTTGATTCATCTCGTCATGAAGCTCGCTCCATACGGCGCATTCGCATTGATTGCTTCTGCAATCGGAGGCATCGGTCTCGATGCGGTCGTCGCGATGGCATGGTATATGATTGCCGTCGTTTTGACACTCTTCTTACACGCCACGATTGTATACGGAGCAGCCGTTTACTTCATCGGGAAGATGAGCCCGGTGTTCTTCTTCAAGAACTTCTATGAAGCGATGACGTTTGCGTTCTCGACATCTTCGTCGAATGCGACGCTTCCGGTATCGATGGAAGTCGCACAGAAGAAACTCGGTGTACCACGTTCGATTTCGTCGTTCGTGCAACCACTCGGGGCAACGGTCAATATGGACGGGACAGCGATCATGCAAGGTGTCGCAACCATCTTCATCGCGCAAGTGTTCGCCTCTGACTTAACAATGACTCAATTGTTGACGGTCGTCATTACGGCGGTCCTCGCTTCGATCGGGACAGCGGGTGTACCAGGAGTCGGGCTTGTCATGCTTGCCCTCGTCCTTCAGTCAGTCAACTTGCCAGTAGAAGGAATCGCCCTCATCATTGGGGTCGACCGTATTCTTGATATGCTTCGCACATCTGTCAACATCACGGGGGATGCGGCATGTGCGGTTGTCGTTTCAAAATTAGAAGAAAAACATCTACCACCAGTCGACGAAGACTCGTGGGATGAAGCAGGTGCAACCTCTTCATCATCGCTATGATATAGTAAAGGACCATGACAACGCGTCATGGTCCTTATTTTGTAGATAGAAAGAGTGATGGTTATGGAATGGGAACTGCTCCCGCTCCCTTTATTTTTAATAATGAGTATTTTACTCAATAGTGTGATTGCAGTAGCCGGAGTTTTACCGAGTGCCTTTTTAACGGCAATCAACGTGAGTGTCCTCGGTCTCGTACCTGGTATTCTCGTCTCGATTGTCGGTGAGGCGGTAGGCGCCATCGTCAGTTTCATTCTTTACCGAAAAGCGCTGCATCGTTATACGTCCCCGGACGGCGGCCGGTTTCAGCGTCTCCGAGAGGCAACAGGGGCCGAGGCATGGTTTCTCGTCCTGGGCATGCGTCTCATGCCGTTCGTGCCGTCTGGTCTCGTCACGTTATCGGCAGCGTTCAGTCGTATGACCCTCGCCTCGTTCGCGGTCGCAAGTACGATTGGGAAAGTGCCTGCCCTCATCATGGAAGGATTTGCGGTGACGGCAGCGATGCAATTGACGATCGGGTGGCAGCTGTTCTTGGTCGGTCTCGTCGGGATTGCTTACCTCGTCTGGCGAATGCGTCAGAGAAGGGGCGAAAAGATATGACAAAACGCCTCGACAAATCGTTTACCGGTCGTTTTTTTCCGCAACAAGGCCCAGTCAATTAAAATGGACTCCTCAAAATCTTTTAAAAAGGCTTCGTGAAGTTGCTGAATCGACGTCGTATCGAATTGAGCGATCATCATCTCGTGATTGAGAAACATGCTCCGAAAGTCGAAGTTGGCTGACCCGACAAGGGCGACTTTCCCATCAATCAAGAGTGTTTTCGCATGGATGAAATGGCGATTGTATTTATAAATTTTGATGTTCCGTTTCAGCAACTGTTCAAAATAATACTCACTCGCATGGAAGCTGAACCATTCGTCTCCTTTTCCTGGGACGACGATTCGTACATCGATTCCACTTCGCCCTGCGACTTCGAGAATCGCCAACAGTTCAGGCGGAGGTACAAGGTATGGGGTGGTGAGCCAAATCGACTCTTTTGCCTCCATGAGTAGACGCATCAATCCATCGCGGATGGTCACATCTTTTCCCGGTGACGTGACCAAAAGTTGCGTCGCTCCGTTTTGCCCTTTCGGTTCATTTACAAAGTATTGAGAGAGATGCTCTTCGTCTGCGAAGAGATCCCATGTCTCATCAATGGTCCCTTGACCTGCATATAGCCAGTTCTCGACAAAGAGCTGCTGAAGTTCTCGGACGAGCGGACCTTCGAGGCGTAGATGGGTGTCACGCCAGAAACCGAGTTTCTCATTTTTCCCAAGATACTCATCCCCGACGTTCAACCCGCCTGTGAGCGCGATTCGTCCATCCACGACAATCAATTTTTGGTGGTTGCGGAAATTGGCATTGAAGACGAGATAAGGGTGTAGGACCGGGTCGAACGCTTGGACGTGGACACGGGACTCCCGTAACGGTTGAATAAAATCTTCCCCGATTTCTTGGCTACCGAGTCCGTCATATAAAAAGCGAATGATGACGTTCTCATTCGATTTTTGGATGAGTGCATCTCGTACCTTTAAGGAAATCTCGTCGGTTCTAAATAAATAGTATTGAATGTGGATATGGTCGGTCGCGCTGTTGATGGCGTCTAACAACGCCTCGAATTTTTCTTCGCCGTTGACGAGGAGAGTCGTCGACGTGTGAGCGTCCGCACCGCTTGCTCCTAATTTTTCGAGTGTACGTGTCAGCGGATAAGTAGATACGAGATCGGGAGAAGTCTCGATTTTTTCACTTTCAATCGCTTGCCTTAGCATCCGGATTTCTGACGAGGTTCGTTTAAAGCGTCGATGGCGACGCGGCGTACGACCGAACATGACCCATGCCAACACACCGATGAACGGTATAAAGAATACGGTCAATAACCAGGCGAGCTTCCCTTGGGGCTGTACTTGGTCAAATAATATCTGCCAACCGACGACGAGCGGTGCGACGATTGCGATTCCGATTAATACGGGAATGAGGACATCGAGCCAAAACAAGAGACCGACGAGCAAGATGACGCTGATGATCATGATGATGAGTTGAATGACGCGACGTTTCAAAGGTAACACCACCTTTCTATAAACGATGAAAACGAGGGGGAATTCCCCTCGTTTTTTAGTATACGCTGTTCAAGACAGCGTTGATTTCGTCCGCGTAACGAACGAAGAAGTATACATTCACTGCGAGAGAGAACAAGACGAGGAAGAGACCGAACTGTGCTTTAACCCGATTCCGATTCCAATAGTAGAAGACGGACAAGAGCACCGCCAGTCCTACGAATAGAGCGATGACTTCAACGATTCCCCAGACGATATCCTTGGATAAAAACATGTCGACGATTGTCATGACGACGTAGATGAAGACGACAATCCCCATAATCACGACTAAAATAGCTAAAATGATGCTAATCCAATCCGAACTAACTGCGTCAATTAGGTTTTCAATGGCCATTTCGTATTCGCTCACAACCGTTCCTCCTTTCGACAGATTGCATAACTATACATTCATTACCCTTTTTTTCATTTCTAAAATCAGGCTTTCACTGGCGAATGGATGAATGAGGGAAGTGGAATTTTAGAAACAATTGCCACGACAGCAAATACATAGAGCCAACTGTTCGGCGGGAAGAAGAGCACGAGTAGCACGATGATGGCTAGCGGTTGTCGCATCGCCGTCGCAAGCAAGGCGCTCGTCGTCAGAACGACCGAAAATGTCATATCGATTTCAAATAAGAGGCTGAAAAAATAGCCAAGCGTGAACGAAGAAAAGAGAAGCGGATAAATATGTCCACCACGCCAACCGGTCGCGAGACAGAAGGCCGTAAAGAGAAGTTTCAAAACGCTGTAGAGAAGAAGGGTGTACAGCGGGATGAGTTGCCAGTCTTCTGCATATTCGAGAATCGTTTCTTCTCCAGAGAAGAGGAGATCAGGATATAGGAGAGCCATTCCCCCAATCCCGATACCACCGAGTGTGGTGAGCAATAAGATTGGGATGTTTGAAAAGAGTCGCATCAATGCGTGTTCACTGATTAAATAAAGCCAACCGAGAACCATGCCGCCAAGAACCATCAGTAACATCGTCCAATCGAGTTGGACACTTTCAATCGCGGGAAATTTAATGATGAACGGTGGACGTTCGTCAAGTTGGTTGAGTAAATAAAACGTCCCGATTCCAGCAAGTGTCGCAAGCAGGTTTAGCATTGGTTGTCTCTTCTGCTCGGTCTCCTCTGCCGCGATTGCTCCAAAGAGCGGCGCATTGAAGACAATCCCGAGAACGACCGCGTGTCCGACTTCTTGCAATTCCGCTAATTCTTGACGGACGTGACGAATGCGCTCCGAGAACCACGTTGTGAGCCCGCCGACGATCCCGACGAGCGCTGCCTCAGGACCGAGGCTTGCACCTCCGATGAGCACGAGAAGGGCGGTCAACGTCGTGAAGCCTATTAAACGATAGTCAATCCGGCCAGTTCCTTTTCGTTCTTCTAACACTTCGGGCATGAGACGTGGCATTCGACCGTACCGGCGCTGCAATAGACCGATGCATATACCGGCGATGACCGGGACAAGAAACACATAAAAAGGAAAATCAAATTGTTCGGGTACCGTATGCCATACAACATGAATCCCTTTATACACGACAGATAAGAAAATCCAACTGATTAAACCAATCAAGACCCCAAGTACGATGGCATAACCACTGACAATCCATGATTTCATGTACATCTCCACCTCTTTCGTTCGCATCAATCTTCTATAATATGCTATCTCCTGAACACCTATGACCGAAACCTAAAAATCAATGAAATCCGACAGAAGTGGGGAATAGGTTCTGTTCACCATGGAAAGTAAAAAAGTGCAGGCTTCCGACGAAGTCGATGCCCACACTTGGAATAAAGAAACGGGTTCATGCTGTTTTGATGGCGTGCTCTTTCGCAGGAGCTGGTTTTCCGAAGAAATAACCTTGCGCCAAATCGAATCCGAGCTCACGGCACACATCGGCTTCTTCGATGCGCTCGACACCTTCGGCGAGGAGCGTGATGCCCATCGTGTGTGTCAAAGCACGTACTTTTTTGAGGAACTCCCGCTTCTCAGCATCCTCGTCACAAAATGAAACATACGAACGGTCAATTTTGACATAGTCGGGCTCGAGTCGTTTCAACATATCAATGGTCGAGAAGCCTGCACCGACATCGTCTAATGCAACTTGCATCCCCCGTTTTTTATATGTAGAAAATACGTGCTGTAAATGATCGACGTCATGTACCTTCTCCGTCTCCACGACTTCAAAGATGAAGCGGTCCGGACTTAGTTCATATCGGTCGATGATGTCGAACGTATGCTGGAGGCAATAGTCCGGGTTGTAAATCGTTGAGGGTAAGAAGTTGATGAATGTCTTTTGGTGAGGGGCAACGACTTCGTATGTCGCTTTAATCGCCTCAGCACGAGCCCGCTGATCGAGCTTCGAATGAAGACCGAAACGGTTTGCCGTCCGGAATAAATCATAAGGCGAGATGTTGGCACCGCTACGGAGAAGTGCTTCGTATCCGAACGTTTCCGTAGAATCGAGGAAGATGATGGGCTGGAGATGACTCTCAAACGTGCCGTGCTGAATCTGTTCAATGATATGCCGATAGGCAAGCTGATCCTTTAACACTTCGACCTCAAGCGGCGGGGTCTGACGGTTCGATGCAGGATCAACACAGTAGACCATTCCGTTTGCTTGTGTGAGAAGTGCATCTAGTTCTTCAAACGATGTATACGGGTATTCCTGGAATGTCGTGACGAGTGTCCCTTGAGCAATCAAAGGAATTGTTGTATTACAAGAAGCGCAGGGTGACCACATACTATTCCACCTTCCATTTAAAATTGGTTCATTCAGTATATCGGTCACGTCTCACAAAAAACTCACATTCGGGAATCATTCTTCAAAAAAATCGTGCAAAATGGGTACAGGTTTTGTATACTTCCTATCGTATGATTAAGAAGCGCCTCAAAACGCCACTCGCATACGAACAACTTTTTGAACAGAAAGGGGTTCTATCGATGGACCAAAAATTAAAATTATGGTTTACGGAGCACCAAACAGAAGATTACGGGATCACGTTCCGTGTAAACCACGTTTATGAGAGCGAACAAACGGAGTTTCAACGACTAGAAATGGTCGAAACGGACGAGTTCGGAACGATGTTGTTACTTGACGGGATGGTCATGACGACGGATAAGGACGAATTCGTCTATCACGAGATGGTCGCACACGTCCCACTTTTCACACACCCGAATCCTAAGCATGTGCTAGTAGTCGGTGGGGGAGACGGCGGTGTCATCCGTGAAATCATGAAACACCCATCAGTTGAAAAAGCGGTTCTCGTTGATATCGACGGGAAAGTCATTGAATATTCGAAGAAATACTTGCCGAACATTGCCGGTGAACTTGATAACCCACGTGTTGAAGTCATCGTCGGTGACGGTTTCATGCATATCGCCAAGTCAGAGAACGAGTACGACGTCATCATGGTCGACTCGACAGAACCGGTCGGACCAGCAGCGAACCTCTTCACAAAAGGATTCTATGCAGGCATTTCGAAAGCGCTCAAAGAAGATGGCATCTTTGTCGCACAAACGGACAACCCATGGTTCACGCCAGAACTCATCCAAACGGTTCAACGTGACGTGAAGGAAATCTTCCCAATCACGAAACTATACACGGCGAACGTACCGACTTACCCGAGCGGCATGTGGACGTTCACGATCGGTTCGAAGAAGTACGATCCGGAACAAGTATCGGCTGAGCGTTTCCATGACATCGAAACAAAATACTACACGCCGAAGCTTCATAACGCGGCATTCGTCCTTCCGAAATTCGTGGAGGATTTGACAAAATGATCAAACGCTTTGATGAAGCATACTCAGGTAAAGTATTTATCGCCAGTCTCCCAGAGGTGACAGAGGCGAAGACGGTTCTTTATGGGATGCCGATGGACTGGACGGTCAGTTTCCGTCCGGGCTCGCGTTTCGGTCCGAACCGGATTCGTGAAGTATCGATCGGACTTGAGGAATACAGCCCTTATTTAGACGGTGATTTGGCAGATGCAGCGGTGTACGATGCGGGAGATATTCCACTTCCGTTCGGGAACGCACCAAAGTCGCTCGACATGATCGAGGCGTTCGTCAAAGATATCGTCAAAGCAGGCAAGTTCCCACTCGGAATGGGTGGCGAGCACCTCGTCACATGGCCGATCATCAAGGCGATGCATGACGTGTATGGTGACGACTTCGTCATCATCCACTTAGATGCACATACCGACCTTCGGGATGAGTATGAAGGCGAGCCTCTCTCACACTCGACTCCGCTTAAAAAAGCGGCGAACTTGATTGGACCATCGAACTGTTACTCGTTCGGAATCCGTTCAGGGATGAAAGAAGAGTTTGAGTGGGCGCGTGAAGTTGGTTACAACATGCATCAATTTGAGGTCATCGAGCCACTCAAACGCGTCTTACCGACGCTCGCAGGGAAAAAAGTATATGTCACGATTGATATCGACGTCCTTGACCCGTCAGCAGCACCAGGGACAGGCACACAAGAAATCGGTGGCATCTCGACGAAAGAATTGCTAGAAGCAGTACACGCGATTGCGAATGCAGATCTCGACATCATCGGTGCAGACCTTGTCGAAGTATCACCGGCATACGATCAGTCGGATATGACAGCCATCGCGGCAGCAAAAATTCTTCGTGAGATGATGATTGGATTCGTGAAGTAAATGCGGAAAAAAGGTCAGCTGGAAATGGAACTGAGCGCCCGGATCACCCAATGGGAGAAAGAATACTTGGGTCGCGGGTCATTGACGTGTAAGGCAGACCTGCTTCGGGACCTGGCCATCGTTACGCTCCAAGGGGTGTTGACGCCGGCTGAGTATGACTTGGCCACCAAGTCGGCAGGTCGCGAGCAACTGAAAAAGTACCGCAACAATCTCGTCGAATCGGGGCGCAGTCAACTTGAAACGATCGTCGGGCAAGTGCTCGGTCGTTCCATTGTCTCGCTCCACACGGACATCAGTACGAAAACGGGGGAGCGTCTCATCGTCTTTCGCTTAGATGCACCTTGGGATCAAACCGATTGACAACGAATCGTCGACTTTTTAAAATAAAAGGCAGAGACGTGAGCGGAGCGAATGGACGAGTCACTATGAAGCGTGCTTTCGAGATCTTCTTACGGAGCTACTGACTAATTTAATTAACCGACAGTTGTCGGCTAGACGGAGCGATTATTCGAGCCGTCGGCATACAGCGCACGCCTTCTTTAGGTGTGCGCTTTTTTGTCGCCAAGGAGGAAAACATATGGAATTGTTTGTATTTCTATTGACGAGCGCTCCCGTGCTTCTATTTGTGACGGGTGTAATCGCCGCAGTCGGGAAATCGAATTTGAAGATTCCTGATTCACTGAGCACGACGCTCAACATTTACTTACTACTCGCTATTGGATTAAAAGGGGGGATGGGACTCGCCTCGGTATCGCTAGAAGAAATCGCCTTACCACTGACCGTCACACTGTTGATTGGCATATTGTTACCGCTCCTCGCGTTTCTTGCAGGAGGTATCCTGAAGTTCACTTTTCCTGAACGGATTGCCATGGCTGCGACGTTCGGGTCCGTCTCGCTCGTGACCTATGTGGCCGCATCGACGCAACTCGAGCGACTCGGGATTGGGTATGAACCGTTCATGACGACATTGGTCGTCGTGCTCGAAATCCCAGGATTGATTGTGGCGTTACTGTTGTATAACCAGACACAGGTAATGGGGATCACGGCAACGTCGGGCAAGACGAACTCACTGTCTGTCCTTCGGGATAGCTTATTTTCGAAAAGTATCTTGCTCATGCTTGCGGGTCTTGTTGTCGGACTCGTGACGCCAGACGCGACGCCGCTCAAACCATTCTTTGTCGACTTGTTCCCGGGCGTATTGCTCCTCTTTTTACTCGGTTTAGGGGTAAAAGTGGGACAACAATTGAAGACCGTACCGTCATATGGATTGAAATTCGTCGCCATGGGAATGCTGTTCCCATTGATTGGGGCATTGGTTGGCTTTTTGGCGGCGGGTGTTGCTGGTCTTTCGGAAGGAGGAACGATTCTCCTCATGACACTAGCAGCGAGCGGTTCATACATCGCAGCTCCTGCGATGCTACAAGCATCGGTCCCGGAAGCAAAACCGTCCTTTTATTTGACCCTTTCCCTTGCGGTCACGTTCCCGTTCAACTTATTGATTGGTATCCCACTGTATATCGCAATCGTTACATGAATAAGCGCCGACTCAAAAGAGTCGGCGCTTATTTTGCGTTCGTTTTACATCATTGCGTCACTTTTTGCGATTCCATGCATTTGAGAGCGGCCGTCCAGCTTCCAAAGAGGACGTTGATGGTCGATGTACTCGGTACGTTTCGACCTTCCGCCCATTTTCGATAATGAAGGATGCTGAAGTGGGGCAATTCTTTTTTCGCAAGCCGGAGGGCTTCAATCACATCTTCCTCATCCCATTTTCGTTTCGGAGGAGCGATATCTAACACGAAAAGAGCATAGCTCCAAGAACCATACTTTCGAGCGATAGTCGCCACGGTCGGATAGCCGCGTTCTTGCGCCCAAACGGCATAATGTTGGGACGTGAGGCGTTCGAGTTCTTCCGAAGCTTCGATCAATGCTTGGATGATGCGTTCCTCACTATTTTTAGCGGCGGTTGTTTGAAGTTTGGCTTCGCGGAGTGCATTCGACCATGAACCAAAACGACTGCTGATGAGTGTGAGAGAAGGCGAACGTGTCACTTTTGACCATTCTCGGTACGTTTGACTCGTGAATAGCGTGAGCTCTTCTGCAGCTTTGTTTAACGCACGTAGAATATCTTCGTCTGAATAATAATGAAACGAAAGCTTGATTTGTGCTGCAACGAGGGCTTCGCGCCACGAACCAAATTGGTGAATGACGGTGGAAAGGGAAGGGACGTTTTTGTCATGAGACCAAACACTGTATTGTTTGGAATCAAGTTCTGCATATTCTTGGGCAGCCAATTGCAAAGCTTGTACGATTTGAGGTCGTGTCCATTTTTTCATCTTGGTGTCTCTCCTTTTGTGTGAACGCTCACGGGCGTCTCAGAAGGTCTCTTGGTGTGAATGAACATGTATGTTGTCAGATTGGTCGTACAGAAGTGAAGCGGCGATGTGTGACGGGTACCTCCTTTTTGATCAAAAACATAGCTGTCAACAACATCCAATTTTATTTGGTATGTTCTTTCCATTCCCGCTGAGGAGAAAAATATTCATTATGTGAAAGAAAAGATGAGAATAACTTTGTGAACTTATTTGTTACAGCGATTTCATTAATAACAAAAAGCTCGCATTATCCTTAAATTTGTTACAACGACTCGGGTAGTTTACTAGCATCAACGCTTTCTTCGCACACCATACCCAACACGATCAATCAACTAGACATTTGGAGGTGCAATACACGATGGCTACACTCGTCAACGTATATCGAAGAAATCGCAGAAACTTGTTATTTTTCTGCGTCGATATCGCAATCGTCTCAATCGTCTTATATATGACGTTTGACATTTTATTTTCGAAAGTGATGCCGTATACCGCAACAACATATGATCTGTTGCTGATGGTATCGATTAAGATGATTAGCTTTATGCTCGTCGGAGCAATTTTGAAAATTCATCGAATCGATTGGCGTTACGCTTCAATCCATGAAATGAAACAAGTAACCATTGCGTTGATCAGTAGCGACCTGATTCTATTCGCCTACAATCAGTTTCAATTCGGACGTGGACTCGGCGTCATGATTGCGGTGCAAGGGCTGCTAGCATTTAACCTGATTTTATTCACGCGTTTTTTGGCCCGACATCACGTCCTGCATACGTTCAAACCACATGCTGCTCCCCAAGGACGGAAGACACTGATTATCGGAGCCGGGAACTCCGGACAGCTCATCGTTCGCGAGTTAAAAGAATATCGGACGAACGTACTTCATGTAGTTGGTATTCTCGACGACGATCCGATGCTCGCCTCTTTATATGTACACGGTGTTCCGATTCTCGGAACGACAGACGATTTAGAACGAGTTATTGAGGAGCAAGGAATCGAGGTCGTGATTTTCTCTATCCCGAGCTTGGCGCACGCGAGACGAATCGAGTTGTTGAAGCGGATTGAAAAGACCGGGGTGGAATCACACGCACTGCCGATGTTATCTGAACTGGCGACCGGAAATGTTTCGATCAATGAAATTCGCGAAGTAAAGATCGAGGATTTGTTGGGACGAGAACCTGTACAACTTGATATTTCAGGCATCTCGAAACACGTAGAAGGGGCAACAGTCCTCGTGACAGGAGCGGGAGGTTCAATCGGTTCGGAATTGTGTCGTCAATTGATTAAGTTCAAACCGGCCGAGATGATTCTTCTCGGACATGGTGAAAACAGCATTTATTTAATCGAAAAAGAATTGAACGGACTCGGGCTCGAGACAATACTTCGTCCAGTCATCGGAGATGTGCAAGACCTAGAGCGACTCGAATACGTCTTTCAAACGTATCGCCCAGAAATCGTCTACCATGCGGCAGCTCACAAACACGTTCCATTAATGCAAGACAACCCACTTGAAGCAGTCAAAAATAACATCTATGGCACGAAAAATATGGTCGATGTGGCCTCGAAATATCGGGTCGATCGATTCGTGATGGTCTCGACCGATAAAGCGGTCAATCCGACGAACGTCATGGGGTCGACGAAGCGAATCGCAGAGATGATTGTCCAAGAAAAAGCGCGTTCAAGCGATACGATCTTCGCAGTCGTTCGATTCGGAAATGTTCTCGGCAGTCGTGGTTCGGTCGTCCCTCTCTTCAAGGAACAGATTGCCCAAGGAGGACCGGTCACCGTAACAGATTCGGAGATGACACGTTATTTCATGACGATTCCAGAAGCGAGTCGACTCGTCATTCAAGCGAGCGTATTATCCCGAGGCGGGGAAATCTTTGTCCTCGATATGGGAGAACCGGTCAAAATCATCGACTTAGCGAAGAAGATGATTGAACTCAGTGGATTTACGATTGAGCAGATCCCGATCGAAGTGACGGGAATCCGGCCTGGGGAGAAATTATACGAAGAATTGTTAGCCACAAATGAATTAGATCCAGATGCCAACATCTTCCCGAAAATTTTTGTTGGTTGTACGCGTCCTTTCACATCGGTCGCTCCGATTTTGCGGTTAATCGAACACTTTCGACCGAACGGTCCAGCATTGACGGACGCTTTACTGTTCGTTGCGAACAGTGACGACATTGATGGTGATCTACAACGAATTTTTACAAGTGGATTTGAATTTATCCCGGCTCGGCAAGTGCATATCCGTGTCGTCGATGGAAATTAAGGGGGGAGTGCAATGGATCGTGTCATGGTGATCGGTGTGTCCACGTTCAAGGGATTCCATCTTGCTCGACGACTACTCAAAGAAGGATACGAAGTGATTGGCATTGATGACGAAGGAGAAGCGAAAACGCAACTCGCGAGACAGCGGCTATACGTCTTGTCTCACCCATCGTTCCATCTCATTCGGACAGATGTCTTCCACAAACCACATATGCGCCAAATTGCAACGATGTATGAACCGAATCATGTCATTCTATGTAGTGGGTCTTCTAGCACAAATCAGGAGCGAAAAATCGAACGTTACGAGCAAGTGAAGCAACTCGTCATGAATCAAAAAAGTCGAGTGCCGATTCAATCATTCATCACGTTCGACCTTCCTGTTGAACAGACTTGTCACTCGTCATCAGCTCTTCACCTCATTACAGAGGATGTCTACGGACCTTGGGATGATCCGACGACACTTTTTTCAAAAGCGGTACTCGCCGTCGATCAAGGTCATCGTATGGTCGGATACTATGCAACAGATATTGTAAAAGCATCTTATATCGATGATGTGGTTGAAACCGTCGTTCGAGTCATCAAATTGATTCAGTCGGGATTGTCGCTTGTTGGGCAGTTCCGAATTGATGCCTCCGATTACGTACATGTCCAAACACTATTAGCTGAAATTGGACATCAGCTCCATCGACCCGTCCATATATCTCTTCCGATGCGTGAACATGTCTTTCAAGAAACCGATTTACCTACGCTAGAAGCGATGATTGGATTTCGACCACGAACCCCACTGCACGAAGGATTGCGACAGACCATTGAATGGTATGACGCCTATCAAACCATGATGAAGGAGGACATGAGCACATGAATATTTTATTATCGAAACCGCACATGTCCGGACGAGAGATGGCATATGTGGAAGAAGCGTTCTCAAGTAATTGGATTGCGCCACTCGGTCCGAACGTCAACGCTTTTGAAGAAGAGCTTGGGAAATATGTCGATCATCCGTATACACTCGCGACGAGTTCTGGCACAGCGGCACTCCACCTCGCTCTATTGACGTTAGGAATCGAAAGAGGGGATGTCATCTTTTGTCAGTCGCTCACATTCGTCGCTTCGGTCAATCCGATTCTCTATGTCGGGGCGACCCCAGTATTCATCGATTCAGAACAAGAGACGTGGAACATGTCACCGGAAGCATTGCGAAAAGCACTTGTCCAAGCCGCTACAAAAGGAAAGTTGCCGAAAGCAGTCATCGTCGTCCATCTATACGGGGTGGTCGCGAAAATCGGAGAGATTCGTCACATTTGCCAAGAGTTTGGGGTACCCCTGATTGAAGACGCTGCGGAATCACTCGGAGCGACTTGGCAAGGGCAGATGACCGGTACAATCGGTGACATCGGATTCTATTCCTTCAATGGGAACAAAATCATCACGACGTCAGGCGGGGGGATGCTTTTGCTCAGCTCTGACAGCCAACGCCAATATGCGTTGAAACTGGCAACGCAGGCAAGGGAAAACGTCTTACATTATGAGCATGAAGAAGTCGGTTACAACTATCGCTTGAGCAACGTGTCGGCGGGAATTGGCCGGGGGCAGCTTGAGGTCATCGAACAACGAGTACGGGCACGGCGCAACGTCTTTCGTCGGTATGAACAAATGTTTTCAACGATCGATGTCACGTATCAACAAGAAATTCCATTCTCTCGTGCGAATCGTTGGTTGACCGCCATGCAAATCGGACGAGACATCGCCAGCCGTGATCAGTTGATTCAACGGTTAGGCGATGCAGGGATTGAATCACGGCCAGTCTGGAAGCCGATGCATCTACAGCCCCTCTATCGAGATGCAGAATACGTCACGGTGGACAAGGAAGACGTGAGTCGTCATTTATTTGAAAATGGTATTTGCTTGCCGTCGAGTTCGAGCTTGACGATTGGTGAACAACAGAAAGTGATTCAAGCCGTGCTAGATACACGCCATTTCGTGAAAGAAAAAAGCGTGTAAGGAGGATATGAAATGAAAACGGAAGCAGAGATCATTCGAGCGCTTCAAACCGCAGCATCTCTGACTCCATCTCTCACGGTGACACAATATCAACGATGGAGCCAAGGACAAAATGCTCCCACGTTTCTTGACATTTTATCTGTATATGGGACATGGACGAATGCCCTGAAGGCATCGGGATTGTTAGAAATAAGACGTTATGAATCCCAGGATATGATTCAGGCACTTCGGCTTGCATCGGTAGAAGAAGGAAGGCTAACGAGTGCTCAATATCGGCGATGGGCATCCGGAAGAAGCGTTCCTTCATTAGGCGATATTATTAACCATTTCGGGTCGTGGAGTCTCGCCGTTAAAGCGGTCGAGCGTTTAGAAGAGGAACATTTCACCGTACAACCCTCAAAAGACAAGGCGGAGATTGTACAAGCGTTATATGAAGCCTACCGAGTATTAAAGCCTTTCAACGCGATTACGTATCAAAAATGGGCAAAGCGTTTTAATAAACCAAGCGTCGCAAAAGTGTCGAGACGATTCGGTTCATGGAAGCGGGCTCTATGCGAACTTGGGATTCATGAAATGACGGATCAAAAGTGATCAATGGAGGGATCGAGAGATGACTAGACCGATTGTACTCATGATTAGTGACCATCATACATCCACTTTCGTCTATCACGCTATCCGCGATTTAGGCGTGACACATGTCATTCAAGAAGACGGTCCCACTGAACATCGACCGCAGTCGCTCAAACAATGGATGACTCATCTATATATTCGATGGGCGACACCGCTTATGAAATGGACGAGTCAAGCGCGTATTCGAGAAGTGAGAGAGCGTTATCCATTACAGGATTCTCCGATTCCTCCTCATCACCTCATCCATGTCTCATCCTTGAACGATGACAAAACGCTCATGTGGCTCGAACGACTTGCACCGAAGCTGCTCGTGATTCATGAGACCGGACCAATCGAGTCGAGTCGTTTGAACCAGTTGCCATGCCCAATCATCACCGTTCGTCCGTCGATGGCGGAAGGGCAGCTACAAGCATATTGGGCGATTCAATCCGTGCCTTCTTTTTGTGAGGCGACGCTCGAACAGTGGACGACACAAGGATGGCGCGTTCTCGATCAGGCGGTCATCTATAAAGGCGGAAGCGACAATTTTGCCACATATCCTTATTTACAATTGACCACGGTGTTACCGATGTTGCGCCGACACATCGAAACACTAGATCTCGTACAACCAGACCGCCGACAAATTAAAGTCCAAGCCTAAGGCTTGGACTTAACTGTTGGCGATACAATAATATTGGATGGCTTCGTTATAGTACGATGCAAGACCTGGTTCGAAGCGGTCATAATAGGCGGTGAATCGCTCATCCGCTACATACATCTGTCCGAGTCCGCTGAACATGTCGAGCGAGCAATCATAAAAGTGAGTGTGGATGAACAGATGATTGTCTCTGACGACCGATTGAACGCGGTCATCTTCAATTGCGACTTGTGAACGAAACAAATCGACAAGTGGTGCAATCAAATCGAGTTGCATCTGATTCATGCGTTCCCAGTCTGCTTTCGAGCGCTTCGCAGCTCGTTCTTGCGCAGTTTCGTAAGCGGAACTGTCTCCCCAACGCTCAATTACCTCGTCTTGATGTTTTGACTCATGTGCTTGAATCTCTTCATAAGATAATCCCTCGAACAATGACTTGTCTTCCATCGGAATCCCTCCTTTGAGTGAGGTGAGGGTCGCTTCCGCCGTCTCCGCGAGTTGCGCGAAATAGGCAGCTTTTTGTCGTAACGCCTCGACATGTTCGTTCAATACTTCGACTCGATCAAACGCCGATGCATCGAGCAACTGTCCGATTTGATCGAGCGGAACGTCTAGTGTTCGATACAGTAAGATAAGCTGTAGACGCTCGGCATCACGCGACGTATAACGGCGGTACCCATTGTCGTCACGCATGGGGACGAGTAATCCAATCGAGTCGTAATGGCGAAGCGTCCGTGTCGTCGTTCCGGCGAGTGACGCAAGCTGTTGAATCGTATACATCCCTTCACCTCCTTAGAACAAGCGTAAAGGTTGACGTCACGTCAAGGTCAAGCCTGTTTTTCAAATAAAGAAAATCCGTTCCTTTCTCCGATATAGCGGAAGCCGAATTGAGGATAGTACCCATTCAAGAACGTGTTGTCTGCGACGCAATCCAATCGAACGGTCGAAGCAGTGTGAGATAGGGCGTACTGCATCAAACGCTCGCCGATGCGTTCTCCTTTTACGTTCGAGTCTGTGACGAGTCGGTGCAAGTAGACGGCACCGTCCGCGTCATTCCATAGATTATGATCCCAATCGGTCGGTGGAATCAGACTGACCGCACCGACGACTTGGTGGTCACGTTCATACACAAACACGGACCCTTTCATTAAATCATGGCGGACATATTCGGAACGACTCGGCTCTAAATATTTGACCCATTGCGACTTCCCGGCTGCCTGAAACTCTTTCGCTTTCTTTACAATCAATTGGTCGATGGCCGAAAAATCATCAAGTGTAGCGAATCGAAACATGATGAGGCACCTCGCTTTCATTTCTTTTCAAAATCGTGTAGGGTACACGTTGAGTATGCTGATGAAACATCTTTGTATCATCGAATGTTTTTTGGTAAGATAAATTTATTGCATCGTGCAAACGATTGCGCTAATGATATAAAGTTCACAGCACGAATAAGATGATTATATATGATGAGCAGTGAGTTTTGGGATAAGGAGTATCTAGATCACATGCAACTTTTACAACGAGAACAACAAACACAAACGCTTAAACGCAACTGGTGGAAAGAAGCCGTCGCCTATCAAATTTACCCGCGTAGCTTTTATGACGCGAACGGAGACGGAATTGGAGACATTCAAGGAATCATTGATAAGCTCGACTATTTGAAAGACCTTGGCATTGATGTCATCTGGATTTGCCCGATGTACAAATCGCCAAACGATGATAACGGGTATGACATTAGTGACTATCAAGACATCATGGACGAATTCGGT
The DNA here is from genome assembly GCF_018617435.1 of Exiguobacterium sp. s34. Classification (NCBI taxonomy): domain Bacteria; kingdom Bacillati; phylum Bacillota; class Bacilli; order Caryophanales; genus Exiguobacterium; species Exiguobacterium sp. s34. Next base: position 495,853 of record NZ_JACSKE010000001.1, on the reverse strand, counting down.
ACGATGGAAGACTTCGATCGTTTATTAGACGAAGTGCATCAGCGCGGTATGAAGCTATTGCTCGACCTCGTCGTCAACCATACGTCAGATGAGCACCCTTGGTTCATTGAATCGAAGAGCACAAAAGACAATCCGAAACGGGACTGGTACATCTGGCGCGACGGGAAGCCGGACGGATCAAAGCCGAACAACTGGGAATCAATTTTCGGTGGATCGGCTTGGGAATTCGATGAAGCGACAGAGCAATACTACTTGCACGTCTTCTCGAAGAAACAACCGGACCTCAACTGGGAAAATCCTGAGATGCGCACAGCTGTGTACGACATGATCAACTGGTGGCTCGAAAAAGGAATCGACGGGTTCCGCGTGGATGCAATTAGCCATATCCGCAAGAATCCGACGTTCGCCGACTTGCCGAACCCGAACGACCTTGACTTTGTACCGTCATTCGAGATGCACATGAACGTGGACGGGATTCACGATTATTTAGAAGAGCTTCGTGACGAGACGTTCAATAAACATGACATCATGACAGTCGGTGAAGCGAACGGCGTATCACCTGACGATGCACACCTTTGGGTCGGTGAAAAAGAAGGGAAGATGAACATGGTCTTCCAATTCGAACACATGGACCTATGGAGTGAAGACGCCGATTCGAAACTTGATGTCGTCCACTTGAAGAACGTGTTGACGAAATGGCAAAAGGGTCTCGAAGCCGACGGATGGAACGCGCTTTACGTCGAAAACCATGACCAGACACGTACGGTTTCGAAATGGGGAGACGATGAGCGTTACTGGAAAGAGAGCGCGAAATCGATAGCGATGATGTACTTCCTCATGCAAGGGACGCCGTTCATCTATCAAGGTCAAGAAATCGGGATGACGAACGTCAAATTCGATTCAATCGATCAATATGACGATATCGCGACACGCAATCGCTACTATATCGGCGTCGAGCAAGGGAAGAGTCACGACGAGATGATGCGCATCACGTGGAACTCGTCACGCGACAACACGCGCACACCGATGCAATGGAGTGATGCTCCGAACGCCGGCTTCACGTTTGCAGAGAAGCCATGGGTCGGCATCAACCCGAACTATACAGACATCAACGTCGAATCACAGCTTGAAGATGAGGACTCCATCTTTAACTTCTATAAAGAGATGATTCAACTTCGTAAAGACGATGAGACGTTTGTATACGGGGCGTATGATGTCGTCTTACCGGATCACCCAGAAGTTTATGCGTATACGCGTACGCTTGGCGACACGCAGTACCTCGTCGTCACGAACTTGACGGCGAAAGAGACGATGTTCGATATGGATCAAACGCTCCGCGCGCAAGATGTCGTCTTGAGCAACATGCCGATTGAAGGCGATATTGAATCGACGCTCCTTCACTTGAAACCGTTCGAAGGTCGCGTATATAAAATGAGCTAATCTTTCATGACCTGAAGACCGTGGACGAAAATTCGTCTACGGTCTTTTTGTGCGAATAAAGGAGATGACAAGGAAGGATGAGAATGCTTTAAAGGGATTCACGGAGGAGGAAAATCAAAATGAAACTATTGCTGACTTCCGCAGGTATCAAAAATGAGAGCATCAAGCAGGCACTTTTGGAATTATTGGACAAGCCAATTGAAGAGTGTACGGCACTTTGTATCCCGACAGCCATCTATGCGTTGAACGGGGGAACGCAGCACGCATGGAACTTTTTCAAGGGGGATTTCTCGACACCGATGTGTGAGTTGGGTTGGAAGTCGATCGGGGTGCTCGAACTGAGCGCGCTCCCGAGCATCGATGAATCGGTATGGAGACCGACATTTGAACGGGCGGACGTGTTATTGGTGAATGGTGGCGATCCGCTGTTTTTACATCACTGGATGAAACAGTCCGGGGTGGCGGCATTACTCCCATCTTGGGAAGGTGTCTATGTCGGATTGAGCGCAGGTAGCATGGTGATGACGCCACGAATCGGAGAAGCATTTGTCGGATGGCGTTCATCTGATGAGCAGAGCGATGAGACGTTAGGGTTTGTCGACTTCTCAATCTTTCCACACCTCGACCACGAGATGTTACCGGAGAATACGTCACGAGATGCGGCAGAATGGGCGGAGACATTACAGTCGCCGGCCTATGCGATCGACGACGAGACCGCGATTCGTGTAAATGAAGGGAAGGTCGATGTGATTTCGGAAGGAAAATGGAAGAAGTTTTTCTGAATGCATACGAAAAGAGTATAAATGAATTGGAGTTGAGGGATTGAATCCATTTACATATCATCGAAAAACAAATCGAATCATCGTCCGACCGTTAGAGAAACAAGATTATGACGCATGGTTACGTGGCTTTACAGACCGTCTTGTTTCACAACATGAGTATGATCCGGGGAAGTTAGATATGAGCGACTGTACGTCCGTTTGGTTCGGTCAGCTAGTCGACACACATCAATCACTCGCACATGAAGACCGTGCGCATGTTTTTGCGATTTTCCGGCTTGAAGATGGAGCGCATCTTGGCATGGTGGATTTCTCGACATTGGCACGAGATGGATTTCATTGGGGACGGGTCGGGTATACCATCCATAATCAGCATTGGGGTCAGGGGTATGGCACCGAAGCAGTCGACCTAGCGGTGCGCATCGCCTTTGACGATTTGAACTTTCAACGAATCGAGGCACATATCAATCTCGACAATGAGGCGTCCATTCGTCTCGCGGAGCGTGTCGGCATGTCGTACGAGTGCACGAGAGAAGGATTCATATATGAGAATGATGAGTGGGTAGACCATCTCGTCTATGTCAAAACGAAGCACCGTCGATAGAACGACTCCTACTAGATATGGTACGATGAGTTGACGGAAAGGGGGATGAGCATGGCGATTGAACCACTTCGCGTGCGTGTCCAGCAAACAACACGGATGAGTGACATCCCGGAGCCGATCGAACTATCGGCTGACGGCTTATACTATCCATTGAAGACTGGCTTTATTTTAATGTTTGACCAACAACAAGAGGACGGAACGGTCCCGACGACAATCAAGTACACCCCGGAACGATTGGCGCTCATCTGTAAAGGACCGATTGAGATGAACCATTCCTTTATCGAAGGTCGCTTCACGCAAAGCTTATATAAGAATGCCTATATGTCGATGACGATGGCGACGACGACATCACGCCTCGACGTGTCAGAAGAATCGTGTACGTTCGTATATGAATTGTCCATGAATGAAGAAGATGTAGGTATATACGAAGTACATGTCACATGGACATTTGAAGGAGGAGAGGGCGCATGAACTTTACAGAACGCGTAAACAAGATTGAAGAGATGTTGAATGAAGACTGGTTTGAGATGCTTGAAACGAACGAAGAAGAGTATGAAGAGTGGCGAGGTCGCCTCGAAGATCATGCCGAACAAGTCATTACACATTACGACCAGGAGAACGGCGTCGATGTCAATTCAGTCGATAAACTGCTCCAATTGAACGATGAGTTCCCGCTCCTATACGGAGAGGACACCGTTCGCCTGTATATCGCACTCATTGAGGCACGCCCAGAAGACAAAGCGGTCTACGATCGGTACGTCGATTACTTAGCAGCCATCAGCGATGCATCGCACGAACAGTTTTTACATTTCCACACGCTCGTCGAAGCAGGACGGTTGGAGGAAGCGAGACAACTCGCTCCACACATGCCACAACGTCTCGGACTCGAAGAGTAAGTATATCAAAAGTGTCATCTGAACAGGATGGCACTTTTTTTCATGCCTGAAAGGGGGACAAGATTCGAACAGGACGTCCATTTTTATTCGATGATCTGTTCTCTAAGATGAAGGAACAAGGAAATCAATCAGAGAACGCGAATGGAAATGGGTAAAGGGGGAATTGTGGTGTTAAGACTAATCAAAACATCTGTCGAACAAAAAGAACAGATTCTCGCATTTTTACAGGAATGGTACGAACGAGATGAGCGAATCGTTCCGACCTCAGTCGACCGTGAAACGACGGACTTCGAGGCATACGTCAACACGTTACGTCAGAAAGAGTTACGTGAGAATATAGAGGAAGGCTGGGTCCCGAGTACGACGTATTGGCTCACGGACGGCGAAGAGCTTTTAGGCGCGGCGAACATTCGTCACGAGTTGAACGAATCACTCTTAAAAATCGGTGGCCATGTCGGATACGGGGTGAAACCGAGCGCGCGTGGGCGAGGACTCGCCACACTTCAACTAAAACTTGCGCTTGAGAAAGTGAAAGAGCTGGGAATCGAGCGTGCACTCATTACGTGTAATCGGACAAACGTCGCTTCCCGTCAAGTCATTTTAAACAACGGGGGTGTCGCGGACACACCATATACGGAAGAAGATGGGACGATCGTCGAACGGTTTTGGATTGACTTGAGAGGATGAAGATGAGATGGCGAACTGGATCATCATCTATTTGGCATTGATTAATTTCTTCGGCATTTATTTGTTTCGGGAAGAGACCGTGCCCTCTAAGAAATGGTTCTCATTCTCGAGCGGAATCGCCATCACGTACTTCTTCATGTATCTTTTGCCCTCCCTGAATAAACGCCAGGACACGCTTCGTGTCGATTGGTTGAACCTGGCCTTGCCGTCAGAGATTTACATCGTCAGTCTCATTGGGTTCACGCTGTTCTACGGTACGATGCGGTTCGTTCGAACCCCTCACTTCCAAGATGAGGCGGTCGATCGGGCCGTTTCGTATTGGCTCCAGGTGACGCTTCTCACGGCGTACATGACATTTTCAGCGTATGTGGTGACAGCCGACTCGGTGACGTTCGTCTCGAGAAGCTTCTATGCGACGGCACTCGGTGTGCACTTCTTGGCGCTCGGACATGACTTGAACCGCCACTATGGCGAACGCTATATGCGACAGGGACGATATTTGTTGAGCGGCGGGATTTTACTCGGAGGTTTCGTTTCGCGTTGGATTGACTTGGCCCCACACGTCGAAGCACTCTGTTTTGCGTTCGTAGCCGGGGCGATGATTCTCAATATCGTGAAGTTTGAACTGCCGTCCGACCGAAATCTACACTTTCGAACATTCGTTTTGGCTGTGTGCAGTTATGGTGGATTATTGCTCATCTTGAAACATCTTCTAAACTTCTGACGAGAACTTCACAAAAATGAATGACTGTTCATTCATCATTTGATATACTGAATTCAAGATTGAATCCGTTTTCATAAGGGGGAGTTTTGGGGATGTCTACATTTTTAATCGTCAACTGGATTCTATTCTTGCTCGTCCTCGGCTATGGTGTGTATTTATTCGCTACGCTGGTTCATCAGCGCTATACATTCATCAAGCTCGGGAAGAAGGCAGAATGGAGCCAAACGAACAAAGAACGACTCGAACAGGTCATGATCAACGTGTTCGGTCAAAAGAAATTGTTGAAGGATAAGAAGAGTGGCGCAATTCACGTCATGATGTTTTATGGCTTCATCCTCGTCCAATTCGGGGCGATTGATTTTATTTGGAAAGGACTAGCGGTCGGAACACGTTTCCCGCACATCCCGCTCGGTCCGCTCTATCCAATCTTCACGTTCATGCAAGAAATCGTCATGCTCATGATTCTCGTCGCGGTCGTTTGGGGATTCTACCGTCGTTACGTCGAGAAGCTCGTGCGTTTGAAACGAAACTTCTTAGCAGGTCTCGCCCTCATCTTCATCGGCGGGTTGATGGTTTCCGTCTTGTTCGGGAACGGGTTTTACCTCGTCTATAAAGAAGAGCTTCCGATGTGGGGTGAGCCGGTCGCAACACTCATCGGTTCAGCGTTTTCTTGGGTACCTGGGTCGGTCGCTTTCGCATTGTTCGTCGTCTTTTGGTGGATGCACCTCTTGTTCTTGCTCAGTTTCATGGTCTACATTCCACAAGGAAAGCACGCGCACTTGATTGCCGGAACACTCAACGTCTGGCTCGGGCGCACGCACAAAGTCGGTCGCTTGGCACCTGTTGATTTTTCAGCGATGGAAGAAGCGGAAGAGTCAGATGAAGAGATTGTGTTTGGGGTCAACAAGATTGAAGACTTTAACCAGAAGCAGCTTGTCGACTTGTACGCTTGTGTTGAGTGTGGACGTTGTACGAATGTGTGTCCGGCAACCGGTACGGGTAAGATGTTGTCGCCGATGGACTTGATCGTCAAACTTCGCGACCATATGAATATGAAAGGTGCAGCGGTCACAAGAAAATCACCTTGGGCACCGGCACTTATGTTCCAAAACACGCAAGGCGCCGAGATTGCAGCTGCGGCGCAAGAAGGTCACATGCTCGTCGCAGACGAGTTGATTGGCAACGTCATCACGGAAGAAGAAATTTGGGCGTGTACGACTTGCCGTAACTGTGAAGACCAATGTCCGGTCATGAACGAGCATGTTGATAAAATCATCGATCTTCGTCGTTACCTCGTTATGATGGAAGGGAAGATGGACCCTGAGGCACAGCGCACGGTCGCAAACATCGAGCGCCAAGGAAACCCGTGGGGGATGAACCGAAAAGAACGCGAGAACTGGCGTAAGGATACAGAACTCGTCATCCCGACAGCGAAAGAGAAGAAAAAAGCAGGCGAAGAATTCGAATATCTCTTCTGGGTCGGTGCGATGGGTTCATACGACAGCCGTAGCCAAAAAGTCGCGCAAAGCTTTGCGAGCGTGTTGAACAAGGCGGGCGTCTCATTCGCTATTCTCGGAAATGAAGAGAAAAACTCAGGAGACACACCACGTCGAATCGGGAACGAGTTGCTCTTCCAAGAACTCGCCGAAGCGAACATCAAATTGTTTGAGAAGTATGGGGTGACGAAAATCGTCACGGTTGACCCACACGCATACAATACATTTAAAAATGAGTATCCAGACTTTGGACTCGATGGTGTGAAAGTGTATCACCATACGGAGTTGCTCGCCGAGTTGCTCGACACGGGTCGCATCCAACCGGATCTTCAAGTGAATGAGCGTGTCGTCTATCACGACTCTTGTTACCTCGGTCGTTACAATGGCATTTATGACGCACCGCGATTCGTCCTCGAACGCATACCGGGTGTCGAACTCGTCGAAGCGACACGTAACCGTGAAAACGGTATGTGCTGTGGAGCGGGTGGAGGTCTCATGTGGCAGGAAGAGAAAGTCGGGACACGTGTCAACGTGGCTCGAACGGAACAATTGCTTGAGACGAAACCGACCGTTATCGGTTCGGCATGTCCGTACTGCTTGACGATGTTGTCAGATGGAACGAAGGCGAAAGAAGTCGATGAGACGGTCGGCACGTTTGACGTCGTCGAATTGCTCGATCGCTCGCTGAAAGCCATCGAGATACCAGAACCGGTTGTACAATAATACAGAAAGGCACGGTCCGCGGACCGTGCCTTGTTTGTTTACTGCATCTCAGAGGTCGATAGTAGGGAAGAGGTCAAGTGAGATAACCCTTGTGTCGTCTCGTTGATCGATGAAATGGTCTCAACCATCTGACTAAGGTCTTGTTTGTTTCGTTCGAAGGAAAGGACGTATTGACCCATCTCTTCTTGAACGGTCGAAAAACCAGATTTGACGGCATTCAGTTGACGCATCGCTTCATCATTCGTCTGATGCATTTGTCCCATTTGATCGAGGAGTGCTGCGATATTCGTCTCGTTTTCATGAATGAGTACATTGATTTGACTGCTCAGTTGTTTCGCGTTTTCCGCCAGTGTGCGTACTTCGGTGGCGACGACGGCGAATCCTTTGCCATGTTCTCCGGCACGAGCTGCTTCAATCGAGGCGTTCAAGGCGAGCAAGTTCGTTTGGTTGGCGATTTGTTCGATGCTCTTAGTCATGCTGACGATTTCTTGAGATCCATTTTTTAAAGCGGTGATGCGATCGAGCGAAGTGTCGACGTAAGTGGCCGACTGTTTGAATTCGACTTCCATCTGTTCGATTTGGCTTCCGTTCGTGTGCGTCAACGTCATCAAATGACGGCTCATCTTTTCCGTTTGCTCGGTTTCCGCAAGAACTTGGTGCGCGCGATCACTCGTTTCAGACATCGCTTGTCCCGTTTGCTCCATCGTGGTGGCGACTTCTGAACTGACACGTGAGACGTCGCTTAAAAGCGCGGCACGGGCTTGGTTCGCAGACTCGATTTCATCGAGGCGGGCGTTGACGTATTGTTCGGTGACGATTTGCGAGTCTAAGTTCATTGCGTGCGATAACGCTAAGAGAGATTCTGTCAAAGTAGACGGGTCATGTTGATACGTCTCAACCACTTTTGGGATGAGGAGTGTGTTAAAAGCAGAATATGTCGCGAGGAACCAGACGACAGGCACGGCGAAGTGGTGATGTGTTTGTCCCATCCGTTTCCGCATCGCTAAAAATTTATCATCGATGTTCCCGGTCAATAAACTACGGAAATAATCGGCGAATACCTTCTTTAATCGTTCTCTTGTGGAGGAAGCATTCGCAATCTGTACCATTTCCGGTTGCAGCATCAAGTGGTCGAGTACGTTTTCAAGTACTTCATCTAGTACGGACTCCACGAGTGGAGCCATGTCTTGTAGGCGCTTCACTTGAGAGGCCGTATACCCCATATAGTGAGCCCGTCCGTTCAAACTCGAGTCAGATGGTTTAGCGATGGTCTGGATTTCAGGAAAACCGGTAGTTGCGACGAAGTGATTGGATGTTGTTTTACGAAAAAGTGCCATGTATTTTTCTCCTTCTCTTTTATATCTAAATTAATGTTCTCTTCTATATCGGCAAAAGATTGAAGAAACTGAGAAGTTAATGTGTTGTGAAAAAGGTTCGTAGACGAATGGAACTGGGAAAGGACGATTGAGGAACGGAATATCCAATCTCAATGTAAGGAGTGTATCCCATGAAAAACATGGTTGTCCTATTGACGATTGTCAGTGCCTTGAGTAGCCAAATTCTGCCGCAAATCTTGTTTTTGTCCATTATGGCAGTCGAAGAAGGAGTCGGACGATTGATTCCATTCCTCATCTTTTACGTTGCGAGCATGTCAGGTCTTTTATTGTGGGTGTATGTCATCGGACGAAGGGGTTCAAAGGATACGTTTCTCATTGCCTTGTCTGTGCTCGTCGTCGGTCTCGTTTGTTTTGTGCTTCCCTTTGACAGCGCCATTGAATGGAGCGCCTTTTTGGTCGGCGTTGGCTCGATTGGGGTCGGTACAATTATGACGACCATTCTCTCGCAATTGAACGAGCTGAAGCCTGCAGAAGATTCGGAGTCAAAAGAAGAGGGTGGCAGTTCGTGGCCGTTGGTTCTTATGTTAGTCGGTTGGATTGCTTTATTCTCTTATGCGTTGACGCAGTCTTACAATCTTGCCATTGCCCTGTTCCTAGTGAGTCTCATTTTGCCGTGGCTGTTCGTGCGAAAGTTACCGCTCCAAAAATCTGCGACATGGCAGTTTGATACCCGTTCCTTTCTCCGTGCTTTTATCGCGGTCACCGTCTTTACGTTGATTAGTCGCTTGCTTAGTCTCTTAGAAGGGGCGCGTGGCTATATCGAAGTGTTTGGCTTAATGATCATTTTGCTCGTCTATGTCGCATGGTTACTGTTGCAAAAGCGGGTTCGTGATTTTATCGGTGCAAGTCGTACCCGGCAGGTTCAATTATTATCGTTTGTGATTGGGTTGTTCGGTGGCTGGACGCTAATCGGAGCCGTCTTTGTCAGTCTTGCTCTGTATTCGTTCCAAGTTCTCGTCTTTTATGTGTTCGTTCCATTTTTAGCCGGTGTCATCGGTTGGATCTTATTTAGTCGCATCTTTGATTTTGCGCGCCATCCGTACATCGTCTTGTTCCTATCCTCGCTCTTCTTTTTCGTTGGCTTTATCGAGCCACTTGCCTTCATACCGGTATTGTTTGTCAGTGGTTATACGCAGACGATGTATTCGAGTGTCAGTCATACGTATTTGTTTGACCAGTATGGGGAAAACCAAGAGTTCGCGTCGTTACTGCTACAGCTGTGGAAACGATTTGGCATGGTCGTGGCATATTCATTCTTAATGATTGGATTGCTCGGTTATGGTTTATATGTGGGTCAAACAGTAAATGAAGAATTGTCGTTCCAGATTCCACGCGCGTGGATGTTTGGTGTCTTAGGGCTGACATGGGTGTTTAATATCGGATTGATCAGTCTGTACTGGTTCCGTACTAAAACCGAGACATCACACGATTCATAATTTCCTCTAGCTTTTTTATATCGCTTTTGTTTATAATGAGGAGTGATGTTTAACTAGTGACGGAAAAGGAGTGTCCTTTAATGAATAAATCGTTGATTGATTTCGTTTATGAACTTCTCCAAGAAACTGGCGAGCAGCCTGTTTCTTTTGATGAGATTCGCGAAAAAATCAAGCAAAACTATACGTTTGCGAGTGAAGAAGAAGAGCTCGAGAAAATCGCACAACTTTACACCGATTTGAACATCGACGGGTTGTTCGTCAACTTGGGAGCAAACCGTTGGGCGCTTCGCGTATGGTACCCATTCGACAAGTCGGATGAAGATCTCGTCATCGAAGCACGTCAACGTGGTGAGCTTGACGAGTTCGAAGAAGAGTTTGAAGAAGCAGACGAAGGCATCGTCGATATCGAAGATGACTTGGATGTATTCGCAAAAGTAGAAGATTACGATTCATCTGAATTTGACGATGAGGACGAAGAAGAAAAAGTAGAAGGCCTTGACGACTTCAAGGACGATGACTTGGACGACGACCTCGATCTCGAAGACGAGGATGATTTATAAGAGACCGCAAAAAGCCGGGCATCGCGCCCGGCTAGGCGTGTCTCTTTTTCTTTTTTAGTCGTTTTCATCGACTTGAAAAAAGAAAAAAATAATATCTTGACGACTGTATCGTCTCTGGCGTAAATTAGTCATGGGCTAGTTTAGCACGTAACGATGCAGCAAAAGTGTCCTCCATTCACGGGGGCACTTTTGCTTTTTTTGTTTTTTCGTTTCCCGATGGTTGGTATTCAAGAGAGGAGAAAGAAACATGACAAAGTACATTTTCGTAACAGGCGGGGTAGTATCTTCGCTCGGTAAAGGGATCACGGCAGCTTCACTCGCGCGTCTACTCAAAAATCGAGGACTCAACGTCACGATTCAGAAGTTTGACCCATACATCAACATTGACCCAGGTACGATGAGCCCGTATCAACACGGAGAAGTATTCGTCACAGATGATGGCGCTGAGACTGACCTTGACCTCGGACACTATGAGCGTTTCATCGACATCAACTTGTCGCAAAACGCGAACGTCACATCAGGGCGCATTTATTCGACTGTCTTGAAGAAAGAGCGTCGTGGAGACTATAACGGTGGAACGGTTCAGGTCATTCCGCATATCACGAACGAAATCAAAGACCGTGTCTTCCGTGCAGGGCGCGAGACGAACGCCGATGTCGTCATCACTGAGATTGGTGGAACAGTCGGGGATATCGAATCCCTCCCGTTCATCGAAGCGATTCGCCAAGTGAAGAATGACATCGGGAAAGAGAACGTCATGTACGTCCACTGTACACTCGTTCCTTACCTTCGTGCCGCAGGTGAAATGAAGACAAAACCGACACAGCACAGTGTCAAAGAGCTTCGCAGCTACGGGATTCAACCGGACATCATCGTCCTTCGTACCGAGCATGACATCCCAGAAGACATGCGCGAGAAAATCGCACTCTTCTGTGATACACGCAAAGAGGCGGTCATCGAGGCGCAAGACGCATCGACACTTTATGAAGTACCACTCAACCTTCAAAAACAAGGAATGGACCAACTCGTCAACGACTACTTCGGTTTCAATTCACCGGCTGCTGACATGACGGCGTGGAAAGAACTCGTCCACACGGTCACACACCTTGAGAAGAAAGTGAAAATCGCACTCGTCGGGAAATATGTCGAGTTGCGTGATGCGTATATCTCGGTTGCGGAAGCACTTAAACATGCGGGTTATGCGTTCAATGCGGATATCGACATCGACTGGATCAACGCGGAAGACGTGACGGCTGAAAACGTCTCGGACATCCTCGGTGATGCGGACGGAATCCTCGTCCCAGGTGGATTCGGTGAGCGTGGAATCGAAGGGAAGATTGAAGCGACACGTTTCGCTCGTGAAAACAACGTCCCATTCTTCGGGATCTGTCTCGGGATGCAACTCGCAACGGTCGAGTTTGCCCGTAACGTCTTGAAGTTGGACGGCGCGCACACGGCTGAAATCGATCCATCGACTCCGTACCCGATCATCGACCTTCTTCCAGAACAAAAGGACATCGAAGACCTTGGGGGTACACTCCGTCTCGGACTCTACCCATGTAAACTTGAAAAAGGGACGAAAGCACATGCCGCTTACGATCAAGAGCTCGTGTACGAGCGCCATCGTCACCGCTATGAGTTCAACAACGAATATCGTGAAGCGTTCGAAGCAGAAGGCTTCAAGTTCTCAGGTACGAGCCCAGACGGTCGTCTTGTGGAAATCATTGAGATTCCAGAACACAAGTGGTTCGTGGCATCACAGTTCCACCCTGAGCTCATCTCACGTCCAGAACGTCCACAACGTCTATTCCATGACTTCATCCAAGCGTCACTTGGAGAATAATGAATTGAAAGCCACGACCCATTACGGGTTGTGGCTTTTCTTGATTACATATTTATCTCAACTTATTTTTTTAAGTGACTCATAAGGATTTATTTTAGAAGCAATTGAAGCTGGGATTAGGGAAGCTATCCCACCTACAATTGTCGGTAAAAGTAAACTTAACAAAGCAAGATATGCATTGGACCAGGGAATAAGCCCAAATGCGAAATAGATGGTGATGTAAGCCAAACCTAAACCGAGCATTCCAGCAATCAGTCCAACAATCAATCCCTCAATCACAACTAAATAACGAATGGAATGATCTGCCCATCCAATCGCTTTTAATAAGGCAAAAGAATCTTCACGTTCTTGAACGTTTTGCCAAATGATTTCTCCTGTTGTTAATATTGCAATCAATACCGACACACCTATGGTTACATAATGAAGTGTTCCGATTTGAACAGCAACGAATTGCCCAAGCCAAGATGTATAAAGGACACCTTGAAGATGGAACGTGACATAAACGAAAAATACGAGTAAGGATGTCGGGACAGCGATTGATGCCACCGACAATAAGTTTCGACGCCACTTGCTTACCATTTCTTTAAGCGCCAAAGAGCCCATGTTTTTTAATGGAATGATAGAGCTCGAAGTGTTTGCGTACTCACCAACTTTAATTACTTCATATGGTTGTATTTTTCTAATGTTAAGTGCTGACCATGTTGCACCGCTCAGATAAATCAGAAGGCTAAAAGCTGTAATCAAGGACCAGCTCCAGAGACTGAACCCTTCTCCCTGCACGATGAAAAAAGCGGATTCGATTGCTAGCGATACAATCGAAACGAGAAACGCTAAAATAATCGCTTCTAGATATATAATTTTGTACAAATCTTTCTGACTCCAACCTAAAGAGAGTAGGATCGCAAATTCACGTCTTCTTGAAAGCATCGTGATATAGCTTGTCGTCAATACATAAATGATAGCCACGCCGATAATGGACAAGATCACACCCGAATATCCTGCACTTGTCTCTCGGAAAATCGTGATGGCTGCACCTAAGTGAATCCATGGCTGCTCGATCCATCCAAGCGTATTGCCTTCTTTCACGACTTTTGTGATCACAGGTTGCGGGGAAGATCCCGTTGTGACTGTGGCAATTAAACCTGTATCTCTTTCAATCTGCTCCTTTAGCTCTTGCAAGGTTGCCTCCGATGCCTCGTTCAATGTATCAACATTGTTTACCTTGATGCGAATCGAAGAAATTGATTTCTCTCCGTTTAACAGACGAGCGGCATCTAGAGTCGTGATAATGCTCGGTGAGTTCGTCAGCAGTCCAGCCGGATTCCCAGAGGTGTTGATGCTCACAGATGGATTGAGTGGTGAGCCATCTTGATCAAGAACAAGATCGGCTGACGCGGGACGGTACGTTTCCATAGGGAGTTCATTCAACGGATCTTTGGAGACCGCGATTTTTTCTGGATCGAACGTCCCGACCACTTCAAAATCTAGGACCGGGCTTAAGTAAGCGAGGTCATTGGATTCCGGAAGCGTCGTTTGGACCTCCGTGCTGTTCACCGGTCTAAAACCTTGTTTCGGTAAAATGGATGGAGGAAGCCATTTATTTGTAAATGAAATGGGTTGACTATCGATCTGAAAAGCATTTCCCCATCGCTCCGGGAAAGGACTGTCTGTCTCTTTCATTTCTAAAGGACCTGAATTGAAGATGAGTTGAGACCCCTCATTGATCAAGGCACCCGGATGGTCTGGTGTCTTCTTTCCTTGCAGTTGGTTAAAATAAATCGCTTCAAGGTCCTTCGATGGAATGCTCAACGACTGAATATTTTTTACGTCGTAACGTAACAAGTCAGATTCAGACGCGATGTCTTGTAATACTTTTTTCTGGTCATCAGATGATAAGAAGGGTACATCTAATTGTTCAAGTTCATACTCATGGTACCCCTTGTTAAACGAGGCAGGATTAATAAGAATAGGTATTCGGACATGTTGTTGTTCACTGCTTAAGGACACCGCCCGATCATCGGTTGAAAAATAAGAGGAAGAGGTGATCGCTTGATCGAGACCCACAAGTTTGGCTTCTTCATCAGGATCAACCGCCACAATTAAATTGAGGCTCCCTGGATTGATAGCGTTTCCAACCTGGTCAAAAGGGAGCAAGCCGATTCCCCTCGGCAAGAGTTCATTCGTTCCGTTTGCAATATGTATAACTTCCTCTGATATCATTTCTCGTTCTAAACCTGTCTCATCGAACTGACGATGCGTCAGACGAAACAGTCCTTGGTCAGGTATCTTCAGCATATTCGGTAAATCCACATTTAATTGCGTATACCCGATGATTGCGACAGGAGCAGCCACCTCCACATTTTCCATCGTTTTTATTTTTTCATATTGTTCAAATGTAATCCCTCCTACAATCCCGTTCAGATAGTTTGGCTCAAGAAGGTCATACTCTTCAGTAGTGAGTCTACTTGTCGAAGGACGAACTACAATATCATAGGCAGACGACCAGCGCTTTTGAAGTGTTTCCTCCACAACACCTTTGTTTGTTTCATTCAATTTAAAGATAAGATTCAAACCTGTAGCAATGATCAGAGCGCCAATCAATAACAGAAGTAGTTTTGCCTTTTGGTTTCGCCAATATTGTAGGATGAACTTCAACATACACGCTCTCCTTTTTGATCTTCTACAATCCGACCGTCTTGCATATGAATGATTCGATTAGCTCGACGCGCCAGATCTAAATCGTGTGTCACAAAAATAAGGCCGCACTGTTGTGTTTCATGAAGGTCCACTAATAAATCAAAGATCAGCTCACTATTTGTACTATCTAGATTTCCTGTCGGTTCGTCCGCAAGGATCCAGTTTGGTCGATTAACAATCGCACGCGCGATTGCGATTCGTTGTTGTTGACCTCCAGATAGTTGAGAAGGGAGGACATGGGATTTGGTCTCTAACCCGACCTGTTGAATCACTTCTTTAACACGTTCTTCTTTATTGAAATCCACCTTTTTCGTTAAAAAGGGAACCATGACATTTTCGAAAACACTTAAAGATGGTAAGAGGTGGAATTGTTGAAATACAAATCCGATTTCCTTAAAGCGAAAATCGGACAATTGAGTATTATTTAAATCATTTAATATAACCGAATCAAACTCGAGTGTCCCTGAGGTAGGTTTTTCTAGAGAACCGATCAGGCTAAGCAAAGTTGATTTACCTGACCCGGATGGACCAACAATTGCAGTGATTTCATTTTTGCTAAATGTACAATTTAGTTGTTTGATCACTGTCTCATCATGCCCTAAGTTATTAAATGTATGAATCAATTCTTTGATAGAAATAAATGAATTCATCTAATTACCCCTTATATTTTCATAATGTTAACTATATTTATGTCTATAGTAAAATAAGTTCCTTTATTTTACAACTAATAGAGGGTTTATACATTTACTCTGAACTCATGAGAAAGATATTATCATGAATTCTTTAATGAATGATTAACAGTAACGCGGAGCGTTAAATCAAATTTACGAATTGATTTATGAACTGAAGATTCGTAGGAATTTTTCTACGCCAAAAGCATGAGAGGGAAGGTGCCTTTGGCATGATACATCACCTTCACTTTGTGGGTACACTAGAAGTAGAACGGGGAGAGGGCGATGGCTTATGAAAGAACGACATTCGATTTATCTAGGGTATGGGCTGGGGCTTGTCGCGCTCAGTCTGTTGCCGTTCGTCGTCTTGCCTTCCCTCTTATTGCCGTACCAACTTGGATGGACAGGCGTTGTCTTACTCGCGCTCTCAGTCGGGCTCCTTCGGTCGATTCGCGACGGCTCAAACATGATCTTGAAGCAGATGTGGAAAATCACGTTCTCTCTCTTTTTAATCTTTGTGTTTGTCTATTACGTATCGTTCGGACTCGTCCTCTATGATACGTATGGGTTAGATCGTCTATTAGAACAGTATGAACGACAGGCGGTATGGGTATTCGCAGCATTCAGTTTTTTACAACCGATTGCGTTACCCGTCCCGGAAGCGGTCAGTGTGCCGATCGGGAGCGTCGCACTCGGACCGTTTCGTGCCGCTTTAGTCGGGAGTGTGTCGACCACGCTTGGCATCTTTGTCATGTATGGTCTGGCCCGATTCGGCCGTGAGCGAATCATTCGTTGGGTCGATGAGGAGAAGTTAAAGACATATGACCGATATGTCGAAAAGTATGGTCTTGGCATCTTGCTCGTCTTGTTCATTATTCCGATTTTACCGGATGAGGTCATCTGTCTGGCCGCAGGGTTTAGTCGCGTTCCGTTCCCGCGCTTTGCGGGTATTGCGTTCGGCGCAAAAATCGTCACGTCGTTCGGACTCGCTTATTCTGTCTCGATTGGGCAATTGTTTATGACGGGCTCGAGTCCGATTGCCATCGTCTCTGTCATGGCAAGTTTAATCGTGTTGATTCTCGCGTTCATTTGGCGCAAACGGAAAAAAGGAGATTCAAACGGTACGCAAGAATAAGGTAAGGACGCTATATAGAAAGGAAGACAAGATGCGACAAGATCAAGAAGTGGTCATTCGACCAATTGAAGAAAAAGACTTATCACGACTATGGGAATTGATTTATCGAGAGGCGACACCGGAATGGAAACAATGGGATGCGCCTTACTTTGAACACAAAGCGATGTCTTATGAGGAATTTCAGCAAATCGAACGGTCGTTTATCCAGAAAGAAGACATGTGGGTCATTGAAGTGGATGGAACGGTATATGGGACCGTTTCTTACTATTTTGAAGATGCCGGACGAGAGTGGCTCGAGATGGGCATCATCTTGCATCAGCCCGACCGCTGGAATCGGGGAGTCGGAACGCGTGCCCTTCGCTTATGGAGCGAGCATTTATTTGAGACGTTACCTGTCGTCCGTGTCGGCTTGACGACGTGGTCCGGGAATGAGCGGATGATGCGAGTCGCTGAAAAAGTGGGGCTGCAGCTCGAAGGTCGAATCCGTCAAGTGCGTGTCGTGAATGGGAAGCGCTATGATTCGATTCGGATGGGCATGTTACGAGAAGAGTGGAAAGCATAAAAAAGCACCGCGGATGAAACAATCCGCGGTGTGTTGTGTTACTTCACTTTTTGATCTTTAATCGGGAACCAACCGGCACGAGTCGTAATCGCATTCCAGAGTGGGGCTGGCACGGCGAGTTCGGCTTGTTTATCCAAGTCGAGTTCTGTCTCGATTTCGTCTTCGCGGTCTGTTTTCACCTTCTCGAGCCATTCTGGGTCGATGATGAGTTCGCGACCGAGCGCGGCGAGGTCGACAACGTCGAGTGCATCTTCCACTTGCCCAGGACGTTGGAGCTGTCCGACCCCGATGAGTGGGATAGCGCCGTTGATCCGTTTGGCAATCCGATCGATGGAACGCTCTGTGACGTTTTCGTCACGCATCGAAGCTGTGTTGAAGTTCCAAAGAGAAGCGTGAATATAATCGACGCCTTCTTCTAAAATCATATCAAGCAGGACATCTGTGTCATCAAGTGTGATCCCTGGCTCTTCAATCTCTTCTGGTGAGAAGCGATAACCGATTAAGAAGTCTTCTGCATCTGCTGCGGCTTCTTTGACACGGCGAATGACTTCGCGTGGGAACGTCAAACGACCATGGACATCACCGCCGAAGCGATCTTCACGGCGATTCGAGTGTGGTGAGAAGAATTGTTGAATCAAGTATGTGTTCGCTCCGTGAATCTCGACTCCGTCAAACCCGGCTTCGATAGCGCGACGAGTCGCTTCACCGAACGCATCGATGATGGCTTCGACTTCTGACGTTTCGAGCGCACGTGGTGTGACGGCGCCTTCACGAACAGGTGCGACCGCACTTGCGCTCACTGGTTGTTCGTTCGGGACGAGTTCAGGTGGCGACATACGTCCTGCGTGGAAAATTTGAAGAATGGCTTTTGCGCCTTCTGCTTTTAAACTTTCCGCCAATTGACGAAGACCTGTGATGAATTTGTCATCATTGACCCCGAATGCGTTCGGGAATCCTTTCCCGTCTTCTGTCACGTACGCGCAAGCTGTGATGGCGAGCCCGACGTTTTGTGCACGTTTCCGATAATATGCGAGCTCGTGCTCAGATACTTCGCCCGTTGGTTCTGATGAGTAGTGCGTCATCGGCGCCAATACAAGGCGGTTCGGTACTTCAACGCCATTTTTAAACTGAAAAGGTTGTAACATACGTTTCATCTGAAATCCTCCTTCAACATGATACCTTGAAGTCTAAGCTTCTCGATTGCAAAATGCGAGTCGGATGCTTGTGAAACGACACATTGCAGATTGATCAAGCGTAAGAGATGATTGAACTCAAAAGAATAGGGTATAATACAGGAGAAAAGTTGATATTCGGTTCGAGACAATAGAGAGACCACAACAGAAGGGGGAAGCCTTATTTTTGTTGTGGTCTCTTTTTCTATTCATTGAACCGTACTTACTATAGGAGGGAATAAGATGGAGATCAGAAATTTCTCAGCAAAAGAACGAGCGAAACGATATGAACAACTGACAAGTGAACGTCATGACGTTCTTGTTGTCGGTGGAGGGATTACCGGAGCGGGGATTGCGCTTGATGCGTCGTCGCGTGGGATGAAAACAGCCGTTCTTGAGATGCAAGACTTTGCAGCAGGGACGTCAAGCCGTTCGACGAAACTTGTTCACGGGGGACTCCGCTATTTGAAACAATTCGAAGTGGCGCTCGTCGCAGAAGTCGGGAAAGAGCGGGCCATCGTATATGAGAATGGTCCACACGTCACGACGCCGGAGCAAATGCTCTTACCGATGCACAAGGGAGGCACGTTCGGTCCATTCTCGACATCAATCGGACTCATGGTGTATGACTTCCTCGCAGGTGTAAAACGTGCAGAGCGTCGCATGATGCTCAAACCAGATGAAGTCATCAAAAAGGCACCACTCGTGAAAAAAGACGACTTGGTCGGAGGCGGCTATTACGTCGAGTACCGGACAGATGATGCACGATTGACGATTGAAGTGGCGAAAGAAGCAGCGAATCATGGTGCGCTTCTAATGAACTATGCGAAAGTGACAGGATTGATTTACGAAAACGGCAAAGTGGCCGGTGTACACGTCGAAGATCAGATTGACGGGTCGACGTATGACGTATATGCGAAGAAAATCATCAATGCGACCGGCCCATGGGTCGACGAGTTACGAGAAGAAGATAACTCGAAAAAAGGGAAGCAACTTCGTCTGACAAAAGGGATTCACTTGGTCATCGACCAGTCGAAATTCCCACTCAAACAAGCGATCTATTTCGATACACCAGACGGACGCATGGTCTTTGCGATTCCACGTGGCAATAAAGCATACGTCGGAACGACGGATACGTTCTTCGATAAAAACAAAGCACATCCACGCATGACGACGGAAGACCGTGATTATATTTTAGAAGCCATTCACTATATGTTCCCAGACGTCAATGTCACAGCGGATGACGTAGAGTCGAGCTGGGCAGGTATTCGTCCGTTGATTTATGAAGAAGGAAAAGACCCTTCTGAAATTTCACGTAAGGACGAAATTTGGCAGTCAGACAGCGGCTTGATCACGATTGCCGGTGGTAAATTGACTGGGTATCGGAAGATGTCGGAAACGGTCGTCGACCTCGTCGCAAAACTGTTGAAAGAAGAAGACGGTGTCGTCTACTTGGCAAGCCGGACGAAGCATATGCCGATGTCAGGTGGTCATGTCGGTGGATCGAAAGGCTTCAAAGATTTCCTTGAGAAGAAAACGAAAGAACTTCAAAATCATGGTCTAGACGCAAACCACGCGGAAGAACTTGTCCGTTTATACGGATCGAATATCGACCGCGTCATCGAACGGATGGATGCGAACGCATATGACCTTCCTGAAATCGTCTATGCGCAGTTGGTGTACGGCATCGAGGAAGAATCGGTCGTTCGTGCCATCGACTTCTTGATTCGCCGCACGGGAGCGATGTTCTTTGACATCGACTTCGTCCGTCAATACAAAGACGGCGTCCTTCGCTGCATGGCCGATGTCTTCAAATGGTCAGATGAGCGTTTGAAAGAGGAACGTGAAGAAGTCGAGAAAGAAATTGAAATTGCAGTTGTTCCAGTGACTGTCGAATCATAAGATACAATGCGTCATACGAGAGGTTCATTCTGAACAGGATGAACCTCTTTTTGTGGAATGGTTTCATGACTTCGGAATAACGGTATATCTCATAAGTAGTGACTCTTATGTTGAAGGAGAACTGTTTATGAAACGAAAGCTCATCGCCGTCTTGTTGATCGGCGTTCTAATAGTAGTAGGCTGGCGCTATGTCGACGTGGATCGTCTATTGGCGGATGTGTATTATGTCAAAGTCCCGAATGCGGAAGTGGCGACACAGACGTCGAACGGGTATCGATATGACCTCATCGGCTACGATGAAGTTGGGAAGAAGCGACCGTTAGCCATTTCTACTCCATCATTGTTGGCAGAAGGAGACTTTTTAAAAGTATTTGTGAAAGAAGAATCTCCCGAAGTGACCGATTATGAACGG
Source organism: Exiguobacterium sp. s34 (assembly GCF_018617435.1). Taxonomy (NCBI): domain Bacteria; kingdom Bacillati; phylum Bacillota; class Bacilli; order Caryophanales; genus Exiguobacterium; species Exiguobacterium sp. s34. The sequence goes on along the minus strand of NZ_JACSKE010000001.1, from coordinate 474,717 downwards.
GTCAATGCGTTGGAAGTGCCAGAACAGTTGAAAGAAGAGCAGGAAGAGGGCAGTTCCGAGACGCCGTTCCCTTGATTTCAAAAGATAGGCATCGCGAAAAAGAGATGAGTTTGGTATGGTTAAATTGTTTGATTATGGAAAATGATGAATGAAAGAAGGGACATGCATGTCACGGATGTTGATTGCAGACGACCAGGATGGAATTCGTACGATGCTCGCACAAGTGTTCACGAACATGGGTGTTGACGTGGACACGGCGCAAGACGGCATCAAAGCCTGGGAGTTTTTAGAGAAAGAACGATACGACTTAGTACTTCTCGATATGAACATGCCGCGTATGTTCGGTCATGAAGTATTGCGTCGGATGAGAGAACAAGAACTAGAGACACCTGTCATGATCATGACGGCGTTCGGAGAAGAAACGGTGATTGACGAGGTGCGTCGTCTCGGAATTGCTGCGCAATTTGAAAAGCCATTTGATATATACGGAATGATTGAAAAAGTGAAGGAAGTCTTGGAAATTTGACGTTTCGTCACCAAGATGACATATGTAAACGCTTGCGCTAAGCCATTTCTATGCCCGAATAGCATAGGCACATGTTTTACGGTGTGTTATAATGGGAACGAATTGCACGGGGGAACTTTTCCCAAACGTGTATAATAGCGAACAGACAGGAGGATGTCATTATGCCATTAGTATCAATGACAGAAATGCTTAACAAAGCATTCGAAGGCAAGTATGCAGTAGGCCAATTCAACATCAACAACCTCGAGTGGACGCAAGCGATTCTTCGCGCTGCGGAAGACGAGAAATCACCAGTAATCCTCGGTGTATCAGAAGGTGCAGCGAAGTACATGGGTGGCTTCACAACAGTTGTCAAAATGGTTGAAGGTCTCATGCACGACTACAACATCACTGTTCCAGTTGCAATCCACCTTGACCACGGTTCTTCATTCGACAAGTGTAAAGCAGCGATCGACGCTGGATTCACATCAGTCATGATCGACGGTTCACACCACCCGATCGACGAAAACGTTGAAATGACGAAACAAGTTGTCGAGTACGCGCACGCTAAAGGCGCTTCTGTTGAGGCAGAAGTCGGTACAGTTGGCGGCGAAGAAGACGGCGTCATCGGTGGCGTACAATACGCTGACCTCGAAGAGTGTGTACGTGTTGTTAAAGAAGCGAAAGTGGATGCACTCGCTGCAGCACTCGGTTCTGTACACGGACCATACCAAGGTGAGCCGAAGCTTGGCTTCAAAGAGATGGAAGAAATCGCGAAAGCGACACAAACTCCACTCGTTCTTCACGGCGGATCAGGTATTCCTGAGCACCAAGTTAAAAAAGCAATCGAGCTCGGACACAGCAAAATCAACGTCAACACAGAGTGCCAACAAGAGTGGACTCGTGCGGTACGTGAGAAGCTTGACGCTGACTCGAAAGTATATGACCCACGTAAAGTTATCGGACCTGGGATCGAAGCGATCTACAACGTCGTAACTGGCAAAATGCGTGAGTTTGGTTCTAGCAACCAAGCATAATCCTGTTTGATCAAGTCGGTTCTCTATGAGGACCGACTTTTTGTATATTTCGGCTTTCCTCAGGCTCGGAATCTGACAAAGGGTGTAGTAATTCACCTGTTCTTTCCTCATAATAGAGATTGTAAGCGATCACAAATGAAGGAGGAGACACATATGCGTTTTTTCATTGACACAGCAAATGTGCAAGACATTAAACAAGCTCACCAAATGGGCGTCATCGGAGGCGTGACGACGAATCCATCGCTCGTCGCCAAAGAAGGTGTCGACTTCCATACAAGACTTCGTGAAATCTGTGAGATCGTCGGGGATCTCTCGGTAAGTGCGGAAGTTATTGCACTCGATGCAAAGGGTATGGTGGAAGAAGGAAAGGAACTTGCTGCCATCGCGCCGAATATTACGGTAAAGGTACCGATGACACCAGCGGGGATGGAAGCGGTGAAACAGTTCAAAGAGCTCGGGATCAAAACGAACGTGACGCTCATCTTTAACGCGAACCAAGCGTTACTTGCGGCACGTGCCGGCGCTTCGTATGTTTCTCCATTCATCGGACGTTTGGATGACATCGGTCAAGATGGACTCGATCTCATCGAGACGATTGCCAACATTTTTGCGATTCATGGCATCGAGACAGAAATCATTGCGGCATCTGTACGTCACCCGGTTCACGCGACGAAAGCCGCACTCCTTGGGGCTGATATTGCGACAGTCCCTTACAAAGTCATCGAACAGATGATGAAACATCCGCTCACAGACAAAGGCATTGAGCAGTTTTTAGCGGATTGGAACAACGCTCAATCCAAATAAGTCCGTCGTAGAAAGGTTTTGATCAGCGTGGAAATTCTCCATATCGTTGGGCAGCAAAAATTAGAAGGAACCGTCGAGATTAGCGGGGCGAAACAAAGCGCTCTCCCTTGCCTTGTGGCTGCACTTCTCACAGAAGAGTCGGTGACAATTGAAAATGTCCCGATGATTGAAGATGTAGAAGTGATGGTCAACTTGTTAAGAGAGCTAGGAGTTCGAGTGGAGCGTGAGGGAGAACGGATGACCATTCATTCGAATGAAGCCGTCGCCATGCCTCTTCTTGGTTCCGAGACGCGGAAAGTTCGTGCCGCTGTCTATTTACTCGGTGTCTTCGCCGCTCGATTCGGAAAAGGAGCGGTCGGGCTACCTGGGGGATATGCGATTGGTCCACGACCGATTGACTTACATTTGAAAGCGTTAGAACGTCTCGGGATTCATGTCGAGAATGAATCCGGTCTCTATCATGTCCGGGTCGAAGAACTCGTCGGGAATCGAATTTACTTGGACTTGCGGTCGTTCGGGGCAACCGTTAGTGCGATGCTCGCGGCGGTTTTAGCGAAAGGGACGACGGTCATTGAGAATGCGGCCTGTGACCCTGAAGTCGTCGACGTGGCAACGATGCTCACATCGATGGGAGCACACGTGAGTGGAGCGGGTACCGATGAGATTCGCATCAAAGGCGTCGAACGTTTGCACGGATGTACACACACATTGATTCCTGATCGCCTCGAGGCCGGCACGTTCATGATGTTCGGAGCGGTATCGGGTAGCGTGACCGTACAACCGGTCATTCCGACACACCTTGAAGGTGTCATTCAAAAACTGTTGGATTTTGGTGCGGAGGTAGAGGTCGGTGAGGAGTCGGTCACTGTGACTGCTAAGAAATTCGTGCCGACAGACATTCGTGTGTTCCATTACTCGGGATATCCGAGTGATTTGCAGCCAATCATGTCAGCGGCTTTATTGAAGGCGGACGGGACGAGCATTGTCACAGACAAATTGTACTCCCAACGATTCCGACATATCGCCGAGATGCGTCGGATGAACGCACAGATTACGCTAGAAGATGCTTCGGCGGTCATTCGCGGAGGGAATCAACTCGCAAACGCAGAGATGGAATGTACAGACGCAAGAAGTGCAGCGGCGCTTGTTTTATCGGCACTTCAGGCGTCTGGAGAATCGACGTTACTTCATGCAGAACGATTGAATGATTCATATGTCGACTTTGTCGGCAAATTAAAACAGCTCGGTGCGCTCGTTTGGGTGGAGGATCACGCCGAGGTATAAAGGGGAGATTTCGGGTGGAACGAAGTTTATCGATGGAACTGGTCCGGGTCACAGAAGCGGCGGCACTTGCTTCAGCCCGTTGGATGGGTCGCGGTTTAAAGGTCGAGGCAGATGATGCAGCGACTACGGCGATGCGAGATGTCTTTGATACGATTCCGATGAAGGGGATTGTTGTCATCGGGGAAGGTGAAATGGACGAGGCCCCGATGCTCTATATCGGGGAGAAGGTCGGGAACGGTTATGGCTCGCGTCTTGATGTCGCGGTCGACCCGTTAGAAGGAACGAACATCGTAGCGACGGGGACGTGGGGAGCGCTCGCCGTTCTCGCTGTCGCCGATGCGGGAGACCTTCTTCACGCACCGGATATGTACATGGAAAAAATTGCGGTCGGACCGGAAGCTGCGGGTCTCGTCAGTCTCGACAACTCGATTGAAGAGAATATCGAAATCGTGGCGAAAGCCAAGAAGAAAAACGTGGAAGACGTCGTCGTGACTATTTTACATCGGGACCGACATGAGGAAATCATTCAGCGGGTCCGGGCGACTGGAGCTCGAATCAAGTTGATTCCAGACGGGGATGTCGCGGCAGCCATTAACACGGCCTTCCCAAAAACGGGTGTCGACTTACTACTCGGTTCAGGTGGGGCACCGGAAGGCGTCATCGCCGCGGTCGCAATGAAGTGTCTAGGGGGAGACTTCCAAGGACGCTTGCTCCCGGAAGACGAGGCACAAAAACAGCGTTGCCATGACATGGGGATCGAAGACACGGATCGAATCCTTTTACTCAATGACTTGGTGAAAGGTGAAGATTGTATCTTTGCGGCGACAGGTGTCACGGACGGTGAATTGTTACGTGGTGTCCAATTCACGTCCCAAGGCGGGCAGACGCATTCCGTTGTCATGCGTGCAAAATCTGGTACCGTACGCTTCGTAGAAGGGAACCACTCTCTTACGAAAAAACCGAAAATGGTCATGAAACCTGAATAACATGGAGTCGCGGATGTGTAAACGTCCGCGGCTTTTTTGTGATGAAAGATTGAGAAAACGGGAATGGATAGTCAGGAGGTGGGTGTGATGATTGAAGTGGAAGGACTCGTGAAGACCTTTAAAGATGTTCCGGCGGTGAACGATGTTTCTTTCTCCGTGAAAGAAGGGGAAATCTTTGCGTTTTTAGGACCGAACGGTGCCGGTAAATCGACGACGGTGCAAATGTTGACGACGCTCGTCCGTCCGACGTCTGGGGTGGCGCGGGTGAACGGATTCGATGTCGTCAAACAAGAAAAAGACGTCCGCCTGTCCATCGGGGTCGCACTACAGGAAACCGGGATCGATAAAGTACTGACGGGTCGTGAACTGCTCGTCTTACAAGGACGTTTATTTAAGATGTCGAACGAGAAGGCGCGTCGTCGCGCAGATGAATTGTTAGAAGTCGTTTCTCTGACAGATGCCGCGGATCGACGGAGTGGTACGTATTCAGGAGGGATGCGGCGACGTCTCGATTTGGCCCTCACGCTCGTCCATCGTCCAACCGTATTGTTTTTAGATGAGCCGACGACGGGTCTCGACCCGGCGAGTCGGATTGAGATATGGAATGAAGTACGGCGACTGAATCAAGAATTTGGGACAACGATCTTTTTGACGACCCAGTACTTAGAAGAGGCGGATGAATTGGCTGACCGGATTGCCATCATCCATCATGGGAAAATCGTCAGTGAGGGAACGGCTGAGAAACTGAAACAACTAGTCGGCGGTGAGACGATTGCGATGGACTTTTCAAATGAAGCGGATGCGATGACCGCGGCCACACTCTTCGAGACGACGGCGAACGGGAATCATGTCTCGTTCGAACTACGCGATGTGACGTTGACCGAAATTGTTCGAGCGTTAGATGAACGGGGACTACAACCCGAACGATTGACCGTGAAACAACCGTCGCTTGATGACGTCTTCTTACAAGTGACAGGTGAATCTTATGAAGGGGGCGAGATTCGTGTGGACTGAGACATGGTTATTCACGAAACGGAGCTTAGTGACGACGATCCGAAATCCATTTTCGTTTATCCCGAACTTGATCATCTCTGTATTCTTTTTACTCGTGTACACGAGCGGTCTATCCAGTGTGGCCTCGCTTCCTCAATTTGAAGGAAGCGACTACTTGAACTTCATCTTGCCGGTATCGATTGTCTCAGGTGCCGTCGGCGGGGCAGGAGGAACAGGACAAGCCCTTGTTCGCGATATCGAGAGCGGTTATTTCGCGAGATTACTATTGACTCCGGCGACCCGGACTGCGATTGTGCTCGGACCGATGATTGCCGGAATGTTGCAGCTGCTTGTCCAAACACTGCTCATCTTTGCGGTCGCTTTTCTACTCGGTCTCACGATTCCTGTCGGAGCGGTCGGTTTCTTCTTCACGGTATTACTCGCGATTGGATTCGGTCTTGGCTTTGCGGGTTATTCCGTAGGTGTTGCGTTAAAAACCCGGAATGCGCAAGCCGCACAGGCGGGTACGCTTTTGTTCTTCCCACTGATTTTCTTATCGACGACGTTCGTCCCGAAAGAATTGATTGAGGCGGAATGGTTGAAAGTAGCAGCAACGTTTAATCCGACGACATATATTTTTGAAGGAATGCGGGCGGTTCTGACGCAACCGGAGATTGACTGGGGTGCTTTATCGGCAGGACTCGCGGTCGCGGGTACGATGAGTGTACTCATGATTGTGTTTGCGGCGACGAACGCGAGAGGTGCGCTCAAGCAAAAATAAAAAACGACTCGGTTCCAATGAACCGAGTCGCATTGATATCGTATTAAAGGTATGATCCAGCGCCAACGTAACGTGGTGCCCAGTATCCAGAAGTGAAGCTCGCGTATTTCACGCCGCCTGTTTCTGAGTTGATCATTTGTGTTTTGCTAAGCGCCATCCCGACGTGTTGAATCGTTCCGCCCGAATGTGAGAAGAAGACGAGGTCTCCTGCTTGAATCGATGACTTCGAGATTTTCTTCGCGCTTGAGTATTGCTGACGTGAAGAACGTGGGAGTGTTTTGCCGATTGCTTTTTTGTAAACATGTCCAGTGTAACCTGAGCAGTCAAATCCAGAAGTTGTTGTTCCACCGTAACGGTAAGGTGTACCGAGATACTTTTTCGACTCAGCAACGAGTTTTGCACGCTTGCTTGACGATGACGTTGAAACTGTCGTTGATGTTGAAGTAGACGTTCTCGGTTTCAAATACGTGTACGTTGAAGATGCTGAAATGTAACGGTGAGTACCTTTGTAGTTGATTTTATAGAACGAACCGGATTTACCAAGGTATGTATAGCGTTGACCTTTATCCATCTTCGCGACAACTTTCGATGACGTAAGTGACGGGGCAGTACGGATGTTCAAGCCGTTTACTTTCGAGTAAGCAAACGTTCCGGTAGCGGCTTCTGCTTGTTCACCTGTTGAGAACATGAGACCCGAGAAAGCAACAGTGGCAGCGACGACGATAGATGCAATACGCTTTAACATTGTATAAATCCCTCCGTTTTTAAATGTGTACGTTTCTATATGACAAAATCGAGTAGTATTTTATAGTAGAGCACAAGTGGCGGATAATACCCGGTTTCCTGTGCAAATAAACTATATCATGCGCAAGACCGATAGCATTTTTCAATCACAAGTCAAAAAAGCGTTTTCTTGTAACAAAAATGAAACAATATGTGGATATAGTACTTATTTTGTTACAAAATCTTCTTTTACTGTGTAAGGATTTGTACAAGAGGGAAACGGTTGAGCAAAAGGTGATTTTTGCACGGTGACGACACGACAAAAATGTGGTTAGATGATGGCAGAACAAAAATAACGAAGTTGAATACTTCTTGTAATGAAATGTAGAAAGATAGGTGACTTGAATGAGTCAACAGACAGAACCGACAAAAAATTACACGCTTCGTGAACTCGAAACGAAGACGTTAAAAGAACTATATGAGATCGCCAAAGAAGTCAAAGTTCCAAACTTCCGAGAAGCGCGGAAACGTGAGCTCATGTTTCGGATTTTGAAATCACAGGCCGAATCAAAAGATTTGTACTTCCTCGAAGGTATTCTAGAAATCATTCCACCGAATCCTCAGTCACAAAATGACGGCGGGTTTGGCTTCCTCCGACCAATCAACTACTCTCAATCTTCCGAAGACATCTACATCGCTGCTTCACAAATTCGCCGTTTCAACCTTCGAAACGGAGACCTCGTGACGGGGAAAGTCCGCAAACCGAAAGAGAACGAACGGTTCCAAGGGTTGTTGAGTGTAGAAGCAGTCAACGGTGAGTCGACGGACTCGACGCGTTCACGTGATTACTTCCCGGCACTCACACCAATCTATCCGGAACAACAGATGGTGCTCGAAACCGAACCGAAACACCTCTCAGTACGCGTCATGGACATGATTGCACCTGTCGGGTTCGGTCAACGTGGATTGATTGTTGCGCCACCGAAAGCGGGGAAAACGTCACTCTTAAAAGAGATTGCGAACTCGATCACGACGAACCATCCGAACGTCGAATTGATCATTCTGTTGATTGATGAACGGCCAGAGGAAGTGACCGACATCCAGCGTTCTGTACCGGATGCGGATGTGGCATTCTCGACGTTTGATGAGACACCGGAGAACCATGCGCGTATCTCAGAACTCGTCCTCGAACGAGCGATGCGTCTCGTCGAACATAAGAAAGACGTGGTCATCTTACTCGACTCCATCACACGATTGACGCGTGCGTATAACCTATCTGTCCCACCGAGCGGGCGGACGCTCTCTGGGGGGATCGACCCGGCAGCGTTTCACAAACCGAAAAAATTCTTCGGGGCGGCGCGCAATATCGAAGACGGGGGTAGCTTGACGATTCTTGCGACCGCACTCGTCGATACGGGTTCACGGATGGACGACGTTATTTATGAGGAATTCAAAGGGACGGGTAACATGGAACTTCATCTTGACCGGAAGCTGGCAGAACGTCGCATCTTCCCGGCGATTGATATCCGCCGTTCTGGTACGCGGAAAGAGGAGCTCTTACTCGGCAAGGAGGAACTCGATTCGCTATGGACGATTCGTCGTACGATGAACGAGTCTCCAGACTTCGTCGAACACTTCTTACGCCGTGTTCGTGAGACGAAAACGAACCTCGACTTTTTCGCTGCGCTCGAGGCAGATAAGAAAAAAAGACGACCAGTGAAAAAAACGAAAACAGACTTGTAAATCCTATAGTAGGGTGATATTATATTCTAGTGAACTTTCTCTAGGTTGAAAGAATACTTAGGGCCGAAGGAGTTGAAAAGCAATGAAACAAGGAATCCACCCAGAATACCGTAAAGTCGTATTCATGGACTCGACGACAGAATTCAAATTCATCACTGGTTCAACTCGTTACTCTAACGAGACAATCACGATGGAAGATGGAAACGAGTACCCACTCATCCGTGTCGATGTATCTTCTGATTCGCACCCGTTCTACACAGGTCGCCAGAAATTCGCATCTGCAGATGGTCGTATCGAGCGCTTCAACAAGAAATACCAACGTTAATCGTAAAGTTGTATGCTCACCGCCTAGGGATTGCCCTTGGCGGTTTTTTGTTACATCGACGCGGGTAAAGAGACAAAAGACTGTCGTTAGGGGGCCGTTATGGAACTTATACTCATCAGTATCAGCTTGTTGATTGGGGTCGGCATCATGTCACAATGGCTGGCATGGCGTTATCAAATTCCGGCAATCATCATTATGACGCTCGCCGGGGTGTTGGCGGGTCCAATCCTCGGGCTGTTTGACCCGCGTGAATTATTAGGGGACTTATATAGTCCGATCATCTCGTTTGCGGTCGCCATTATCTTATTTGAAGGAAGTCTCGGACTTCACTTCAGCGAAATCAATCAGTTCAGACGGTCAATCGTCCGAATCGTCACGGTCGGAGTCGCACTGGCGTTTGTCGGGATGTCGCTACTCATCCAATACGTCGGTGGGTTGCATTGGGTCGTCGCATGGACGATGGGAGCACTCTTTGTCGTGACTGGTCCAACCGTCGTCATCCCATTATTACGACAGGCACATTTGAAAGATCGTGTTGGGGCAATTTTGAAATGGGAAGGGATCATCGTCGATCCGGTCGGGGCGTTGCTCGGACTCTTCGTCGTACGACTCGGCTATATCGTATATGAAGGAATGGATTTATGGATGCAACTCCTGTTTGCGGGTGCCTGTATAATCGGGATTGGTCTCGGGTATTTGTTTGGGCATCTCCTCATGGGATGGTTTGTCGAAGAGAAAGTGCCCCGTTATCTTCGGGCTTCGGTCACGTTGACGGCCGTCCTCATCTTGTTCTCACTCAGTGAGCTCATGATGCATGAAGTCGGCCTTCTCGCCGTGACGGCGATGGGGATGACGATGGCCAATACGAAACATCGAGACGAAGAGATTATTGAAGAGTTGCAATCCTTTAAAGAAGATATTTCAATCTTGCTCATTTCGTCTGTCTTCATCTTATTGACGGCGTCGCTTTCTCGAGCAGAGCTCTTGAATATCTTCCAATGGCCGCTCCTCTTGACGATTGCGGGTATTTTGTTCTTGGTTCGCCCAGTAGCGATTTACTTGTCGACCGTCGGTGGAGGATTGCCGTTAGCGGAGCGAGGGTTCATCGGGTGGATTGCGCCGCGTGGGATTGTCGCGATGACGGTCGCCGGTTTCTTTGCTGAAGAAGTGGCGCATCTCGGGATTGACGATGCGAAGCAAATGTTACCGCTCACGCTCGGTCTCGTCTTCATTTCCGTGACATTACACGGTCTCACAATCCGACCGCTCGCACGTAAATTGAAATTAATTGATGTGCAAAAAGAGGCGAAAGCCGACGAGTAAAGGTCGGATTCACTTCTAACAGAAATTGAGAGAAGTCAACCCTTTTCCTCAACTCGAAAGATAGGTATAATCGGAAAGCGATTATCGATGGAGAGGGCGAAGAATAATGATGCATGTGACGAACCGATATGGTTGGATTGAAGTGATTTGTGGGAGTATGTTTTCAGGGAAGTCGGAGGAATTGATTCGTCGTGTCCGCCGTGCTCACTATGGAAAGATTCCGGTCCAAGTGTTCAAACCAGCAATCGACGACCGGTATCATGAAGAGAACGTCGTCTCACATACGGGCAACTCGGTTGTGGCGGTACCCATCGCATCGAGCCAAGAATTATACGATGCGGTACGCGAAGAAACGCAGGTCATCGCAATCGATGAAGTGCAATTCTTTGACGAAGGAATCGTCGATGTTATCGAACAGCTCGCAAACGAGGACAAACGCGTCATCTGCGCCGGGCTCGATATGGACTTCCGTGGCGAACCGTTCACGATGATGCCTGAGTTGTTGTCGCGTGCGGAGTTCGTGACGAAACTTCAGGCGATTTGCTTGTCTTGTGGCGCACCTGCTTCACGGACGCAGCGTTTGATTGATGGGCAACCGGCTCGTTATGAAGATCCGGTCATCTTGGTCGGGGCTTCAGAGTCGTACGAACCGCGGTGCCGTCATTGCCATGATGTACCGAATAAACCACATCCGGTCCGCCATACGGTGGCAGACTGATGAATCGACGGACCGCCCTCGGCGGTCCGTTTTTTTGCTATAATAGATAGAGTTTGATTTGACGGAGAAAGGACGGATCATCATGTTTGACCGTTTAAGTGTATTGGAAGATCGTTATATGCAATTGAATGAAATGCTCGCCGATCCTGAGGTGCTCAGTGATTCGACGAAGTTACGACAATATTCAAAAGAACAGGCACAGTTAGAAGAGACGGTACAGATGTATCGTCAATATAAAGAAACGAGCGAGGCGTTCAAAGAGGCGAAGGCGATGCTCGAGGATCGGACGCTCGACGCCGAGATGCGTGAACTTGCCAAAGAAGAGATGAATCTCTTGGAGCCGGAAGTGAAAGAGCTAGAAGCGAAGTTACGAATCTTATTACTTCCAAAAGACCCGAACGATGACAAGAACGTTATCGTCGAAGTCCGAGGCGCGGCAGGTGGAGACGAGGCAGCTCTTTTCGCGGGTGACCTGTATAAGATGTACACGCGATTCGCCGAGCGTCAAAACTGGAAAGTCGAGCTGATTGACGCGAACTATACCGAGCTAGGCGGGTTCAAGGAAGTCACGTTTATGATCAACGGGGCAGGCGCTTACTCGAAACTCAAGTTTGAGAATGGTGCGCACCGTGTGCAACGTGTCCCATCAACTGAATCAGGTGGTCGGATTCATACGTCTACGGCAACGGTCGCCGTCTTACCTGAAGCAGAAGATGTCGAGGTTCATATCGATATGAAAGATGTTCGTGTCGATACGTTCACCTCGTCAGGTCCAGGCGGTCAGTCCGTCAACACGACGCAGTCCGCCGTCCGTTTGACGCACATCCCGTCAGGTCTCGTCGTCTCGTGTCAGGATGAGAAGTCGCAGCATAAAAATAAAGACAAGGCGATGAAGGTTCTTCGGGCACGTCTATATGACAAAATGCAAAGCGAGCATATGGAAGAATTGTCGGCACAGCGGAAATCTGCTGTCGGGACAGGGGACCGTTCCGAACGGATTCGAACATACAACTTTCCACAGAGTCGTGTCACGGATCATCGTATCGGTTTGACGCTTCAAAAGTTGGACCGTGTGTTAGCGGGGGAACTCGAGGACATTATCGACGCCCTCATCATGGATGAACAGGCACGTCTTATGGAGGATGCGGAATGATGCGTATCGCTGCGCTACTGAAGCAGACAGAAGAGCGGCTTCAAGAGGCCGAACGCGACCGTGCGGCTGCCGAATGGTGGCTCATGCATGTGCTCGATGTCGACCGGACGGGTCTCCTCGTTCGATTGTCGGATGAACTATCCACCGATGAAGCAGCGCGGTTCGAAGCTGGAATTGAGCGCCTGTTGACCGGCGAGCCGGTACAACACGTGATTGGGCAGGCGCCGTTTTATGGTCGCTCGTTCGAAGTGAATCGGGACGTCTTAATCCCGAGACCGGAAACGGAAGAGTTGATTGACTGGCTTCTCGGGCAAATTCATCATGTAGCGAACGATGAAATCGTCGATGTCGGAACAGGGAGCGGCGCGATTGCCATCACGCTCAGCTTAGAGCTCGGTGTCCGGGTGCAGACCGTCGATATTTCCCCGGAAGCGATTGCGGTCGCGAAACGGAATGCAGAATCGCTCGGTGCGAGTGTTCGTTTTTATGAAGGGGACGGGCTCGCCCCGATTGCCGATCAATCGATTCGAATCCTCGTCTCGAATCCACCATATATTGAGGCGGACGTTCTATTAGATGAGACGGTCGTCGGCTACGAACCACATCTCGCCCTCTTTGGAGGAACGGACGGGCTCGACATGTATCGGCAATTGATTTCAGAATCAGTGCGCGTCTTACGTGCCGATTGGCAATTGATTGCGTTTGAAATCGGGTATAACCAAGGACAAGATGTGAAATCATTACTGTCTGAACGTTATCCTGAAGCAGAAACGGGTATTTTAAAAGATATAAACGGCAAGGACCGTATCGTCTATGCCGTAAGGGAAGGGATTGCGTATGGAAACGAAATGGATTAAATCGAATGAGATTGAAGAGGGGGTACGTCTTCTTCAAGCGGGTGAAATCATCGCCATGCCGACAGAAACCGTCTATGGTCTCGCTGGTGACGCCATGAATGATGTGGCGATTCGCAAGATTTTTGAGGCGAAAGGACGTCCGTCGGATAACCCACTCATCGTCCATATCGCTTCAATCGAGCAAACAAGCATGTTTGTCGATTCGATTCCTCCCGTCGCCAAACGCTTGATGGATGCGTTTTGGCCAGGCGCTTTGACGATCATCTTGCCTTCAAACGGCCGGGCCTCTTCGCTCGTGACCGCAGGATTGGATTCTATCGGACTACGGATGCCGAATCATTCGGCGGCACTTGAGTTGATTCGCAAGTCAGGCTTAGGGCTTGCGGCCCCAAGTGCGAACCGTTCCGGACGTCCGTCGCCGACGACCGCTCAACATGTGGCTGATGATTTGGCCGGGCGGATTGCCGGGATTGTGGACGGAGGTCCAACTGGAATCGGCGTCGAGTCAACCGTCATCGATTGTACGGGTGACACGGTGACGATTTTACGACCTGGTGGAGTGACGCGAGAAGAAATCGAAGCTGTCATCGGACCGGTCGCGTTAGATGCCAACTTGAGTGACGAAAAAGCTGCGCCGCGATCACCGGGAATGAAATATACGCATTACGCCCCGACGGCGCCCGTCTTTTTAGTCGATGGCACACGTGAAGAGTTACAACGTGTCATCGAGGAGCGTCAGCAAGCGGGATTGCGTATCGGTGCACTCGTATTCGACGAAGAGCCAACATTGGCTGACGTCACCTATTCCCTCGGTACTTCGATGGAAATGGCGGCGCAACGTTTATACGATGCCCTTCGTCGATTTGATGAAACGGACGTCGATGAGATTTATGTGAACAAGATTGAACCGGTCGGGGTCGCCTTAGCCGTCTATAACCGTTTGTATAAAGCGGCGGGCGGAAAGATCGTACACCCGACGAAAGATGCCTAAAGACATAGAGGAGGACACGCGATGTCAATGAAACGCGTATTATTCATATGTAGTGGCAACACGTGCCGAAGCCCGATGGCGATGGCCTTGCTCCGTTCGAAAATGACAGGGGACGAGTTCGATATTCGCTCAGCCGGTCTACGAACGATGCAAGGATTCGATGCTTCTGAAAATGCACTGCAAGTTCTCAGAGAACGTGGGATTGAGCTCGATCATGTCACCCAGACGTTCGATGAGGTGCTAGGAAACTGGGCGGACATCATCTTGACGATGACACGTGCGCACCGCGAACAAATTCGGGATACATACCCGGATTTGGCAGAGCGGACGTACACGCTCTACGAATTCGTGACAGGGCTTGAGCGAGACATCAACGATCCGTTCGGCGGTTCGATGAATGTGTATCGCCAAGTGCGAAACGAACTCGAGCCACTCGTGAATCGACTTGTGTTAAAATTAACGAATGATGGGTCAAAGGTGACGAAACCACCGAGACGCCTACCAAAGAAGACGGGGGAATGAACGAATGAAAATTGCAATCGGCGCCGACCATGGCGGCTTCAACTTAAAGAGAGATATCATAGCATTGCTTGAGGAACTCGGACATGAGTATAAAGACTTTGGTACGCACTCTGCCGACTCGATTGACTATCCAGACGTAGCGATTCCGGTCGCCGAAGCTGTAGCAGCAGGCGAATTCGATCGTGGAATCTTGATTTGTGGGACAGGGATCGGAATCGGAATCGCAGCGAACAAAGTTAAAGGGATTCGTGCGGCACTCGTTCACGACTCGTTCAGTGCGAAAGCGACACGTCAGCATAACGACTCGAACATCATGACGATGGGTGAGCGTGTCATCGGACCTGGCCTTGCGGTCGATTTGGTGGCGACGTGGCTCGATACAGACTTTGAAGGCGGACGCCATTCAAACCGTGTCGACAAGATGAGCGCTTACGAATCGAAGTGAGCTCAATGAAGACGGAACTTCTCGGATTATTAACGGAGCTTCATGAACGCTTCCCGTTACATGATGAGCGTATTCTCGTCATCGGATGCTCCACGAGTGAAGTGCTTGGAAAAACGATTGGAAAGGCTGGGTCCATCGACGTCGCAGAAGAGTTGATGGAGGCCTTCCTTGAATTCAAAAAGAAAACAGGTGTCCATTTGGCGTTTCAAGGGTGTGAACACATCAACCGTGCGCTCACCGTGGAACGGCGGACGCTCAAGCAATTTGGTCTATCAGAAGTGACGGTCGTCCCTGTCCGATCGGCGGGTGGGGCGATGTCAGAGAAGGCATATGCGAACTTCGAGGAACCATGTGTCGTCGAATCGATTCAAGCGGATGCGGGGATTGATATCGGCTCGACATTGATCGGGATGCATTTGAAACCAGTGGCCATCCCGGTCCGATTATCGTCGAAACATCTCGGAGAAGCGTACGTCACGTTCGCTGTCACGAGACCGAAACTGATCGGTGGACCACGAGCTCAATACCCGAACAAATGAAAAAGGCATCGCATTCAGGTTTTTCGACCGAATGCGATGCTTTTTTTGTGATTATAGTTCTTCGCCAAACAAATACGACACGACCATCGGGAAGCGCTCGCGCCAGGCGAGCTCATTGTGAACGCCCTCCTCGATCACTTCGAAGCGGATGTGCTCGACTTTGTCTTTTAACAAGTTGTACACGCGTTCGCTCGACTCACGATACATCTCGTTCGTCGGTCCGTTCTCCATCGGTTCCTCGACTTCTTTGGCACCGACGTCTAAATAGAGACGTTCGACACCTTTCAAGTCGCTCACCTCAATCAATTGTTCGAGCTCAGTTTGATTGAACCAGAAGGCAGATGATAAAGAGGCGACGCGTTTAAAGATCTCTGGATAGACACATGCTGCATAGATTGAGATGAGTCCCCCCATCGAGCTCCCCATCATCGCTGTTTCGTCGGGAAGAGTCCGATAGTCGGCATCGATCATCGGTTTTAATTCTTGGGCGATATATTCGATATATGCCGATCCTTCTCCACCGAGGACGATGTCGCGTCCGAGCAGGCTATCCCCGATATACGGATTTTCCCACGGTCCATACTCATCGAGTCGTTTTTCCCCAGGTGCGCTATCGATGGCGACGACAATCAAGTCGCGTTTCGAGGCGTCTAAGTATTCACCGACGCGCCAACTCATGTTGTAGCTCGCTTCCTCGTCTGCGAAACAGTTTTGCCCGTCATGCATATAGAGGACGGGATAACGTTTCTCAGATGTCTCGTAATCTGCTGGTGTGTAGATTCGGACCGTCCGGCTACGTTCAAACGGGGTAATTGTAATGTCTTTTGTCTCAATCATGAAGTGACCTCCTCACAGTTACATTCTTTCTAATGATACCCATCTTTTCACCTGATTATAGCGATACCCAAAAAAAGATGCGTGTGGTACGATGGGGGTGTTGATTTTTAGACATTTAGAGGGGGTCTTCACATGGTAAACACGACGAAGTTAAAAGTGCAGGATGCGGAATTGTTTGAGGCAATGCAACACGAGCTCGGTCGTCAACGCGACAACATCGAACTCATCGCTTCAGAAAACTTTGTTTCAGAAGCGGTCATGGAAGCGCAAGGAGGCGTATTGACGAACAAGTATGCCGAAGGATATCCGGGACGCCGTTACTATGGCGGCTGTGAGTTTGTCGACGTCGCTGAAAACTTGGCGCGCGACCGTGCGAAAGCATTGTTCGGTGCAGAACATGCGAACGTACAACCACACTCAGGTGCACAAGCAAACATGGCGGTCTATTTCACAGTGCTTGAAGCAGGAGACACGGTGCTCGGGATGAACCTTTCACACGGTGGTCACTTGACGCACGGTAGCCCGGTCAACTTCTCTGGTGTGCAATATAACTTCGTCGAATACGGTGTAGACAAAGAGACAGAACACATCGACTATGACGTTGTCGCAGCACTCGCAAAAGAACATAAACCAAAATTGATTGTCGCAGGAGCTTCGGCTTACCCGCGCACAATCGACTTCGCGAAGTTCCGTGAAATCGCGGACAGTGTCGATGCATATCTCATGGTCGATATGGCACACATTGCTGGACTCGTGGCAGCAGGTCTTCACCCGAACCCAGTCGAGCATGCGGATTTCGTCACGACGACGACGCACAAGACACTCCGTGGACCACGTGGCGGTATGATTCTTTGTAAGGAAGAGTTCGCGAAAGCAATCGACAAATCCATCTTCCCAGGAATTCAAGGTGGACCGCTGATGCACGTCATCGCAGCGAAAGCAGTCGCGTTCGGAGAGGCACTCCAACCAGAATTCAAAGAGTATCAGCGTCAAGTCATCGCCAATGCACAGGCACTTGCGGCTGGTCTTGAAGAAGAAGGGCTCCGAATCGTATCGGGCGGAACGGACAACCACCTCTTACTCGTCGACCTTCAAGGAATCGACATCACAGGGAAAGCGGCGGAGCATGCGCTCGACGCTGCAGGAATCACGGTCAACAAAAACACGATCCCATTCGATCCAGCATCACCATTCGTCACAAGCGGAATCCGTCTCGGTACGGCAGCGATGACGACGCGTGGCTTCAAAGAGGACGATATGCAAGAAGTGGCACGCCTGATCGGTCGTGTACTCAAACATCATGAAGACGAGTCGGTACTCGCAGAAGCACTCCAAGACGTGCGAACGTTAACTGCGAAGTTCCCACTTTACCCAGAACGAGGCTGAGTCAATGGACATCCGGACACTAGCAGAACGAGAGCTCTCCGAACTCCCATTGATCGATATGACGGAATGGTTGGCTCGTAAAGGGGAACACGATCCGTCTTTCCGTCTTGTCGCCAGCGAGTTCGGGGTCATTACGACGCTCCTCGACCACGGCTATTACGAAGAAGCGAGCGAACGGATCGTACCGCTCCTCGGGATGAAAGTGCCCGCAGCGTTCCATCGACTAGGTCTTGCGCTAGAAGTGAAAGCGAACGGGAAAAAAGCGGCCAAGCGCCGCTTTCGTTCGTTCTCAACGGCCGTCATCCAGCATTCGGATTTAGCCGAGTGGCGACAGGCGTTCAAGTTTGATAAGAAATGGTTAGGTCTTCCGCTCGTCGTCGGGCTTGCTGCCGCCGCGCTCATCTTTTGGCCAGATGCTGAACCTCCGATTGTGCCGCCGAGCGAGACGGACCAAGTCGTCGTCGAGACGGTGACGGAGGAAGAGGCGATGGCGGAGCGTCTGAAGGAACTCGAAGCGGAAGTCGCCCGACTCGAGAAGGAAAATGAGCAGCTACAAGATCAAGAAGAGGCGCCAACTGATGCGACGGAAGAACAGTCGACTCCAGCGCCGGACGTCGTTCCGTTAGCGGAGGTCGAAGCGCTCGTACAAGACAAACAGTACGAGCAAGCTGAACAGTTGCTCGACGGGAAAGCGAAAGCAGGTCAAGAACAGGCCGTCGGATTTTATCGACTCCTTGTCGACAACAAGTTAGGCAAAGCGACAATCGCTGACTATGTGGCTTATCTCGAATCCTATCCTGAGTCTGGGTACAAGGCAGATGTCCTCTGGATGAAAGGAATCGCCGAGAAAAAAGCGGACGATCCTGCTTATCGGGATACGCTGACGACCGTGTCAGAGATGGAAGGAACGTATTGGGCGCCGATTGCAAAATCTGTGCTCGACGAGTAAGGTGTTGCGCAAGCAACGCCTTTTCTCATGAAATTCTATTGAAGATCACCACGATTTCTCATTTTCGCATCGTATGATGCGAATAGGAGGGATGCGTGTATGAAACGTTTACTGAAAACAATTGGAACTAGTCTATTGGCAATCGGCCTGATGGGAATCGGACTTGCCGGTTTCTTGTTCTTTACGACCCCGGGGCAATCAAGCTTCGCGCAACTGTCGGTCGCGGCAACGGGCATCGAGCAGCAAATCGAGCAAGTGGATGCAACGTGGGATCAATGGGAAGACCGTCTCGAAAGACAAGTAGAATCAGCAATCCCAGAAGACGTCCGTCTGTTTTTTGCGGATTGATTTCGGGAAATGAATCATAATGCGTCGAGCGGTCCGCTCGGCGTTTTTTCAAAGGGGTGAACAGGATGCAGACGATTCTGGTCGTAGAAGATGATTCAAAAATCGCACGGTTACTGGAGTTGGAGTTGAAGCATGCAGGGTATGAAGTCGTCGTGGCGACAGATGGGCGTAGCGGTTTAGAACGGGCCGTCGCCGACGACATCGACCTCGTCTTACTTGATATCATGCTGCCTCAAATGAGTGGACTCGAGGTGGTCCGTCGATTGAAGGAAGAGAGACCACTGTTGCCCGTTCTCATGGTGACGGCGCGAGGGGACCGCTATGACAAAGTGAGCGGGCTTGACCTAGGTGCTGATGACTACATCACGAAACCGTTCGAAATAGAAGAAGTGCTCGCTCGAATCCGGGCGTTTTTACGCATGCGCCAGCTTGTTCGACAGGACCATTCCGAACATGTCCTGACCTATGAGACACTCAAAGTCGATGTGAATCGGCATGAGGTGTATTGCGAGGGAAATAAAGTTGATTTGACACGGCGTGAGTTTGATTTGTTGGTCTTCTTTTTAGAGCACCCTGAGCGTGTGTTGACACGAGATCAACTCGTCGAACACGTATGGGGATTTGATTACTTCGGTGATACGAACGTCGTGGACGTGTATGTTCGTTACGTCCGAAAGAAACTGACCGGTTCTTGGATTCAAACCGTCCGAGGCGTCGGCTATATGTTAAAGCGTGGTGAGTGAGCATGTTACGGACAAAAATCGCTTGGGCGATGACGGGCTTCATGTTGTTGCTCCTTCTCATCTCGTTTGGCACGACATGGTTCGTCGCTAGGCAGGAGATTGTCGATTCACGTTTTGACGTGTTACAACAAGCGTTAAACCTGTTGGAAGAAGACGTTCGAAACAGTGATGCGGTACTGTCCCTTCACGAAGATAGTGTCGTCTTAGAGCGTCAAGAAAACGGAGAGTGGGGCATCATTGGCGGAGGGGTGCCGGACGGAACGACGTTTCCGATCAATTACGGCGAACCTGCACTCATTGATGACTGGTTTGTCGTCGCCACGACAGATGGATTGGCGTTCGGATTTCAAGACCGGGCGGTGAGTGACACAATTCAAGCATTGGCGACGATTTTTCTCGTCATGTTTTTCCTTGCGGTCCTTTTGACGTTCCTCGGAACATGGTGGATTTTACGCCAAGGGTTGTTACCGTTACGTCGATTGACCGAGACGATGGAGCGCATTACGGAATCGGGCAAGTTAGAAACGATTGCCGTCGATGATGGAAAGGACGAGGTGACGACCTTATCACATGGATTCAATCATATGATTGAACGAGTCGAGGGAACGATGGAACAACAGCGACGTTTCGTCGCCGATGTTTCACATGAACTAAAAACACCGCTGACCGTTATCGAAGGATATGCGAAATTATTGCAACGTTGGGGACAAGAAGATGAGAGTGTACGCGCTGAGGCTATCGACCACATTTTGACCGAGTCGCGACAAATGCGAAACGACTTGATTGAACCGATGTTGGAATTAAATCGCTTCGCCTCACTTGAACAGGTCGACCAGGAAGACATCGACTTAGCCGAACTTGGGGAAGTGTTGACGGAAAGATTTTTACGCTCGCATGGCGCGCATGTTCCAATCAAAGCGAACGGCAGTTGGTACGGGCATCGTGAATCGCTACAACGTATTCTTGTCATCTTGATCGATAATAGTTTGAAATATGCAGAAGAGACGAGTCTCCACCTGACAAGTGATCGCATCGAAGTACGCGACAGGGGACCAATCCTAACAGAAGAGATAAGAGCTCGTCTGTTCGATCGATTTTATCGGTTGGATGAAGCCAGAGATCGAAGTGGGAGTGGACTTGGGTTGGCGATTGCCAAAGAAGTCGCGAATTTGAATGGGTGGGCGATCGGAAGCAAACCGAATGACCCTGACGGCAGTGTCTTTTTCCTCACTCGATGATGAACATTTCGTATTTTCTCATCAACTTCTAATGAAGCCTTAAATGCGTTCTCACATACGAGGCTTATGATGAAAATAAGAAGAACATATCACGAGGAGGAAATGAACATGAAACGCATCGGCTGGATCATCGGAGCTTTACTTGGCGTCATGGCAATTGTAGGAATCGGATTTTATGTGAGTGGGAATCAGACGGACACAGTCATCGTCCCGCAAGCCATCAATCAAGCTAGTGACGACGCGTCACCCTCAGAAGATTCAAACGTCAACGCATCAGACGATTCATCATCTTCACGAGTAGAAGATGACTATGAACTATACGGGACACTTGTGAGTCTGACAAAAGAGGATGTCACAATCAGCTTCAATGGAAAAGAATCGACGTATCGCTTGGCACAAACGCATGAAATCGACGACGACACACCGCAAGTCGGCGACCGAGTGAAACTCGAATTGAATCGAAGCGATGAAGTGAAAGAAGTGGACCGTGAGAGCGGAGATGACGATGCATACATTACTGGAACGCTCGTCAAACTCACAGACCAAGAAGTCACGATTAACATCGATGGAACAGACGAAACGTATCCACTCGCTTCACGCTCTGAAATCGACGACGACACACCACGGGTTGGAGATCGCGTCAAACTTGAATTGAATCGGGATCAAGAAGTCATCGAAGTGGACAATGAATCTGAGGACGGCCAATATGAGCAAGACGATTCCTCACAAGACGACTCATCTCAAGATGATTCTAGTGAAGATGAGCGCGAAAACGATTAATCAAGTGACGAAAAAGAACTAATCTTAACTGATTGGTTCTTTTTTATATGGAAATGCGTTTACGCAAAAGCCTATAAAGAATCGCTGGAAACGTAATAATTCTGAAATCATCACAAAAATAGGTTATATGTTATGATGTACAAGAAAAATTTAGGTGGTTTTCACCGAATTGGGAATGAGGGGAACATCAATGCGGACGTACTGGGGAATCTTACTCAGTTGTATCTTGTTGAGTGGATGTGGGGCCGAGACGTTAAACGCGATTGAATTACGTCCTCTGTCATCTTATCGAGTCGAACAAGACCCTGAGGTGACATTAACCGAACAAACAAAAGAGAAACTTCTTACATACTGTGAGCAACGACCGACCGATGTCTTACCGAAGCGTAGGGCGAAGGTGGCGGAAGTGACATTCCGTCATCCTCTTTACGAAGCCCTCGGCTATAAAAATGTGAAGTACTTTGCCGCGGGGGAAGAACGATATCTCACTTGTGCAAACAGCAACCAATTGATGGAGCGAACGTTTGCGATTGAACCGATTCAAGAATTCGAAGCACTCGACAAAGAACGGTTCATCGAGTCAGAGGTTGTCTCGACGATTGAATTCGATCGCGTCGAGGACATGAAAGAAATTACGAGCGCTTTTAAGATGAACGATACTCATGAAGCGGTGATTGCGGATTCGGCATTCCGCTACACGACCCCGGATACGGGTGCGCTTTACGTGACATTCGAGACAATTCGGAACGGACGAACGCTCGATCCGATTGTCGAACCGAGACTGTTCCCGTTTCAAAGTGGAGAAAATGAGGGCTATGTCTTTTTGACGAAACGGGCCGACAACCGAATCGCTCTTCAAATCGGGAAGGAACCATCGCTTAAACAACTTGTTCTTCCGAGTATGTACGAAGCACCGTATATGAAAGTCGATGCAAAAGAAGAGGAACTCTCTCTAGAAGGAAATCATCGAGAACTAATGAAGCGGATCATCTTATCCGAGCAACCGATTGAAGAAGATGTTTCTGAACAGACTTCACTTGCGCTATCTAAAACATATGGGACTGTTCTTGAGATTTGGGGACACGTTCGTCGACCTGTCCCGAACAAGATGTCGTCCCGACCAATCGATGACGAGATGCAACTCGCCGTCTTCGAATCAAAGCGTGATACAGTCTGGCTAGACGGACCAAAAACCCAAGAACTATTTGATGAATTGTCTCACGTTCCAATGCGCGAGAAGCCGACTGACGCGGTCAACGTTGGACAGTTACATTTGTACCAAGAATTAACCAAACAGTCGTTTGATGTATGGAAAACGGAAACTGAGCTCTACTTGATTGACCAAAAGACGTCACGGTCTTACGAACTTCCTGCAAACGACTATTTCCAAGCCAATTGACGTTCATGGCGTCTGACCTTTGAGAAAATAGAAGTTGGCTCTACCCATCTCAACAGAGTTAGGGTACAATGCTCGAGAGAGAATGAGAGAGGAGTGAAGCAAGATGGGAAAAGTACATGTTTATGACCATCCTTTGATTCAGCACAAAATGACGATTATGCGAAAAGTAGAGACGGGGACGAAGCAGTTCCGTGAACTCGTCGACGAAGTTTCTTCACTTATGGCATACGAAATCACGCGCAGCCTACCCCTAACAGACGTAGAAATTGAGACACCGGTCTCTGTTTCCACTCAAAAGATGATTGCCGGCAAGAAATTGGGAATTGTCCCTATTTTACGTGCAGGACTTGGTATGGTGGATGGGTTCCTCAAAATGATGCCGAACGTAAAAGTTGGCCATATCGGTCTCTATCGTGATCCGGAAACACTTGAGCCACACGAATACTACTTGAAACTCCCGACAGACGTGACGGAACGCGACTTCATCGTCGTCGATCCGATGCTCGCAACGGGTGGTTCAGCCGCTGATGCCATCGCTGCTCTTAAAAAACACGGAGCGAAGTCAATTAAGTTGGCTTGTCTTTGTGCAGCACCAGAAGGCGTAGAACGTGTACAAGCAGAACATCCGGATGTAGAAATTTATCTTGCAGCACTCGATGAAAAATTAAATGATCACGGTTATATCGTTCCTGGACTTGGGGATGCGGGTGACCGTTTGTTTGGTACGAAGTAAGATTGAAGCGAGAATCGTCTATGCGATTTTCGCTTTTTTTCATGATGTTTCTCGAATAATATTTGTCATTTGAAGATGTCACAAAATAGACACAAAAGTGAACGGCAGAGAATCGATATGTGAGACGAATAAATGCTGTTCTTTCTTATTTAAATGTAATCGCGCCATTTTCCGTTTAGACGTGGCGTGAAAATGCGTCCAAAAAGAACGATGAGATTCCTCACAAAAAAATGGGCAAAATCGCTCGACATGGCAAAAACATCCTCGGTATACTGAAACAGGACGTTGAAAACGATTTCAAAATGAAGTCAACGACCGTTTCGTAACTCTTTGTGAACGTAAACGTTTACGGATTGAAATTTCCAAAACGTGGGGGTATAACTGAACTATTCTTCATCTGATTCCGTTTGTGAAATGTTATAAAGTCAACATTTTTATTTCAACGTTTCTTCACACTTTCTTTAAAAAGTGCATCAATCGTTTACTTTATGAAGTGCGTAAAACTATTGATACGACTTGATTTAAAGCGCTTTTATAATTGTGAAATTCATTGACTTCTTATGCCATTTCTATTACTCTGAACTTGTGTGACTTTTGATGGTCACGCGAGTGTGAATCTGTGAAGAACTGAGAAGCGCACCATGTGTGAAAGGGGGACCAGGATGGCGAAAAAAGACAATCGTTACCTATCCTACGCCTCGCTCGCTTCACAAATTTCGACAGCACTTGCTGGACCGATCGTCATCGGTTATCTCGTCGGACAATACGGCGAAAGACGTGAATTTTGGGGCACGTTCGGTTGGAATGTGTCGATCATCCTCGGGCTCGTGCTCGGGATTACGGCGCTAGTTCTCACCCTTCGGAGTTTATTGACAGGAGAGGACGAATGAATACGATTCAAGCAGACAGAAAAGCACAGAAAGAACTGATGAAGCGTTATACGAAATGGTTTACCGTCTGGTTTGCGATTTTGCTAGTCGGCGCATTCATCATCCCGATGTATAAAGCCGTATTTTTCGGGTTGTTCATCGGCGGGGTCGGAAGTCTCATCATTCTACATATGCAGAATCGAAGCGTCATTCGCATGTATGACGTCATCGAGCATGGACGACGACCAAAGTCGCACGGGACCGTTTCAAGAATGGCGGTCGGTGCTTTAGCAGTGATAGTCGGTCTTCTCTATGAGGATCGAGTGTCCGTCATCGCGGTGGTAACTGGTCTAATCGCCGGCCACATCATACAATTTGGCGAGTTCACACTTGCCCAGCTCAGCAGGAAAAGAGGTGAATATTAATGGGTCATGAGTTTCCCACATATTCTCTGAACTTTGGGGACTATACGTTATACGGGAGCTGGACGAACGTCATTACAGTGCTAATAGCAGCGTTACTCGTCTTCGTGTTCGCACTCTGGGGGACAAGACGTTTGGCTATGAAGCCGACTGGCAAACAAAACTTCATGGAATTCTTCGCGGAGTTCGTGCGTGGAATCATCGCAAGTGCGATGGACTGGAAGACAGGAGGACGCTTTATCGGATTTGGGATGACGTTGATTTTGTTCATTCTCTTCTCAAACTTGATGGGTCTACCGTTTAACGTCATTTCCGGACACTATCTGTGGTTCAACTCACCGACGGCCGATCCTTACGTAACCTTGGCGTTGTCGACACTCGTCGTTGCAATGTCGCATTACTACGGGGTGAAGCTACACGGATTCAAGCACTATTCGGCGGAATTCGTGAAACCAGTCTGGTTCTTACTTCCGATCAAATTGATCGAGGAGTTTGCAAACACATTGACGCTCGGTTTGCGTCTATACGGTAACATTTTTGCCGGTGAAATCATGATTACCATCATCTTGGGACTCGCGATTACAGCCGAAGGAGCACTTAACCCGCTCGGCGCAATCTTTGCGGTCTTCCCAATGATTCTATGGCAAGGTTTCTCAATCTTTATCGGGGTTATCCAATCCTACATTTTCCTGACGCTTGCAATGGTGTACATCGGGCACAAAGCTTCGGCCGAACATTGATTCGGACATCTCGCCAAAGCGTTACAAACAAATTATTTACTTAACTTTTAGGAGGAATATACACAATGGAACAACTTAATCTTCTCGCAACAGCACTTGTTATCGGTCTTGGAGCACTCGCAGCTGGTATCGGTAACGGTTTGATCGTATACGGAACAGTACAAGGACAAGCACGTCAACCAGAACTCAAAAACGAACTTCGTCAAACAATGTTCATCGGTATCGGTTTGGTTGAGGCCCTCCCGATCATCGGTGTGGCTGTCGGTTTCCTTCTCCTCAACTCTTGATTCCGAGTTAACGAGAATAGCATGAGAGGGAGCACGTCTCCCTCACTTATTTAGTCAAGAGGAGGGTATGCATGGATACGATGATGATTGCAGCTGGTGCTGGCGGCGAAGGCCTCCGCATTCTGGATATGATCTTTACAATTTTCACATTCCTCGTACTCTTGGCCCTGTTGAAGAAATTTGCTTGGGGACCACTCCTTGGAATGATGAGACAGCGTGAAGAGTATGTAGCGAACGAGATTGAACTCGCTGAAAAGAGCCGCAAAGATGCGGAAAACTATGTCGTCGAACAACGTGATGCACTCAGTGCGGCACGTACAGAGTCGAAAGAAATGCTCGACGCAAGCCGTCGACAAGCAGAAGCAGAACAAGCACGCTTGGTGGAGCAGGCGCGTTTGGAAGCTGAACAAATTAAAATCGAGGCAGAGAAGGCGATTGAGCGTGAGCGCGAGCTTGCGAAACAATCACTTCAAACCGAAGTCGTCACACAGGCGCTTTCGGCAGCACGCCACGTCCTTCAATCAGACCTTAAAGGCGATGAAGCGAAACAACGTGCCCTCGTCACAGACTTCCTGTCTAAAGCGAAAGGTGCGAACTGATGAACGCATCATTAGCAAAACGCTATGCCAAAGCACTCTTCGACTTAGCGCGGGAACAAGGCACGCTCGACCAAGTCGAAGCGGAAGTGCGTCTGCTCGATGAAGTGCTCCACGCGACTCCTGAACTCATGGATCTCTTAACGAATCCGGCAGTCAGTGACAGCGAGCTTGCACAGCTTTTAAAAGACAGCTTTGGTGATATGACGGCGATTGTCGTGAACACACTTCTCGTCATGGTCGAAAACGACCGTGCGGCAGAGGTTCGCGCATTGCCACGTTACGTCCGCGATTTCATCAACGACTACCGTGGGATTGCAGAGGGTATTGTCACTAGCGCCTACCCGTTGTCGGCAACAGACTTGAAAGACGTCGAACTCGTCTTCGGACAGAAGCTCGGGAAGACGCTCCAATTGAAGAACGTCGTCGATGAAGAAGTCATCGGTGGACTCCGTGTCCAAGTCGGATACACGACGTACGATGATACGATCGAAACGAAATTGACACGCCTCGAGCGTGAATTGTTGAATGCGTAAGAAATAGGGGTGAATTCAATGACAATCAAAGCTGAAGAAATTAGCGCCCTGCTAAAAGAACGAATCGCTTCGTACGGTTCTGAAATCGAAGTCGGCGAGACAGGTACAGTCATTCAAGTAGGTGACGGTATCGCTCGTGCACACGGACTCGATAACGTTATGGCGGGGGAACTCGTAGAGTTCTCTAACGGCGTAATGGGCTTGGCGCAAAACTTAGAAGAAGGTAACGTCGGGATTATCATCCTTGGCGATTACAAAGGCATTAAAGAAGGCGACTCTGTCAAACGTACAGGCCGCATCATGGAAGTTCCAGTCGGTGAGGCACTCCTCGGACGTGTCGTGAACCCGCTCGGACAACCAATCGATGGTCTTGGACCAATCGTGACTGACACGTATAACCCGATCGAGCGTAAAGCTTACGGCGTTATGGCACGTAAATCGGTTCACGAACCACTTCAAACAGGAATTAAGGCGATTGACGCCCTCGTTCCAATCGGTCGTGGTCAGCGTGAGCTCATCATCGGTGACCGTCAAACAGGTAAAACATCTGTTGCCATCGATGCGATCATCAACCAAAAAGAAGAGAACATGATTTGTATCTACGTTGCAATCGGTCAGAAAGAATCGACTGTACGTGGCGTAGTAGAGACGCTTCGTCAAAACGGCGCACTCGACTATACAATCGTCGTTTCGGCATCGGCATCACAGCCGGCACCACTTCTTTACCTCGCACCATTCGCAGGGGTATCGATGGGTGAGTACTTCATGGACCGCGGACAACACGTCCTCGTCGTTTATGATGACCTTTCGAAACAAGCGGCAGCTTATCGTGAGCTCTCGCTCCTTCTCCGCCGTCCTCCAGGCCGCGAAGCCTACCCAGGGGATGTCTTCTACCTCCACTCACGCCTTCTTGAGCGTGCAGCGAAGTTGAACGACGAACTCGGCGGTGGTTCATTGACAGCACTTCCGTTCATCGAGACACAAGCATCGGATATCTCAGCATATATCCCGACAAACGTTATCTCGATCACAGACGGTCAGATCTTCCTTCAGTCGGACCTCTTCTTCTCTGGGGTACGCCCAGCGATCAACGCCGGTCTCTCGGTATCACGTGTTGGTGGTTCGGCACAGGTGAAAGCGATGAAGAAAGTTGCTGGTACACTTCGTCTTGACCTCGCGTCATACCGTGAGCTCGAAGCGTTCGCTCAGTTCGGGTCAGATCTCGACAAAGCGACACAATCGAAGTTGAACCGTGGTCAGCGTACGGTTGAAGTCTTGAAACAAGACTTGAACGCACCGCTTTCTGTAGACAAGCAAGTTATCATCATCTACGCACTCACGAAAGGTCATCTCGATGACATCCCAGTCACAGACATCCGTCGTTTCGAAGCAGAAATGAACGCATGGCTCGACCAAAACCGTAAAGACCTCTGCCGTGAAATCCGTCAGACAGGAAACCTTCCTTCAGACGAGGCAATGGTCGACGCAATTACGGAATTCAAAAAGACGTTCTCGCCATCGGTTTAATCCGGTGACGAGCGTCTATTAAGGTGGTGAATCGAAATGGCATCATTACGTGAGATCCAGATGCGGATCACCTCGACCCAAAGCACGAAGCAAATCACGAAAGCGATGAACATGGTGTCGGCATCGAAGTTGAACCGGGCCCAAGGGAACAACGCCAACTTCAAGCCGTACATGGACAAGTTGCAAGAAGTCATCTCGTCGATCGCTGGTGGTACATCAGGCGCGACACACCCGATGCTTCAAGTACGTCCCGTCAAACGGACTGGTTACATCGTCATCACGTCAGACCGCGGACTCGCAGGTGGATATAACGCCAGCGTCTTGCGTGACGTGTACCGTGAACTGAAAGACAAGCACACATCAACAGATGAGTATCGTCTTTACGTAATCGGAAAAGTCGGTGTCCAGTTCTTCAAGTCACGCAACATCCCGGTGTATAGCGCGATGACAGGGCTAAACGACCAACCAACTTTTGTTGAAGTCGCAGAAATCGTCAAACAGACGGTTGGTGCCTTCAGCGAGAGCGAGATTGATGAATTGAAGCTTTGCTACAACTCGTTCATCTCGGTCATCAGCCAAGAAGTGAAGATTCAACAATTGCTCCCGCTTGGGGATATCGAACAGTCCGCATCCAATGTGATGTATGAATACGAACCAGAAGAAGAAACGATCTTAGCGGCGCTCCTCCCACGTTATGCGGAAGGACTCATCTACGGCGCATTGCTCGATGCGAAAGTATCGGAGCACGCAGCACGGATGACGGCGATGTCGAGTGCGACAGACAATGCGGATGAACTCATTCGCGGACTCAAGCTCAAATTCAACCGCGCGCGTCAAGCAGCGATCACACAAGAAATCACAGAGATTGTCGGAGGTGCGTCAGCGCTTGAATAAGCGCACGCTCTCTAGATTGTAGGAGGCTAACACGATGAACGAATACGGCATGAAAGGCCGCGTAGTCGCAGTCATGGGCCCAGTTATCGACGTTAAGTTCGACAACCACTTACCGAACATCTACAACGCTCTCAAAGTCACTCACGTGGCAGCGACAGCAGACGATGTTAGTGTCGACTTGACGCTCGAAGTAGCTGTTCACCTTGGTGACGACACGGTCCGTACGATTGCGATGGACTCAACTGACGGCGTTCGCCGCGGTATGGAAGTACTTGACTTAGGATCACCGATTTCGGTACCAGTTGGAGAAATGACACTTGGACGTGTCTTCAACGTTCTCGGTAACCCAATCGATGATAAAGAAGTGGCAGCTGACGTGCTTCGTGCACCGATTCACCGTCAAGCGCCAACATTTGACGAATTGTCAACGAAAGTTGAAATCCTTGAAACAGGGATTAAAGTCGTCGACCTTCTCGCACCATACATCAAAGGTGGTAAAATCGGCCTCTTCGGTGGTGCCGGTGTAGGGAAAACCGTCCTCATCCAGGAACTCATCAACAACATCGCGCAAGAGCACAGCGGGATTTCTGTATTCGCAGGAGTCGGTGAGCGTACGCGTGAAGGAAATGACTTGTTCCACGAGATGACGGACTCAGGCGTTATCAAACAAACAGCGATGGTCTTCGGTCAGATGAACGAACCACCTGGCGCACGTCTCCGTGTTGCCTTGACTGGTTTGACAATGGCAGAATACTTCCGTGATGAGCAAGGACAAGACGTTCTTCTCTTCGTTGATAACATCTTCCGTTTCACACAAGCAGGTTCTGAGGTATCGGCCCTTCTCGGACGTATGCCATCGGCGGTAGGTTACCAGCCGACACTTGCTACGGAAATGGGTATGCTTCAAGAGCGAATCACATCGACTGCAAAAGGATCGGTAACATCGATTCAAGCGGTTTATGTACCAGCCGATGACTATACGGACCCGGCTCCAGCAACTACGTTCGCCCACCTTGATGCAACAACAAACCTTGAGCGTCGTCTCTCGGAGATGGGTATTTACCCAGCCGTTGACCCACTCGCATCGACTTCACGTGCCCTCTCTCCTGAAATCGTAGGAAAAGAGCATTACGAAATCGCGCGTAACGTTCAACAGACGCTTCAGCGCTATAAAGAACTTCAAGACATCATCGCAATCCTCGGGATGGACGAGTTGTCTGAAGACGACAAACTCACGGTTCACCGTGCACGTCGTATTCAGTTCTTCTTATCACAAAACTTCCACGTGGCTGAGCAGTTCACGGGCCAAAAAGGTTCGTACGTGCCAGTCAAAGAGACAGTACGCGGCTTCAAAGAGATCCTCGAAGGTAAACACGATGATCTTCCTGAAGATGCATTCCGTCTCGTTGGTCCAATCGAAGACGTCATCGAAAAAGCGAAGACGTTGGTCTAAGACCTACGCGGAAGGGGGAAACTAGACGATGAATACTGTTCACGTCAACGTCGTCACCCCGGATGGTGCAGCCTTTGAAGGGGACGCACGAATGGTCATCGCCAAATCGGTCACTGGTGAGCTCGGTATCTTACCGAAGCACATCCCGATGGTGACACCACTCGACGTCTCAGTTCTCAAACTGCGCCACGAAGATGGTGGACGCACGCTGATCGCAATCAGCGGCGGTTTCATGGAAGTTCGTCCCGATACGGTGACGATCTTAGCTGAAACAGCCGAAATGGCGGATAAGATCGACTATGACCGCGCTTCTGCGGCGAAAGTTCGGGCCGAGCGCCGTCTCCAAGACACGAAGCTCTCAGAACTCGAATTCCGTCGTGCGGAACTTGCGCTCAAAAAAGCGATCAACCGCTTGAGCATTCGCGATATGAAAGAATAACAACAACTCTCACACGAAAGTGTGGGAGTTTTTTGTATTTGACGGACAAGATAGGTCTTTCGTCACAAACCTAAATCATGGAAATAGTAAAAAATATAGAGGCGGTGACCGATAATAAAGGTGGGAATGGATCGTAAAGGAGAGTAGGGAATGAAAGTTTACGTTGCGCGACAACCGATTTTTGATCAACAATTACGCGTTTGCGGCTACGAACTGTTGTATCGCCGCAGCGAAAATAACATTTTCGAGAATGTCGATGATTCGTTAGCAACGGCTGACGTGATTCATAACGCCTATCTCGTCTTTAATTTTCGGGAATTAACAGAAGGGACAAGGGCATTCATCAATTTTCCACAGACGTTGATTGAAGGGGAAGTGCCATCGTTATTGCCTCGTCAATCACTCGTCGTGGAAGTGCTCGAGCACGTCGAACCGACCGAAAAAGTGTTGCAGTCTCTTCGTTCGCTCAGACGCCAAGGGTACACGATCGCGCTCGATGATTTCGTGTTTGAAGAAAAATATCGTCCATTAATCGGCTTGGCTGACATCATTAAAATTGATTATCAAGCCACACCAGTGGAGCAACAGCAGAAGCTGATCGATGCACTCGGTCACCGCGTCGAGTTTTTAGCGGAAAAAATTGAAACGCCTGCAGAGTATGAGATTGCGAAACGATTAGGGTATAAGATGTTCCAAGGTTACTTCTTCAGCCGACCGATTGTCGTACACGGAGCAGAGGTGCATCCGTTGCGCCATACGCTCATCGAGGTGTTAAAAGAATTAGATCGTCCAGAACCGAGTTTTCGTCGCATCTCAGCCCAAATCGAACGTAGCGTAGATTTGTCCTATAAGATGCTTCGTTCGGTCAATACGGTGTATCAGAAAGGACGTCGAACGATTCAATCGATTGAGCAAGCTGTCGCACGAATCGGGCTCGATGAATTGAAACGATGGTCTTATCTGATGTTACTTCGCGAGATGCAGACGTCCGAATCGAAGGAATTGATCAAACAGAGTGTCATTCGAGGAAAAATGATGGAATTGATTGCGGAAGATACAAGCAGTGATGTCTCTCCGTTCGATGCCTTCATCACGGGCATTTTCTCATCGCTCGACGTCATTCTCGATGAGGCGATGCAAACGTTGATCGCAGAGCTTCCTGTAGCGCCTCCTGTGAAGTCTGCGCTACTCGGAGAACCCAATGGATTGCGGATGTTACTCGAGGATGTCATCGCCTATGAGCGGTTGACAATCCCTATTCATAACACAGATTCAGATTGGGCTCAATACTATGTCGAAGCGATTCGATGGTCACGTAGCCTTGACGAATCGAGTGAATAATGTTTGAAATATGTGAGGGGCGTCAATTACTGTAGTAAGACCTTACTGCGGATGACGTCCCTTTTGGTGTGTTTGTGGAGAAAGTGAGTTGGTCGAATGGTCTAAACCGCTCGAAGCTTGAGACACTGTGTCTTTTTTTCTCTAACATGACATGATATGATTGAAAATGGTACGAATTTTAGAAAAGAGGGGAATCGTCGATGGTGAATACCGTACTTTCGCTAGCGATTTATGTCATAGCGATTTACGTCGCTTGGTGGGCACTCTTACCCGTCAAATGGGACAAGTTGCTCAATCAGGTGAGGAGCCCGCAAGCAGCTGTCTTGCGCGTTCTCGTAGCAGTCGTCTTCGGTTCGTTGATTGCTCAGTTCTTTTTGGAGTATATCCGATTGGCACAGGAGCTCGCACCTTTACAGTAGCCACAGAATATTTAATAAACTGTAATCCTGCTGTAACGACTCCTATATGTTTATCATGTAGGATAAATTCGTCTGACATGATGTTTTTTCATTCCGTTCGCATTTATTTATTACCTTTTTAATTGATGAATGAAAAACCCATCACGTTTTGCAAACCATTCTAATAATCGACATCATCACATCCGAGATCGGATATCGACGCACTATATAAAAAAACAATGAAGTTGGAGGACAAAGAGAGATATGAAGGATTTGATTGTAGTCCGTGGAGGACGTAAACTGTCAGGTACTGTGCGCGTTGAGGGAGCAAAGAACGCTGTACTCAAAACATTGGTTGCCACTCTGTTAGCTAGCGAAGGAAAGTCAATTTTACAAAACGTACCACGTCTTGCTGACGTGTACACGATTAATAAAGTACTTCGTCACCTCGGTGCAGAGGTGTCATTCAATGAAGAGAATAATGAAGTAACTGTCGATGCGTCGGGCGACATCAAAGATGAAGCACCGCTTGAGTACGTTCGTAAGATGCGTGCTTCAATCCTCGTCATGGGACCTCTTTTGGCTCGCCTCGGTCATGCGCGTGTCGCAATGCCGGGCGGATGTTCAATTGGCTCACGTCCAATTGACCTCCACTTAAAAGGATTCGAAGCGATGGGTGCGAAGACGGTCATCGGAAACGGATTCGTAGAAGCTTCTGTAGAAGGTCGTCTCCAAGGCGCGAAAATCTACTTGGACTTCCCATCAGTTGGTGCGACGGAGAACATCATGATGGCAGCTGTGCTTGCTGAAGGCACAACAATCATCGAGAACGTCGCGAAAGAGCCAGAAATCGTAGACCTTGCAAACTTCTTGAACGGAATGGGCGCACACGTACGTGGCGCAGGAACAGAAACGATTCGCATCGAAGGCGTGGAAACACTCCGCGGTGCAGAACATTCAATTATTCCTGACCGTATCGAAGCTGGAACATTCCTCGTCGCAGGTGCGATCACAGGAAGTGACATCGAAGTCATCGGTGCAGAGCGTGAACATCTTCGTCCACTCATTTCGAAGATGGAAGAGATGGGCGTACACTTCGAAGATACAGCGGAAGGTATGCGTGTCTCAGCGCCGGATCAGTTGAAGCCGGTTGATGTGAAGACGATGCCACACCCAGGATTCCCGACAGACATGCAGTCACAAATGATGGCTCTCGTCTTGAAAGCAGGCGGCACATCGGTCATCACGGAAACGGTGTTTGAGAATCGCTTCATGCACGTGGAAGAATTCCGCCGCATGAACGCAGATATTAAGATTGAAGGTCGTTCAGCAATCGTCAAAGGTGGCGTTCGCCTTCAAGGAGCGGAGGTCGTCGCAACTGACCTTCGTGCCGGAGCAGCACTTATTCTAGCGGGTCTCATCGCTGATGAAGAGACACGCGTTGGAGATTTATATCATATCGACCGTGGATACGTAGACTTCCACAAAAAACTTCAAGCACTCGGTGCAGATATCGAGCGCATTCAAGGAACTGTTGAAGTTACGAGTGAAATGGTTCAGAACTAAGAAACGAGCACGAATTAGAGAGCGAGGAGAGACTCTTCTCGCTCTTTTCAATGAAGAAATGAACGGAGGAACCTATACATCATGTTTTCAAAAGATATCGGGATTGATTTAGGGACAGCAAACGTTGTCATTCACGTAAAAGGGAAAGGAATCGTCTTAGACGAGCCTTCAGTCGTTGCGATGAAACGCTCTACAGGGAAAGTGCTAGCAGTCGGTTCAGAAGCGTATGAGATGGTTGGTCGTACACCTGGTGATATCGTGGCGATCCGTCCTCTTCGTGATGGAGTCATCGCCGATTTCGCCACCACAGAAGAAATGCTCCGTCACTTCATCGAGAAAATTCAAGTCCGTGGGTTCTTCGGAGGCATTCGCATGTTGATTTGTACACCTGCGAACGTGACACCGGTCGAAGCGAAAGCAATTCGTGAGGCTGCTGAAAAAGCAGGTGCGAAAGAAGTCTTCCTCGCCGTAGAACCAAAGGCGGCAGCTGTTGGTTCGGGCATGGACATCTGGAAGCCGGTCGGTCACATGATCATCGACATCGGTGGTGGGACGACAGATGTCGCCATCCTCTCGATGGGTGATATTGTCTGCGGGGAAACAATCAAGATTGCAGGAGATCGTTTCGATACGGACATTCTCCGTGCCATCAAAGAGAAGCACAAACTCATCATCGGGGAACGGACAGCCGAGCAAATCAAGAAAGAGATTGCGACGGTATTCCCAGGTGGACGTAACGAGTCGATGGACATTCGCGGACGTGACATGGTACGTGGATTGCCACGTACGGTGACGATCACGTCAGAAGAACTTCGTGAAGCGATGGCCGAGTCAGCGAACGAAATCGTGGAAGCGACGAAACGTGTCCTTGAACAGACACCACCGGAGCTTGCGGCTGACATTATCGACCGTGGCATCATCATGACAGGTGGGGGATCACTCCTTCATGGCCTCGACCAACTCGTCGCCGAGCGTGTCATGCTTCCAGTCATGATGGCTGAAGAGCCGACGCTCAGTGTCGCGCACGGAACAGGAATCATGCTCGAAAACTTAGATCGATTGAAATAAACAAACAGGCGACCGTGCGCGGGCGCCTGTTTTTGTATGGACAGAAGTTCACTGCCAATCATTGGATATATAGGTATATAATGAAATCAACGATAATGGAGAGGGGAATCATGATGGCACCGATAAACTAACGAACGAAACAGAAAACATTAGAATCGGAGGACATCATGAACAAACCACTTACACTGATTACCGGAGTCAGTCGCGATCAAGGTATAGGGGCTGCCATCGCACGAAAATTGGCCTCTGAAGGGCATGACTTATATTTGACACATTGGAGTCCGTTTGACGCGACCGAAGGCGTCGGGGAAGAGACTGGATTCATTGAACGGTTGGTTGAAGAATTGACGATAAAAGGCGCTCGTGTCGAGCATGAGGCGTATGATTTAGCCTCGGGTGACGAAGTCGGGCTACTTGATCGGATTGAAGCCAAACTTGGTGTACCGAGTAGGCTGATTCATAACGCCACCTATGAGCGACATGTCAACACTGAGAACTTTACGACTGACATCTTGAGAAAACACTATATGGTGAACAACGAAGGGGTACTCGGACTCACCTTTGCGTTTATTGAACGTTATCAACAAGCGGGACATCAAGACGGACGCATCCTGTTTTTAGTATCGGGTGGAGCCGATGCGAATAACTTAGCGTATATCGCGACAAAAGGGGCACTGATCGCCATCACGCCTGCACTCGCGAACGGAGTAGGGAAGTATGGGATTGCGGTGAACGCACTCGACCCAGGACCGACAGACACGGGATGGATCAACGAGGAGCTTCGTCAGCATCTGCTTCCATTGTTCCCATACAATCGGGTGGGAGCACCTGAAGATACGGCCCGCTTCGTCGCTTTCTTGATGGGAAAAGACGGGGCATGGGTGAACGGACAGCATTTGCACGTGGATGGTGGGTTCACAGGGCGCTAATACACAAAAGCATCTCGCTTTTTACGCGAGATGCTTTTTCTTAGTGCCATGTATAGTCTTTATCGACAAGTAATCGATTTTTCAGTTCGGTCTTAGAAGTCGAAGGTTGTGCCGAATCAAGCCACTCATAGTAGTCACAAGCACAGGATTCACCGAGTTCAATCGAGTATCCGTTATTGATTGTCTTCACGGTGATATCGAGTTCATGCTCCGCTAACGTCTTTTTCAAGCGATAAATCGAATTATATACGTTGTGCAGGGCGCGTTGTGGCTCATCGATATCCGGGTACAGTGTTTCTGCGAGTACCCATTTATTGATAACCTGTTTGCGATGGTAGACCAAGTAGGCGAATAACTCCTCCGTTTTTTGTGTTGGCCACTTCACCAGATTCCCATCCTGTGTTCGCACTGAAAAACGATCGAGAAATTGAATGCGACAAGATTGGTGCGGATTTTTTTGCTGGATGGATTCGTAACGTTGCACAATTCGTGGAATGACACTATGAATCATCTGCTCCGTGATGGGCTTCAACAAGTAATGGGTCGCATGTAGGTTAAACGCTTCGACGGCATATTGTTGATGAGCGGTCGTGAAGACGACCTGCGTCCGTTCCGGAAGATAGGTCGCAAGCTCCAGTCCCGTCATTTCAGGCATTTCAATATCCAAGAAGACGAGGTCGACCGGATGTTCTTGAATAAATGTGAGGGCTTGAGTCGGACTTTGGAACGAACCGACCCATTCGAGAGACGGTTCCTCTTTCACAATCCGCTCCATCATCCCTAAAATATGATGTTCATCTTCAATTAAAATCGTACGCATTTATGTGATTCGTCCTTTCTTGTTTGGGTAATCGCAAGTGAACGGCAGTCCCTCGTTTTAAAGTTGAGGTTAAGTCGAACGTCGCCCCATGAAGGTGTTCGATTCGGCGTTTTATATTACCGATTCCGATACCTGATGATTCATCTGACTGGCTCGGATCAAATCCACTTCCTGTATCCTGAACATGGATGTCAATCATCCCGTTTCGCTCTTGAATGGAAAGTGTGAGTTTCTTTTGTCCGGGATGTCGATAAAGACCGTGTCGAACTGCGTTTTCAACGAGCGGCTGAATCAACAGCGGTGGAATTGTACATTCTAAAAGTGTGTCATCGATTTCCTTCACGACCTCGAACGAATCGCGGAACCTGGTCTGTTCGATGGCGAGGTATGAGTCAATCATATCTACTTCTTGTCGAATGGAAATATCGTGATCCGTTCGACCATTTTCGAAAATAAAACGGACGTACGTACTTAAATGACTAAGCAGACGAGCGGCATCAGGTGGTGACGTATAGCAGAGTGCAATCACGTTCCCGAACGTATTGTAGAGGAAGTGTGGTTTGATTTGAGCGTTAAAGAACGACATCTCGTGTTGTGAGGCCAGTGCTTCGACTTGTTGCTTTTTCCTTTTATCCGTAGACAAATGGATTGGTAACAGTAGAAACATCAACAAGAAGTAAATGATGGTAAACGTATTGGCGTACAATTGTTGATTGGACGACACGATAAACGTCGACATCATAATCCCAATATACCCGATGATCTGGGCGAGTGTGAATGTTAGTAATTCAAGCGTATTCATACTTTTGTGTTTTTCAAGAAGCCATCCAATGTTTAAGCCGACCCAGAAAAACGTAATGAACAACACAACGATCCATACAAAGTATTCGAACACGCTGTAAACAGAACTTGGCAGAATGATGGCTAAGGCGGTCAGACCATAAAGTGGGTATCTCAAGATCGCTAAGAACCGATCGAAGGAGACACGTTCTAAACATCTCGCAAATTCAATCAACATGATAATACTCAAGAGGGCCAAACCTAACGTCAACTTGTCACTATCCGAGATCCATACCCCGTCCCGAGACATAATGGAGAAGCTCGTTAAAAGGAAGAAGGCTGTCCCGTAACCATACAACCGTTCATTTCGATGGAATAAGTAAACGATGGCATAAAACATGGCAATCAGAAGTGAAATGAGCAACATGAAAAATTCATAGCCCGTGTAAGCATTTTGAGCCGTCATGATTTGATGTAACGGTCCGACCAATATACTTTCTTCGATGGGCAGAGAATTCCCTGCCTCAGATGTATGTTGAATCGTCAATCGGAACTCTCTCGTTTCATCGTTTAGTAACAAAAGTGAAGGTTGTTCACCAAAACGATTGTTGCCGATTCGTGTCGTGTCAACAGATGATCCATCAATCAAAATCGTAGAGGAGGACAGCGATGCAGGAATGAGTAACGCGTACGTCCCTTCTGGAAGTGAGAGATCAATTTCATATGTGGATTCCTTGTAAGGTGTCGTAAATGGGATAGTTCGATAAGAGCGGCGATCGACGTTCGAGACAATCCCGGATTCGTAACGCCACGATCCATCGAGGCGGAGAATTTCTTCGTCGATAGAGGAAGAGAGAAGCGAAGCTTCACCTTGTTTCACGGTGACGATTGGATTGATTGACTGATGTCGAATCAATAAAGTGAGGCCGATGCCAATCAACATCACAAGGATGAAGATAAACGTCATTCGATTACGAGTCATGCGCACATTCCCTTCATTCTTTGTGAGTTTCTTGTGAGGACACTACGTTATTCTTCCTATTAGGTGAATGGATTTTTGCAGTGACTCTCCGTCTCATCATCGTACCCGAACTTTTTTTGTTTGAACAGAAAAAGTCATTCACCGTACGAAATGAGGCATTCCAGGAGTAAAGGAAGAAGGCATTCCATGAAACGTTGGATTGAACAACGAATTAGTCGACAAGTTATGACAATTTTTTATATATTGATCGCCTTAGTGACGCTCACTTCGGTTGGGACTTATTTTTACACACAACAATCGATTCAACAGACGACCGTTCAATTGGAACGGATCAGTGAGCAACGCGCACGGGCAACAGATTTATTTGAAACGTGGCAATCGATGCAATATGAATTACGAGGTCATGTTCTTTTAGGAGATCGTGCCTTATTAGATGAAGTACGAACGGCTCAAACGAACATTGATGAGCAAACGACCTGGTTCGAAGAACAGGCAAACAATGAAGAAGAAGCACAGTTCGCGGAAGATGCAAGACTCCTCTTCTCGATTTATACGACACGCGTCATGCCGGCGCTTGAGCAGTATGTGATTGCGAAACAAGCCGGGGAAGTGGACGAATCGTTCCTGCAAATGCGTACGGTCGGGCAATTCATGCCGAAAAATGAAACGTCGACCCAGACGCGATTTAAGCTCAACTCAAGCAGTGCTGCGGATATGAGTGCAAGTATCGTTGATATGGAGTCGGTCTTTACCGATTATCGAGAAAATCTCGACTTTCAGGAAAGTGAATTACGCGACGCACTCTCGAAACAGTTAGTGAAAGCACAGTGGATGTGGCTCTTGATTTTACTCGGCGCACTCTTCTTGTTGTTCGTCGGCTTACAGCCGTATATTTTGCGGCTGACGAATCAACTACAGACGCTCATGGTCAACAGCGAGCGACTGGCGACGAATCCAAGTGCGACCCTCATTCCGATCAAGCCGCTCCAAAATGAGGTCGGTCAGTTATCGAAAGCGTTCAATGAAATGGCAACCTCGCTTCGGAGTCAGCAAGACCAAGTCGACTTAGAGCGTGAGAAGACGGCTCGAATCCTGCACACGATGCGTGACTCGATTGTGTATACGGAACTCAAGACAAATGAACGTTTCGGGAATAGCGCACTTTTTGACTTGTACGAACATCCGATTCCATCAACGGAACGCGGCAGCCTCTATCCGATTGCGATGTACTACCCGATGTTCATGAATCAGATCGATGACAAAGAGGGACTAAACCAATTCACGAAGCGTGCGAAAGAGGAAAGTATGTTCGATGAGACGTTCACGTATACGATGCAGGATGGTCAGAAGACGATTCGAATGTACGCTGAACCGATCGATTTGAAAAATGAACGAGTCGGTGTCATCTTCGTATCACGAGATATTACCCAGGAAACAGAAATCAATCAAATGAAGACCGAATTGGTCGCAACCGTGTCCCATGAGTTGCGAACACCGCTCACATCGATTCTCGGATTTTCAGAGCTTCTGAAGAGTCGTCAGCTAGACGAGACGAAACGAGAGCGTTACTTGGAAATGATTGCGAGTGAGACGAAACGTCTCGAACGTCTCGTAAGCGATCTGTTAGACGTTCAAAAAATGGAGGCGGGCATGGGGACGCCTGAATTTAAAGTTGAGAGCTTATACGACTTACTATCTGATTTACTCGAGATTCACGCAGGGTCGACCGAACAGCATCTCTTCCACTTTGACTGTGATGAAACGCTCTTTGTCGCAGGGGATCCGGCACAGCTACGACAAGTGTTCTCGAACATCTTGAACAATGCCATCAAATATTCGCCGGACGGTGGAAATGTGACGGTCGATGTGACGTGTGAAGAAGACACGATTCAAATCGCCATCACGGATGAAGGGCTTGGACTTTCTGAGGAAGATGCTGAGCGTATTTTTGATAAGTTTTATCGCTCTTCATCTGAAGAAAGTAAACAAATTGGTGGAACTGGACTAGGATTATCCATCTGTAAAGAAATCGTCCAATTGCATGGCGGTACGATTGGTGTCCGCTCTCAAATCGGAGAAGGAACGACGATGGTTGTCGAGTTACCGATGGTCGATCATGTTAACGAAGAAAGTTCATCCTAAATCGTAGGATGAACTTTTTTTGAAAAAACGGTGAATGCAACGCTCGTTTGGTACGATATATAGAGTGAATCATGTTACAGGATGAAAGGAAGACGACTATGCTACGCGGATTATATACAGCGGCAGGCGCAATGAATGCCCTTCAGCGCCAACAAGAAATTTTAAGCAATAATCTCGGTAACGTCAGAACACCGGGCTTCAAGGCGTCTGACGGCGTCGTCCGATCGTTTCCGGAGATGTTGCTCGCACAGGTCAGCAATCCCGATAACGGGAAGTCGCGCGTAAACGGCGAAGTGGGTACCCTTTCAATGGGCGTCTATCTTCAAGAGACGATGCCACGTTTTTCAGCGGGGAGTATCACAGAATCGGGAAGTCCGACAGATCTTTATTTGAAGGCTCCTGCTGATTTTACGGGTGCGCCGATGTTCGCGGTCGAACAGGCAGGCGAGACGTTGTATTCAACGAATGGACGCTTCTCGATTGATGAGGCATTATTCCTCCGTTCGGCAGACGGTGGCTATGTACTCTCTGATGAAGGAGAGCGCATCCAGCTCCCGTCGAGCGAGTTTCAGGTAGGCAAAGACGGTGTCATCACGTCGCTTGGTCAAAACGTGGCGACACTCGGTGCCTATCAAATCGATGATTTGACGACGCTCGAGCAAGTGGGGAACGATTGGCGCGTGACAGGTGACGCACCTGCACCGGCACAAGTAGACGTGTTACAAGGTTTCATCGAAGAAGCGAACGTCAATCTCGATCAAACGATGGCCGATCTTATGATGACGTATCGTCAATTCGAAGCGAACCAAAAAGTCGTCCAAGCGTATGATAAAAGTGCCGAGCGAGCCATCGAAATCGCTCGCGTTCGTTAAGGAGGAACACCATGCAGTCCATTTATAACTCGGTCAACTCCCTGTCCCAACTTCAACGTCAGTTAGATGTGACAGGTCATAACATCGCGAACGTCGATACGGTCGGCTTCAAACGTCAGCAAGGACACTTCGCATCATTGTTATCGCAAGCGTATGACAACCAGCCGCGTCCTGAATTTGAAGTCGGGAGGGACACACCGAACGGCATTCGCATCGGGGTCGGTGGCCACGTCGCTGATATCACGCAACAATTCAATATCGGACAAGTGCGCATGACAGATCGCGGTCTGGACGTCTTCTTGAAGGCGAGCCGTCAGTTCTTCGTCGTAGACACGCCGAACGGTGTCGGGGTGACACGTAGCGGGAACATGCAACTGTCTGTCGGTAATGAGACGACACTCGTCGATGTGAACGGAAACCCACTTCTCGGGGATGATGGCAATGCAATCACCATGCCGAACGAGGCGACGAAGCATCGCATTCGTCAGGACGGCGTGGTCGTGGCGATCGTGAACGGTGTCGAACAGGAATTTGGACGACTCGATATCGTGGAAGTCCGAAACACGTCTGAACTACGTCCTCTCGGTGATAACGTCTTCGCAGCCGATCTCGAGACTGAAGTCGATCGTCCGCTCGGTAACTTATTGATGGAAGGGACGCTCGAGTCCTCAAACGTCGATTTGACGAAAGAGATGACGGATATGACCATTACGCAGCGTGCGTATCAAATGAACTCTCGTGCCCTTTCAATGAGTGATCAAATGATGGGGCTTGTCACAGCACTACGACCTTAAGGCTTTACCGCTTCTCCGTGGGAGAGGCGGTTTTTGCTATAGAAAAAGGAGGACAGAAAGATGCGAATCGTCGTTGCCATGGATTCATTCAAAGGCTCGCTATCTAGCATGGAAGCGAATCAAGCAGTACGTCGTGCGTTAGAAGGGCATGACGTCATCGTCATCCCGATTTCGGATGGAGGGGAAGGATTTCTCGATGCGTGGCTTGCGACGCACGTGGATGCGTCGTTGATAGAAGAACCTGTTCAGTGTCTGGATGGGACAAGGCGAATCGCTCGGTTTGGGTTCGAGTCGTCGACAAAACAGGCGGTCATTGAAGTAGCGGAAACGACTGGATTGACCCTCCTCACGCACGTCGATCCGTGGCGCTATAGTTCGATTGGGGTCGGAGAACAGATCATCCAAGCGCTAGATTATGGTGCGACTTGTATCACCGTCGGACTTGGCGGGAGCGGGACAATCGATGGTGGGAAAGGGATGCTTGAAGCGCTAGGCGCTCGTTTCCTAAATGTGAACGGTACTGTATTACCGTCAATCCCGCATCAGCTTGCGGACGTCGTATCCATCGATTGGTCTGGGCTCGATCGGAGAGTGCGCGACGTTGAATGGAGGATGGCCTCTGATGTCCATAACCCGTTGACGGGAGAACGAGGGGCAGCGCATGTGTTCGGCCCTCAAAAAGGGTTGGCGACGGATGACGTGATGCGTTATGATCAGTTCCTCGACGTTTACGTAAGTTGTTTTGATCAGGACATGAGGACATTTGACGGAGCTGGTGCGGCCGGTGGCATCGGGTTTGCACTCTTGCAGCTTGGGGCGACCTATGTGAGTGGCATCGAAGAAGTCGTCCGTTGGT
This sequence comes from Exiguobacterium sp. s34, assembly GCF_018617435.1. Taxonomy (NCBI): domain Bacteria; kingdom Bacillati; phylum Bacillota; class Bacilli; order Caryophanales; genus Exiguobacterium; species Exiguobacterium sp. s34. The sequence goes on along the minus strand of NZ_JACSKE010000001.1, from coordinate 430,264 downwards.
CAAGGTTCGAAGAGCACGTGAAGGGAGCAGATTGGCTCATCACGGGAGAAGGGAAGTTTGATGCGCAAAGTTTAGAAGGGAAGGTCCCTTATGGATTGGCGCGTCTTGCCCACACATACGGTGTACCGACGCTCGTGTTCGCCGGACAATCTGACTTGACCGCTCATGTGGAGTCTGGGATTGTCGCCGTCTTTCCGATCGTGTCACGCATCATGACACTAGAAGAAGCGATTTGGGAAGCCGCCCCGTTACTGACAAATGCGGTCCAACGGGTTCGCCATGTTATCGAAAAAGCGCTTTGACGATCGTCAAAGCGCTTTTTGCTTGTTACGGACGTTCTTTTAATAAGTCACGAATCTCAGTCAACAACTGCTCTTCTTTCGTAGGAGTCGGGGCAACGGCCTCTTCGACTTCCTTCTCACGTTGTAGACGGTTGATGAGCTTTACAATAAGGAAGAGTGCGAAAGCGATCAAGATGAAGGATACAATCTGTTGAATGAAGTTCCCGTATAAGACGTCCACTCCAAGCACACTCGCTTTTAAGTTAGAGAAATCGATTCCTCCGATAATGATTCCGAGAAGCGGCATAAAGATATCGTTGACGAGCGAGTTCACGATGGCCGTGAACGCCGCACCGAGTACGACGGCGATAGCGAGATCGATGACGTTCCCGCGCATCGCGAACTTTTTAAATTCTTTTAACATAAATGAACCTCCTGACGTTGAATAGCATAAGCGTAGCATATTTTGGCGAAAGACAGAAAATCGTTCAGCTTCTGTCAGGGAAGGATGCTTGTTCGACATTTGTGCATAGGGTACACTAAATAGGTAGCAATTTACGCATTTTAATACCAGGTACTAATATGATATAATCATTTTAGCTGAAAGGATGGTTGGACGTGGCGAACGATGAACAAACGAGTTCGGAAGAACAAAAGGGTTCACCAGAACAAGAGACGAAGCAGAAACAGCGATCACGATTGTCGAATCATCGTCGATTCCCGATTTTACTGCGTGTACTTGTCGTTTTGGTGTTGGCGATCGCGATGCTCGCCCTCGGAGCGATCATTGGATATAGCGTCATTGGCGGAGGCGACTGGAAAGATGTGTTTGACATCGAGACGTGGCGCCATATCACCGATTTTTGGCTAACCTCTTAAAGGCGGTGGATGGATGTATACAATTGAGCAAATTAAAGAAGTAATCCCACACAGATACCCGTTTCTGTTAATTGATCGAATTCTCGAAGTCGAGGAAAAGAAGCGTGCTGTCGGATTAAAAAATGTCACGGCGAACGAAGAGTTCTTTAACGGGCATTTCCCAGACTATAACGTCATGCCAGGCGTCTTAATTGTTGAGGCACTCGCACAAGTCGGTGCTTTCGCGATGTTGAAAGACGAATCGAATCGAGGCAAGCTCGCCTTTTTCGCAGGGATTGACAACTGTCGTTTCAAACGACAAGTCGTCCCGGGTGATCAGCTTCGCCTTGAGGTAGAAATCATGAAAATTCGTGGGCCAATCGGTAAAGGACGTGCCGTGGCCACGGTCGATGGAGAAGTTGCTTGTGAAGCAGAACTCACTTTCGCCTTGAAGTAAGGAGAAATGGGATGCGTGCTTTAGTAATTGTTTTACTAGTAGGCTTAATGACGATTGTGGGCTGTCAGCAACTGCAAACAGAAGAGTCGAACGAAGAGAACATTGTGTACGAACAGGACGTGAATGAGGCGATGATTGAGAAGCGTGCGGGTCAATCTGATGCGATTGCCGTTTCGCTCGAGCGGACGAACAATACGACGATGCTCTTCACAATTCGTATGCTTGAAAATCGGCGCCTCGACCCGACGACAGTCATGAGTTATGAGGTCGACGGTGAGCGGATTGCCATTCCGTTCGGCGAACTGATTGCAGAACGGGAAGAAGATATTCGGACGTATGAATATCAGACCGATGTTAACCCTGATCTTTTCGTGTCGGATACACTTCCGCTCTTTCATTTAGTGGAGGAAGGCGAGACGGAAGTCACGATTCCGCTCGAAGTCGTCGATTCGACAAACCTTGAATAAAAACAGACGATTTTGTCGAAAATCGTCTGTTTTTTTGTTGAGATTGATTCATTTTGTCCGATACAAAGAGTAAGGACAGAATGGAGGAAATCGAGATGAAACAGAAATCACAGTCGTTACAGACACGCATTTTAGCAGCGATGCTAGTCTTCGTCACCTTGCTCATCGTTGCGTTCGGGGCGGTGCAGTACTTCAGTACGAAGCATTCCGTACTCAGCACGTTGCATGCGACGATGATTGAAGACGGTGAACGGATTAGCGAGACGTTAGATGCGGATACATATGCGTCTTTCATGGCTAATCCGTCAAAAAACGAGCAGTATGAACAGTTGCGAGAATATCTCGATACATATCGCCAACAAATCGGGGCCATGTATGTGTACACGATTGCTACGGAGGGCGAAGAAGTTCAAATTATCGTCGATGGTTTGAGTCAGGCGGATGCGGCCGAGATCGGAACACCGACTACGGCGATGACATATGAAGGGGCAATGGATGCGTTTGAAGGTGAGACCGTCACAACAAACATCATTGATGACCCGGAATACGGGAAGTATGTGACGGTACTCGTTCCAATCAAACGAGGTAGCGAGGTCATCGGAGTACTCGGGATTGATAAAGCAGCAACAGAAGTCGAGGCAATCACGGGAGATGTGTTAACCGAAAGCTTACCGCCAATCCTAATCGGACTTCTCGTCTTACTCGTCGTTGCAGCCGTCATTATTTGGCGGTACCTTGGCTGGAAGTTACGACCGCTCCAAGCACTAGAGCGCGTCGCGACATCGATTGCAGAAGGAGACTTGGCGACGGCATCGAAGGATGTAGAGAAGATTCAATTGAAATCGAATGATGAGATCAAGCGTCTGACGGTATCAATGGATAAGATGACCCATATGTTGAAAGACCTCATCTCTGGTATCCAAACGTCGGCGCAGACGGTCCGGGATGAGAGCGGGAATGTCTCGAGCATCTCGGAAGAAGTGAATGACGCGTCTCGTCAAATCGCCTATACGATGGAAGAGATTGCGAGCGGTGTCGAAAATCAAAGTGTGTTGACGATGCGTCTGTATGGTCATATGAATGAATTCTCGACACTCGTCGAGCAAACGACGTCAGACGGAGATCAAGTGAGCGAACAAGCAGAAGTCGTCAGTCGGGTGACGATGGATGGGCTGCGCTATATGGAGAGCGCGGTCAGTCAGATGACACACATCCATGAACAAGTGAAGACGTCGCAAGGACAAGTTCGTGATTTTGAACAACAAGCGGATGAAGTGACGGAGCTCGTCACGATGATTCGTCAAATCTCACAACAGACGAATTTACTCGCATTGAACGCAGCCATCGAAGCGGCACGTGCGGGTGAGCATGGGAAAGGGTTTGCGGTCGTCGCCTCGGAGATTCGGAAGTTGTCGGACAGTGTCGCAGAATCCGTCAGTGAGATTTCGGAAATTGTCGGAAGCGTCAAACAAAATTCGATTGCACTCGGTCAGACGTTCACGGAAAGCATGACGGCGGCCGAGGAAGGAAAAGAAACGCTCGAATCGACGAAGCGTGCCTTCACGGAAATCGAACAGAGTGTCCGGCATATGCAACAGTTAACGAATTCGATGCGTGGGCAACTCGATCGGGTGAAGACGAACCAAGACCATATCCAACACGGTCTATCCGAGATTGCTTCGATCTCTGAAGAGAGCACGGCTGGGAACGAGGAAGTGGCCGCTTCAACAGAACAGATGTCAGCGACGAGTGAGACGATGAACCGTCTCGTCAAGGACTTGTCGACGACAGCCGAATCGATGCAACAGATGAGCCGACAGTTCAAGTTGTAAGCAGTCTCACATCAGACAGACCTCTCTCGTGTCCGCTATAATGGGCGCAAGGGAGGTTTTTTCATGCAACAATTCTCTAGTGAACTGACACAATTTCGCGGAAGTCATTATGACTTCGGGCGATTTCAAGGAAAATATATAAAACGAAGTCAACTGCTCGAGAATCGGACGGACCAGTGGAAACTACGCGTTCCCCGTTTTGAGATTGACGCGACAGAGGCGAAGGCTGCCTTCGACGCAGTTGCTCCGAAGATTTGGGAAGAGTTGATTGGGCTTCAAGACGAGCTTAAACTGTCCCTCAATGATACGTTGCTCCATTTCGGACATTTCCGCGTCAATAATCCGATTAGCGGCTGCTCGATTCTGACCGGGGATAATTTCCTCGTCCGGAACTATGACTATCATCCGATGACCTATGACGGGCGCTACAACGTCTTTCAACCAGATGATGGATATGCCGTCATCGGACCGGTGTCTCGTGTCACGGGCCGCATGGATGGGATGAATGAAAAAGGTCTCGCGATGGGATACAACTTCATCAATCGTCGTCGACCGGGGGACGGGTTCGTCTGTCAAATGATTGGACGCATCATTCTTGAGACGTGTGCGACGGTAGAAGAAGCAGTCGATTTATTAAAAGAGATTCCGCATCGTGGCTCCTTCACGTACGTCGTCCACGACAAGTCGTCGAAGACACGCGTGATCGAGGCGACACCGCGGGATATTCAAGTGCGAGAGTCTAATATATGTACAAACCATTTCGAACTGTTGCAACACGAGAACCGTTACCATCTTGACGATTCCACTCGTCGCATGATGGAAATCAAAGTGGTGCAACATTTGATTCAAGACGCGGAGAGCGCGTTTCGTCTCATGAACGATACCGACAAGGGCGTCTTCTCGGAACTGTACAAGAGCTGGGCGGGAACGATTCATACGGCTGCGTATTTCCCAGAAACACTCGAGACATGGTTCGCGCTCGGTGGAGACCGCGATCCGGTCATCTTTGATTTCCAAAAATGGCTCGATGGGGAAGACTTTGACTTGCACGCACTTGACGGTGAACTCGCGACCGATATCGAGTTTGCGAATACGGTCCAACTTTGGCGCTGACGTTTGTCAGTGCTTTTTTTTGTAGAAACGGGAATACACATAACAGGAGGGATGAAAGATGAAACGATTTGGCATCATACTCATTATGCTCACACTCGTTACACTACTCGGTGGGTGTGTGCCTGGCGACGGGACGTATACGACGGACCCGGCAGGCTTTTTCTGGGGCATCTGGCACGGATGGATTGCACCGATTTCACTCATTTTAGGGTTATTCAATGATACGTATCGGGTGTACGAAGTGAACAACACCGGCTGGTTTTACGACTTAGGATTTTATATCGCTGTTATCAGTGGATTTGGAGGATTGACGTTGACGCGGAAGAGTCGGGGATGATATTGAGTGGCCCAGCGAGGTCACTCTTTTTTAAAATCTTTTTTACCGTAAACGCTTGCATTAAAATATTTTTCATATTATGATTCAGGTGAAAATGATTTTAAGGAGGATTTATTCATGTCACGTCTCTTTGAACGAGCGCAACAATTCGGGAAATCGTTCATGTTGCCAATCGCTGTCTTACCGGCAGCCGGACTATTGTTAGGGATTGGGGGCGCCTTGTCTAACCCAAATACGGTACAAGCGTATCCGTTTCTCGACATCGACTGGTTGCAACATCTATTCACGATTATGGCGGCCGCGGGTTCGATTGTATTTGCGAACTTGGCAGTATTGTTTGCTATCGGTGTTGCTGTCGGACTTGCGAAGTCTGATAAAGGCACGGCCGGTTTGGCAGCAATGCTTGGTTATTTGATTATGAATGCGACCATCAACGCGATGCTGCAAATTACCGGAGAGTTGATGGAAACGAACTTAGCGAGTGCGGGTCAAGGGATGGCACTCGGGATTCAAACACTTGAAACCGGTGTGTTCGGCGGGATATTGATTGGGATTGTCACGGCACTCTTGCATAACCGCTATAATAAGCAAGTCTTACCACAATTTCTCGGCTTCTTCAGCGGATCACGATTTGTACCGATTATCACATCGTTCGTCGCGATAGGTGTCGGGATTGGACTCTATTTTATTTGGCCGACGGTGCAGAATGGAATTTTCTCACTAGGTGGTCTCGTTGAGAAAACTGGTTACATTGGAACATTCATCTATGGGTTTGTCCTACGGATGCTCGGCCCATTCGGGTTGCACCACATCTTCTACATTCCGTTTTGGACGACCGGGCTCGGGGGCTCGATGGTTATCGACGGTACATTGATTGAAGGGACACAAAAGATTTTCTTCGCGCAATTGGCTGATCCAAATACGAGCCAATTTTATGAAGGGACGGCGCGCTTTATGTCTGGTCGATTCATCACGATGATGTTCGGTCTTCTTGGCGCAGCGCTCGCGATGTATCACTGTGCTAAACCAGAGCAAAAGAAAGTCGTATTTGGACTTTTGTTCTCTGCTGCACTTACGTCGTTCTTGACAGGAATCACAGAACCGCTCGAATTCGCGTTCTTGTTCGTAGCACCTGTTCTCTATTTGGTCCATGCCATCTTTGATGGTCTGGCCTTTATGATGGCTCACATCTTCGAGATTACGATTGGTCAAACGTTCTCGGGAGGGTTCATCGACTTTATCTTATTCGGGGTTTTACAAGGGAATGACAAGACGAACTGGATGCTCGTACCGGTCATCGGTGCCTTTTGGTTCTTGCTCTACTACGTAACGTTCCGTTTCCTCATCACGAAGTTCAACTTCATGACACCAGGACGCTCAGATGAAACAGCTAAAACAGCAGACATTGCGGCGTCTGATCGTTCAACAGCCATCATTGCGGCACTAGGTGGCGATGCAAATATTGAAACGGTCGACTGTTGTGCGACACGCCTTCGCGTTACCGTCAACGACAATCAACATGTCCGTGAAGATTTGTTAAAAGAGACGGGAGCTCACGGGGTAGTTCAAAAAGGGAATGGAATTCAGGTAATCTACGGTCCTTCTGTTACAATTATTAAGAATGAAGTCCAAGAGGCGTTAGGCCGGGGCGAATAACGAATGTGTTGGAGGGAAGAATCGTGTGGGAGCAAATGAAACACGTGTATTCAGAAATGACAGACAGTGAGAGAAAGATTGCGGACTATCTCATGGCAAACATGAAAGAGGCCATCGAGATGAACATTACCGATCTGGCAAACGCAATCGCGACTTCTCCAGGAACAATCACGCGATTTTGTAAGAAAATCGGCGTAGGAAGCTATAGCTCACTGAAGCTCATGATGCAAAAGACGTTAACGGAAACGAATTTGCCCCAAACGACTTCACTGGAACCGATGCAGAGGTCGTATATTGAATTGATTCAAACGACCGCTCATTTGATTGATCAGGACGAATTGATTGCTATTTGTAAGGAAATTGTTTCGAGCCGTTCCGTTCATTTGTATGGGTTGGGCAACGCCGGTCTCGTTGCACAAGAGATGGAATATCGATTGAGACGGATGGGCTTACTGGCGACTACGGCGTTTGATAGTCACAGCATGGTCATGGACGCTTCGATTGTCACATCAGAAGATGTAGTCATTGCGTTCTCGAACAGTGGAGAAAGTCGAGAAGTCGTCCAAGCCGTTCAACTTGCAAAAGAATCAGGCTGTACGACAGTGGCGTTCGTCGGATACCAGCATTCACCACTCGCTGAGCTTGTTGACTATCGTTTGTTGACCGCCGGTGCGTCAGGAGAGGCATTCTTAATTAATACCCAACTCCCGCTTCTGTTTACGGCAGATGCGGTGACGAAAACATTGATGGAGACGAATGAAGCATTAAAAGCGCACTATATGCGAACGCTTAAAGCGCTTGATCGTTTAAAAGAAAGAAGTGAGTAATCAGTATGACAACATTACCGACTGGATTGATTGTTTCGTGCCAGGCTTTAGAAGGTGAACCACTCCATAGTGAGTTCATTATGGGACGGATGGCCATTGCGGCCGTTCAAGGGGGCGCCAAAGGAATTCGGGCCAATTCAGCGAAAGATATTCAAGAGATTAAACAACAGGTTTCGGTTCCGATTATCGGAATCGTCAAACGGGATTATGAAGACAGTGACGTCTTCATCACTGCAACGATGAAAGAAATCGAGGAGTTGACTGAAGTCGGCGTGGATGTAATCGCCCTCGATGCGACAAAACGCCTCCGACCGAATGGGATGACACTTCAAGAGTTGGTGCATGCCATCCGCTCGATTTATCCGAATCAATTGTTGATGGCTGATTGCGCGACCCTCGAGGACTGCATTGAGGCAGATCGCCTTGGTTTCGACTATATCTCGACAACTTTGCACGGGTATACAGACGAAACGAAAGGATTTCTCCTCTATCACGATGATTTCAAATTTTTAAAAGATGTGTTAGATCATGTGTCTCGACCAGTTGTTGCAGAAGGAAATATTTTGACACCTGAGATGGCGAAGCGTTGTATGGACTTAGGAGCGCATGCTGTCGTCGTTGGTGGTGCAATTACACGTCCACATCAAATTACCGCACGGTTTGATGCCGCACTTGCTGCTAATGTGAAGAGTTCGTTGTAAGCTCTTTGGAGCGATTTATAGAGACTTTCGATTGATTTACACCTCAATTGAAAGTTTAAAAAAGAGTATATTGCCAGCACACAGTTTGAAAAGCATATGACAAATGATGGAGCGGTCTAGATTTCAGATATCTAGATCGCTTTTTCACACTGTATTTGAGTAAAGGATACAACATGAATAGCATAATCCGTCACAACACCGTCATAACAAAAACATAAAAAATAGAGAGGAGTAGCTAAAAAAAATATAAAGCGTGCTAATCTTTTTTATAGGGTGGTGAAAGCAATGAAACATATCCGTCGTATGCGTGAAACATTTCGAGGAAGACTGTTATTTGATTTTATATTACTCATTATTGTCTCAGGTTTCTTTTCTCTATTAATCTATTTATTCGATACTGTACAAGGGGTGAAGGAAGAATTCATTCAACAAGAAGTGGCTACGAAACAAATGCAGTCGATTGTATACGATTATATTGAGCAAAGTAAACAGATGATACAAACGACTGCAGACAATATCGAAACCCTTCGTTCGACAGGTTCGTTTGTAACTGTTGAACAAGAGATGATTGATCATATCAAAACGCATAACTCACGTTTTGAAAATTTATATATCGCTGATGAGAGTGGACGTACCATCGCTTTTTCACCCAGAGTGAATGAGGACGGACAGTCGAATCTCGGACTTGATTTTAGTAATCGTTTTTACTTCAAACAACTCCAAATGACGAGAGACACCTATGTCTCTCACGTATTCCAAGGACGCGGAGGTAGCCAAAAACCTTTGATTGTCATTGCGACACCGATATTCTCCGAAGGCGATGATATGTCGGGTTACATATTAGGTGCCTTAAGTTTAGAAGGGATTGGAGAGACCTTGATTGCCAACAACTTTAATCAAGAACAATTCCCGGTAGTCGTAGATGATCGAAATCAGATTGTGTTCCATCCAAACACATACCCATCCAAAGAAGTGAAAGCGGTTACGATGAATCCGGATGAGCGTGGAGAGCAAGTATGGGGAAACGTTTGGCGAGTTTTTGATGAAGAAAAACAGCAGTCTCAATTTGTCACATATGAGGTGGTGCCCGAATATGGATGGACAGTTTGGATTGCTCGTCCGGTGGAAAGTGTACTAGCTTCCGTTATAAAAACAATTATTCCCAACACATTGTTATTTCTAATGATTGCGACCATTATGTTTATTCTAGGCTCTATACTTTCCCGTAAACTAAATCGCTCGCTTGCGGATTTTGTGAATCAAACCGAACTGCTCGTTGAACACAATGAACCATCTCACGTCGTAAACCACTTGCAATCGATTCGTGCACCGAAAGAAATCATTGAATTGGCTAAACGTTTTGAACATATGGCCGAACATGTTCGGGAAAGCCAAGAAAATTTACGTCAATTGAATGAGGCATTAGAAGAAAAGGTATCCCGCCGAACAAAAGAATTAGAACGAAACAACTTAGAGTTAAAGGCGCTTAATCAATTTATGACATCGTTTCGTCATGCGCCGAACATCATTTCGCTTGTACAAAGCACGTTACAAGAGATGGCATCCATTTTGCCATATCCTTTGTTTGTCTCCTTGCCGAATCAAGTCATTTCAAAAGACGCAATCTTATCACAAGAGAGCCTATGTGAATTTTTAGATGCACAGCAAAAAGGTTATCGGTTTTACAAGAACCATTTATATTTTGGAGGACGTGCAGATGGAATGTTGTTAGTCGGTTTAACAGCCAATCAAACCATCTCCAAACGAGAAGAGATTTTCTTACACACACTTAGTGATGCCTTTTCCATCCTTCTCGATAATAAAGTGTTGGTCGATGAGACAACAAAACAGAATGCCTTATGGAATGCGACGTTGAGTAGTATGTCTGAAGGTGTAATCGTGATGAATGAAGGTGGAGAAATTGAGTATGTGAATCGCTTCATGGAGCTGAATTTCGAGTTATCTCAATCCGATCAAGTGGAGGATTGGAATACGGTTATGAAACTCTATGGAGATGAGAAAGATATCTATAGATTATTTATTGACGATCAAATCTTCCACGTACAACCGTTTTCTGTGATTGGTTCATCCGACACTGTCGGACAAGGGTACATCGTGCGTGACGTCACCCGTGAAGTAGAAATCGATCAATTAAAGGATAATTTAATTTCACTAGCATCTCATGAATTTAAAACACCGCTCACAAACATTCGTGGAAGCGTTGAAACGTTGATGAGGAAAGATGTCTCATGGGACAGCTCATTCCGAACTGAATTGTTACAAGGGATTCAAGAAGATGCACAGCGAATTCGTCAACTCATTGATGACTGGTTAGATATTACTAAAATCGAATCTGGAAACTTTCCTGTAGAACTGGAAGCGGTTTTGTTCATCCCTTATGTAAAAGCAGTCATAAAAGAGCTCCAAATTGAAGAATATACGACGTACGAATGGAATGGACCAACCGTAGTCGAAGTCGATTTTAATCGATTTCGGCAAGTACTCGTCAATTTATTGACGAATGCGGTTCGATACAGTGACGGCTCACCCAAGATTCGGATTCGGACAGAAGAGACGAACGAGTCGTGGCAACTCGTCATTGAAGATCAAGGGATTGGTATTCGTCACGATCATGTAAATCGGATTTTTGATCGCTTTTATCAAGTAGAAATGAAATCAACGAGACGAAAAGGCGGGACGGGTCTCGGGTTAGCAATCTGTAAAGGAATCATCGAAGCCCATGGTGGAGACATTCGAGTCGAGAGTGAGTTAGGTCGTGGGACTCGATTCTTTCTAACAATGCCAAAAGGGGAGGAATAAGCAATGACGACAATTGCCATAGTTGAAGATGAAAAGAAAATCGCACGTTTTGTGGCAGCAAATTTAATTTCGCTTGGATATGAAGTGAAACAATATATCGACGGTAGTCAGTTTTTAGAGGAAATTGAACGGAATCAGTTTGATTTGGTTTTACTCGATATTATGATGCCTCGAATGGACGGGTTCGAAGTGCTACGTCGTCTACGGACAGTGTCGGATATCCCTGTTATTTTGTTGACAGCTCGAAGTCAGTCCAAAGATAAAGTAGATGGATTGAACTTAGGGGCAGATGACTATTTGACCAAACCATTTGCACTTGAAGAATTGTTTGCACGAGTCAAAGCAGTGCTCAGGAGATCAGTTGCCGATGAAGTACTGGAAACGACTGTTCAGATTAAAGGTGTCGAGGTAGATCGTTTACGGAATAGAGTGTTTCATCAAGGGGAAGAAGTCAAGTTGACTCAAAATGAATTCTCCTTATTATCCGAATTGGTCAAGCATCTAGATCAAGTCGTTCAACATCGTGAGCTCTTGCAGTCGGTATGGGGACCTGAATACGGAGAAGAGGTCGAATACTTACGAGTGACTATCGGTCGAATCCGAAAAAAATTAAAAGCTGCCGGCGCCACAGAGGCGGCGGATCAATTAAAGACGTATCCTGGTATCGGCTACGCCTTACTTTCCTAAGCGCCTTCGGGCGTTTTTTTTATGGAATTGTTACGAAGACACCCTGTCTCTTTATGCGTTTCTTACGGGGTGAGACGTAAAGTATACATGTAAGCGATACCAAAAATAGAAAGGAAGTAACCCCATGAGTACATCCCCAGTTTCTCAACCCGTCTTGCAACCTAAGCGAGAACGAATCCCGTATTGGTGGAAAGTCGTCGCGGTCTTTTTCCTAGGCTGGATGTTTATGTATGCGGACCGGACCATCCTCAATCCGGTCATGCCGAACTTGGCTCAAGAGTTCGGGTTGAACAATGCTCAGCTCGGTTTGATTAACAGTGTCTTTTTCCTCACGTACGCCATCGCCCAAATTCCTTCTGGATCACTTGGCGATAAGTTTGGACGAAAACGCATTTTAGTGCCAGGCTTTATTCTTTTCGGATTATTTACCGGAATTACCGGACTTGCTACAACCTTTCTCTTGTTCATGATTGCCCGAGCAATCACAGGACTTGGTGAAGGAACGTATTACGGTCCGCAATATGCCTTATCATCTGAAGCCATTCCAAAGCAATTTTTGACGATTGGAACAGCCATTATCAACAGCGGTATGGCGCTCGGTATCTCGCTCGGTTACATTTCATCAAGTTATTTGACACTCGAACTTGGAATGAGTTGGCGTACCCCGTTTTACTTCATGACAATCCCGACAATTTTAACCGGGATTTTGATTTGGTTTGTCGTCAAAGAAAAACGCCCAGAACGTGTGGAGGCAACAGCTGAAAAATCAGATTTCTCCATCATGAGTTTGTTTAAAAACCGAAATTTATTAGCGACGTTCATCATGGTATTTTGTTCACTCTATGGCTTCTTTATGATCCTCACGTGGTTACCACAGTACTTGCAAGTCGAACGTGGGTTCCAAGGAAGTGACGTTGGATTTATCTCTTCTCTCGTTCCATGGGCTTCTATCCCAGGCGCATTGTTGATTGGATACCTGTCAGACAAGATGGGCAAGAAAAAGCCACTTGTCTTCATACTCGTCCCTCTATCGATTGCTTCGATCTTCGCTGTCGTATTCGTGGAAAGTACACCGCTCTTATTTGCGGCGCTCATCTTATACGGATTGACTGGAAAGTTAGCTCTTGATCCAGTTCTCCTTTCATTCGTAGCGAATAATGCACCAAAAAAAGTATATGGAACGGTGTTTGGTGTCTATAACTTTGTCGGAATGACTTCATCGATTCTTGCACCGTACATCACCGGTTATTTGGTCGATCAATCAGGATCGATGCAAACAGGCTTTTATTTGGCAGCAGTTCTTCTCGTCATCGGGATGATAGCCATGTTGTTCACAAAAGAAACCGTCAAACCGACGGAAGCGTAAGGAGAGAAACGTATGTTAACCACAATCATTCAAGAAAACACATACCAAGATTCGGTGACACTCATGGTGTTGTCAAATCATGTCTCGAGTCTTGAAGGAATCAATAAAGTCTCAATCATGATGGGAACGCCAGCGAACCTTGATATTTTTAAAAGTACAGGTTTTTACACAAGCGAATTAGAAACAGCAACACCGCAGGATATGTGCATCGTTGTAGATTCAGAAACAAATCAGACAGAGCGACTATTGACCGCCATTCACGACTTCTTGAACAATCAAACGAAACAAGATTCAGGAGATAAACAAGAAGCTCGTTCTTGGAAAGGAGCTTTGGAAGAGTTACCCGATGCGAACTTGGCTTTATTGTCGATTCCTGGACAATACGTTGAATATGAGGCGAGAAAGGCGCTCAATCAAGGACTGAATGTTCATATTTTCAGTGACAATGTTCCCGTTGAAGTCGAACGCGAATTAAAACAATATGCTGATCAGAATGGATTATTAGTCATGGGTCCAGACTGTGGGACTGCCTCACTCGCTGGAATTCCTCTGGCGTTCACGAACGTCGTTCAAACAGGACGTGTTGGTATTGTAGGTGCTTCCGGAACAGGGATTCAAGAAGTGGCGACGTTGATTGATCGTCTCGGTGGTGGTGTATCGCATGCCATTGGAACGGGAGGACGTGACTTGTCTACGGAGATTGGTGGAATTTCGATGAAAGCAGGTATACGAGCTCTTGAACAGGATGCATCGACAGATACGATTGTCGTGATTTCAAAACCACCTGCTAAGGAAGTACGAGAAGAAATTGAACAGCTCCTTCAACAGGTGACAAAACCGATCGTGGCTTTCTTTGTCGGTGAACATGGTCTCGCACCAAGACATCACGTCATTTACGCAGATACATCAGAAGAAGCGGCATTATTGGCGCTCGGTAAGTCGACAACTGAACAGAAACGAATGGAACAGGTCTCGAGGGAAGCGACACGGATCGTCGGATTGTTCTCGGGCGGAACGTTAGCTGCGGAAACTGCCGATTTGCTTGCGCTCTCGTTTGGTGTAGAGGCAGACAGAGAACATCGTGACGGATTCTCATTCGATTATGAAGGAAATGTCGTCATCGATTTAGGTGATGACGTCTATACCCAGGGTAAACCGCACCCGATGATTGATCCGTCGACACGTATTGATTTTATTAATCGTTACTGTGATACGGACGACTCGATTGTACTGCTATTAGATAATGTTCTCGGATACGGTTCTCATGAAAACATGGCTGGCGCATTGCTTCCGACGTTACAAGCACTACAGACGTCACGACCAAACGTTCATGTCATCGTCAACGTATGTGGTACCGAGCAAGATCCACAACGTTATAGTGCTCAAAAACAACTTTTTGAATCAGCGGGTATCTTCGTCGCCGAGAGTAATGTCGCAGCTGTTGAATATGCCCTTCATATGATTGGACAACCTGTACCAAAATTCGAGGAGAAAACAATGCCGTCGGTTGAACGGAACACACCCCAAGTAGAGTCGTCGGACGCCATTCAACAATTATTATGTGCACCTAAAGTGATTAACTTAGGACTTCGCTCATTCGCAGACGCAGTAACGAATGAGGGAGGACAAAGTGTGCAATACAACTGGCAACCGACTGCAGGCGGAAAACCACATCTTCAGCGCTTACTCGCGCTCATGTCTTGAGGAGGAAAACAAATGAGTATCGGAGCTATGATTCAAGAAGCAAATGAAAAAGTCGTACAAACCATTCTGAATGGACAGCCATTTTTGACGGATGTCGTTCCGGCCCACACGGTCATTCCGATTTTAAAAGATAAAGTACTGTTACACGCCGGTCCACCGATTGCCTATCACGAGATGACGGGACCAATGAAAGGTGCAGCGATCGGGGCAGTCATATTCGAACAATGGACAGACGATTATGAGGAAGCGGAACAGATGCTCGAGCGTGGTGAAGTGACATTTACCCCTTGCCATCATGTCAATGCTGTCGGTCCGATGGGGGGGATTACATCGGGACACATGCCGGTGCTCGTCGTTGAAAACCGTAATGGTAGCGCCAAAGCGTATTGCACGATGAATGAAGGAATCGGTAAAGTGATGCGTTTTGGTGCGAACGATGCTGAGGTCATTTCACGTTTACACTGGATGAAAGACGTACTCGGTCCAGTTCTTTCAAAAACGTTAAAAGAAACAGGTGAAGGTGTTAATTTAAACGTCATCATCTCAAAAGCGATCACGATGGGTGATGAGTTCCATCAACGGAATATTGCAGCTTCTGTTCTCTTATTGAAAGAGTTAGCGCCTTATTTAATGCTTGCAGATATTGATGATACGGAGCGGCGAGATGTTTTACAGTTCCTCGCGGACACCGATCAATTTTTCTTGAACGTGATGATGGCGACATGTAAAGCCGTGCTAGATGAGGCGCGTCAGCATGAGGAAGGCACGATTGTGACGGCGATGACGCGAAATGGAAAAGAGTTCGGTATTCGCATCAGTGGGATGGGGGACGAGTGGTTTACAGCTCCGGTGAATACACCAGAAGGTCTCTTCTTTACAGGATATAGCCAAGACGATGCCAACCCAGATATCGGAGATAGTGCGATTACCGAAACGTATGGTGTCGGGGGAATGGCGATGGTAGCCGCGCCAGGTGTCACTCGTTTCTTAGGTCGTGCAGGCGCAAGTGAGGCTCAATCAATTAGTGAAGAGATGATTGAAATTTGCGATCGGCACAATTCAAACTTAAGCATTCCATCTTGGGACTTCCAAGGATCTTGCGTAGGAATCGATATTCGAAAAGTTGTGGAAACTGGAATCACACCAATCATCAATACAGGCATTGCGCATAAAAAACCAGGAATCGGACAAGTTGGTGCAGGTACCGTGCGAGCGCCGCTCGCTTGCTTCGAAAAGGCGCTTGAAGCATATGCTGAAAAACTAGGATTGGTTCAGCACGCATGATTCAAATTGGGGCGGTATACAGCTCGTATGCTGCCTCTCTCCTTCATGATGCATTCCATCCTCTTCAAGTCGAAGCCGTTTTTCAAACTGGCTACAATGTTCGGGCAGGCGCAAACCTGCTCTATATTGGAACGACAAAGAATGGTTACGCGCCATTTGGTATTCATATGAAGACGGTGGATCAATTGAAATGGAGAGTAGGCGATTGTTTACTAGTTGGGACGGGAGCGACCATCCATCATATTTCGACTGGTGTGACAGTTTACCCGAATCAAGTGATGAGAATGAAAGTAGAGCGAATTAAGCCTAATCCTGTTCAACTCACAAGAAATATCGAAGAGATGAATCAATCTCTAAAGAAACTTGGACACGATTGGAGTCGAGCTTATCGAGAAAAAGAACAGCCGTTATATGATTATTTGTCGAACATTGGTCAGGAAAAAGGGAAGCAATTGATCGGTTACGGAAAAGGGTTAACCCCGAGTGGTGACGATGTAATCGTTGGCTATATGGCAGCATGTGAAGTGTTAGGGCGACCGATGGGATGGCAGGTGGATTATGTATCAAGCGCCAAATATCGAACGACCCGAAGTTCAGTCGCTTATTATGAAGCAGCATTACGGGGGGAATACACGAACGAACTGAACCGACTGATCACGGCACTTTTAACACAATCACCTTCTGACTGGCAGAGCGACTGGGAACGACTGATTGAGTTTGGTAGCTCATCAGGCCAAGATACGGCATTGGGAATCTATTTAGCATTGACACATGAAATGGAGGACATGGTTAGATGAAAAAACGAATTGTGATTGCCCTTGGCGGAAATGCCATTTTAACAGATGATGGCTCTGCGACCGCTCAACGCGAAGCGATTACTGAAACGGTACGTCACATTGCTGATTTAATCGAAGAAGGACATGAAGTTGTTTTGAGTCATGGGAATGGACCACAAATCGGTGCAATACTGATTCAACAACAAATCGCAGACTCGGAAAAAACACCGGCGATGGACTTAGGGACATGTGGAGCCATGACTCAAGGGATGATTGGTTACTGGTTCCAACAGTTACTGAGAAATGAGTTATCTCGTCGTGGAATGGAGCGTCAAGTCGTCACGATGATCACCCAGTCAGAGGTCAATGCTTCAGATCGAGCATTTACCGAACCAACCAAACCAATTGGTCCTTTCTATATGGAAATGGAAGCCTCGCATATGCGAGCTCAAGGTGAGATGATGGTTGAAGATGCAGGGAGAGGATATCGAAAAGTTGTAGCAAGTCCAAAACCAATTCAAATCGTAGAAGCCCCAGTCATTCAAGATTTGCTACGTGCCGGTCATCTTGTCATTGCCGCTGGCGGTGGTGGAGTTCCTGTCGTTCGAGAGCAATACACGCTACATGGAGTGGACGCTGTCATCGATAAAGATTTTGCGGCAGCTCAGTTGGCCCAATCAATCCAAGCGACACATCTTATGATTGTAACGGGTGTGCCTAACGTATGTCTTCACTTCAACCAACCTAACGAGGAAAAATTAGAAGAAGTGACCACTTCAAGACTTGAACAGTTGATTGAAGAGAATCATTTTATGGCAGGGAGTATGTTGCCGAAGGTAGAAGCGGCTCTTCAATTTATTCAAGACGACTCTGAACGTGAAGCGGTCATTACCGATATCGCTTCTTTAAAAGGAGCGATATCGGGTACGGCGGGTACGAGAGTTCGATATGATTTTACAGCAGCAGGAATCGTCGACTAAGGTCATTACAAATCGACGACCGATTCAACGCACACAAATGACGTCCTGTTCTTTATGATGAATAAAGAGCGGGACGTCTTTTGTGACTAAAAAATGGGTACTGATTAAGCATTCGGTTTGCCCCCGATCACCGCGACCGTACGATAGTCACGGGAGTTAGGACCGCGCCGCACGGACACTTCCTGAAAGCCGAGCTTCGTCGCCTCAGGGATGAATTGTTCATTGATCAAGTCAGTAATCCCGTTCCACTGCATATCGCCTTTCCCATCGCAATAGGTAATCACAAACGTGCCGTTCGGTTTCAAGACGCGCTTGATTTCAGATAGGACGGTCGCCACATCTTCCCAAAAATACAGCGTATGAACGCTGAACACATGATCAATGGATGTGTCGTCGATCTTGAGCTGATGCACGTCTCCTTGAATCAGGTGAGCTCGTCCAGTTCGAATCGACGTGGCGTTACGTTTCTCGGCAGAAGCAAGAACGGTCTTCGAACGGTCGAGACCGATCACGGTCACATCTTCACGCTGTTGAAGGATGGTCGCTAGCGCATCACCCGCCCCACATCCAAGCTCAAGCACGGTCGCGTTTGGATGCATTTGTAATTGATTGATTGTCCATTCGACTTCGATGCGATGTTGGCGCACCATCTTTTCCCCGATATATTTTCCGACGGGACCGCGTGGGTTTTCATACTGACTGTCCACCCAGTTTTTGAACACTTGTGGGAGCATACTGTCACCTCACTTTGAAAGTAGCTCGATTGTAGCACATTGACGAGACAAAGGAGTCAACAACATGCGTTCATTTTGGATACTTGGCAATCAACTCTCGCACGAACTCGAGATGTTGAAGCAGATGAAAGAAGATGACGTCATCGTCATGATTGAGGCGACGTCTCGCGCGACGTGGCGTCCGTATCATAAACAAAAGCTCGTCCTCGTTTTCTCGGCGATGCGACACTTTGCCGAAGAGTTGCGCGACAAAGGGTATACCGTCGATTATCAGGAGGCGGATTCGTTTCAAGACGCTTGGGATGAACATTTTAAACAGTATCAACCGGACGAGATTCATGTCACCGCCGTCACGGATGAACCGATGGCTAAAAGGCTGAAACAGTTCGGCAAAAAACATAAGCTTGTCGAACATACGGATGTTCCGCTCTTCTACTTATCGAAAGAAGAAGCGGTAGACTCTCTTGGAAGCGAGCCGTGGCGGATGGACCGGTTTTATCGCCAGATGCGGAAGCGGTTCGATGTCTTGCTCGAAGACGGGAAGCCGCGCGGAGGGAAATGGTCGTTTGATGCGGAGAATCGAAAGCCACCGAAAAAAGGATTATCGTTCCCGTCCGCCATTCATTTTCGACCGGATGCCATCACGAAAGACGTCATCGAAAAGGTCGAGTCGACGTTCTCAGACCACCCAGGGGAGGTGACTCCGTTTCACTGGCCAGTCACACACACCGAGGCGAGACGTGCGCTCAAGCGATTCGTGGAAGAACGACTCGAGACGTTCGGTCCGTATCAAGATGCGATGATGACGGATGAACCTGAGATGTCACACAGTCTGTTGTCGGCTGCCATCAACATCGGTCTGTTGACGCCACATGAAGTGGTCGAGGCGGCGTGTCAGGCGGATGCCCCCTTGTCATCGATCGAAGGATTCGTCCGTCAAATTCTCGGATGGCGGGAATATATGCGCGCCGTCTATCTCGCTGTCATGCCGGGGTATGAAGAGGTGAACACGTTCAAGCACGAGCGCGACTTACCATCCTTCTTCTGGGACGCGAAGACGGATTTGAACTGCCTGCATCAAAGTCTGAAACCGGTCGTGGCGCATGGGCACAACCATCACATCCAGCGACTGATGGTGCTTGGAAATTATGCGACGCTGTTTGAAATCAATCCAAAACAGACGAGCGACTGGTTCAACGAGATGTATATCGACGCTTACGATTGGGTCGTCTTGCCGAACGTGCTCGGGATGGCGCTCCATGCGGATGGTGGGAAGCTCGCCACGAAACCGTATGTCGCCTCCGGAAAATATATCGACCGGATGAGTGACTATTGTCGAGAGTGCCCATATAACCCGAAACACACGACCGAAGAGGATGCTTGTCCGTTCAACGCCCTCTACTGGCGGTTCATCGATCGTCACGAGGAACGCTTCTCGAAAAATCAGCGGATGAAGATGATGGTCCGCAATTGGCAAGGGCGGGACGATGACGTGAAAGCAGACATTTTAGCGAAAGCCGAACAGACGTTGACCGATTCCCCGTGAATCGGTTTTTTTACGTTCTCTTCATGAAACTTAGCGATTCCTTTATCGTAGCTTTACAATCGTCCGCTACGATAGGAGCTGTGAGACCCCTCACTCCAAGTGAATAATTACCGGTAGAACCTTTGAGAGACCAACAGAAGCCCGTACGTCCATGACGTGTCGTTTCTGTTGGTCCTTTTTTTCAAGAAAGGATGATTCAAGTGAATGAAGCGATTGCACGAATCGGGCAGGAACGGATGATTGCCTCGATCAAGAGTCCAAAACAAATCGAAGCGTTTTTGCAGACAGATGTGACGACGACGTTCCTCATGATGGGGACGCTCAGCACGCTCGACCGCTATGTGGCGCATTTGAAACGAGAGAACCGAACGGTCTTCCTCCACGCCGAGCGAATCAACGGGATCAGTCTCGACCGGGATGGCATCGACTATCTCGCCAAACGTGTAGGAGCAGACGGGATTGTCACGACGAAGGCATCGGTACTACAGCACGCGAAACGGGCAGGGCTCTTGACTGTCCAACGCCTGTTCCTCGTCGACTCAGACGCGGTCACGAGCGGCCTTAAACTCGCAGAGGCCCAGCAACCGGACGCGATCGAACTCATGCCCGGATTGATTCCGAGTGTCGTCGAAAAGATTTCCCGGGACGTTTCTTTCCCAATCGTGACGGGTGGCATGATTCGGCAACCGATTGATGTGCATCGCGCCCTCGATCATGGGGCATTCGCGGTATCGACCGGGGATGAACGACTTTGGAAAGTCCAAAGTCAGAAGGAGGAAATGGCATGAAAACGATTCAACTACAACAACTGACGAAATCATTCGGGGAGACGGAAGTCATTCGGGGCATCGACGTGACGATTGAAGCGGGAGAATTCTTCGCGCTCGTCGGACCGTCCGGGTGTGGCAAGAGTACGATGCTTCGTATGATCGCTGGGCTCGAATCGATCACGAGCGGAACGCTTCGCATCGACGGGGTGGCGGCAAACGGGATGAAACCGAGCGAGCGTCACTTATCGATGGTCTTCCAAAACTATGCGCTCTATCCACATATGACGGTCGAGAAAAATATCACGTTCGGATTACATACGAAAGGACTGACGAAATTGGAGCAGCGAGAGCGTTGCCTCATGGCGGCCGACACGCTCGGACTTACCGATTATTTGAAACGGAAGCCGCGTGAGCTGTCAGGTGGTCAAAGACAACGCGTCGCCTTGGCACGCGCTATCGTGACCGAGGCACCGATTTGCCTCATGGATGAGCCGCTCTCGAACTTAGACGCGAAACTACGGGCGAAGATGCGCTCGGAGATTCGTCAGTTGCAGCGAAAACTCGGGCTGACGATGATTTACGTCACACATGACCAGATCGAGGCGATGACGATGGCGGACCGCATCATGCTTCTCAATGAAGGGGAAGTACAACAAGTCGGGAAGCCGCTCGACCTATACAACAAGCCGGCGAACACGTTCGTCGCCTCATTCATCGGGTCGCCTCCGATGAACTTAGCCGAAGTCACACGACAAGAAAAAGGATGGATGGCGTCGGACGGACGCATGTTTCATCCGAACGCGATGACAGACGTTTCAGCGGCAACACTTGGCGTCCGTCCGGAGCAAATCAAACCGGCAAATGAGGACGTGACGTTTTATGCGGAATTGAAGAACATCGAAGTCCTCGGGACCGAGACGATTCTCGCATTCGATGTCGGTGGGAATGAATGGCTAGCCAAGTGGCCGGGACAATGGCCACTCAACGTCGGCGAAAAAGTGGCGTGTTACGTGGAACCGAAACAGATGTCGCTATTCGATGCGGATGGACAACGCATCGAGCCGAAGCACCCGAAACTGTTTGAGGCGTTGGAGGTGTTCCAATGACGGTCGCCTTACCGAGGGAGAAAGTCCGTGCGAGACTGTCGGACGCGGCGAGTGGACTGTTGTACTTGTCCCCGTCGATCATCTTGTTTGGTGTCTTTCTCGTCTATCCGCTCCTCCGGACGATGTATTTAAGCTTCTTTCGGACGGATACACAAGGAACACCACTTGAATTTGTCGGCATCGGTCATTACAGCAACCTGTTCACGAGCGCAGCGTTTTGGCAAAGCATCCAAGCGACGGTGGGATTCGTCCTGTTGACCGTTCCGCTCACGATTCTCATCGCACTCGGTCTCGCATTACTCGCCAACGAGAAATTGAAAGGCATCGGCCTCTTCCGTACGGCGTTCTCGGCGACGATGGGGATGAGTGTCGCTGCGTCATCGGTCATCTGGATGTTCATGTACAACCCGTCAATCGGGATTTTCAACCGCTTCCTCGAGGCAATTGGTGCGAGCGGCGTACAGTGGCTCCTCGACCCACAATATGCGCTTCTTTCTGTGTCGATTGCGACCGTCTGGATGAATATCGGCTTCACGTTTTTGATTCTCCTCGGCGGTCTGCAAAACATCGACCGGACGCTATACGAGAGTGCGGACATCGCGGGGACGAGTTACTGGACGCAACTTCGTGCCATCACGATCCCGATGTTGTCCCCGACGCTCTTCTTCGTCGGCATCATCTCGCTCATCAACGCCTTCCAGACGTTCGGGCAGATTGACTTGTTGACGAAAGGCGGACCGACGAATGCGACGAACGTCATCGTCTATGCCATCTATAAAGACGCGTTCATCAACTACAACGTCGGAAGTGCCAGTGCACAAGCGGTGCTCTTATTCATCGCCGTCCTTCTGTTGACATGGCTTCAGTTTAAACTGGTCGAAAGGAAGGTGCATTACCAATGAGATTACGGAATGTAGGCGTGTATGTGCTTCTCGTCTTGAGCGCCGTCGTTATGCTGTTTCCGATCGCGTATGCGTTCTCGATCAGTCTGATGGACGGAAAGGAAGTGCTCCAAGGGCATTTGCTCCCACGCGACCCATCCTTTGAGAATTATGTGGCCGCGTTCGAACGAATCCCGATGATGACATACTTAGTAAACAGTTTGATTGTCGCACTCCTCGTCATGATCGGACAGGTCGTCTTGTCGAGTCTTGCGGCCTTCGCGTTCGTCTTCATCGACTTCAAAGGAAAAGCGCTCATCTTTATGCTCTTCCTCGCGACGATGATGGTGCCATGGGAAGCGACGATGGTGCCGAACTTTTTGACGATCCAGTCGCTCGGCTGGCTCAACACCGTCTGGGGACTATCGGTGCCGTTCTTCGCACTCGCGTTCGGGACGTTTCTACTCCGACAACAGTTCAAGACGATTCCATATGAAATGTATGAGGCGTCGCAAATCGCCGGGATCAGCCGGTTCCGCTTCTTCTGGAACGTTGTGATGCCGGTCTCGAAGACACCGCTCGTCACGTTGTCGGTATATAGCTTTTTGACGACTTGGAATATGTACTTATGGCCGCTTCTCGTGACGAATACGGAACAGGCGCGGACGGTCCAAATCGGGATTAAACAGATGCAGTCGAACGAGGTCGCTTCGGACTGGGGCGTCGTGATGGCGGCCGTTGTCTTGATTATCATTCCGACACTTTTATTGTTATTCGCAGGGCAAAAACATCTACAAGAAGGATTGACGCAAGGCGCAATCAAATAATAGGGGGACATGACAAATGAAAAAGTTTGGATTATTCGCAGGGTTGGCAAGTTCGGTATTATTACTCGGGGCATGTGGCAGTGAAGAAGCGGCACCAGTCGCGGCAACGACGGAAGACGGAAAGACAGAGGTCGTCTTTTGGCACGCGATGAGCGGGGATTTGGAGACGGCGCTCAACACGCAGGTCGATGCGTTCAACGCGTCGCAAGACGATTATGAAGTGAAGCCGATCTTCCAAGGAACGTATGAGGAAGCGCTGACGAAATTTAACGCGGTCGCCGGTTCGGAAGATGCGCCTGCCATCATGCAGACGTTCGAGGTCGGGACGAAATACATGATTGACTCAAATAAAATCACGCCGGTCCAAGAGTTCATCGACAAAGAGGACTTTGACACGAGCGTATGGGAAGAGAATATCTTGAGCTATTACCAAGTGGACGGCAAACAATACTCGATGCCGTTCAACTCCTCGACACCAGTCCTCATCTACAACAAAGATGCGTTCAAAGAGGCGGGACTCGACCCAGAGAAGGCGCCGCGCACGTATGACGAGTTGAAAGAGGCAGCGAAGAAATTGACGACGGACGACCAGACTGGATTCACGATGCTCAACTATGGCTGGTTCTTCGAACAGCTCGTCGCTGCGCAAGGTGGGCTATACGTCGATCATGACAACGGACGAAGTGGTAATCCGACGAAAGCCGTATTCGATGGAGAAGAAGGGCAGAACGCCTTCAACTTGATCAAAGACATGTACGATGAGAAGACGTTCCTGAACGTCGGTCAAAACTGGGATGACATGCGTGCGGCGTTCCAATCTGGAAAAGTCGCAATGTACTTGGACTCGTCAGCCGGTATTCGTACCGTTGCGGACAACGCGGATTTTGAAATCGGTGCCTCTTACTTGCCTGTACCGAACGAAGCAGATCGTCAAGGTGTCGTCATCGGGGGAGCCTCACTCTGGATGGGTGACGGCATCGCCGAAGAAACGAAAGAAGGCGCGTGGGAGTTCATGAAGTACGTGTCATCAACAGAGGCGCAAGCACAGTGGCATGTCGACACAGGCTACTTTGCCATCACCCCTGAAGCATACAATGAACCGATCGTCGAAGAAATGTGGGCGACATATCCACAGCTCAAAGTGACGGTCGACCAATTGAGTGAGACGAAACCTTCACCGGCGACACAAGGAGCGCTCATCTCGACATTCCCACAATCACGTCAGAGTGTCGTCAACGCGATGGAGAGCCTGTATCAAGGCGTGTCGGTCGAGGACGCATTGAAGCGCGCGGCTGACGAGACGACTTCCACCTTGGGGCAGTGATATGTTGATTTACGCACATCGTGGATATAGCGCCAATTACCCGGAAAATACGTTGTCCGCGTTCGAAGCGGCCCTCCCTCATGTGGATGGCATCGAGCTGGATGTTCAACTATCAAAAGACGGTCGGCTCGTCGTCATCCATGACGAGACCGTCGATCGGACGACAGATGGGGCAGGATGGGTGAAAGACATGACGCTTCAAGAACTGCGTCAATTAAAAATTGACGGATATGAACGGATTCCGACGTTAGAAGAAGTGCTCGGCTTGATTGAACGAAGTGACGTTACGCTTAACATTGAATTGAAGACGGACCAATACGCGTATCCAGGCATCGAACGACTTGCCTGGCTCGCCGTTGACGAGTTCCAACTGACTGACCGGGTCGTCTTCTCTTCGTTTAATCGCGAGACGCTCGTCCGGATGCGGGATGAGGCGCCGACCGCACGCCTTGCTGTCTTGACGCTCACGGGAGAATCGGACACCGTGTCGTTTGCTGAAACGATTCAGGCCGAGGCGATTCACGCACAGGCCGATTTTATCGGTACGAAAGCGTGGGAAGGCATGCAACGGACGTCCCTCGAGACAAGACTCTACACGATTAACGATGTGACAGAGCTGCCTCCGATTCCGGTGGCGGCCATCATGACGGATGAAGTCGAACGATTTACGAGATAACCAAGACAAAACCCCGCTCCGTCAAGGAGCGGGGTTCGTTCATGTCATGATCGGTTCAGGTGATTCATAGGTTGAGATGACGACTTGGTTACGCCCCTCACTTTTGGCTTGATAGAGCGCCGAATCGGCGAGGTCGACCATCCGTTTGATTGGAAGGGATGTACCGTGGGCAACCCCGACGGACGTCGTGATGTGAATCGGTGAGAAGTCGTTCAAGTAGAACGTTTCAGCAGCAATCCGTTCCCGAATCCGGTTCGCCACTTTATCCACTTTTTCTGGCGTCAAATCGTACATCAAAATGACGAACTCTTCTCCACCGATACGAGCGACGGTGTCGTGTGCACGCGTCTCTACTTTCAAAATGTCGGCGAACTGTTGTAACACGAGATCGCCGTTTCCGTGCCCATATGTATCGTTCACCTGTTTGAAGTGGTCGATATCGAGCGCGAGAACATTGTACGTCCGATTCTCTTGCGCGATGGAAGCTGTGTACCGATCCCATACACGTCGATTATAGAGACCGGTCAAGTGGTCTCGCTCTGATGACTGTTTATATTCGATCGCACGCCGGGTCGTCTGTTCTAAATCGATGGTGAGGATACTCGAGAGCAGACCGACGAGCATGCCGACCATCCAAATGGTCAAGACGAGGGACACATACGCCGTACTCCATCCCATGTTGATGTAGACGGCAATTGAGATGACGAATAGCGCCCAGACGTTTAAAAAGATGCTTTGTAAGAACAGTCGCTCCCGAAGCAACCGATGAATCCAGAGCATCCCGATACTGACCACGAATGTCGCGACGAAGGCGATAAAAGCTTGTTCCGTCATCCCGAACAAAAAGCGCGTACTCGCAATGACGAGTGTCGCAATAAACAGTGGCATCCGAGCGCCGTAAAACGCGAGTAAGACGAGCGGTAGATGACGTAAATCCACACGCACCGTATCGTTGGCCTCGACGGCGTTGTACATTAAAAAGAGACCGAGCGCACCGGCCAACAGACCGATGATTAAGCTACGGAAAAAATGTGAGTGGAATAGCGTAGAATGATAAATCTTCGAGATGATGTAAAATCCGGTGAACGCAACACAGGCGTTCAGTAACAAGACGGTGAGCGTCATTCCTTCACGACCTTTTCGATAGACTATACATTAACCGTAGCAGTCTTCAAAATAATGTCAATCGGAGATGTGTAAAAATTCATCTCATCTTCACGCTTTTTTCTTCGTTCCCCGAAATGCAAAAAACATGGCAATCCCGATACCGATTCCGAGCCACCAGTTATCGAGGGTCAGACCAAAGACGACGGCGAACACGATGGCGACCGGGATGGATAAGTATCCACGTTGTTTCATCTTCATTTCCTCCTCTCTTCATCACTTCTCTATTCCCAAAATTGAATCGCTTTACATCACGAAATGAAAAACATCCGACTGATCGAATCAGTCAGACGTCAATGGAAAGGAGGTTTGTGGCAAAGGACAACTCGTTCGGGTATGAAGCTCGATTGTGAAGGTCGTACCCTCACCGTAAACGGAATCCGCATGGATGCCCCAACCATGGGCTTCTGCGATTCGTTTACAGATTCGCAGACCGAGCCCCGTACCTTTGATCGATTGGTGGGCGGCTGAGTCTACACGATAGTATTCATCAAAGACATATGGGAGCGCATCAGCCGGAATTCCAATGCCGGTGTCTGATACGGACAAGACGACCGTATCGCCACATTCCTCGACTTGTGTATGGACCGTGCCCCCATCTGGAGAATATTTGATGGCATTGCCAATCAAGTTATGGAGCAATTGCCGTAACTTTTCTTCGTCGGCTTGAATCCAGACGTCATTCGTTTCAAACGTAACCGTATGAAGCGGCGAGGTCGTTTGATAACCCGACATGACATCTTCTAATAGCGGACGGAGTGCGAATGTCGTCACGGTCAATTGTTCGGCCGTATAACTCTCTTTTTGATAATCGAGAAAGTTATCGACGAGTCGCTCGAGCCGCTCCGATTCTTGTATCACTTGCTCTAGCATATGATACGACTTCTCAGAACCTTCATGTCGCGCCATCAATAATTCGGTATAGCCATGGATGGCGGTCAAAGGAGTACGGAAGTCGTGGGACAGCTCAGCAAGGAAAGCATCTTTTCGTTCTTCAAACCGAACGGCTTCCGTTTGGTCCCGCCACATGATGAAGACGCCCCGAGGTGTCCGAGTGAAGTTGAAGATAAGGTGGAGCGTTCGGTCGTCGAACTGAAGACGACGCGATGTCATACTTGGCCATTTCTCTGTCTCGCACTCCAGCAATTCTTGAATCAAGTGAGTGACTTGGGATATATCTGCGCCATGCGCTTCAAACGTCGTATAGAGAAAACGCGTCAATGCTTCCGTCGTGGGGAAGGATTGGGTCGTCATGGATGGACACCAGTGACGAAGGAGATGATTCGTATAGAGACGGTGTTTCGAGAAATCGATATAACACATCGCATCTTGTACTTCTTCCACAATCGAAGCGATGGAGAACGTTTGACGGTCCTGTTTTTGACGAGCGGATCGCTTTTGCCTAACCCTACGAAATCGGCGCATCCACTTACCTCCTCGCAATCATTTGTACATTCATTCACAACAAGTATACGACATTTGAGGAAG
Source organism: Exiguobacterium sp. s34 (assembly GCF_018617435.1). Classification (NCBI taxonomy): domain Bacteria; kingdom Bacillati; phylum Bacillota; class Bacilli; order Caryophanales; genus Exiguobacterium; species Exiguobacterium sp. s34. Next base: position 401,602 of record NZ_JACSKE010000001.1, on the reverse strand, counting down.
AATCCCTATACAGGCAATAGTCCTAACAGAAACGTACCAAAATTGGGATGGATCGACGAGACGATACGAAAACCTCTCCGCATAGCAAGCGGAGAGGTCGGCTTTAGTCCGTGACTTTCAGTTGTCCCATCATTCCGTTCTCTTCATGTTCGAGGATGTGACAATGGTACATGAACGTGCCGGTTTCAGTGAAGGTAAGTTCAATCTTCACTCGCTCATCTGGAGAAACGGCCACCGTGTCTTTCCAACCTTTCTCATGGTCGGCTGGCGGGTTACCATCTCGACTGATGATTCGGAATTGGACACCATGAATATGGAAGGGGTGCGTCATCCCACCCATCATATCCGGTTTGTTTTCAATCTCCCACACTTCGGTGTCTCCGCGTTTCGCTTCGATATCGGTACGGTCCGGGTCATATGTCTTTCCGTTGATGGATACCATATTGCCCATCCCGAACAGCGTGAGTCGGCGGTCGGTCTTCTCATCTGTAGAGAGCTCGATTGTTTCGCTCGTCGGCATGTCGATGGACGTCTTGTCGAGTTCACCAATACGAAACGTAGTGAACGGGACCCCATTCGCTTCTAAAGCAACGTTATCTTTTACTTGTGAGAAATCAATCAGCACCTCGGCCCGTTCGCCTGGCGTCAACGAGACGGTCTTCATCGGTACTGGGCGTTCCAATAGACCGCCATCTGTTGCGATTTGCGTCATCATCTCTCCGTTCGATAGGGTAAAGTCAAAATCACGCGCGTTCGAACCGTTGACAAGTCTCACTCGGAGCGTCTCAGTCTGAACATCGAACGTGGTATTGACGGCTCCGTTCGCAAGAATCGTATCCCCGGTTGTTCCGTCGACATTCATGTGGGCATCGTAATCCAATTCCCCGTTTTTAGTAAACAATCGGTCTTGTACGATGAGCGGGATATCGTCGACCCCGTATTCGTTTGGAAGGCCGCTTTGTGCATCGTCGGTCACATAGAGGAGACCAGCGAGTCCCTTGTAAACTTGTTCGGCTGTCGATCCCATCGGATGGGGGTGAAACCAAAGCGTGCTAGGCTCTTGGTCGATGTCGAGTCGAACTTGTGCACGTTCACCCGCAGGCACCGCTTGATGTGGCCCCCCGTCCATTTCAGCAGGGATGACAAGACCGTGCCAGTGGAACGTTGTCGGTTCGTCCAATCGGTTGATTGTATCAATCACGACCGTCTTTCCTTTCGGCAACTCAAGCATCGGTCCGAGTAAGTCGCCGTTATATCCGAGCGTTTCTGTCGATTTTCCATCTTGAAAAAAGCGTGACGTTCCTTCATCCGCTACTACCGTATAATAGATGGCACTCTTCGTGACGCGATCTGGCTTTAATGGCGTTGGAATCGGAAGTGGTTGTTCCGGTTCGTCAGATGCCTCGAGTTCTTGGGTAGTTCCGTGTCCCATCGGCCCGCTATTACCATTCCCCATCATGTGATCATCCATCTGTTCAAACGCCGAATTGTCTCCCCACATATGATTCATATTGTTCATGTTCCATCTTCCATTGAATAAGACGAACAGTAGAACGAGAATGATTCCAATCAATATCCCGATCAAGAGGAACCACATTCCTTTTGATTTCATAATGTAACACTCCTTTTGTGATCAGTCCTTACTCTGTTTTACCACCTAAATGTGAAAGAAACATGAAAGTCAAAATCCGTTTATCCTGATACCGCACAGGGGTATACAACTCGTGTAAAGGAGAGGATATTATGATGGAACATGAGCACCATGAACACCATGAGGAAAGTCACGATTCTCATCATGGCGGACACGGACATGAGCATATGATTGACGATTTCAAACGACGTTTTTTCGTATCGCTCGGTCTGATGATTCCGATTTTGTTGTTGTCGGACATGATTCAAGAATGGCTTCGGTTTGAACTTGATTTCCCGTTTGAAAAAACAATCTTGTTTGTGTTGTCAACGATTGTGTACGTATACGGTGGATGGCCGTTCTTGAAAGGGAGTGTGGAGGAGCTGCGGGATCGTAGTCCAGGCATGATGATGCTCATTGGCTTGGCGATCAGCGTCGCTTACTTTTATAGTGCGGCTGTCGTTTTCGGATATGGAAGTGGGCATGACTTCTTTTGGGAACTCGCTTCACTCATTGTGATCATGTTACTCGGTCACTGGATTGAGATGCGCTCTGTCATGGGTGCGTCGAATGCGCTGGAACAACTCGTGCAACTCCTGCCGAACGAGGCGCATCGCATCAATGGGGAAGACACAGAAGACGTCCCCATCTCTGAACTAAAGGAAGGAGACCGGATTCTCGTCAAACCGGGGGAGCAAGTTCCCGTGGACGGGAAAATCGTGAAAGGACGGACGACCATCGATGAGTCGATGTTGACCGGCGAATCGGTCCCGGTCGAAAAGACAGAAGGCGAAGATGTCATTGCCGGTTCCATCAACCAAGAGGGCAGTTTGACGATTGAAACGATTGGTACGGGAGAAAGCACGTACTTATCAAAAGTGATCGAATTGGTGAGCGAGGCCCAAAAATCGAAGTCACGGGCTCAAAACTTGGCGAACCGTGCAGCGAAATATTTGTTCTATATCGCAATTGCGGCGGGGGTCATCACGTTCACGATCTGGTTTATGCTCGGATACTCGGTCGGGACAGCGGTCGAACGGATGGTGACGGTCATGGTCATCTCGTGTCCACACGCACTCGGACTGGCGACACCGCTCGTCGTTGCCGTCTCGACAGCGTTATCGGCGAAACAAGGTCTCCTCATCCGTAATCGGACTCAGTTTGAGGAAGCACGTCGACTCGATGCCGTCATCTTTGATAAGACCGGAACGTTGACGGAAGGAAATTTCGGCGTCACGGACGTACAAGCGAGCGCATCTTACACGGATGAAGATGTACTTCGGTTAGCAGGGGCTGTCGAACGGGAGTCGCAACACCCGCTCGCACAAGGGATTTTGCGAGAAGCCGAAAAACGAGAGTTGAAATTGTTGGCTGTCGACAACTTCGGGTCGATGACAGGTGTCGGATTAGAGGGGACGGTCGATGGTTCGCATATTCAAGTCGTCAGTCCCCGTCATATCCATGATCAGCATATTCAAATCGATGAGGAGACGTTCCGTCGACTCTCCGAGGAAGGGAAGACCGTCGTCTTTGTTTTGAAAGACGGAGAATGGGTCGGCATGATTGCGATGGCCGATTTAGTACGGGAAGAGGCGAAAGAGACCGTCGAGGCGCTTCGTGAAAAAGGTGTTCGTTCCATCATGTTGACGGGGGACAATGAAAAAGTTGCGCATTGGGTCGCGGGTCAGCTCGGAATCGACGACGTGTATGCCGAAGTGTTACCGGACGACAAGGCGAACCAAGTAAGGGATGTTCAAAAAGATGGTAGTAAAGTGGCGATGGTCGGAGATGGAATCAATGATGCTCCGGCACTTGCGCAAGCCGATGTCGGCATCGCCATCGGAAGTGGGACGGACGTTGCCGTCGAGACGGCAGACATCGTCCTCGTCCGCAGTAACCCGAAAGATGTGCTATCCATTCTAGAGCTATCACAAAACACATATCGGAAAATGATTCAAAATCTATGGTGGGCCGCAGGATATAACATCGTCGCCATCCCGCTCGCTGCAGGGGTGCTGGCTCCGGTCGGAATCATTCTGTCACCAGCCATCGGTGCTGTTTTGATGAGCTTGAGCACGGTCATCGTCGCCATCAACGCCCGACTTTTGAAGATTTAACAAGTTTTTCATCTTTAGCACGTATGCTAGATGGGATGCTATAGATGGAGGGATCGAGATGAAACGAACGTTGATGCTATCACTTTTACTGACGCCACTGCTTTTATCGGCTTGTGGTGCAAAGGAAGAATCGTCAGACACTAATCAATCAGAGAGTATGACGACAACTACAAAAGACGAGTGGCAACGCGTGGGAACGGATGAGATGGTGTCCCACATCCATGGGGCTGGATTTTGGCAAGACGACAACCGTCCGGTCATTGCAACGCATGCCGGATTGATGGAGTATCGAGAAGATGGCTGGTATACACTTCCGACGAATCGCCATGACTATATGGGCTTTGAACTCGTCGAGGACGGGTTTTATGCAAGTGGTCACCCGGATCGCCGAACGGACTATAAAAACCCGCTCGGTGTCATCTACGGGAAAGACCACGGTACGATGTTAGAAGTACGGTCACTCGAAGGAGAAGCGGATTTCCATTATATGAGCGCCGGATATGCGACAGAAACGTTGTACGTCTATTTAGAGGAGGCGACGTCCCAACTCGAGACAGGTTTCCATCGCTCGACAGATGGAGGGAAGTCATTTGAACCGATGCAGGTGAAAGGGATCGAAGGAGGACAAGTAGCAGGGATTGTCGCCGATGCGACGGATGCGGAGCGCGTCTTCTTGTACGGTCCGTCTGGCATCCTCGTTTCGAATGATTCCGGGGATTCATTTGAGCCACTTGTTGAGGCAGAACAAGTAGTCACGGTTGGAGCGGATGATGGGCAGTTGGCTTACGTCCGGCAGACAGACGGTTCTTTCGAAGGTGTTCGATTCAATTTAGAGGACGAGTCGACAGAGACGTTCAATCTTCCAGAACTTCAAACGGACGCTGTGCCAATCGAATTGGGCATCAAAGAGGAGCGCATGTTGCTTGTCGCATCGGATAATAGCGTATATGAGTATACAGACGGGGAATGGGAGATGCGCCTCGACAAAGGTGAGCTCAACTGATCAAAAGACGCCTTTCCATTACAGGATAGGCGTCTTTTTGTCGAGGGGAAGCGTGACGGTGAAAGAAGTACCCGATGCATCGGAGGATACCGTCAACGTCCCGCCGTGGCGAGTGACGATTTGATCGGCGATGGCGAGTCCGAGGCCACTACCACCGGTCTGTCTGGAGCGTGATTTTTCCACGCGATACAGCCTGTCAAAAATATGAGGCAAATCTTCTGTCGGAATGCCTTTCCCGTCATCGCTGATGGTCAAGACGAGGTGTGTGTCCGTGACGTGTGAGTAAAGCGAGACATGCGAGGCCTCGCTATGTTCAATCGCATTATGGGCGATAGAGCGGAAGACTTGAAGCATGCGGTGACGATCTAATGTAAGCGCGATATCTGGTTGTCCTGCGCTCGGTGAAGCATCGAAGCGAATCGTCGTCATCCGGAACATTGTATCGAGCATTCGGCGTAAGTCCGCACAAAACGTGGTGACGGTCACTTCTTCTCGATGCAACAAGAACGTGTTTTCATCGAGTTGTGCCAATTGAAACGCATTTTCGACGAGTTCGGTGAGCGAACGACTTTCTTCTAAAATGGTTTGAATCGATTGTTTGCGAAGTGATTCAGGCGTACTCTCTTTTGAAGCGATCTCGGCATACCCTCTCAAGTAGGTGAGAGGGGTCTTAATTTCATGCGAAAGATCGGAAAGGAACTGATGCCGTTCTCGTCGCAGTCGAGATAGTTCGACAGACATCGATTCGATTGAGCGGGCCAATTCGCCGATTTCATCGACTCGGTTCGTCGGCAATTGTAACTCGTCCGGGTTCGTGAGCACGTTCTCTGTCGCTCGTCTCAACGACTCAATCGGTTTTGAAATGAGACGGCTCAGGAGAATGAACGTCAGCACGGTCGTCACGAGTGCGATGGCCGTGATATATAGAAATCGCCATTGAAGGCGGTGACTGATCCCATGAATGATCTCGGTCGGTAAAAACATATAGACGTATCCATATCGTGTGCCGGCATCGTCCGTAATCGGTGTGCGGACACTCAAATACGGTTCGTTTTCCCAATCATCCTCTAGAACGGTCGTGTCATCAAAGGGACCAGTGCGTTTTTTCGAATCGACGGTGTCGACTAAGACTTGAGGAAAAGAGTGCGAAGTTTGTAGCGTATCATGAGCAGTATCGGTAATAGCGACTTTCGTGTCGGTCTCACTTTCCATGGTGGCCACATGACTGATCGTTTCTTCCGAAAAATTCATCGCCAATACGCTTGCATGGCTCTCGGCCCGAGATTCGAGACGATTGATTTCTTCTACCACGCGTTCCCCGAGTAACGTGTGATAGAGGAGAAGGAATAACACCCCTTCAATCAAGAGGGTGGATAGGAGAAAGACGAGGCTAATCCGAAACGGTAAACTGTTACGACTTCGCTTCATCCAGAACGCTCCTCGGTCCAACGATAGCCACGTCCCCAAACCGTCTTCAAATAGTCGTCGATTGGAAATCCAGCATCCCCTAACTTTTCTCGAATCATACGAATATGTGCATCGACCGTACGAGGGTCGGATTCGGCAGAATAGGGCCAGACGAGGTCATAGAGATCCAAGCGATTGAAAAGTCGATTCGGATGCTGGAGGAACAACTTCAGGATGGCCGTCGCTTTTGGGGTGAGGACGACCTCTTGTTCTTCATAAAGGATGCGTCCGCTCTCTTCGTCGTAACGGAGCGGACCATAATGGATATTCACAACCTTGCTTCGCCGTAAGACGGCACGGATTCGGGCGAGGAGCACGTTCCCATCGAATGGTTTGGTGACGTAATCATCCGCACCGGCATCTAGCCCTTGAATTGTCGTCTCATTGTCTGAACGTGCCGTCAACAAGACGACAGGCAATGTCGGATCGATCGTCTTCAGTTGACGACAAAGGGAGATACCATCCACTTCCGGCATCATGATATCTAAGAGGACAAGGTCCGGGCGTTCTTCAATTTGTTCGAGTGCTGAACGGGCATCGCTTGCTTCTAAACAAGAATAGCCATCGCTCTCGAGAAACAGACGAATCAAATGTCTCATTTTTTCTTCATCGTCCACAATGAGGATTTTCATCACGCATCCCTCCTTCCTGTTATCGTTCCGCGTGCTTCGCGTGATTTCCTTCCGGAACGAAAAGAGTCTGTAGTTGTTCATATGCACGTGTCACGTCTCGACAGTAAATAACTGGTACGCGCGCATCAATCGGTCGATCCGTAATGATAGCCACTGCACCGTTTCGGATAGCTGCTTTCACCAGGTCGACGCCGCGTTCATTGACGGGGCGATTACATACATATAAAAAAGTTTTATTTATTTTTTCTGGTGTCGTCCCGATTCCACGAATCGCCATCTCTTCCGGACGATCGAGATAGGACCACGATAAGACAGAATCCAATGTTGCCAGTACATCACGCAGTGTCACCTGTTGCATCAATGTTCCCCTTCCTTGCATAATCTCAATTTCATCAGTCTACCCTACGTTTGTGAAAAAGAAGTGAAAGCTTTGGAAAACACGCTATGACTGAGAAAGATGCAGGTTTGAGTGCAGAACAAGTAGGTAAAAGTACTTCTACATGCATAACTAGAAAGGGTGAACGAGATGAAATCGTACGGGAAATTTGGAATCATGATTGCGGTCTCTACGTTTATTATGTATTGGCTCATGTATTTGAACGTCTTTCAAATCAATCATATCTTCTACAGTCAGACGAGGTTGTATATGGCGCTCATCATGGGATCGGTCATGGCATTCGTCATGCTTCTCTTTATGTGGGGGATGTACAAGAACAAAACACTTAATTTTATCATCCTAGGGGTCAGTGCCCTCGTCTTCAGTGGCTCGCTCTGGCTCGTACGCAGTCAGACGACGGTCGATGACGTCAGTTGGATGAAGGCAATGATTCCCCACCACTCCATCGCCATCTTGACAAGTGAGCGTGCGGAAATCGAAGACCCGCGTGTGAAAGAACTGTCTGAAGAGATCATCAAGGCGCAGCGCCGTGAAATTGAAGAGATGAAGCAACTGATCAAAGATTTAGAGGATGAAGAAGAGAACGCAGAAGAGAATCAAGAGTAACAGGCATACACAGTCATGATTGACTGTGTATGCTTTTTTGATTTTAGGAAAAATGAGGGAAGTAAGTTAGAATTTGTTTTCCTTTATTTGAAATATAAATGACATATTTGTCGATTCGTTTTGGTGGTAAAATTTTTTCATCAAGATAATATAAAAAATAAAAATTTAAATACATAATTGAAAGGATTTACCATACTATGAAACGAAAGATGCTTTCCCTCCTCTGTGCTGCGTTGCTCACCATCGGAATCTTCACCCCGGTCGGTACGCCTGCTGAAGCAGCGACCACGTATTATGTCAAAGTCACGACCAACAGTTTAAACGTCCGTTCGGGCCCAGGCACGACATATGCGATCGTCGGCAGCGCAAAGTTAGGCCAGTCGTTCAAGTATCTCGGCGTAAGCGGGGGATGGACGAAAATCAACTTTAACGGGACAGCCCGTTACGTATCGAGTACATATGTGAAGAAGTATAGTGTGACGACACTCTCGACGACGTCGACAGCAAAAATGATCATCCCGACAAAAGGAACGTTGACGCAAAAATACGGTCCAGCGAGCGGACAATACGGCTACACGTTCCATAACGGCATCGACTTGGCGGCACCGAGAGGGACTCCGGTCGTGGCGGCCGCATCTGGACAAGTCATCGTCGCCCGGAACTACGGGGCGTATGGGAATCACATCATGATGACCCATCAGTTAAATGGCCAAACATACATCACGGTATACGCACACCTCGACCGCCTCAATGTCGTCAAAGGACAGACGGTCGCAAAAGGGGCAACAATCGGAGCAGTTGGCAACACCGGCAACTCATTCGGAAACCATCTCCATTTTGAAGTACATCGGAACAGCTATGTATATAGCAGTTCAGCTCCTGCCAACAGTATCAATCCATATACGATGTTTTAATGCAAAAGCACGCGCCCCATATTTGGGAGCGCGTGCTTTTTGGTTAATGAATAGTTGTTCGTTTGTTCCGTCCGATTTGGTTGGCGACGACGAGGCTGACACCAAGGACGACACCAAACACCAGTCCGAATAGGTTGTTGAAGAGTAACATGAGGATGATCCCGAAAACGAGACCGATACTCATGAGGCCAATCCGATCAAACATAGTGAATCCCCTTTTCTGTAGTTGTGCACCTCATTGATTACCCGATTTTCAAAGAAAGAACACCGACGAAATGGATCGATTGATTCATTATACGTGTTTGGACGAACTAGGTTTCGTTTTGTAGAAACTATAGAGGACGCTAATCAAGATGACGAGAATGATTGTCCCGAGCGACATCCAAATCGGCATCTTGTACACATCGCCCGAGATCATCTTCGCCCCGATAAAGACGAGCATAAAGCTGAGACCATGTTTCAAATAGTAGAAACGGTCGATCAAGTTGGCGAGGACGAAGTAGAGACTACGGAGTCCAAGAATCGCCATGATGTTCGCATAGAAGATGATATACGGGTCACGCGAATACGCGAAGCTCGCGGCGACCGAATCGACGGCAAAGACGATATCCGACAATTCGATGAAGATGAGCGCGATGAAGAGCGGCGTGAAGAACAACTTCCCATTGATTCGCTTCGTGAACTTCCCTGATGAAATGTCTTGCGTGATCGGAAGGCGTCGCTCGAGCCAACGAATCGTCTTGTTCTCCTCGAGCGACTCGTCTTTCCCGATATTTTTATACATCATCCACCCTGTATAGACGAGGAACGCTCCGAACACGTAATAGACCCAACCGAAGTTTTCTAAAAGCGATACCCCAGCGACGATGAAGACGGCGCGGAAGAAAATGGCTCCGAGAATTCCCCAGAATAACACTTTGTGCTGATACTTGAGCGGGATGGCGAAGTAGGCAAAGACGAGCGAGAAGACGAACACGTTATCAATTGCGAGTGCTTTTTCGATGAAGTATACACTCGCATATTCTGTCGCCGCCGTACTACCTTGCGTGTAGAACAACCAACCTCCGAATACGATTGCAATTCCGATCCAGACAAACGTCCATGTCCATGCCTCACGGAGCGAGACTTCGTGTGCCTTACGGTGGAACACCCCGAGGTCAAGCGCGAGCATAAAGATGACGATGAGTAAAAACCCGATGAGTAGGGTCAATAACAATTCCTCCTTTTAAGTTCGTATGAACTTCTATATCATTAATTTAAGTTCATTTGAACTCAAAGTCAAGAGGTCAATGAAAAAACCACTCTCTAAAGAGTGGTTCATGAAGTGAATCTTTCAATCTGCAAGTTGTTCGATGTCTTTCACGACATCTCCGAGTGTAATCTGTTCAAGTACACGTTCCATTGCAGATTGGGCGGTTATAAAGATGGGTTCGATCGTTGTTTGGATATTTCTTCCGACTGGACAAGCGGGATTTGGTTGGTCATGAATCCCGAACAATTCATTCGGTTCAACGACAGAAACAGCTTGATAGATTTCGAGAAGTGAGATGGCGTTTAGTGATTTTTTTAGGGTTGCGCCGGCCACACCGGGTTTGACCTGAATCAATTCAGCTTTTTTCAACATAGCCATAATCTTTCGGATAAGGGCAGGGTTTGTATTTACGCTCCGCGCTAAAAAATCTGATGAGATGACTTCTGGTGGTGAAAGCGCGACAAGAGTCAGCATGTGGATGGCCACCGAAAAACGACTACTGATTGTCATAAATCTCTCCCTTTCTATTCATACGTGTAAACAACTTTGTTACATGTTTAGTATAACAGGGAAAGAGTAATTGACAAATGAGTTACCTGTAATTATGATGGTTACATGTAATTGATTCGATTACAAGTTGAAGGAGGAAAATAAAATGAAATATTTAATCACTGGGGCAACCGGTAAATTAGGGTCGAAAATTGTAGAGGAGTTACTGAAGTCAATCGATGCGAGCGACCTTGCTGTCAGCGTACGGAATCCAGAGAAAGCAGCATCGCTTAAAGAACGTGGGGTCGACGTACGCCACGGTGATTTCGATCAGCCGGACACACTCGATGAAGCGTTCAAAGGTGTCGAGCGTCTGTTGATCATCTCGGCAGATGGAGACAATGATACACGGATTCGTCAACATACGAACGCAGTCGAGGCGGCGAAACGGGCAGGTGTCTCATTTATCGCCTATACGAGTCTCGCCGATGCGACAGATAGTGAGAACTTGATGGCACCCCCACATGTCGTCACAGAGGAAGCGATTGTGGAATCTGGGATTCCGTATGCGTTCTTACGCAACAACTGGTACTTAGAGAACGAGTTGTCGAGTATTCAGGCAGTGCTTGATGGGGCACCGTGGATCACGGCGGCTCGGGATGGGAAGGTCGGCTGGGCACTTCAACAAGACTATGCAGAAGCGGCGGCGAACGTCCTGTTGAAAGAACAGCAGGAGAGTGCGGTATATGAATTGTCGGGACCGCTCCATACGCAGCAAGATCTCGTCGATGCATTGAGTGAGGTGCTTGGTCGCGACGTTGCGATGCAAGAGTTGAACCTCGAAGCGTATGAAGAAACGATGCGCGGGGCAGGACTACCTGATGACGTGGTCGCACTTCTCGCTGGCATTCAGCGTAGCATCCGTCAAGGAACGCTCGAGATTCACGAGAGTGACTTTGAACCGGTTCTCGGACGTCCGGTCACACCGCTCACTGAAGGGATTCGTCAACTGATCGACCGATAAACAAAATTCCCCCGACCAAACGGTCGGGGGAATTTGTGTTAGGCACGAGATGCGTGATTTTCGAGTTGTGTCGTCACATCTTCAAGTGCGTTCGCTGTGACGGCGAGTCGGTCCGACATGGTGCTGAGCTCTTTTTGGATGGCGACTTGTTCTTCGGTTGCGGCGGCGACATGGTGAATCTGTTGCTGGAGTTCGCTTGCCGCATACTTTGTCGATTCGAGGCGTGTTTCGAGCGTTTCCATCTGGGCCGTCACGTGTTGCCGCGTCTCTTGAATCGACGCAATCTGTGCATCGATTTCAGACACGTCTTCTGTAAGGCGGCCGAAGACGGCCGTCACGTCGTTCGTGACGGTTTGACAGTTCTCTGTCGCTTCTTTAAACAAGTGGGCGGATTTCGATACGACCGCCGTATCCTCCATTAATCCGCCAAGGACACGTGTCATCTCGGACGCATATTCTCGGGACTGCACGGCGAGTTTTCCGACTTCTGAAGCGACGACCGCGAATCCACGACCGGCCTCTCCGGCACGAGCCGCTTCAATCGAAGCGTTCAAGGCGAGCATATTCGTCTGTTCACTGATCGAGCCGACTTGCTGCAAGATGCCTTGGATTTCAGATGAACGATTTGACATCGTTGCGACAATCCGTTCGAGTTGTTCAGACTCGGTGATGATTTCTTGCACTTTTTCTTCCATGTGACGCATATCCGTATTCCCGGAAAGGGCATCTTTTGCGATACGTGACGAGGCAGCGGCCGTCTGAGCCATTCGTTCTTGGATGAGTGCAGTGAGTGAACGGATCGATTGGATCTCATTCGCCCCTTGCATCATCGATGTTTGTTGCGATGAAGCGTGCGCAACGATCGGGTCGACGGTGATGGCAATCTGTTCACCAGATTCGAGCGATTGGTTCGCAGCTGATTCAAGCTCTTCTGCGTGGCTATTTAAGGATTGAACGAGGGAACTGACTTCCTGAATCGCTTGTTGAAGCAACTCTCGTGTTTCCTGTTCTTGTGTCTCGATCCGTTCCGATTCTTTGTTGCGGTAGTAAATCTGGGCGACGAGTACCGCACTGAGCAGGATCAAGTAGACGGCATGAATGAGCAACAAGCTGAACGGATAATCGCTTGTTCCACAAATCATCTCAGGGAATAAAGCATATCCCGCTAAATGCTGGACCGCAAAGATGCCAGCGCTGTAGAGGATCAAGTCGATGCGACGCATGAACGACAAGATTGCCAAGACGACAAAGATGGAAAAGTGATATTCGACGAGTCCTTGTCCACCGGCGACCGTCGAGATGCTCGCGAAGGTGAGCGTCAACATCATCCAGTGCGGGAACGTCTTCTGTTCTCGTTTCAAGCTGACGAACATCATCCCGAAAAAGACGAGTGGAAGAGCGAATAACACCCACGTCATAGTTGGATAGACATAATCATCTGCGCCGTTTCGTAAAATCGTATACGTATAGGCAAATTCTGTGAATCGGTGAAGCAAATGGACAACAATCGACGTCATCACAATCAATAACGTCGTCAACAACATCAACTGATTTCGTTTCGTAAAACTCATGTTTCTTTCCTCACATTCTCGTGTTCATTTGTTGTAGCTCTATACATATCGGACGGATGTCCCAGAAGTTTATTCGAATTGCATATTCGACATACAAAAAAGGAGCTCGAGGCTCCCTTTTACTATTTTTAGTTCAAGCCTAACCACTTCTTTACCGGTTCACGGAAGATATACGTCACGACAATCAATCCGACGAAGACGAGTGCGGCGATGAAGATCGTGGTGACGCTACCTGACGCGAGGCTCGCTCCGAGAAAACTATAAGCGAACGTCCCGGGAATCATGCCAAGAACCGTCGCTGGGACAAAGGCACGGAAACGGACGCGGGAGATGCCTCCGGCGTAACTGAGTAAGTCGAAACTGACGAGCGGGATGAGCCGTAAGACGAACACATATAAGAAACCGCGGCGCTCCATCTGAGTGAATAGCTTTTCCGACCATGGATAGCGATCGACGTTAACGACCGAGCGTCCGAAGAAGCGTCCCATGACGTAACCGGTCGTCGCAGCAGCGGTCGCACCAATAATGATATAGAGGACCCCAGGCCAAACGCCGAACGCGAGACCGGCTCCAAGTGATAGCACGGATGTCGGTAAAAAGGCGACCGGACCGATGGCGTATAGAAAAATAAAGAATAACGGACCCCAAAAACCAAACGACAAGACGATATCCCGTATGTCAGACGGACGCAACTCATAATGGAAATGGGTGATGTAGAACAACGTGCCAAATACGAGTAAAAACAAAGTGATTTTCAGCCAACGTGGCATGAGGCGCCCCTCCTTTTTTCTAAGCATACCGCATTCATCGCTCATGACAGAAAACGAATGTGCGAAAAAACCGAAGCGTTAGCCTCGGTTTCCTTCATAGCGTTGAATCCATTCATCGACAGATATTTTTTCGGCGAGTTCCCCGACCAAATCAAACGGGATCCGCTTCACGTTGTTGAAGCGAATACAGCTTTTCCCCATGTCGAGTTTCGTGGGGACGCGTTTCGCATACTCTTGTTCGAACCAAGCGAGTAGTTCAGGATCAGCGTAAATTCCCATATGATAAAGCCCGACATGGCGCTTTTGTGCGATCACGCTGATGAAGGGAAGGGGTGTACCCGGCGTCACGTGATAACCCGACGGATATCGCTCGAGCGGGACGACGTAATGGACGCCATGTCCGTCCGTCGTCTTTTCAAACCCGTCAGGTAAATGGTCATCGATGACCTCAATCAGGTGGATGAAGGAATCGAGCCGTGCCTCGTCCACAAGTGTCGTCATGTCCATCATGATTCGCCTCCTCGCAAGATTTTCTCCATTTTCTTTCCCTTCGCCAATTCATCAATGAGCTTATCGAGATAACGGATTTCACGCATGAGTGGTTCTTCAACGTTCTCGACGCGCACCCCACAGACGACACCTTTGATGAGGGCGCGGTCTTCGTTCAAATGAGGCGATGAAGCGAAGAATGTATCAAAATCAACCTCGTCAGCAATCTGACGCGCGAGTCCGGTCTCATCATATCCCGTCAACCACTCGATGATTGTGTCGACCTCTTCTTTCGTCCGTCCTTTTCGTTCGGCTTTAGCGACGTAGAGCGGATAGACGCTCGCAAAGCTCGTCGTGTAAATGCGGTGACTCATTGCACATTCCTCCTTCTTCATAAGCAATTCTCTCCTTTCATTCTCTCACAAAATCGAATATGCTTATATCAAATGTTTTTGTTGCATTTACAACAAAAAAGATAGGGGTGACTGATGATGCATGACCATCTGCGAGAAATCGGAATGATTGCGCGTGCCCTCGATTCAATCAGCAATATTGAATTCAAAGCACTCGGTTTAGAAAAAGGAAAGTATTTATACGTCGTCAGGATTTTTGAACACCCAGGTATCATTCAAGAGCGGCTAGCAGAGTTGATTAAGGTAGATCGGACGACCGCCGCACGTGCCATCAAGAAATTAGAGCAAGAAGGATTGATTGAGAGGCGACCAGATCTTGAGAATCAGAAAATCAAACATTTATACCTGACGGAGAAAGGTGAGGCGTTGTACCCGCGCATCATTCGCGAACACGAATATTCTACATCGGTCGCGTTATCAGGACTCGACGAGCAAGAGAGTAAGGAGTTGTTACGCCTTTTGAAAAAAGTACGAAGTAATGTGGAAACAGATTGGGCCGAAGTGAAGAAAGGCAAGCATCGAGAATATTGAGAGGAGCGAGGCAATATGATTGAAATCTCAAAAGTGACAGACGTAGAAGTCCTGCGTCACATTAGCATCCAGACGTTTACGGAGACGTTCGCACGTCACAATACACCGGAGCACTTGAACGCTTACCTAGAAAACGCGTATGCGACTGAACAGTTAAAGCAAGAATTGGCACACCCAAATTCCTATTTTTACTTTGCACATGTAGATGGCGAGTTGGCAGGCTATTTGAAAGTGAACGTACGCGACGCTCAATCTGAACCGATGGGCGCCGATACGATTGAAATTGAACGAATCTACGTATTGGAAGCATTCCAAGGTCATGGGGTAGGGAAAGCGTTATTTACTCAGGCGACCGAATTGGCGAAGGAGCTACATAAACGAAAGATGTGGCTGGGCGTATGGGAACACAATAAAAAAGCGATTCAATTTTATCGACGCAACGGGTTTGAACAAACGGGGGTGCACACCTTTTTCATGGGAGAGGATGCACAAAACGACCTCATTTTCACGAGGTCGTTCATGGATTAAAGCCATTCTGACAAGTTGTCCAAGTTCGGATAGACGGCATCTGGTTCCACATCGAACTCCTCGAACGGTAGGTCATTTCGGTTGATCCAAGCCGCATGGAAGCCGAAGTTTTTCGCCCCGGCGATGTCCCAGCCGTTCGACGATAAGAAGAGCACCTCGTCACGGCGAAGACCGGACGTCTTGAACCAGTGCATATAGGCGGCTGGCGTTGGTTTCGGTTGTTTGATGCCGTCGACGCTGACGACTTCATCAAAATAGTCGGAGAGTCCGGCGTTGTGAAGCAGCGCCTCAAGCATCTCATCCGTTCCGTTTGAGAGGATGACGGTCTTCATGTCATGTAGCTGTTTCAAGACAGACTCGACTTCTTCGTAAGGGGTGAGGTGCGCATATGATCCGATCAGGCGCTGTTCGATGTCCTCCGTCGCTTTTGCGTCATGGACGGCGAGTGCGTAACGGAGTGCGTCCCGGGTCACCGTATCAAAATCTTCGTAGCGACCCATCATGTGTCGCCAAAAGAAATACTCGAGTTGTTTTGTCCGCCATACTTGGCTGATGGCTGCTCCTTTTTCAGGGAACTCTTGTTCACAGGCGTCCTTCACCGAATGGACGTCAAACAAAGTGCCATATACGTCAAATACGATGGCTTTGATTGTTGGTTTCATAAGAACATTCCTCCTTCTGTGTCGTTATACCCGTCTTTTCAGAATATAATGGGGGAAAGGGGGCTCGATCATGTATATCCAAAACCGCTATTCCGTAGAAGATCAGGCAGATATTATAGCTTTTTTACATGCCCATCCGTTTGGTACGGTCGTGACGCATGACGGGGATAAACCGATTGCAACGCACGTCCCGTTACGATTCGATGAGGCGAACGGTCAACTGACGACCCACGTATCAAAAGCGAATCCGCAGTGGCGAACGATTGAAGAACAGGACGTTCTCGTCATCTTCCAAGGTCCGGACGCGTACGTGTCGGCGTCATGGTACGGACATGAGGACGTATCGACATGGAATTACCAAGCGGTACACGTATATGGACGTGCGACGATTCTCAATGAGACCGAGTTGATTGAAGAACTCGCAGGTTTGCTGAACGAGCACGAAGGAGAACGTGAACATGCGGTGCGATGGGATGATTTATCCGAACCGGTGAAGCGACAAATGCACGGCGTCGTCGGGTTTCGGATCGTCATTACCGACATTCAGGCAACGTTCAAGTTAAGCCAAAACCGAAACGACGTGGACCATGAACGCATCGTATCAGAGCTTGAAAAACAAGATGAACCGATTGCAGATGTCATGCGACGGCAGCGGAAATCTTGATCAACCTGTCCTAAAACGGCAGGTTTTTTCATTTTTTTTGAACCGAATAGCGGTTGACATGACTTAGGAGCAGGTCTATACTCATAACTGATAATGATTATCAGTATCGGAAAAATACAGAGAAGTTCGAAAAGGAGAAAATCACGTGAACAACACATTCAAGAAATGGTTACATATGTTCATCTTTGCATCGGCATTTGCGCTCATCTTAGCCGGTTGTGGTTCGGAAGAAGCTGAGAACGCTTCCACAAGTGAAGGGACAGAAGAAGCGGCAGAAGGTTACCCGATCACAATCGAGCACGCATTCGGAGAGACGGTCATCGAAGAGAAGCCAGAACGTGTCGCAACGATCTCATGGGGGAACCATGATGTCGCACTTGCACTCGACGTCGTACCGGTCGGATTCTCGGCTGCGAACTACGGTGTCCAAGATGACAGCGGCATGCTCCCATGGACAGCAGAGAAGTTAGAAGCACTCGGGGAAGAGAACCCGAACATCTATCAAGACACGGACGGATTAGACTTTGAAGCAATCGCAGATTCTAACCCGGACGTCATCTTGGCTGCCTACTCAGGCATCACGCAAGAAGACTACGACACGCTCAGTCAAATCGCACCGGTCGTGGCATACCAAGAAACTCCTTGGGTCACGTCATGGCAAGATATGGTTCGCTATGACTCACTCGCAATGGGACTTGGTGAAGAAGGCGAACAGTTGATTAAGGATACAGAGAAATTGATCACCGACAAAGCGACAGCCGTCCCTGAGATTGCCGGAAAGAAAGCCGCTTTCGTCTCGATGAGCGCGGAAGATCTTTCAAAATTCTATATTTACACGACGGGTGACCCACGCGGTGCCTTCATCGAAGAACTCGGGATGGAATATCCGCAAAACATTTTGGACGAGGCAGAAAAAGCAGACAGCTTCTACCTTGAGCTCAGTAAGGAAAACGCCGACATCCTGAACGACGTCGACATCTTCGTCACATACGGGAATGAAGACACGTTGAAGGCGCTCCAGGCAGACCCGCTCTACGGTAAAGTGCCAGCAATCGAACGTGGATCGGTCGTCTTGATCGAAGACAACACACCGCTCGCAGCGGCAGGAACGCCGACGCCACTCTCGATTGAATATACGATCGATGAGTACGTCTCACGCGTATCGGATGCGCTCGCGAAAGTAAAATGATGCAACATCAGGTGAAACAGATGCATACCCCGAAGTATTTCCCACTTCTTTTGGTTGGGACGCTCGTACTGACGGTTCTATGTATCGTGGCATCTCTTGCCTTCGGCTCAAGGACAGTCGGGTGGAATGAACTGCTGGACGGTTTATTCCGCCCGGCTGTTCAGTCGTATGAAGCGGACATCGTCCGAGAACGGGTCGTCCGGACGATCTTCAGTTTCATGTGTGGCGCAGCGCTCGGTGTGGCGGGGGCACTCATGCAGTCGGTGACGCGTAACCCAATCGCCGACCCGAGTATTCTCGGGGTCAACACGGGCGCGGCGCTTGCCGTTGTCATCGGGATCGCATTTTTCAACATCTCGACGGCAAGTGCGTTCATCTGGTTCGCGCTCGTCGGGGCATTGTTGACGGCCATTTTCGTATTCGGTATCGGCTCACTCGGACGGGGTGGTGCGACCCCGCTCAAACTCGTCTTGGCGGGTGCGGCGACGAGTGCGGCATTATCGTCCCTCGTCATGGCGCTCATGATTCCACGCTCGAACGTCATGGATCAGTTCCGCTTCTGGCAAGTCGGAAGTGTCGGCGCGGGGAATGTCGATTCCATCTATACGTTTCTACCGTTCTTATTGATCGGTCTCGTGATTGCGGTCGTGACCGCACCTTCCTTGAACGCACTCGCGCTCGGAGAAGAGATGGCGAAGAGCTTCGGTGTTCGGACCGGGACGTTGAAGCTGACGGCTTCGTTCGCGGGCGTCATTCTGTGCGGAGCAGCGACGGCACTTGCCGGACCAATCGGCTTTATCGGGCTACTCGCCCCTCATTTGATTCGGCTCGTGCTCGGTCCGGACCAACGCTATCTCATGCCGATGTCTGCCCTCGCGGGTGCGATCATCTTGACCTTCTCGGACGTCATCGGGCGTTTACTCGGGAGTCCGGGCGAACTTGAGGTCGGGATCGTGACGGCATTTATCGGGGCACCAATCTTGATTCTATTGACGATGAAAGTGAAAGTACGAGGACTATGATGCAACCAGCGATTGAACAAATCAGACAAGGACGTATGAAGCGTCGCCGGCGCTACGTCGGCATGACACTGCTCTTGACCGTGATTGCGGTCACGTTGAGCGGTTTGATGCTCATGTTGGGCAATACGATTTATCCGGTCCAGGACGTCATCCGCGTCCTGCTCGGGGAAGATGTGAAGGGTGCGTCGTTCGCCGTTGAGGTCCTTCGGTTACCACGTATGCTTGCCGGTGTCTTTGCGGGGGCAGCGTTCGGTGCGGCGGGAACGATCTTTCAGACGATGCTCCGCAACCCGCTCGCTAACCCGAACGTCATCGGAATCACGACCGGGTCGAGTGCGGCGGCCGTCTTCTGTATCGTCGTCCTGCAGTCGAGCGAGGCCATCATCTCGATTGCATCGATTATCGGAGGTCTCGTGACGGTGCTCGTCATCTACTTCCTCTCCAAAGGGGCCTCCTTCTCGATTGGTCGCCTCGTCTTGGTCGGGATCGGGATTCAGGCGATGCTCACGGCGGTCATCAATTACTTACTCCTCATCAGCCGACAAAATGATGTCGCCATGGCGATGCGGTGGTTGACAGGAAGCTTAAATGGGGCGAAGCTAGAGGAGTTGCCGCCTTTAATCATCACGGTACTCATCTGTTTACCGATCGTATTGTTACTCACCCGTCAGCTCGAGATGCTCGAGCTCGGTGAAATGGCGGCGACAGGGTTAGGGATCAATACAAACCAAACCCGATTGCTTCTCATCGTTGCGGCGGTGTTCATGCTCGCCCTTGCGACAGCGACGACGGGACCAATCGCCTTTATCGCCTTTTTGGCGGGGCCGATCGCCAAACGTCTCGTCGGGACAAGTCACGCCGGAATTTTGCCGGCAGCGCTTGTCGGCATCATCTTAGTGCTCGCGGCCGACCTCGTCGGACAATTCGCCTTCACGGCACGCTATCCGGTCGGTGTCATCACGGGCATCATCGGCGCGCCTTATCTCTTATACTTGTTGATTCGGATGAACCAGAAAGGGGACTTCTAAATGGCATCCATTATGAAAGTGGAACATCTCACCTCAGGATACGAGGACAAGATGATTTTGAATGATATCAGCCTTGAAATTCCGAGCAACCAGATTAGCATCATCATTGGTGCGAACGGTTGCGGGAAGTCGACGTTACTGAAGACGATGGCACGCCTCATTAAGCCGAGTGCCGGTCAAGTGACGCTTTACGATAAGCCGATCTCGAAGATGGCACCGAAAAAGCTCGCACGTGTCCTCGGGATGTTGCCACAGTCCCCGGTCGTACCGGAAGGAATCACGGTCGCCGATCTCGTCGGTCGCGGCCGTTACCCGCATCAATCGTTTTTAAAGGGATGGACGAAATCCGATTATGAGGCCGTCGCCGAGGCGATGGAGATGATGAACATCACGGAGTTCGCGGACCGTCCGATCGACGAGTTGTCAGGCGGACAGCGTCAACGCGTCTGGATCGCGATGGCGCTTGCCCAACAGACGGACGTCCTCTTTTTAGACGAGCCGACGACGTATCTCGATATTACGTATCAAGTCGAGATTCTCGACTTGTTGACGGACTTGAACCGAAAGTACGGGACGACGATTGTCATGGTGCTACACGACATCAACTTGTCGGCACGTTATGCCGACTACATCTTCGCACTCGACAAAGGGAAATTGATCGCCGAAGGGAAGCCATCGGACGTCATCACATGTGATTTGATCCATCGTGTCTTCAATCTCCGCTGTTCGGTCATGTGTGACCCGGTGTCGGGTTCACCGTCGGTCATTCCGATCGGTCGCCACCATGTACAGACAGAAACGGAAGAGGCGCCTGTCGCGCAGCTCGAGTTGGTATAACGAGAATCGAGAAGGAGCGAATGTTCCTTCTTTTTTTTGCATTGATGAAAGCGTTCTAAAAAGTCGTTGACTTCTCTTTGAGGCGGGTGTATGCTAAAAATCCTGCCCAAAAATGAGAGGCATGGGGACTGGCATCAGTTCATTCGATATTCGAGAGGAATGACTTAAGATGAACCAACAACAATTAGTCGAGCGCGCACGCCAATTGAAAGACAATGCGTATTCACCATATTCAAAGTTCCGCGTCGGAGCGGCACTTCTCATGAAGGACGGCACGGTCATCGATGGCGTCAACGTCGAGAACGTCTCGTTCGGAGCGACAAACTGTGCGGAGCGTACAGCCATCTTCACAGCGGTCGCGCAAGGATATAAAAAAGGTGACTTCGAAGCGGTTGCCGTGTCTGGGGACACGGAAGACTTCTTGCCACCGTGCAGCATTTGCCGCCAAGTCATGGTCGAGTTCGGCGATCCTGACTTCAAAGTACTCCTCACAAACGGCAACGCCGATGTAAAAGAAGTGACGCTTGGGGAACTCGTCCCGCTCGCGTTTACTGATTTGGATATGTAATAAAGAAGCGCTGATTCTGCCTAGAGTCAGCGCTTCTTTAAAAGTTGTTTTATTGTACAATAAAAAGTACAATAAAATAAAAGGGGTGAAAATTGATGTCCACCATCACATATAGTGACGCTAGAAAAAACTTCAAGAAAGTATTGGATCAAGTTCATGAAAACAGTGAAGCAATCGTCATCTCACGAAAAAATAGTGAAAATGCGGTCATCATGTCCGAACAAGAATATGAAAGCTTGATGGAAACGATTTATTTGTTGCGTAGTCCTAAAAATGCTGAACGTTTATTAGATTCTATTAAACAAATTGAGAATAGCGAAACAAAAGAAAGAAAATTGATGAATGAATAAGTCTCTTTTATTCACAGACAACGGTTGGGAAGATTATCTGTACTGGCAAAAAGAAGATAAAAAGAAATTAAAACGTATTAATTCGTTGATTGAAGACGTCAGAAGAAATGGAAATTTAAATGGAATTGGAAAACCAGAAGCTTTAAAAGGGAACCTACAGGGTTTCTATAGTCGGAGAATCGACTCGGAACACCGACTTGTCTATCGAGCAACAGATCAGCACGTCGAAATCTTACAGTGTCGCTATCACTATTCATAAAGTAGACTCACATCAATCAAAGATGAGAGTCTTTTTTTTGACATTTCGAGAATTATCGAATAACATAAGCGTATGAAAAATGCTGTGGAACTATTTAAAGTGTTAGGAAATGAAACGAGGCTCGAAATGTTGCATTGGTTGAAAGAGCCGATGCGTCACTTTGACAAACCGACAGCGCATCTTACGAAGAATATGAGCGAGAAGGGAGGAGTCTGCGTTGGGGATATCCAAGAGAAAACCACGTTATCCCCGTCGACGGTCTCACATTATTTAAAAATGATGCAAAGCGTTGGATTGTTAGAGTCAGAGCGACACGGGCAGTGGACGTACTATCGAAGAAATGAAGAAGTACTAAAAGAACTGTCTCGGTACATTGGAGAAGAGCTTTGACTCTTTTCCACGCTTTTAATTTCGATTTTTCTCGAAATATAGATATAAGCAGCGGATAGAAATGGAGGAAGACGGGATGAAATCAATTTTTTACGTCCTCGCTTTTTTAGCGGGTGTGGCGCTCAGTCTAGAGGGAGCGATGTATGCGAGTTTAGGAGAAACAATTGGAAAACTCGAAAGTAGTTTATATAACTTTGCCGTCGGTACAATTATTTTAGGAGTGGCCTTATTATTCTTCGGTAAAGGAAAGTTGTCGTATACGAAAGAAGCACCGAAATGGCAACTGACAGGTGGACTGCTCGGCTTAATTTATCTCACGATTCTTGTCGTCGGAATCCCGTTAATTGGCGTCGGGATGGCAATGAGTAGTGTCGTCGTCGGTCAATTGATCATGAGTATGGTGATTGAGCACAACGGTTGGCTCGGAAGTCCTAAAGTGACAGTTCGAAAAGAGAAAATCATTGCTGTCGGACTGATGATCGTATCGTTGTTCTTAATTTATTAATCGGGAGGTTGAACATATGTCTATATTATTATTGCTCGTCACCGTCATCGGAGGCGCGCTTCTCAGTGCACAGTCTTCTGTGAACGGAGCATTTAGTCGTAAGGCAGGTACATTAGAAAGTGCCTTCTTAACGTTCATTACGGGAGCCATGATGCTGTTCTTGCTTGTTTTGTTCTTTGGAAGCGGGAAGATTTTAAGTATTTTAGATGCGCCGGTCTGGCAACTAAGTGCCGTCTGGCTCGGAGTCAGTTATCTATTTTTAACGATTCTAGCAGTTCCCAAAATCGGGGTCATCGCAGCTAACTTGGCGGCGATTATCGGTCAACTCTCGATGGGAATGGTGATTGACCACTTCGGCTGGTTTGAAGGAGCTGTGATTCCATTCGACACGAAACGGTTGATTGCGTTGATCCTGATGGTTGTCGCTTTGCGGTTGCTATACGTAGGAAACGTGAAACAACAACGTGAGAAAGAGGTGCTGGAAACAAAGGCATCATAATCAAAAGGCAAGTTATGAAGTCAATCATTCATAGCTTGCCTTTTTTAACGGGTTCAATTTTATTGAAACATCTTCATTGATAGTGCCGCATTAATTGTTCCGCATGCTCCTTCATCATCCCTCGCAACACCCTAGGCGCCTTCACCTCTACTTCAGCCCCAGCCTTCAACAGCTGTCTCGACAAAAACGGAAGTTCTTCCTCGGGTACGTTCCACTCATTTTTCTCCTCGATATCGGGTAATACATCTTCAAGCAAACGACGACCGAGTGGGGTGAGTTCGAGTCGAACGGTCACACCGTTTCGTTCATCACTTGCCTGTAGTAGGCTCACCAAATCCTCGGACTCAAACGTCTCCTCAAGCAGTTTGACCGTTTCGATGCGATCGATTCGATATTGACGGAGTCCGAGTTCGGAGAGGCCGAAGACGTACCACTTCAAATCAAGAAGTGCCATGCCGACCGGTGCGACGTTGAACGTACGTTGTCCTTTTGTCGTCCGATACGTCATCTCTACCTTTTTTCGATGTTCGATTGCCTGATAGATGTCTTTTGTGAGCGGTGCTTTTGGAATTTGTTTGTTCCCGAGCCACAGAATATTTCGCTCCAATCGACGAATCTTCGCCTCCAAGTCATGAGGCAATTCGTTCACGTACCAGTCGGATAGTGTACTTCGTATATCCCCGAAGGGCACGTTTGGGAGTTGCTCCATCCATTTCAGTGTGAGATAGAGGGCGACCGCTTCTTGTTCGCGGAGATGGAGCGGGGGCAATAAACGATTCGGCAACATCTCATAGCCACCGCCAGTCCCGGGGACGCTCCAAATCGGATAACCGAGTTCCTCGAGTGACAGCATATCCCGTTGAATTGTCCGAATGGAGGCACCTGTCTCTTGCGCCAGTTCTTCAGCGGTAACACGTCGTCCATGATTGAGCAGTCGAATCAGTTGTAAATGTCGTTTTTTCACTTAAATCATTCCCGTCATCTTTTGTCGTGTTTATGGGTTAAGCTGAATGTATCACGAATCAAGGAGGAAGACACGATGCCAAATGTAGTGTTATATATTGCGATGAGTTTAGACGGAAAGATTGCTCGATCGAACGACCAACTCGATTGGTTGTTCGCAGTAGATGGGGACGGGGACAACGGCTATGCCGAATTTTTCAAAACGATTGGTGCTGTCATCATGGGACGAAAAACATATGAAGAAGTCCTTCAATTGTCAGAGGAGTACCCATATCCAAATATGCCGAACTATATTATGACGCGGAACCCGGACCGTGAGGCGGAGCATGTCACCTTTACGGATGAACCGATTGAAAAATTGATTCATCGGTTGAAAGAAGAAATCGATCAAGACATCTGGCTCATCGGTGGCGGGGAAGTGATCAAAGCGGCGATGGAGCAAGATCTCGTTGATCGTTACGAGATTGCGATTGCGCCAGTCGTCCTCGGTGAAGGGGTCCCGCTCTTCCCAGAAGGTACGAAAGAGACGAAGCTTCGACTGACAAGTCAGCGCGCATCTGGCCAATTTGTGATGGTGACATATGAACGGTAAGTGAGGATCGAGTCCACATGTGGGCTCGATTTTTTGTGGTCACATTCATGTCTTGATATCTCATTTACTTCTATAAGAAAAATATTCTTTTAATTTAACTATATGGTGATTAAAATGTTAGTAAATGGTTTGAATTGGATATATGAAGAGAGTAGCACGAACATCACGCATGCTGAGAGGATCCAATTATGTTCATTAGCTTAATCGCAAATTCATGTATATCGTTTACTGGTATTTATTTCATTTCGAAAATCTTGAACCTTGATACGAAATACGAACACGTTCAAAACATTTTAATTGGCGTGCTATCAGGGCTCCTAGGAATTTTTCTCATCACACAAGGTGTCGTGTTTGATGATGTTGTAAAAATTGATTTTCGATTTCTTGTCCTCATTCTACTCGGCTTTTATCGGTTAGTATCCCCACTGATTATCGCGGCGACCATCATTTCAATCTATCGATTTAGTTACGGAATTGATTTTCCGTCTATCGTAGCATGTATCGCCATTTTCACAATTGTCATTGGGATCATTTTGACGTACAACATAGTCAGTTTAGAGAAGCGACTTTACCAGTTCGGTCTCACGTTGAACGTGTTGACGTGTCTCATCGCATGGGGAGCAATCTATATCAGTGGAGGGTTGAACGAATATGCTGCGATTGCCGCTTCATTAGTCGCCATCATCAGTTTCCCAGTCGGGTTATTGATCACCGTTTTGAACATTGACCTGTACCTCATCCATCATCGCGGGAAAGAGTATAAAATATCAGCGGAAACCGACCATTTGACGGGACTCGCAAACCGTAGAGCGTGGGAAATGCAGATGAAAAAGGTCAAAGAGCATTATGCGACGTGTAACGTGCTCATCATCGATATCGACTACTTCAAACAAATCAACGACCAATATGGTCACGCGAACGGGGATGAGATTTTGAAGCAGTTCGCAGAATTGTTGCATCGTGAAACGAGGGACCATGATATTAAAGCTCGAATAGGCGGGGAAGAGTTTGGCATTTTAATCCCGATGCTTTCTCAAGTCGAAGTAATCAAAGTGGCGGAGCGAATTCGGAGTAGCATATCCAAACATGAGTTCGAGTTACTCGATCAACAAAAGATTCATATTTCCGTTTCGATCGGAATTGCGAACGGAAAGAGCGAGCACCTTCGTGAAATGGTTCATTTGGCAGATGACTGCTTATACCAAGCGAAGAACAGTGGGAGAAATCGAACGTATATCCATGAAAATGTAGAATACGTTCAATGAGAAAGCGCATCAGGCATCCCGATGCGCTTTCTTCATGTGAAAAACTGTAGACCACAAGATGGCCTACAGTCATGGAGTTGTATGTTCGTCAGCATGCGGTTCCCACGCATCCAAAAAGTTATGGGGCGGGTGAACGCCCTCGAGCGTCCGAAATTCGTAATCTCGCTCTTTCGCATAGCGGATGATTGTATCGAGTGCTTCTGGTGTCATCGAATGATCGTGCGCCAGGATGATGGAAGCGATATTGGCGGCACGATTCGCCTCAAGTCGATTGAACACGCGTTGCTCTACGCTGGCGTTGTCCTTCTTATAGATATGATCGAGACTACCGACATTCCAGTCCCAAATCGCAAAACCGGCTTCATCCATCGCTTGCCAATGCGCAGGCGTCATACCTGCATCACTCCCGTAAATCGTCCGAGCCATATTCGTATGAATGCCAGTCACGTCATAAATGAGACGTTGTACGTCCTTCATTTGACGAACAGCCGTCATCGGTGACGCATAAAACTCCTCGCGCTCGTGTGTCATCCCGTGTAAGGCGATCAAGTGACCTTCGGCGACGATACGATGGAGCAGATGCTCATTCCCGTCGATATTTTTCCCGAGGATGAAAAAGGTCGCTTTCACCTGATG
This sequence comes from Exiguobacterium sp. s34, assembly GCF_018617435.1. Lineage (NCBI taxonomy): Bacteria > Bacillati > Bacillota > Bacilli > Caryophanales > Exiguobacterium > Exiguobacterium sp. s34. Next base: position 374,340 of record NZ_JACSKE010000001.1, on the reverse strand, counting down.
CTTCTTCAAGACATCGAGCAGCTTTCCCGTTTTCCAGTTCGGTCCGTCATCGAGCGTCAAATAGATGAGACTCGGGTCGTTATACGCTTTCGGCTCCGGGATTGCTGCCTGTGACAAGGACCCGATCAATAAAAAAATAGACATAAGTAATAGAACGCGTTTCTTCATTCCAACAATAGCTCCCTCGAGTCAAAAAACAAGTGACATATGACACATACCTTATCACATATCCGAGACATCGAGACGATAAATTTGTTCGTCGAGTTCTGTCGTGAAATAGGTGAAATTCAATTTCTTCAATAGCGCGATGGACGCCTCGTTCGTCTCAAGGACGCCGGCCTTGAACACTTCCGCACCTTGGTCGGTCAAGTAACGAATTAATCCCGACATCACCTCGAACGCATAACCTTGGCGAGCGCGTGCGGGTGTGATGGTATAGCCAATCCAATACGTCGTACCTTCTTGGTGGATATACACGTCCCCAATCAACTCATCCGTCGATTGGTCGATGATGGCGAGTTGCATGCCGTGTTGAAGTGATTGTTCGCCGAGTAGGGCGTCCTCGTACTCGGTATAGCTAAGACCTTTGAACGATTGATGCTTCATCCAGTCCAAGTCGTTCCGATACGCCATGAACGGTTCGATGTCATGTCGTTCGAACGGTCGAATGAGGCAGCGGGTCGTCGTGAATGTCATCGTGAACCCCTCCTGTATCCTCTTAGTGTACCGTGGATGATCAACAGGGGATAGTCATAGAAAAGCCCCTCAATCCTAAGATTGAAGGGCGTGTTGTCAGTTCGTGACCGACGGTGCTTTATAGTGCTGGACGAGCTTGGTAAACATAAAAGTATGGTCTTCTCAAGAAGCTCCCCCTTCAATTTGCGAAGCAAATAAGTGGCGAGTAGTTCACTAGCTTATATGACATTTACGAAAAACGTTATCACGACAAATGATAGACCAAGCAAGATGAATGCGTATCCTAAGACTTTTGGTCTGAAAAAAGATAGAAAAAAACTGAACAGGATTTCAGTTCCGTCTGTCGGTGATCCGGTCTCTTTAGACTTCGTCTGATCTTTTGACCTAATGAGCAATACGCCAAAGAAGAAAAAGGGGATTGCCGCAATCAAAGAATCAAGGATGTTACTCATTCGATTTTACCTCGTCTTTCATCATCTAGAATGGATTTCTAATCATGAAAAGTATAACATCTCTTTCGCTCTAAGAATCTAACCTAGAAAAAAGATTAATTGTGTGGATCAATAAACAAGGCCGAGTTCGCGATGAACTCGGCCTCTTCTTATACATGCTTCCGCTGAAACGCAGAAATGGCTTCATATTCTTCCGACAGGTGACGCGACAGACGAATGTAGATCGGCAAGAGCTCCCGATAGACGTTCGTCGCTTCCATGTTCGGTGTATGTTCGTGGGTCACTTGCGGCACTTCTTGGAATTCCTCGATGTCCCCGAAGGCATACTCCCCGAGCATGACGGCCCCGAGGCATGAACTCTCGTGACTTTCCGGCACGACGACCGGTGTGTCGAAGATATCCGCCATCATCTGGCGCCAGAGACTCGACTGGGCGAATCCACCTGTCGCATGGATGCGGTTCGGTGCACCCGTCAACTCGTCGAGTGCGAGCATGACCGTATAGAGGTTAAAGATGACACCTTCCAACACGGCACGGATGAAGTGCTCCCGTTTATGGTGAATGCTGAGCCCGAAGAAGGAACCGCGGGCGTTCGAATCCCAGAGCGGGGCGCGTTCACCCATCAAATACGGATGGAACAACAGCCCGTCGGCACCCGGCTTGACCGTCTCGGCGATACGGGTCAACACATCGTACGCGTCGATGCCGAGGCGTTTCGCCGTCTCGACCTCGCTAGCTGCGAACTCGTCGCGGAGCCAGCGGAGAATGATGCCGCCGTTATTGACAGGTCCACCGATCACCCAATGCTTGTCCGTCAGCGCATAACAGAAGATGCGACCTTTCGGGTCTTCAACCGGTTCTGAGACGACGGTCCGGATGGCGCCGCTCGTCCCGATCGTTACGGCGACGACACCTTGTTCGAAGGCACCGACCCCGAGGTTCGACAGCACGCCGTCGCTTGCCCCGATGACGAGCGGGAAGTCCCAGCCGAGCGTCTCGGTCACGTCAGGCGTCACCTGCAAGACTTCCGTCGTCGGAACGAGTTCAGACAAACGCTCTGCCGTCACCCCGGCAACTTCAAGCGCTTCCGCGTCCCAATCCCGTTGTTTCAAATTGAACAGTCCCGTCGCCGAGGCGATGGAATGGTCGACGACGAAGCGCCCCGTCAACCGATAGAAGACATATTCTTTGATGGAGACGAACTTGGCAGTCTGTTCAAAGACGTCAGGATGCTCCGATTTCAACCAGCGTAGCTTCGACAGCGGCGCCATCGGATGGACCGGGGTGCCGGTGCGCATATGGAGGGCGCTCGCGTCAAAGTCGCGTTTGATTTCTTGCGTATACGGGTTCGCCCGACTGTCGGCCCACGTGATGCTGTTCGTGAGCGGACGTCCTGACGCATCGAGTGCGATTAAGCTGTGCATCGCCGAGCTGAACGATGCGAAGCGAATCGGACCATCCGCTTTGGCGCGGACCGCCGAAACGGCTTCGAGCACGGCCCCATAGATGACGACCGGGTCTTGCTCGGCCGTCTCTGTATCGGGCGTGAGAAGCGGATACAACACGTTATGTACCGCCAGTTGTTGATGACCGTTGAACAGGACGGCTTTCGTACTCGTCGTCCCGATATCGACCCCAATCGTAAACACACAATCACTTCCTAACTTAGATAATGAATAGGCTAATCAAGAACACGACGGCGAAGCCGGTGAGCCCGATAATCGTTTCCATGATCGTCCATGACTTGAGCGTATCTTTCACGTCGAGACCGAAGTAACGGTTGACGAGCCAGAAGCCCGAATCGTTGACGTGCGAGAGGACTGTCGCCCCTGAGGCGATGGCGATGACAATCAAACCGAGCGCCGCGCCCGTGATATTTTGAATTTCAAGTAGTGGTGTGATGAGTCCAGCTGCAGTGACCATCGAGACCGTTGCCGACCCTTGGGCGACACGGACGACCGTCGCAATCAAGAAGGCGAGGACGATCGCCGGAAGTGGGGAACCGGCCATCATTTCACCGAGGACGTCACCGACACCTGAGTCGATGAGCACTTGTTTGAACACACCACCGGCCCCTGTGACGAGGATAATGATTCCGGCTGGCTCGAGAGCTTTCGTTGCAATTTCTTGGACTTCGTCACGTGAATATCCACGACGTGTGCCGAGGAAGACGAACGTGAGAAGCGTCGCGATCGTCAAGGCGACGAACGGATGTCCGAGGAACGTCAAGAAGTCACGGACGGCGTTGCCTTCATCTAAGAGAACCGCCGAGAGCGTATTCGCTAAGATCAACACGAGCGGGATTAAGATGAGCGATAAGATCATTTTGAAACTTGGCAATTCTTTCGATGTATCGATTTCCTTGAATTCCATGTAGTCCGGAATCGTCACATGGATCTTCTTAGCAATATACTTCCCAAAAATAGGACCGGCTAAAATCATCGACGGAATCCCGGCGAGGACACCGAACAAGATGACCCAACCGAGGTCGGCACCGATCAAGTTCGCAACGGCGATCGGACCAGGTGTCGGTGGGATGAAACTGTGTGTGACCGCGAGACCCGCAAGGAGCGGAATCCCATAGTAGAGAAGCGAACGTCCCGTCTTTTTGGCGAGACCGTATACGATTGGGACGAGAATGATGAAACCGACATCGAAGAAGACCGGGACAGCGACGATGAACCCGGTGATGCCGAGCGCCCATTGTGCCTTATCTTCTCCGAACTTACTGACAAGCGTCTGGGCGAGGCGTTCCGCGCCACCTGACACTTCAAGCATCTTCCCGAACATCGCGCCGAGACCGACGACGACGGCGACGAAGCCGAGCGTTCCACCCATCCCGTTCTGGATGGAGGCGATGACGTCTCCGAGCGGCATGCCGGCTGCGACCCCGACGATTAAGCTGACAAGTAACAACGAAACGAATGCGTGAAGCTTCGTCCGGATGACTAAAAATAAGAGCAAGAAGATCCCGGCTAAGGCGATCAAAATAAGTGTTGAGCCAGACATTGAGTATTCCCCCTAAATTCCGAATATGTAACCGTTTACAGTTTTTAACAAAGGAAAAGGCCATTTCCCCGTGACCTTTTCCGCATTTCTTACTTCTTGACGACCGCGTGACCACCGAACTCGTTACGGAGTGCGGCGACGACTTTACCTGAGAATGTATCGTCCTCGAGTGAGCGATAGCGCATCATGAGCGACAAGGCGATGACCGGTGCTGCTGCCTGAAGGTCGAGCGCTGTCTCAATCGTCCACTTGCCTTCACCTGACGAGTGCATGACCCCTCGAATCTCATCGAGCTTCGCATCTTTCTTGAAGGCGTTCTCCGTGAGCTCCATGAGCCAAGAGCGGACGACCGACCCGTGGTTCCAGACGCGTGCGACTTGTTCGTAGTCGTAATCGAACGGGCTCTTCTCTAAAATGTCGAATCCTTCCGCAATCGCCTGCATCATCCCGTACTCGATCCCGTTATGAATCATCTTCAAGAAGTGACCGCTTCCGGCAGGTCCCGTATACAGGTAACCGTTCTCGACAGACAAGTCTTTGAAGATCGGCTCGATGGTCGGCCACGCGTCTGCGTCACCCCCGACCATCGTACAAGCACCGTTCCGTGCCCCGTCCGTCCCGCCGCTCGTGCCGCAGTCGAAGAACTTGATGTCCTTCTCGGCGAACTGTTCGGCGCGTGCGACCGACAGTTTGTAGTTCGAGTTGCCGCCATCGATGACGATGTCACCTGGTTCGAGTCGCTCATACAATTCGGCGAGCACCGTTTCCGTGACGTCACCGGCAGGGACCATCGCCCAGATGACGCGTGGCGTCGATAACTTGTTCACAACATCTTCGAGCGTCGGTACGATTGTGAACGCATCCGATGTGACGTCCCCGACATCCGTTCCGACAACCGTATGTCCGTGGTCACTCAAGTTGAGCGCCAAGTTGTAGCCCATCTTTCCTAATCCAATCAAACCAATTTCCATATTGTCACCCCTGAAAAAGAATTTTTTTCCGTCTCTAGATTCATCATATCAAAATAAATTCGATTTACAAGTGGAACCGCGGAATTTTTTTCTTTTTTGGTCATAAAAAATCGACCCCCGAGGTGGAGGTCGAACGTTTTAACTCGATGATGCCTTTTTGAACTGCCGGAAGAAGACTTCAATCTCTTCCGCCGGCAACGGACGATTGTAATAATACCCTTGCGCCTGGTTGCACGATTCGGCTTTTAAGAAAGCGACTTGATTCTCCGTTTCGACACCTTCCGCGATGACGTTCAAATCGAGTTCATGCGCCATACGGATGATCGTTTTGACGAGGGCGGCATCTTTTTCGTCGCTCTCGATATTTTTCGTGAAGTGCTGGTCGATCTTCAACGTGTCGATCGGGAACAGCTTCAAGTAGCTGAGCGACGAATATCCGGTCCCGAAGTCGTCGATGGAGAGGTGGACACCGAGGGCGACGAGCTCGTGCATCGTCTCGATGGCGCGGTCCGCACTCTGGATGACGCTCTCGGTCAACTCGAGTTCTAAGTACTGTGCCTCGAGACCAGACGCATCGAGCGCACGACTGACGACTTCCGGTAAATCTTTTTGGGCGAACTGGATGGCCGAGATGTTGACGGCGACCCGGAACGGGGGAATGCCTGCATCTTGCCACGCTTTGTTTTGACGACATGCTTCATTCAGGACGAACTCGCCGAGGCGGTGGATGCTTCCCGTCTCTTCGGCGATTGGAATGAATTCACCAGGCGAAACCATCCCGAGTTCCGGGTGCTGCCAGCGTACGAGCGCCTCCATGCCAATCACCATTTCCGACTCTAGTTGAATCTGTGGTTGATAGTGGACCGTGAATTCGCCACGTCCGATACCTTTACGGAGTGCCATCGACAAGTTTGAGCGACGAGACACGGACTCGTTCAATTCGTTCGTGAAGAACTGATAGCCGTTCTTTCCGTCAGCCTTCGCCCGATACATGGCGATGTCGGCGTTCTTGATCAACTCCTCGGCCGTATCCCCATCGGATGGATAGAGACTGATGCCGATCGAGGCGCCGGTGAACACTTCCTCGTTCTCGAGTTCGAACGGGGGATGGAGGACATTGATCAGTTCTTGTGCGCGATGGGCTGCCAAGTTACTTTTCGTAAGGGGCGACAAGATGATGAATTCATCTCCACCGAGACGGGCGAGCGTGTCCGACTTTTGAATCTTCGATTGGATCCGGGTCGTCACCTGTTTTAAGAACTGATCGCCAATCGAGTGACCGAAGCGGTCGTTGATCACTTTGAAGTTGTCTAAGTCGATATAGTACAACGCGAACGGGTCTTGCTGGGACTGACCGAGTAGGGCATCGAGTCGGTCGCTGAACAGACGACGGTTCGGTAGACCTGTAAGTGGGTCCAAATAGACGAGATCGTTGATTTGCGCCTCGATTCGTTTCCGTTCACTAATGTCACGGATGATGCTACTGAAGAAGATCCCCTTGTCCGTCTTCCACGTCCCGAGCGACATTTCAATCGGGACTTCGACACCGTCTTTCCGTAAGCCGATGAGTTCCACCGTCTGACCGATGACGCGTTTCTCACCCGTCGTTTCATAACGTTGCATCCCACGTTCATGGGCGTCCCGGAACCGTTCCGGGATAATCGTGACAATCGACTGACCAATCATCTCCTCGTGTGTATATCCGAACAAATCGGTCGCCCCTTGATTCCATTGAAGGATGACGCGGGTATGGTCGGCGACGATGATCGCATCCGATGCAGACTCGATGATGGATTCGAACTTCATCTCGAGCTCTTCGGATTGTGCCTCGAGCTGTGATGCCGTTCGGAGTGAGATGTACATAATTACGAACAAGGTCATGACGCTCGCTGCGATGACGTAGGCGAGAAGGGTGCTATCGACCGCGTAGCCACTCATCGGTTTGACGACTCCTTCTGTCGGCGTGAAACGGGCAGCGCCCATCCCGACGTAGTGCATGCCGGAGACGGCGACACCGATCAAGACCGAACTGGCGAGACGACGCCAATGAAACCGTGAGACGTTCGGGATATAGAAGAGGATATACAATCCAACGAGCGATGCGACATAAGCAACGAGGGCAGAAGCGACCCACATGACCGGGTCATACGTGAGAATGGCGTTCATCTGCATCGCTTCCATGCCGATGTAGTGCATCGAGACGACCCCGACACTGATCAAAAAGGCACAAAAAACAAGTTGAGTCGGTCGTGTCTCAGGATGACTGATAATCCAAAAGGCGAGACCAGAAGCGACGACTGCCGGCACGATCGACAATAAGACGATGCCGAGGTGATACGTCACGTCGTCGTTTAGATGGAACGCCAACATGCCGATAAAGTGCATCGCCCAAATCCCGAGCCCGAGGCTGAAAGCGCCGGCTACGATCCAACTGAATCGTGAGGCATATCTCGCATATTTTAAACGACTGCTAATATCGAGGGCGACACCGGCAGCAAAAATGGCGACAGCGATGGAAAGAATGACGAGTGGTAAGTTGTAAGAGCTACTGAGGTGATGTTCGATTCGAAACAGTCCTTTCGATTTCAAATGGTACAAAGAGTGAACTAGTCAAAAAGTGCTTCATTAGAGTAGCACATCAAACAATCCCACTTCTTGTCTCCTTTTGTAAGGTGGGTCAATCTTTTGAGCGAATCACACATTGCGGAATTTTTTTCGAAACGGTATCGTTAAGTGAAGAAGAGAAAGGGTGATTCTTGATGGAAACGATGAACGGGACGGCCCGCATCCGTGGGGCCTATTCGACACTGAGTAAGAAAGAGCAACGCATTGCCGACTACATTTTAAAACAACCAGAACAAATCATTCATCATACGATCAATCAAGTGGCAGACGACCTCGATGTCGCCGAATCGACGGTGTTCCGCTTTTGTCAGCGAGTCGGATTCAAAGGCTATCAGGCGTTAAAGATTGCACTCGCCTCGGATGTCGTCGCACCGCTTCAAGACATCCATGAAGACATCACGGAGACGGACACGGCGCTCGAGATTGCGGAGAAAATTTTTTCGACGAACGGGAAGACGATTGAGTCGACCCGTCAGATTTTAGAAGGGGCTTCTCTTGAGAAGGCGATCGAATTGTTCCTCGGGGCACGTCGTATCGAATTTTTCGGAAGTGGGGGCTCGGCTGTCGTCGCACTCGATGCGTATCATAAGTTTATTCGGAGCGGGCTTCAGGTGAGCGCGATTCTCGAGTCGCACATGCAGCTCATGTCGGCCTCGCAGTTGACGACAGAGGACGTCGCCGTCGTCATCTCGCACTCGGGTGCCTCGAAAGAGACGCTCGATATCGCAAAACTCCTAAAAGAGAAAGGTGTCCCGATGGTTGCCATCACGAACTATGCGAAGTCGCCCCTCTCGAAAATTGCGGACGTTTCCCTCTATACCGTGTCCCAAGAGACGGCGTTTCGTTCAGAGGCGCTCGCTTCCCGAATCGCTGAGCTCAGCTTGATTGATGCCTTGTTTACAGCTGTCATGATGCGGCGTGGGGAAGCGGCACGGATGTCTCTCCAACAGATGCGTGAGGCGATTTCAATGCGCCGAATCTAAAGAAAACAGGGTTAACTTCTACAAAAAGGTGGAAATTATAAACCCTGAGGACAACGCGAGGCTTAGAGAGAGAAGGTGGACCGATGAACCATATTGATTTTTTATCCTCCGACCATTACAACGAGTTCAAACGGTTAGCACAACGGCTCACGGATCCTGGCAGTACCAGTCGCGAATATTATGCCGCGCTGTACGTCATTGCGGGCAACCCACACATCCGAGAATGTTTGCTTCCTTATATAGACCTCGAGGCAGGGAAGATTCGAACTTCCACGATCATCGATGATAACTCGTTCGATAAACGAGAATTTGTGCTCGCCAAACTCGTCATTCATTTGTACAACTCCAAAGAATGGGTCCTTCCGACCGAATTGATCGCCTTGCCGGAAGCGGACTATAAATTAGCGATGCAGGCGATTACGCTTTGCCGAAATGAACAATTTGACGGGGTCACGATCCCGAGCGACTGACGACACCCTGTTATGTAGAATGACAGGGTGTTTTTCGTCTACCCAAAAGGAGGAGAGCGTGTGTCACTGAATACATCGATGTTGACCATCTTGCTTGTGCTCTTATTGCTGATCATGGCCGGGCCTCCGCTATTGATCTATTATTTTTGGTGGCGTGATCGAAACCAGCGTGAGCATTCTGTCCTTCGGAACTTCCCGATTCTCGGAAAACTGCGTTATATGTTCGAGAAGATGGGTCCCGAGCTCCGGCAATACTTATTTTTGAACGACAATGAGGCGAAGCCGTTCTCTCGGAACGAATACGAAGCAGCCGTCATTGCTGGGAAATATAAATCGCGCATCATCGGATTCGGCTCGGAGCGAGACTTTGAAGCCGGCGGATTTTACCTTCAAAACGCGCTCTACCCGACGAATCGGAACGAACTCCGCACCGACAATTCAACCAAGGTATCGACGTGGGTGTATGAACTCGATGAAGATAACCTCTTCACCCGAAAAGAGCATCTCGTCGAACGTGACATCTCTCCATACTTGTTAGCAGAGGAAGACACGATCATCATCGGGAAAGAGACGTGTCGGGAACCGTTCCATGTCCGGGGGCTCGTCGGGCAGTCGGCGATGAGCTTCGGGTCGCTCGGCGACAGAGCGATCACGGCCCTCTCGATTGGGCTCGGTCGTGCGGGTGGCACATGGATGAACACGGGGGAAGGGGGATTGTCGGACTATCACTTGAAAGGAAATGTCGACATCATCTGCCAGATCGGTCCGGCGCTCTTCGGCGTCCGGGATGAGGACGGGTCGTTTTCGGAAGAGGCGTTCAAACAGAAGAGCGCGCTCCCGCAAGTGAAGGCGTTCGAATTGAAACTCGCACAAGGGGCGAAGACGCGTGGGGGACATATCGACGGGTCGAAAGTGACCGAGGAGATCGCTCGTATCCGACATGTGCGGGTCGGGGAGACGATTGACAGTCCGAACCGATTCTCCGAGTTTCACACACATACGGAATTGTTGGCATTCGTCGAGAAGTTGCGTGAAATCGGTGGGAAGCCGGTCGGCATCAAGCTCGTCGTCGGCAATATGAAGGACATCGAATCACTCGTCCGAGAGATGGCGACGTCTCAGGTCGTACCGGACTTCATCACGATCGATGGAAGCGAAGGGGGAACGGGTGCTACGTATCAAGAACTCGCGGATACAGTCGGGTTGCCACTGAAAGCGGCGCTTCCATACGTCCATCGCCTCTTGATTGAGCACGGTCTTCGTGACCGCATCAAACTTTTCGCCTCGGGGAAACTCATCACGGCGGATAAGGTGGCGATTGCCCTCGCGCTTGGTGCCGACCTCGTCAATATCGCCCGCGGGCTCATGTTCAACGTCGGCTGTATCCAGGCGCAGGTGTGTCACACGAACCGTTGTCCGGTCGGTGTGGCGACGACCGACCCAAAACTGCAGCGGGCCCTCGTTGTCGACGAGAAGAGCTTTCGGGTGACGAACTATATCATCTCGCTCCGGGAAGGACTGTATAATATGACGGCCGCGGCTGGGGTCCGTTCTCCGACTGAACTGTCAGAGGAACATGTGATGTATCATGAGCCGGACGGTCAGATCCGTTTGATGCGTGATTGACCACATTCGAACTGAACGATTTCATCAAAACATCCTACGAAGTTGCCGATAAAGAAGGCAAACCCGTAGGATGTTTTTTAAGTCTTTTCATTGTAGAAACTACCAGATACTTGTACAATCATGTAAATGAAAGTCAGAATTTATTATAATTTAAAGTAGCATTTGAATGGAAATGGATGAACCCATTTTTTTCGGCGTATGCCGCACTCTTCGGACGTTGCTTCGAAGACACGGTCAACGCCTTGATGCCGTATCGTGCATCGAGGTCACGTAGTTCTTGGATGCGGTCTTTTGACCATTGGTCTTTCGAAATAGTCGTATAGTTGAAGCTCTCCCACATGACGCCATCCACGTACGGGTACGTATACGTCTTGAGTGTCGCAAATCCCCAGTTTTGAATGAGAGAAAGGGTAGGGTGGTTGGCCTTGATCGTCTTCATGAACTGACTCATCCCGTCGCGCTGTGCTTTTAAGATCGTTGGTTGTTCTGAATGCTCGTTGTCGATGTTGCCGAAGGTATCCAAGAACGCACCGTCCAACCCTTTGGCGACGATTTGTTTCTCCACTTCACGCGTCAATAGATCACGATAGTGCGTCGACGTCATGTCGACCAAATACGAATCCCACTCCGCATAATGGACACGTTGTCCGTTGCGATGGAAGAAGTCCGACTCGTTCATCTGCTTGATGAAATCGACGTTCCAATTGTCAGCTTCCATCGTATTGATGTAGCCGTACACTTTCGTGCCGTATTTTTGTAACTCTTTGATTTGAGCTGCAGTATAATAGACAGGCTCGATGATGACCAGGTCATATTGTTGCATCTTTTTGATTTTACTCTTGCTCGGCATGTCGTAATAAATCTTGTATGATTCGACGTTCGCGAGCGGGTTGCTCGCCTTGGCGACCGCTTGTTGCGGCGTCCATAACGCGAATCCGACGACGAATGCACAACAGATGGACACGATGCGTTTGACTGAGAAAATACCCATAAAAAAACCCTCCTGATAATCATCAGAGAGCGGCCGCGGCTATTGCAGACTGGCGATCGGTATCTAACAAGATCGACGACCCATGTCTTTGCGCCCTTACTTTTCAGTAAGTTTGCCCGTCTCGATATGAAATTTTTTGAACAATCCATTGAATGTCCTACTACTAAAATACCACGCAAAGGAATGAGTGACACTATGATTTATACCCAACATCGCACATCAATCAAATGGATTGAAATGATTGTGACTATTTTACTTATCGGCATTTTGGACTATACGTTTAGTCTTTCTTTGGCAGATTGGGCGATTGACCCATTAATTTTTTATATCCTCCTTTTCTCACTTCGCTACGGTCTACTTGGAGCGTTCGTCAGTTTCGCATTGACGAGTCTCTATCATTTCTCATTCCTCTTGATGGAAGGGTCTGATTTACTCTTATTCCTTTACGATACGAATGAACTTGCGTGGATCTTGCTTCATTTCTTCGTCGCCTTGAGCGCCGGTGTCTTCAGTACGTCTTACCGTGAACGTTATCAGTCGCTCCACATCCGTCAGGAAGAAGTCGTCGATGAGAATGAACAGTTGAAACAGACCGTCCAACAACTGCAGGAGTCACAAGGCGAGATGCGGAAGCGTGTGCTCGACTCGACGTATACGCTCTCGAAGATCTATGAGGTCGGCCTCAAGCTCGACCAGGACGCGACCGACTTGGTGCGCGACCACTTGATTGGCACGTTTACACGCGTGTTCCGGGCACGACAACTCGCGCTTTACCACGTCGACACGTCACGCCGCACGCTTCGCCTTCACGTCCGTTCGGGAGAAGTCGAACGGTTGCCACAGACGCTCTTCATCGATTCAGAGCAAGGCATCTTTGCACGGATGTTCCAGTCACAAAAGCCGACGCTTCGCTTGGCCGATGAGCTCGAAGGTCCACTCCTCGTCGCCCCGATCTGTTACGAGGGAACGGTGAAAGAAGTGTTGATCGTTCATGAAATCGATATTCTTCGGTTGCGCAGTCACGAGATGAACATGATGAAGCTCGTCCTCGATTGGGCAGGCACGCGTATTGAGAAAGCGGATGCGCTCGAATGGATGCTCGTCAGCGACCAGCTCGTCGAGGGGACGCGTATGTTCCGCATGGACGCGTTCGAGCAGAAAGTCGCGCAGCAAGCGTTGCGAAACGAACAGTACGATCAACCATACAGCACGGTCACGATCCCGGTAGAAGGCGTCGACTTGTCACTCATTGAGATGGAGCTCATCCTCCGGCAATCGATGCGGGAAATCGACGTCATCGGATACGACGAAGACGACCGAGTCCTTCACTTCCTATTACCGGGCACGCCGGTTGAGTCGGCGGAACGGTTCAAAGAGCGGATCGAGCATGTCTTCTACGTGAAAGGTGGGAAGCGCCTATGACCGGATGGATGATTCTCCTTTTCTTTCTTTTCCATGCCGTATTGTTATTCGTCATCTATCGACTCATCGTCCGGCCGAAAGTGGATGCGACCGAGAAGGGCGTCTGGCTCTCGATTTTTCTCGTCAGTGCCGTCGCCCCAATCATCGGCGAACTGTTCGGGTTGATCGCGTACGGAATCGCCCGTCGTTTCGCCTCGTCGAAGACGCTTCTCGACTACGACGAATATATCAACTTCGAAACGGTCAACCTGGAGCGTTTGCAGCAACAGGCGAAAGAAGATTTAGATATTGTCCCGTTGGCGGAAGCCATGCAGATGGACGGGAAGAAGCGGAAACAGTCGATCACGCAACTCATGTCGACACCGCTCATGAACACGGAAGAATACTTACACTTAGGTCTCGAGCACGAAGACACGGAAACGGTCCACTATGCGGCGACCGTCCGGAACACGTTGTTCGACCGTTATGACTTGATGTTCAAGCAACGGATCGCGCAAGTGAACCCGGAGCGACCAGAGACGATTTATCCTGTCATCGAGACGGGCGTCTCCTTCTTAGAGAGTGGTCTCTTGGACCAAGATATGAAGTTACGCATCCAGCAACGGACCTTGTTCCATCTCGATCAGCTAGGGGAACACAATGCGACGGACGAAACGTATCTCCGGACGAAAGCCCGGCTGTCGTTCCAAGCAGGTGACGTCGAGACGGGGGAACGATTGGCGGAAGCGCTCACGTTGTATCACCCGGAAGTACCGGACGGCTATATCATGTTGATTGAATATCATATGACCGACGGGGACTGGGCATCGTTACGTCCGATCCTTGACCGACTCCATCAACATCTCGACCTACGAGACGTTCCAGAAGATTATCGCTTTGTCATTCAACAGTTAGAAGGTGCCCATTCATGAATAAATCGATTACGACGTATCTCGTGTCTTTGTTCTCCTTAATTATCGCGATGATTGTCGTCGTCCAATTTTTACGGCTCGACTACGGTCATCGGCTCATCCCAAAAGAAGCACATGAACCGAAGACGTTCACGACACTCGCAGGCGAGGTGAGAGCAGTGGAAGGGAAACCGGCGCAGATTTACATCCATCAAAACGAGGACGACTTGTCGACGTCCGTCTTGAACAACTTGAAATATGCGCTCGACTACGCGAAATTGCCGTACACCTCGATCGAGGCAGACGAGATTGCTTCAATCGAGCCTTCGCCACAGCACGTCCTCGTCGTCAGTGGGGAAAACACGAAGTCATGGCCGTATGAGACGATCCGGTCGTTCGTCGAGAAGGGTGGACGTCTCTATGTGGCCGGTCGCTTCATCGACCAGGAGTGGGCAGACCTCATCGGAGTCAGTGATTTCGGGGATTTCAAGGACGGCATCAACGGATTGATCTTTGAGAAAGAAATCTTTCCTGGATACGTTGACCTTCCCCAAGACTCTGGTCTCTTCGTCCACAGTATCGCCGACGTCGAGCTAAAAGAGGGGACGGACGTCCTCATCTCAGCGAAAGACGAGCCGATTTTGTGGCAGTCTTCTTACGGTCAGGGAGAGGTCATGTTTTGGAACACGACGTCCTTGACCGATAAGAACTCGCGCGGTCTCATGGTGCAGACGCTGTCGATGTTATTCCCGGCGTTCGTCATGCCGCAAGCAGGCATCAAGGTCGTTCACCTCGATGACTTCCCGGCGCCGGTACCGAATTATTCGAATCCGGTCATTACAGAAGAGTACGACCTCTCCATCAAAGAGTTCTTCTCTGAGGTGTGGTGGAAAGATATGAAACAAATCGGCGAGGATTACGACGTCACGTATTCCGGCTTCTTGATCGGCAGCTACAAAGCGACGAACGAGGAGACGACCGAACAGCTCATCGAGAAGATTCGGGCACCGATGCTCGAGTATGGGCGTGGGTTGCTGCAGACGAACGGGGAAGTCGGGCTTCACGGCTTCAACCACCAACCACTCGTCATGGGTGACGAGGTGATGGACCCAGAGCTTGGCTATGCGAAATGGGAAAGCAAAGAAGACATGCGTTCCGCCGTCGACCGTGTCGTCGAAGCGTTCGATTATTACTTGCCGAACGAACGCATCCGTAGCTACGTTCCACCGTCGAACATCATCGGGCAATCCGGATTAAGTGTACTGAACGAGAAGTTTGAGGACGGGTTGATCGTCGCCGGTCTCTATAGCGGGGATGCGAGCAAAGGAAGCTACATCCAAGAATTCGGGCCGGATCCGGTCTATCCGAATTTGTATGACTTCCCACGCGTGTCGAGCGGATATAACGAGACACCGGATGATTTGTTCGTCGTCATCGACGCTGTCGCCAACTTCGGGCTCGTCTCGCACTTCATTCACCCGGATGATGTGTTGGATGAAAACCGTTCGAAAGGGAAAGGCTGGGGCATCATGAAAGAGTCGTTTGGCGGCCTGTTCCAGACACTCTACGCCAAATATCCGCACCTCGAGGGCTTGAGCCAATATGATGCGTATCGGAAATATAAGTTGTATCAAGACGCGCAAATCGACGTCGCCTATACGAATGACGCGATTGACATCAACGCGCAGCAATTGCCGGTCCCGTCGACATTGCTCGTCCGGGTCGAGCCGGGGAAACGGTTAAATACCGGCACGTTCGAATATGGAGAAGTCAAACCGTTCGATGAGAGCGGTACGTTATATCAAGTCGAATTGAGAGACACGTCTGTTCGTCTCCCGATATTGGAAGGAGAGCGTCCATGAAGATTGGAATTGTCGTCGAAGGGAGTTATCCGTATGTGAGCGGAGGCGTATCGAGTTGGGTGCACATGCTCATGCAACAAATGCCGATGCACGAGTTTGAGATCATCTCGATCATGCCAAACCCGAAGACCGAGGCGGATTATAAATATACGTTACCGGATAATGTCGCGGGTGTGACCACGCTCGCCCTCAATCAACGGGCGACACGGAAACGTCGTCCGGAAGCGTTGACGCAAGAAGAGCAAGAACGCATCAAGACATGGATGACGTTCGGGCAAGTCGAGTCGTCCATCTATCCGATTTTAGAAAAACAAATCGGGACACCGGAACAATTTTTCTCGAGCCGTCTCTTTTACCGCCTCGTCGCGGAAAGCTATCAAGAAGAAGGACAGGCCGGCTCGTTCATCGATTACTTTTGGATGTGGCGCGGTATGTATGCGCCCGTCCTCGATCTATTACAAGCCGAGTTGCCGCAAGTCGACCTCATCCATTCGGCATCGACCGGCTACGCAGGATTGATCGCGAGTGCGATGAAAGAACGCCAGAACATTCCGTTCCTCTTGACCGAGCACGGTATCTACTCGCGTGAACGGGAAGAAGAGTTGTTACAGGCGGCGTGGATCCCGGCCGAGTTCCGTTCACACTGGATCCAGTTCTTCCATCATATTTCCCGGGAAGCATACCGGAAAGCGGACGACGTCATCACGCTGTTCGAACGAAACGGTGAGTTGCAACGTCAGCTCGGGGCACCGGTCGAGAAGTTGAGCATCATTCCGAACGGGATCGACGTGACGAGCTTGTCCGCACTCGGTCACGTACCGGGAGGAGAGAAGCTCCGGATTGGCGCCATCGTCCGCGTCGTCCCGATCAAAGACATCAAGACGATGATCTACGCAGCGAAGCTTTTACAAGATATGCTCATCCCGTTCGAGTTGACCATCATGGGACCACTCGATGAAGATAAGGAGTATGCGGCTGAGTGCGAGGCGCTCATCCGACAACTCGAGCTCGAACAAGCTGTCTTCTTGGTCGGCAAAGTCGATATCCGCAAGCACCTTCCTGAGTTTGACGTCTGTCTGTTGACGAGTATCTCGGAAGGACAACCACTCGCCGTACTCGAAGGGATGGCCGCAGGCGTCCCGTGGATCGTGACGGACGTCGGTGCCTGTGCGGAGCTCGTGAATGGGCGACCGGACGAGCCGTTCGGGCCGGCCGGATTCGTCGTCCCACCGGTCAATCCACGCCGAATCGCCGAGCGTTGTGTCTGGTTCTATCAGAACCGTGAGGACGCACGTCGACTCGGGCGAAACGGGCAACAGCGCGTCGAGACATATTATCGCACCGATCAATTCATCGATGCGTACTTACATCTATATGAAGAAAGGAGAGCGGCATATGGCGGGCATCGGGTTTAAGTTACAACAGCTGTTCCAAGAAGACTATTTCTCCTCACGCATTAAAGCGTATGCCTTTGCCGGTCTCGTCACGTCCGGGCCGTGGCTCATCGTCATCGTCACGATCGCGCTCATGCAGTGGCTGACGAGTTACCTGTCGATCGCCACGCTCGAGGAACGGACGACGTTCAACCTGATCGTCTCGTATAGCTTCATCTTCTCCCAAGTCGTGCTCGGCGTGCAGCAGCTCGTCGTCACCAGATACTTGGCGGACTGTTTCTATGAGAAGCGGTACGAGGACATCTTCCCAGCGTTCATCGGGATGATGAAGACGACCGTCGCCATCGCCTCGATCCTGTTCGCCGTCTTCCTCTCGTTCTCGGAACTGCCGGCTTTGTTGAACGCGTTGGCATTCGTCTTGTTCATGACGGTCAACTTGATTTGGGTGCACTTTTTGTTCCTCAGTGCCGCCAAGTTCTATCAGGCGGTCGCCTATAGCTTTGTCGCCGGTGGGGTCGTCGCCGTCGCGGCGATCATCATCACCGATCAGTTCTTGATGTCCTATTTGACGGAATCCTATATGAAGAGCTTCGCCTTGACGGCAAGCATGACGCTCGGTCTGATTGTCACGCTGTTCGGCTTGTTCACGTCGATGCTCCTCACGTTCCCGAATCGGAGCACGGTCGGTCAGTTCTCGTTTTATCGATATTTCGACCGTTATCCGGCACTGTTTTGGACGAGCTTCCTCTACAACATCGGAATCTGGGTCGGGACGTGGATCATCTGGTTCGCAGAAGGAGGGAGCGTCCATCTCGATACGTTCCGCTATCATCCGGTCTATGATACGGCCATCTTCCTGTCGTACTTGACGATCATCCCGACGATGACGATTTTCGTCGTATCGGTCGAGACACGCTTTTATGAGCGCTATCGTGTGTTTTACGGGTACGTGAATGAAGGGGGGACGTATCAGCAGATTCAACGGTCGAAGGCGGCGATGTTACTCGTCTTGCGACAAGAACTGCAACGCCTGTTCCGCAACCAGGGACTCGTCTCGCTCCTTTTCGTCATCTTCGCGGCCGTCTTGTTCCCGTTACTTGGACTCTCGCCTGAGATTCGCGACGTCTTCCAAATGACGACAATCGGCGCCTTCTCGAATGCGATGGTGCTCGTCCTCACGCTCGTGTTGCTGTACTTTGAAGACCATAAGGGAGCGGCATATACATCGGCCCTCTTCATCACGATGAATGCCGGACTGACGTTCTTGTTGCTCCCGCTCGGACCAGACAGTTATGGGCTCAGTTTTGCGATCGGCTGTACGATCGCCTTCGCTTTCTCGCTCATCCGTTTGATTCGATACGTGTCGGAGATCGATTACCATACGTTCAGTCGAAGCGAGGCACCACCACGGACGGACACGTTCCGTCGCGTCGGGGAATGGCTCAACGAACGCTCAGCATCATAAGATCAGCCGCCTTCTCACGAGAGAGGGCGGCTTTATTATATTTATGGTATTAAGAAGCAGAACGAACGGGAACACGTTACTGTTGGAGATTATTCGAGGAGGGAAATCCATGAAAGCTCTATTTTTGAATTGTACGCTGAAGGGTGGCGACACGACGTCGCATACAGAAGGATTGATCCGGGACATCTTACCGCATTTTGACGCGCTCCAGGTCGAGTCGGAAATCGTGCGAATCGTCGACTACAACATCGCGTTCGGGGTCACAGAAGATGAAGGGGACGGAGATGAATGGCCGCAGGTTTTTGAGAAGGTAAAAGCCGCGGATATCATCGTCATCGGGACGCCACTCTGGCTCGGCGAGAAGAGTAGTGTCGCGACGCAAGTCATTGAACGGCTATACGGGGGTAGCGGATTGACGAACAAGTCGGGGCAAGCCATCTACTACAACAAAGTCGGTGGGGTCGTCGTCACGGGGAATGAGGACGGGGCAAAACATGCATGTGCCGGGATTCTTTATGCCTTGTCCCATATCGGGTTCACGGTACCGCCGAACGTCGATACGTATTGGGTCGGGGAAGCGGGACCGGGTGACTCGTATATTGATGCCGGGCGCGACAACGAATTCACGAAGTCACATGGGAAGACGATGGCGTATAACCTTGTCCATTTCGCACGCATGCTAAAAACAACTCCGATTCCAGCAGACGGGAATACGATGGAATAAAGAATGGCCTCGGCACACGCCGAGGCCATTTAGATTATTCTTTTTTCTCCACCGCATGTCCCCCGAACTCATTTCGAAGCGCAGCGACGACCTTCCCGGAGAACGTGTCGTCTTGAAGCGAGCGCTGGCGCATCATGAGCGAGAGGGCGATGACTGGTGTCGGCACGTCGTATTCGAGCGCCGTCTCGACCGTCCATTTCCCTTCACCCGACGCATGCATGACCCCACGGATGTCATCGAGCTTCGCATCTTTCGAGAAGGCGCTCTCTGTCAGTTCCATGAGCCATGAACGGATGACCGAGCCATGGTTCCAGACACGGGCGACGTCCTCATACTCATAGTCGAACGGGCTCTTCTCGAGCACTTCAAATCCTTCGGCAATCGCCTGCATCATGCCGTATTCAATCCCGTTATGAACCATCTTCAAGAAGTGACCACTCCCACTCGGCCCGGCGTACAAATAACCGTGATCCGTTGAGACGTCTTGGAACAACTGCTCAATCTTCCCGAACGCCTCTAAGTCCCCACCAATCATCGTGCAGGCTCCGTTGCGGGCCCCGTCCATCCCACCACTCGTCCCGACGTCAAAGAAGTAGATGAGCTTTTCTTTGAAATGCTCGGCGCGGCGCATCGACTCTTTATAGTTCGAGTTGCCTCCGTCGATCACGATATCTCCAGGAGAGAGGGCGTCATACAAGTCATTCAGTACATGCTCGGTCACGTCTCCTGCCGGTACCATCACCCAGACGACCCGTGGCGCCTTCAGTGCATCGACGACCTCTTCAAGTGACGCTTTCGTTTCAAACTGACTTGTCGAGACGTTGCCTGGGTCGTACCCATATACGTGATGTCCATTGTCCGTCAAGTTGAGAGCCAGGTTCAATCCCATCTTCCCAAGCCCAATCATGCCGATTTCCATTCGTTCCACCCCACTTGTCAGATTTGTACTCCTAATAGGGTTACCCGAAACAATCAAGATTCAAAAGAGTGGTTTGATTGGATCAACCCGATAAGCGAGGATACGCGATACCGGAATGGATTCACCGTCGGACAGTGTGATCTGTCCCGTCAATGAATTTAAGGATTGGAGTGTACGTTCAAACGTTTTGTACGCGTCATACTCCGAACTGCCATACACGATAAACTCACAAGTCTGATTTTGCTCTAAAAAACACGTCACGATGAATCGCATCAATTAATCCCCTTACACATGAAAATGGGTTACTATTACATTTTTGTTAATAATCTATACATATTTTACAAAAAATAAAGCAAACGTACCATTATGTTTTCTGAAAATAAGGAAATGGTCCTATGAAATACGATGAATAATCAATATTTGTTCAAAATTGGTGTGGAAAACGAGACTGATTTTTGTAAACGTGACCAATGGCTTAGTGCTGTTGTAGGAAGATCAAGATTTAGGGAGAAATGCGTGTGTTATGATGATTACTGACTGATTAAACTTTCAAAAAGACTTGTCGATACTAGCGGTATGAGCAATCGACAATGTCCGACAAATATTCACCTCTTTTATAAAAAAACGGAAAAGTCTGTCGATTTAGCGTGATAAAATAAAACCTGTGTCAATTACGGTCAATCGGGGATAGAAAGGTGTTATGTCATGGAAGAGCAAAAGCCAAAAAAGAGAGTCAAGAAACGTCGTCGTAAAGTCTCACCTGCGAAGCGCATCGCCATCATCGCAGGTGCTGTCATCGGAGTGTTCCTGCTCATCGGAGCCGGGATGGCCTACTATTTATATAATCAAGTCGATACAACGGTCGATCGTTTGAACGAATCGGCCGGGCTTAGTCCTGAGCGGATGAACCAGCAGACGATTTCAGACAAGAAGCCTGTATCGGTGTTACTACTCGGGGTCGACCGTCGCGCGGACGAGCAAGGACGCAGCGACTCGATCATCGTCATGACGCTCAACCCGAACTCGGATGAGAGCGCGATGCTCAGCATCCCGCGTGATACGAAGACGGAGATCGTCGGCAAAGGGACGATGGACAAGATCAACCACGCCTACGCGTTCGGCGGAGCCGAGATGGCGATGGATACGGTCGAGAACTTCCTCGGCATCCCAATCGATTACGTCGCAGAAGTCGACATGAAAGGTTTCCAGGACGCGGTCAACTTATTCGGTGGCGTCGAGGTGACGAACAAGTTCGCCTTCACGTCGGGTGAGTATACGTTCGAACCGGGAACGGTCAACCTCGATGGGGCGGAGGCACTCGCTTACACGCGGATGCGTTATGATGACCCGAACGGAGACTTCGGTCGTCAGGAACGCCAACGTGACGTCATCACGGCACTCGTCGACAAAGGGACGGACAGCTTCTCGATTTCTCGCTTCAACAACATGCTCGACGTTCTTGGCAACAACGCCAAGACGAATGTGACGTTCAAAGACATTCGGACACTCTCGAGCGACTACATGACGGCTTTCAAAAACCAAAGTGTCCTTCGCCTTGAGGGAAGTGGTGGCAAAGAGAGCGACGGCATCTACTATTGGAACCCAGACGAGGCATCACTCGACGAAGTGAAGTCATATCTCGGACAATTGATGGAACAATGACAGCGGCACTCGATTCGGATGAATCGGGTGCTTTCGTTTGTGGCATAATGAAAAGAAAAAGGAGTGACGGCCGTGCTCGATCGACTGACCCGACTCGCCATCGATGTGAGACATCGCTTCAAAGACCACCATATCAATGACTATAGCGCCACGCTCGCCTTCTTCTGGTTCCTCGCCATCTTCCCGACGTTTTTTGTCCTGTTCGCCGTGATGTCGTGGTTCAAGATCGACCAGGCACTCTTGATCGAGCAAATCGAGACACTCGTCCCGGGATCGAGCGTGCGCGACATGCTGTCGATCGTCTATGACGTCAGTGGGAACTTGAATAGCGGGCTCGTGTCAGTCAGTGCCATCATCGCCTTTTGGTCCGCATCGAACGGGACGGCTCGTCTCGTCAAACTGACCGTCTTCGCCTACGGGGAGACGGAGGCACGCGGATACGTGTGGCGTCGACTGATTGGTTTGATGACGATTCTTGCCGGTAGCATCGGCGCCGTGATTCTCATCGTCTTCCACGTCTTCAGTCAAGAGTTCCTCGACTTGTTGTATGCGCTCTATCCTCAGGTAGAGGAGTTCGATCGTCTCTCGACGCTCACGCGCTATACGGTCTCAACGATCATCTTGGTCTTTGCGTTCTCATTCTTCTATATGATTGCCCCACAGCAACGTGTGCGCTTTTTTGAAACGTTACCGGGTGCCGTTTTTGCCGTCATCTCCTGGCAACTCATTTCGACAGGCTATAGTGTCTATGTCGAGCGGTTCTCGATTCTTGGGGACACGTATGGCACGATCGGGGTCGTCATCTTACTTCAAATCTGGCTCTATTTGACGGCGGCGACGATGCTGATTGGGGCGGAAATCAATGCCGCCTGGCCGCATCATATGCACCGCACACCGACAAAAACACATTTTCCGTGATAACTGGAAAGAAATGATTAGCATTTTTTGGAGACATGCTATAATCCAATGTGGAGTCTGGGAAAAGATATACAAACTGAATTTACGGAAGAAGGTGGCCCGATATGGCGAAACATCAGAAGAAATCAAGGTGGAAATGGATACTTGGCATCACAGCGGGCGTACTGACACTCATGCTTGTCGCAGGTGGCCTATTCGTCTGGTCGATGGTCGATGAGGTCAATGACACGGTAACGAAAGTGAATGACAACTTACAGATCAGTCCAGAACGTAAGCAGGTCGAGACGATTGAAGAGAAGCGCTCGGTGTCCGTGCTCTTACTCGGGATTGACCGACGAGGAACGGAGCAAGGACGAAGTGACTCGATCATCGTCCTGACCCTGAACCCGGATACAAACGAAGGGGCGATGCTCAGTATCCCGCGTGACACGAAGACGGAGATTGTCGGTCGCGGGTATCGCGATAAGATCAACCACGCCTATGCGTTCGGTGGTGCCGAGATGGCGATGGACACGGTCGAGAACTTCTTAGATATCCCGATTGATTATGTCGTCGAAGCGGACATGGAGGCGTTCACGGAAGTCGTCGATGCGCTCGGTGGTGTCACCGTGATGAACAAGTTTGCATTTAGTTCGGACAACTATACGTTCCCTGTTGGAGAAGTGACGCTCAATGGAGATAAGGCGCTCGCGTATACACGGATGCGTTACGATGATCCGAACGGGGATTTCGGTCGCCAAGAACGGCAGCGTGATGTCGTCGCGGCCATCATCGAGAAAGGGCGCTCGGATTTCTCGCTCGAAAAGGTGACGAATCTGTTAGACGTCGTCGGCAACCGGGCGAAGACGAACATCGAGTTCAAAGAGCTCGTGACACTGTCGACCGATTATATGGGTGCGTTCCGCAATGCGAGCACGCTCCGCATCGAAGGCGGCGGTGGACTCGAGTCGGATGGGATCTATTATTGGAACCCGGACGCCGAGTCACTCGAAGGGATTCAGACCGAATTAAAACGTTTAATGGAATGAGTCGTCCAACTTGGGACGGCTTTTTTGTTTTGAAATGGGCGAGAAGTGAAAAAAGGTAGAGAGATAACAGAAGGAGGGAATCGTATGGACTGGCAACTGATTGAACCAATCATCACGAAATGGACGACGCATTCACAAGAGGCGTGGCAGCGTCTGTTCGATAAATGGGAGAGTCACACGTGGCATGACCACGAGTCACCGAGCGAGAAGACGAACGTCCTGCTCGTCGATGCGAGCCTCGTCACGACAGAAGGGAAACCGGACATGGGGGCACTCCATGACGTCTTAGCCAAGCACGTGGCGGGGACGATCAGTGACTTGCATCTCGTCTCACTATTCCCGTACATCGGGCGACAGACGGACACGGCGGTCGACCCGCGCATCCGATTATACGAGGACCTTGGTGAATTGAGCGACGACTTCCAACTCATGTATGAACTCGACCCGGTCGCCTATAACGCGGAGCAATTCGACCTACTCGCCGAGACGGACGCACTCATCGAGCGTCTTGCTTATGGGGCGACGAAGATTCGGGTCCATGCCCAGTCGTTCCGGAGGATGACGAAAGAACAAGTGAGGGACGTGCTCCACCTTTGGCACACGGTCTTACATCACTATAAGCCAAACGGTCAGCTCATTCTCGCAGAGGATTCACTCAACGAGGCAGAGAGTTATATCGAAGTCGTCGACGCGGTTTGTCATTTCGATTTGGCGAGCAATGTGACACTCGCACTCGCACAAGGAGAAGCGACGCGTTTAACGGAGTGGGCGCGCAAAATCGCGGTGCCGCCTGAAGGGAAGACATACTTCCATTTCTTGTCGAGCGCCGAACGCGACCCGTTCGAGAAGAATCTGTTGGAGTCTCATGAACCGATGCTCCTCGCCGCCCACAGCATCCTGTTCTCGCTTCAAGGCATTCCGTCGGTCGACTATCGGACGCTCTTTGGTGTCATCGGTCCGACTGACCGTGACGAACTCGTCCATGGCTTGAAGAAAGAAGAGACAAGACTAAATCGTTTCTCCGGCATCATGGGACAATTGAACGTGAAGCGGGCAGAACCGGCCTTATCCCCATACGCCACGCAACACATCTTGGACGCGGACAAGCACGTCTTTGCCGTCGAGCGTCAACTGGATGGTCGGACGGTATGCTTGTATACGAACGTAAGTGACAAGGAAATCGAATTGGATATTCAAGGAACGAACCTGTTCACAGGAGAAACGATTAAGAATATTCAATTGCCTCCATTCGGATATGTCTGGTTACGATAATGGGTCTTTAGAATCAAAAGTGAATTTTCGTTCATAGGTGTATTGACTCATATGATAGGTAGGTGGAAAATGGAAGAGTAGGAAGTTTGTACACATCAAGAGTCAGTCATCAAAGGAGCGGATTTCCAATGGATTCATCTTTCTTTTTCATGATGTTTCGGTTGACGATGCAATCATTTTTGTACTGGATGGTCGCGATTTTATTCTTGGCATGGGGCGCATATCTCATCTTTTACCTGTTGGACCGTGAGCGTGCGAACGTGTATCGGAATGGGTGGCGGATTAGTTTCTATGCGGCCTTCCTCGGTTTCACGGTACTTGGATATGTATGGGAGAAATTCATGATGGTCGATGTATGGAAGTTCATTGCTGTCGCCTTGCTCGTCGGGGTCATCGACTTCGGGCTGATGTCACGAAAAGGAAAGATGAATCAAAAAAATCAGCTGACGGAAGAACAATCGTTCTAACGTCAGCTGATTTTTTTAGTTATATCCGTTCGGGTTGTTCGACTGCCAGTTCCAGGCGTCCCGGCACATGTCACGAATGTCATGCTTCGCTTCAAAGCCGAGCATCTGTTTCGACTTCGTCGGGTCAGCGAAACACGTGGCGATATCACCTGGGCGGCGGTCAGTCACTCGGTAAGGCACCGATTTTCCACTCTCTTGTTCGAACGCACGGACAAGGTCAAGGACACTATAGCCAGTGCCCGTCCCGAGGTTGAACGCCTCGACACCGGTCTGATTCATCACGTAGTCAAGTGCCTGCAGATGACCTTCGGCGAGGTCGACGACATGGATGTAATCACGCACGCCTGTCCCGTCCGGTGTGTCATAGTCGTCACCGAAAACGCTCAGTTCGTTCAGCTTACCAACAGCGACTTGCGTGATATACGGCATGAGGTTGTTCGGGACGTCGAACGGGTCCTCTCCGATTTGACCGGACGGATGCGCCCCGATCGGGTTGAAGTAACGAAGGAGGGCGATGCTCCATTCTGAATCCGCAACGGCGACGTCTCGTAGGATCTCTTCGATCATCAGCTTTGAACGACCATACGGATTCGTTGCGCTGAGGGGGAACGACTCGTCGATCGGTGTCCGTTCCGGCATCCCGTACACGGTCGCGGATGAACTGAAGACAATCCGTTTCACGTCGAACGCCTGCATCCCTTCTAACAGGACGGTCGTACCGACGACGTTGTTCTCATAGTAGCGGAGCGGTTCTCTCACCGATTCGCCGACGGCTTTTAGACCGGCGAAGTGGATGACGGCATCGATCGTATGCGTCAAGAAAATCTGTTCGAGTAGCGACCGGTCGAGGATGTCGCCGAGATAGAACGTCACGTCTTGCCCCGTCATCGCCTCGACACGGTTCAATGCCTCGCGGTTACTGTTCGACAAGTTATCGAGCACGATGACCTCGTGCCCTGCTTCAAGTAGTTGGATGACGGTGTGGGTACCGATATAGCCGGCCCCCCCCGTCACAAGAATGGTTTGGCTCACCTATAAAAACTCCTTTATTTGTCTAGTTTCGTCAAACGGACACGCGTCGAGTCATCTTCACCGACGAAGAGACGAAGGGAATAGTTCTCGCTTTCAAAGACGACGCCATCCTCTGCCTCATATGTCGGTTCCCCAAGCTCGAGGAACGACGCTTTCGTCTGATCCGTTTTCGACCAGTCAATCGCCTCGACTTGCTCATTTTTCATCGTGAAGAAGAGGCCAGGATAAACGAGATACTCGTGTAGGGCGTCCGAATCGAAGCCGCTTGCAGCCCCGACATTTCCGACCAACTCATTCTCATCCATCCCGAAGTAAGCGTCCAGCGATTCGTCAAACAACGTCTGATCGAGCGAAGTCGACAACCAGTCCAATACGTCAGTGTCACTGAGGGAAGCGGTCTTCCATTCGGTGAGGATTTCATCGCGTGACACCCAACCCGTCAGTTCATTCAAGCCAAGGTCGAGTAACAAGGCGTCGTCGCGTTCTTCGATGACGTCATAACGGTCCCCGATGTCAGCGATGTAGACGACGTCTTCGCTGTCCGGCTCACTGAGGAGTGGGGCGTTTTTGACACCAATCCACACCTCTTCGAGTGCCTTCGTTTCGGCTACTGGTTCGGGTTCTGGTGTGACGGGTTCTTCCGTCACGGTAGGTGTCGATGACGGTTCGAATAAGTCTGAAACCATCGGATATGCCGCATACCCACCAACGGATAATAGAACGATGGCGAGTAACCCAATCAACCAGCCACGACCTTTATTGCGACGGGGACGAGCTGGTTTGATTTCACGATGTGATTTCATACGCTCTGTCCGGGAGGGAATCGTTGACTCCGGGACGTAGCGTGGTTTCGTCGTTGGTGTCTCTTCAACTTCTGGTTCCTTCGTTTCCTCAGGAGGCGGCTCCATTACCGGTTTCGAAACAACCGGTTCAGCAATAGGCTGTGGTGTCGGCTCCGCGATTTGTGGCATGGCTCCCTCAGATTGAAGCATCTCGCTCTTTTCTAACAAAGCGACATAATAAATCAAAAAATCTACATCCGTCTTTCCTTCTTTCAGCCAGTTCGAAAAATCCGTAGCTGACTTTTCTTCAACGGAGAGTATATCGTTCGTCTCTCCGGTAAGTTCATGATAAGAGGCGGCAAGTGATTTGCCGTCTGCTAAATTTTTCTCAATACGTTGCTGGACGATGTCTCGCGTTTGTCGGTCGAGTGTGGTGTACAGCTGGAGTAGGCGCTCACTTACATGCACTAGGGGTCTCCTCCTTTGTTAAGTTCTTCCTTTCAAAGTTTAGCAGATTTACATGTCAAAAAACCCATTTTTTTAAAAACGGGTCATCAACCGATGAAAATTTTGCTATACTGTTCTGGTATTGTCATTTTAAATATTATCTGCGGGAATTTTCCAGCAGTGAATTTACTGGAACAAAGGAGAGAAGGACAGAATATGAACGAAGAAACGATTTCCCTTGGAGAATTGTTCTCCATCTTGAAGCGGAGCAAATGGCTTATCGCAAGTTTAACCATCCTCGCAGCACTCATTGCCTTTTTAGTTAGCTCATTTGTGATCAGCCCGACGTATGAGGCATCGACACAAGTACTCGTCGCACCAAAAGAATCACAGAACAACATGATCGACAGCAGTCAGATCCAATCGTCGGTCACGCTCGTCAATACGTATCGTGTCATCATTCAAAGTCCTGCCATCCTTGAACAAGTCCAAGAAAATGTCGTCGGAGCACCTGACAACATCAGTAACTTGATTACCGTGAACAGCGAACAAAACTCACAAGTCATCAATATTGCCGTTCAACATACGAACCCTGTCGTCGCAACGGATATCGCCAATGAAATCAGCCGTGTCTTCTCAAAGGAAGTGCCTGAACTCATGAGCGTCGATAACGTCAAAGTATTATCGGATGCGAACGTCCCGATGTTACCGGTTAAACCGAATATTTTATTGAACACGGCGATTGCCGCCGTGCTTGGAATGATGATAGGAGTCGCCATCGCATTCCTTAAAGTCGTTCTCGACCGTCGCATCAAGACAGAACAAGATGTCGAGACGATTCTTGAACTTCCGGTACTCGGCTCCATCCCGGTCATCGACCGTGTCGAGATGCAGCGTCAACGTCAAGCCAACGTGAAAGGGGAAGAGGTCCGTGTTTAAGTTTGGGAAAAAGAAATCAAAACATATTCAATATGATAAGACAGGTCGTGACTTGATCACCGTCCATAAGCCGAAGTCACCGATCTCGGAGCAATATCGAACGATTCGGACGAACCTCGAGTTCACAGCGGTAGACGATGAGTTGCAGACAGTAGCCATCACATCATCATCGTCAGGTGAAGGGAAGTCGACGACAGCGTCAAACTTGGCGGTCGTATACGCCCAGCAAGGCAAACGCGTTTTGTTGATGGACTGTGACATGCGCCGCCCGACGGCTCACTTCACGTTCCGTCTCTCGAACGGGATTGGACTATCGACCGTCCTTGCGAAGAAGACGACGCTTGATAAAGCGATCCATTCGACACAAGTCGAGAACTTGGAATTGATGGCAGCGGGACCGATTCCGCCGAACCCGTCCGAGTTACTCTCATCGAAGATGATGGACCGTACACTTGAAGAGTTGAAAGAACATTACGACGTGATCATTTTGGATGCACCACCGATGATGCAAGTTGCGGATACGCGCCTGTTGGCACGTAAAGTGGATGGCGTTGTCCTCGTCGTCGGCTGTGACAAGTCGGATCGTCAGATGGTCGTCAAAGCGAAAGAACAGTTGGTCCTGGCAGACGCCCACATCCTCGGTGTCGTCCTCAACAAGCGCGAGCCACAAGGTAGCGACGATTACTACTATTACTACGCATACGAATAAAAGGAGAATCACGCCATGATTGATATCCATTGTCATCTTCTTCCGGCCGTTGATGACGGCCCAGGAACGGTCGAACAAACAATCGAGATGGCGAGACGCGCCGTAGAGGAAGGGGTGACCGCAATCGTGGTCACCCCCCACGCGTTTCACCCTCAATTTGAGACGGAAGACTTAAACGTTCAAGAAGCTGCAGCGACACTTCAAAACGTTTTACATCAAGAAGGCATCAAGCTCGACATCTATCCAGGCCAAGAAATCCGTGTGTTTGGAGATTTGGTACAAGCGTTAGAAGACGGGGCGGCACTCTCACTCGCCGGATCACGCTATGTACTCGTCGAGTTTCCGAGTGATACGGTCCCGGCATATGCCGAACAATTATTCTTCCGACTCCAGACAGAAGGTTATACACCGGTGATCGCCCACCCAGAACGCAATAAAGAACTCGCCACCAATCCGAAAAGATTGATGGACTTTGTTTCGTCAGGCGCTTTGTCACAAGTGACGACGAGTAGCCTGACAGGAGAGTTTGGTCAAAATGTGAAAGAGATTGCATTCGTTTTTTTACGGAATGGATTGAGTCAACTTGTTGCTTCCGATGCCCATAGTACAGGACGTCGTACGTTCTACTGGGAAGAAGCGAAACAAGGCGTTACAGATGAATTAGGAGAAGGACGTTGGGAGACATTAGTGGAGAATGCGGAAGCGATAGTGAAAGATGAGTTTGTCTTCGTTGATCCCCCAATTCTTCCGACAAAGAATTGGCGAGGTAAATGGAAGAAGTGATTTCCCTATTTTTACATAATGTGTTGACAATTAATGACTCTTATGATTTTTGTCGACACTTGTCGAACGAAAATAGGTTTTAATTCCCTTACCTTGGTTTTTTCATTAGGTCAAAAGTGTTAACCTTAGAATATATTTTAGTAAGGATGTTAAAAGCATCCTTTTTTCTATAATTGACCATATTAGACAATCATTAAAAATCATAAGGAGGGATCATCGTTGTCGATACCTGATTTAGGTCGTAAGTCGTTACGTACAGGTGTACTGGTTAGTTTAGATATGTTTGCCATTCTATCCACCATGTTCATCTCTTATTTTTTCCTGTATCCATTAGAATTTATTCAAAATATCGATCGCAATCATTTTATCGAAACAGCCATTTCGTATAGTGCCATCTTTATCATCATGGCCGGCATCAGTCGACTATATCGAGTGGCTTGGCGGTTCGCCAGTATGACGGAAGCAGTTCGTCTAGCGATGACACTCGCATCGAGCACACTCCTGCTATACATACTTCAATTCGCTGTATATGGCGAAGCGATGGAGCGCATGTTGTTCTTAAGTTTTTGTCTCTCATTACTCATGTTAGGTGGGATTCGTCTTGGCTCACGAATTTATGTGACATGGAAACAAGATCAGATGTCTATTTTACGTGGACGGAAGATGAAACGAAGAAAAGATGAGAAGCGAACGCTCATTATCGGAGCTGGGCAAGCTGGTCGAATGTTAGTGCGACAAATGAAGCATTCTGACAATCATCGGATGAACCCAATTGGATTTTTAGACGATAATAAACATCTACAAACGTTGACAGTGAACGATGTGAAAGTAATTGGGACTTTGGATGAACTTGAAGAAATCGTCGAGAGAGAGGCAATCGATAAAATCGTGTTTGCGATTCCATCGATGAGCTATCAAGAACGTGTCGCACTGATTCAACGAGCGAAGAAAGTATGTACGAACGTTCATACGCTTCCGATGATTGAAGAAGTGGCAGCAGGTAGAATCTCCGTCAATCAAATGCGCGAAGTATCCATTGAAGACCTCCTCGGTCGTGAACCGGTCGAGTTAGATATTACAGGGATTCAAGCAGAGGTCGAAGGGAAGACAGTTTTGGTGACAGGTGCCGGTGGATCGATTGGATCCGAAATCTGTCGCCAAATCTTAAAGTTCAACCCGGACCGCTTGTTATTACTTGGTCACGGGGAGAATAGTATTTATCTCATTGAACGTGAACTACGCGAAGCGAAGATTCAAGCAGAACTCATTCCAGTCATTGCAGATATTCAAGACGTAGAGCGATTACGGGAAGTATTTATGACGTATACACCACATCTCGTTTTCCATGCTGCAGCCCATAAACATGTCCCTTTAATGGAAGCAAACCCACATGAAGCGGTAAAAAATAATATTTATGGTACAAAAAATGTTGCGGAGATGGCAGATGAATATGGTGCCTCACGCTTCGTCATGATTTCTACAGATAAAGCCGTCAACCCGACGAATGTCATGGGATCGACGAAACGAATCGCTGAGATGGTTGTTCAACATTTAGCGAAATCAAGTGAGACGAAGTATGCAATCGTTCGATTCGGAAATGTACTAGGGAGCCGAGGGTCAGTTATTCCATTATTCAAATCACAGATTGCTAAAGGTGGTCCGGTGACGGTGACGCATCCAGACATGACGCGTTACTTCATGACCATTCCAGAAGCGAGTCGACTCGTCATTCAAGCGGGAACGCTCGCGAACGGTGGCGAAGTGTTCGTCTTGGATATGGGGGAACCGGTCAAAATCGTAGACTTGGCACGGAATATGATTCAACTAAGTGGCTTTACAGAAGAACAGATTTCAATTTCGTTCAGCGGCATTCGTCCTGGAGAGAAGATGTATGAGGAATTGTTGAAGGAAGGCGAAGTTCATCCAGAAGCAGTGTATCCGAAAATTTTCACAGGAATTGTCACCGAAGAACCAGATTTAGGTGGCAAATTAGAAAACATGAATCAATTAAAGACGGACGAGGCGCTTAGTCTCTACCTTGTGAACTGGGCAAATGATTGTCTTGATCGATTTGAACAAACACAAAAAAATGGTTTAAAAGAAACTGTTTAATAGCTATGTTAAAAAATAATTCATCTATCAGAAATGAGGCAGTTAGATGCTTGATACAAATTTAGTGAAAAACATTCCCTTTTCCCCACCAGATGTTTCAGATGCGGAAATTGACGAAGTTATTAAAGCTATAAAATCTGGATGGATCACGACTGGTCCACGTACAAAAGAGCTTGAAAAAAATATTGCTGAATTTGTAGGAGTGAATAAAGCGGTCTGTTTAAATTCAGCAACTGCAGCTATGGAGTTGACTTTACGAATTTTAGGGGTTGGTCCGGGAGACGAAGTAATTACATCTGCTTATACGTATACAGCTTCTGCTTCTGTAATTGAACATGTAGGCGCAAAAATTGTATTGGTAGATACTGCTCCTGGGTCTTACGAAATGGACTATGAACAACTAGAACAAGCAATTAATGAGAAAACAAAAGCTATCATTGCAGTTGATCTTGCTGGAAAAATGTGTGATTATGATACGGTTTTTGATATTGTAAATCGTCAAAAAAAGCAGTTTGTAGCCAAAAACGAACTACAAAGAAAAATTGACAGAGTAATTGTTATGGCGGATGCAGCTCATGCTTTTGGGGCTGAGAGACATGGTGTTAAGTGCGGTCAGCAAGCTGACTTTACTTGTTTTTCCTTCCATGCTGTGAAAAACCTCACTACTGCAGAAGGCGGTGCGGTAGTGTGGCGAAACGAAGGAGATTTAGATGATGAATGGCTCTACAAGCAATATATGCTTTACAGTCTCCATGGACAATCTAAAGATGCTCTAGCAAAAACACAAAAGGGCGCATGGGAATATGATATTGTGTACCCTGCTTACAAGTGTAATATGACTGACATTATGGCTAGTATAGGTTTGGTTCAGTTGAAACGATATGAAGAGATGTTGGTTAGACGTAGACGAATTATTCAGATGTATGACAATCTGTTACTTCCTCTTGGTGTGGAGACGTTAGAGCACTACGGGGAGGATTTTAGTTCATCAGGACATTTGTATTTAGTTCGTGTCCCCAACATTACTGAGGAGCAACGAAATAAAATTATCATAGATATGGCGAATAATGGAGTTTCATGTAATGTACACTACAAACCACTTCCTATGTTTACGGCATACAAAAACTTAGGTTTTGATATTAAAAATTACCCCAACGCGTTCAATCAGTATAGCAATGAAATCACATTACCACTACACACATTATTGAGTGATGATGATGTTCGATTTGTCGTTGAGAAATTTGAAGATATTTTAAAAGTAATATTAAGTGAGGCTAATTGTTAATGTATAGAAAATACTCAAAAAGATTAATTGATTTGATTATTTCATTGTTTGCTTTGCCTTTATGGTTATTGATTTTGATGGTATTTGGACCGATCATATATTTTCAAGATAAGGGAAGTATTTTTTACAATGCTCCTCGGCTTGGGAAAAACGGTAAAATATTCAAAATGTATAAATTTAGATCGATGAAATTGAATGCGCCTGATATTCGAAATAGTGATGGCTCAACCTTCAATGCGGAAGATGACCCGAGACTGACTTCGATAGGAAAATTCATTCGTAAAACAAGTATTGATGAAACACCTCAAATTTTAAATATTCTTAAAGGTGATATGAGTATCGTCGGACCACGTCCTGATCTACCTGAACATTATGATTTGTATGAAGAAAACGAAAAAGAAAAATTAAAAGTTAGACCTGGGATTACTGGGTTTAATCAAGCTTATTTTAGGAATACAATACCTTGGAAAAAAAGAATTCAGAATGATATTTATTATGTAAGTAATATGTCGATGTTACTTGATATAAAAATTATTTTGAAAACAATTCTTTCGATTTCAAAAAGTGAAAATATATTTGTTGAAAAAGAAAATACTAAAACGGAACATTAACTCTAAATTTAAATTGTATAAGGGAGTTCTCTTATGAATAAAAGTGAAATATCTTTATTAAACTTAGAATGGGATACAGCTTTTTTTGGTGTTTCAAGTGCTAAAGTTATATTGCACGATTCTCTTAAGGAGAAGGATTGGAATAAGATTCAAAAAAAAATAGAAGAATTTCAATACGTTTCTATAGTTAATGAAAATTCGAATGTTGTTAATTCAAAGTTAATAAGTGAACATACGAATTCCTTTTTGGTTGATACAAATATTCAATTTATAAAGAAAGTAAAAATGGAGACTCCACTTCCTTCAAATATAACACTTCACCAAGCACTCGAAAAAAATGACCAAATTTTAGAATTAGCAAACTTTAGATTTTCGAAATTTACTGAGGATCCAGAATTAGCGAAACGCCGAGGAAATGAGGTTTATTATCATTGGATTGTTAATTCATTTAATAGAAAAGATAAGTTTTTTGCAATATCAAGAAGTAAGGAGGGCAATATAAACGGATTTGCCCTCTATTCCTTTACTGAAAAAGAGTGTTTAATCGAACTAATAGCTGTGTCTCCTCAAATAATTGGAAGTGGAGTTGGTAGTGATTTATTTAAAGCAATAGAATATGCTACATTTAAAAATCGTATGGATGAAATTAAAGTTGGTACACAAATGCTAAATTTAAACGCCATAAATTTTTATCATAAAGTAGGTTGCAGACAAGTTGCTTGTCATCAAATTTATCATTTATGGAATATCTGAAATCAGTTTTTTAGTAAGTATTCAAGAGGGAGCTTTGGATGAAAAAGATTTTAATTGTTTCAACTGTAAGTAGACAGTTTTACCTTTTTGAACAAGCAAATATAGAAGTTTTAAATTCTTTAGGGTATGAAGTGCATGCTGCAGCAAACTATAGTGATGCTAACGAAAGGTTAAATCACTTAAATATAATTAGACACCATATTAATATCGAAAGATCACCAGTTCTAGTAAAAAATAATTATAAGGCTTATAAACAATTAAAAAACTTAATGATAAAAGAAAAATTTGATATTGTACATTGTCATTCTCCAATGGGAGGGGTGATTGCTAGGTTAGCAGCAAAAAACGCGGGAATCAAAAATGTGATTTATACAGCCCATGGGTTTCATTTTTATAAGGGTGCACCGATGATAAATTGGATACTATACTATCCAGTCGAAAAGGTACTATCGAAAATCACGAGAACATTAATTACAATAAATCAAGAAGATTACAATATATCAAAAAAATTTTATGCTAAAGATAATTTTTATATTCCTGGAATAGGTGTTGATGTTAACGAATTCAGCAATTCAAATGAAACTCGACAAAAAATTAGAAAAGAATTTAATATTCCTTTAGATGCTTTTGTAATTTTATCAGTGGGGGAATTAAATAAAAATAAAAATCATGAAGTAGTTATAAAAGCGTTATCAAAAATCAACAATCCTAAAATCTATTATTTAGTTTGTGGACAAGGAGACAGAATGAATTATTTAGAAGAACTAATATTATCCTCTAATCTTTCAGCAAATGTTAAGTTATTAGGTTTCCGAAATGACGTCATAAATATATATAGAGGCGCTGACTTATTTGCGTTTCCTTCATATAGAGAAGGACTTTCTGTTTCACTAATGGAAGCAATGTCCATGGGATTACCTGTAATTTGTTCAAAAATAAGAGGGAATATTGATTTGATTCAAAGCGGAGAAGGAGGATTATTATTTGATCCGAACAATCCAGAAGAACTTGCATATAAAATAAAGAAATTATTGGATGATGAAAAAAAAATGTTAGAGATGGGTAATAATAATCTTAAAAACATAACTAAGTATGATATTTCAAAAATAAAACTGGATATGAAAATTGTCTACGAAAGAATCTAAGGAGAATATTAAATGAGGATTTTGCATGTCCTACAAAGTAATCGTATGTCAGGTGCTGAAAATGTAGTAGGTGACATTTGTATGATGTTGGGTGATGAATACGAAATGGCCTATTGTTCCCCTGAAGGACCAATAAGAAAATCGCTAGAGGATCGAAAAGTAACATATAAAGCGATGGAAAATTTTAATTATTCAGAACTTAGACGAATTATTAAAGAGTATAAACCAGATTTAATTCATGCTCATGATGTGAAAGCGACCGTACTATCAGTTCTGTGTTCTCCGAAGACGTTACCAATTATATCTCATTTACACGGTAATATGGAAGATATGAGAAAAGTGGGTTTAAAATCTTTTCTTTATATGTTGTCTACAAAAAAAACCAAGAAAGTAATTATCGTCTCTGAAGGATGTTTAGATGATTATGCATTTAAGGAAAAAATAAATCAAAAAACAATTTTTCTGCAAAATATTATTTATAGGGAACGAATAAATAATTTAATTACTAAAGACAAAGAAAAATATAATTTTGATTTTGTGTATGTAGGCAGACTTAGTTATCCTAAGAATCCAGAAAGAATTGCAGAAGTAGCGGCTAGAGTTTTAAATCGATGTAAAGATGCACACTTTGGCATTATAGGTGATGGTGATTACAAAAACAAAATGGAACTTGTCTTTAAAAAGCACAATGTGGAAAAAAGAGTAACATTTACAGGTATCTTAGAATATCCATATAAGGCTTTAGGGGGTTCTAAATGTTTATTGATGTGCTCTAGGTTCGAAGGGACTCCTATTGCTGCCTTAGAAGCTCTTGTGCTAGGTGTACCTATTGTTAGTACTCCTGCAGATGGGATGAAAACTTTAGTGGAAGATGGTATTAATGGATACTTATCAGAAAAGGATGAGATCTTAATTGAGAAAGTGGTTAATGTAATTACTTTTACCAAGAAACAAAAAAAATTAAGTGAGAATTGTAAAGAAAAAGTTAAGAAAATTATGAGCGAAGAAAAATATAAACACACATTAGTGGAAATATACAAGGATGCCTTAAAAACATGAATAATACACCTTTAATTAGCATCATAGTACCAGTTTTTAATGTAGAAAAATATATTACTAAAACTATAAACTCTGCATTATCTCAAACATATACTCATATAGAGGTAATTGTTGTAGACGATGGTTCGGTAGATAATAGCTATAAAAAATGTAAAGAAATTTCAGAAAATGATAATCGTGTAAAATTAATAAAAATTGAAAATAGTGGGGTCTCCAATGCTAGAAACGTAGGATTAAATAAGGCAAAAGGTGAATATATTTTATTTTTAGATAGTGATGATATTATATTACCTCATTTATTAGAGGTTTGTGTCAACGAAATTAACAAACATCCTCATATTGACTTTGTTGTATTCGGAATGATTTTCAAATTTATTCATAATAATCGGAGTAGAAGTTATGAAAAAGTAATAAGTGATAATTTTCATTTTTCTTTTAATCAATTTCCTAGCCACTTCAAAGAGCTATTTGAGAATAATTATCTTACTTCTTCATGTAATAAAATTATTAAAGCCAAATTTATTAAGAATCATAATTTGTTTTTCGATGAAAAACTTTCTTTTCTTGAAGATTTTTGTTTTTCATTGGATTTATATAAAAATGCAGATTCGATCATCGCTTTAAAAGAACCTTTATACGTTTATATTCATAGAAAACGATACAGTTTATCTGTTAAGTTTAAAAAAAATATGATGAGGATGGTTTCAGTCATTGATGAAAGAATCAAGGATTTTTTCAAAGTAGTAAAAGTCGATAATGAAACACATCGTATTATAAGTGCTTTTATGTCGCATAACATATCGATGTGTATAATAAATGAATTAAATTCAAATAAAAACTATAAAGACAAAATAAATTCCACTAAAGAATTCATCGAACAGAACTATGTTCAAGCATATCTTAGAAATGGACATAATAATTCAGTGTTTAATAATACTTTTAGATATTTAACTTTGAAAAAAAAATATATGTTAGTAATGTTGATTTGTAAATTTAAACAAATTGTTATAAATAGTAGGAGGAAGTAATGAGGTTTAATTTTCAAGTAGGTACACGTTTGTCTATCATGTATATTTTTTTAGGTGTCTTTTCCGCTACAAACATAACGTACGCTTTAAAAATTGGTAATACTTACTTGAGTTACATAGTCTTACTATCTTTAATTTTAGTGGTTTATAACTCGTTGTTTCCGAATCGGTTGTCAAATTTAAAATTAATGGATAATTCATTAATTTTATTTTTAGCTATTGTATTTATTTCAATACTTCAAATTCTTATATATAGTACAGAAATTTCAGGATTGGTTG
This sequence comes from Exiguobacterium sp. s34, assembly GCF_018617435.1. Classification (NCBI taxonomy): domain Bacteria; kingdom Bacillati; phylum Bacillota; class Bacilli; order Caryophanales; genus Exiguobacterium; species Exiguobacterium sp. s34. The sequence continues at coordinate 335,530 of NZ_JACSKE010000001.1, read as the reverse complement.
ATAAATATTTCAAAGGAATAATAGCTTTAGGAATGAACATGTTAATATATTTTGCAGTAATAATGAGGCCAGATCAAAAAAATGCAGTAATTAAAGGAATAATAATTGGCTTTACTCTTAATATATGTTTCAGTCTTTATCAATACTTTGGCAATATAAAAGGATTTCCATTTACTAACTTAAGTTCTTTTTTCCCGCAAGGGGACTATGGTAATGAATTGGTTTACTTTAATTATGTATCTGGCTTTTTCCTTGAGCCTGCTCACTTGCTAAAGTTTTTATGTGGATCTTTCTTAATATGGTTAGTATATTTAAAAACTTCATACTTAAAAACAATCATACTTTTAATTACACTCTTTGTATTATTAATTTCTACTTCTAGTCTCGTAGTGGTATTGCTGCTTGGTACAATAATATTTTATATAATTCTTTATTTGAAAGACATGGACAGGAAAGTATTCAAGTATCAAAAACTTCAACTAGATATTCAAAAAATCATAGGAATCTTAATTTTATGGATTTTGATTTTAAGCATATCTTTATTTGTCAATTGGGAATACCTAATGGACAGTTTCAACTTTGAAAGATATGTAAACTTCATAGTTGATGGTTTAAATCTCTCTAGCAATTCTGCTAGTTCTGTACGTATCACTTCTGTAACAAATGCTTTTTCCTTGATATTTCAATATCCAGTAGGTGCAGGCTTTAACAGTTCAGCAACGCTTATGTTAATTAATTTCCCGAATTCTATTGTCGGGGGAGCAACGTTTAATGGATTGATAACAATTCTGCTTGAATTAGGAATAATAGGACTGATCTCTTATTTATATATTTTCTTAAAGAGTATTCATCAGTTATGTGGAGAGAATATTTCGAAATATGAAATTGCATTAGCTGTTTCTATTTTAACAGCTGTTATTGCGACAAATTTAGAAGGAGCAATTTTTTCAGAATTAATTTGGGTGTTACTAGGGTTAAGTACAGTTTCTAAAGTAAAATAACAATTCTTTATACAGCTAAAAAGGAGTTTTGAAATTGCGAATACTATATATTACAACTGATTATCCTGGCTTTAGTGAATGTCTTTTCCACGGTGCGGACTATCCCTACGGCTTACCATCGTTTAATAAAGTATTGATAGGTTTGATTGAAAAGGGACATGAAGTTAACTATGTACTAATTCATAATAAAAAACCGTTCCCGAAATACAATATCAAATCTAAGTGGTTTAAAGAGTCAGATATTAAAAAAACATTATACACGGGAGATACAAGGATTAGTAGTTTGAAATTCAAATTTAATTTAATAAAAGAAGTAAATAGTTTATTAAAGAAAGAAAAATATGACTTTGTATATTGTCATGGTACATCAGGCGCTATTTCATCACTTCCAGTAAGGTGGAATAAAACCCCGTTTGCTCAAAGACTATACGGTACGTTTCTTTGGGAATCAATTTTAAAAAAAGGGGAATTGAAAACTTTTATAAATAATATCTCAGAGTATTTTATTTTCAAGAGTCCGAAAAAATTTTTATTAGTTACAAATGATGGATCCAGAGGTGATGAGATTTTTAATTATTTATGGGAGGGAAAAAATGCACCCTATCAATTTTTTTATTGGATCAATGGGGTAGATAAAATGAAAAAAATCTCACGTTCTAAAACTCTTGAATTTAGGAGTGATTTGGAGAAAGAACCTTTCGTTTTTTATTGTGCAAGGTTTGACCCATGGAAGCGTCAAGATAGAGTAGTAAAAATTATTCATGAATTAAAAAAACAGGGATGCATTGTCAAAGTATATTTTGCTGGTCCTGTAAAATTATATGATAATAGTACTTCATATTATGAAGAAGTTGTGGAATTAGCTAAGCGTTTAGATGTCGAAAACCAAGTTTTGTTTTTAGGTAATATAAATGCTGAAAATATTGCAATAATGAATAAGCTCTCCGTATGCTCAATGATGCTACATGATACATGCAACATGACAAATGTATTTCATGAGTCTTTGGCAACAGGAGCAGTAGTTATTGCAAAAGACGATGGTGTTGTAAGTGATTTTATTGAGCACGGAAAAAATGGTTTTTTAATTTCTTCGAATGATGAACACGAGTTGGAAAAGGACGTTGCAAAAATAATAAAATTCTTAATTGAAAATCCTACAAAGAGTGTAGAAGTACGCGAGAATGCAATTAATACTTCAAAGAATAAAATGCTAAATTGGGATGAGCGTATTGAAAATGAAATTTCATTATTAGAGAAATTTAAAAAAAAATAAATGTGGGGTAAGTATAAATGAAAGTATTACTCATGGGTTGGGGCGATAATGTTTATATTAAAAGACATATAGAGAACGTAAATTTAAAAGGTAGCATTGAAACTTCTTTATATACACTGAAGGTGAAGAACAAAGAGTTTCTATCATTTTATAATCAAAATAATATAAATTTAATTAACAGTGATTTAGGTAATAACCTAATCTATAAAATACCGAAAGTAAGGGGATGGATTTCAACCTATAGGGATGTAAAATTGCTTAAGTCAAATGGACCCTATGATATTTTACATGTCCATTTCGTTGGTCTAATTCAGTGTAAAATGATTGGATTTTTGAGTGGGGATTATAAAAAGTTGATTCTCTCATTCTGGGGAAGTGATTTACTCAGGGCTAATAATGAGTTAATAAAAGATCTTAAAAAAGTAATTAAAAAAGCAGATACAATAACTTTTGGATCTGATGATATGATTAAAAAATTCCAAGACAAGTTTGGGAGTGAATATAATTCCAAACTGAAATTAATTTATTTTCCTACTACTGTGTACAGTAAAATTGACGAGATAACTTTCTCGGAGAGTTTGGCTGATTCTAAAGAGTATTTCGATTTCCCCAAAAATAAATATATTGTTGCGTGCGGCTATAACGGGTCAGAATCCCAAAAACATAATGAAATACTTGAAAGTATAAACAAAATATCTCCCGAAGTTTTAAAAAAAATGTTCTTTGTTTTTCCAATGACATACGGCGCATCAGAAAATTACTTGAATGAAATAAGATCTATTTTGAGAAAAACTGATATTGATTATGTGATTTTAACAGAGTATTTAAATGAGGAAATGATAGCAAGACTTTGGAGATGTACAGACATTTTCATTCATGTTCAGTCTACTGATGGATTCTCCTCGTCAATGAGAGAAAACTTATATGCAGGAACGGTCATAATAAATGGATCTTGGTTAAAGTATAATGAGTTAGAGCGAGAAGGACACTATATTCATAAAATTAGCACCATTGAAGAATTGACGACATCAATCTCAGGCATAGTTTCAGATTATAATCTTTATTTTGCTAATTCAAAAATAAACAAAGATGCAATTAAAAAAATATTTTCAAATGAAGATGAATATTTGAAATGGGCTAACATATATTTGGAATAATTAATTGACTTAAATAAATACTTTAAGAGATTCCTATAAAAATATAAACATAAGTGAATCAAGTTTGGGAATTTTAGGAGGGAATTTGTGAGTGACAAATCTATTTTGAAAAATTTCGCGTCCTATGGAATTGGTAGTATAGTTACTTTAGTACTTGGCTTTTTGACTAATCCAATCATAACACGGATGATTGATCCTTCAGAATACGGAAAGTATTCTATGTTTACTTTATTCACTAGTATTTCATTACTAATAATAGTTTTTGGTTTGGATCAGTCCTTTGTAAGATTTTTTTATGATGAAAGTGAAAATGATAGAAGTAAGCTACTTATTTATTGTTTGAAGTTCGCAATTATAGTCAATATAATTTTTTCAATAATTTTAATTTCTATATACGAAAAAATAACATTATATTTATTTCAAGTAGAAAGCTTCGAGCTAATTCTTCTTATAATAATAAGTAATTTTATTTTGTTATTTAACAGATATTCTTTGGTACTTATAAGGATGCAACAAAAAGCTATATTGTATTCTTCAATGCAAGTGTTACAAAAGATATCATTTCTTTTATTATTCTTATCAATTATATTTTCAAACGAAAATAACTTCGTTGTTCTAGTTTATACTTCTATATTGAGTAATGTTATTGTGACAGTATTGTCAATTTATTTCGAAAAAGATTTTTGGTTAAATTCTTTTTCGAATATTAACCTGAAAATCCAGGTAATTAAAAAAATAGAGATGTTAAAATTTGGAGCACCTCTATTATTCACTTCTTTAGTTACTTGGATGTTTCAATCTATTGATCGTGTTTTTATTAATTACTATTCAGGATTTAATGAATTGGGGATTTACAGTGCTGCATTCACTATAATCGTATTGTTAAATGCACTTCAAACAACTTTTACTACATTTTGGGTTCCTGTAGCTTATGAGAAGTATTCAATAAACAAAGATGAAAAATTTTTTTTTGAAAGAGCTAATCGATTCATAACTTTATCTATGCTTTACATCTCGATAATGTTAATTTTATTTAAAGATTATATAGTGTACCTTTTAGGAAGTGAATATAGAGAAGCTGCATTTATAATGCCATTTCTAATATTCATGCCTCTGCTTTATACAATTTCTGAAACAACTGTGATTGGTATAAATTTCATGAAGAAATCTAAATATCATATTTATATTGCTTTAATTAGTTGTATTGCTTCTGTGCTATTAAATTTCATTTTAGTTCCATTATTCGGTGCAAAGGGATCTGCATTTTCGACAGCGATAGCATATTTAATATTCTTCACTTTAAGAACATTAGTATCAAAGAGACTGTACAAATTAAATTATGCCTTGACAAAATTTTATTTATGTATCTTTTTAGTCTCTATATTTGCATTGTATAGTAGTTTTAATGAAATTAATTTAGTTATATTTTTATTGGCAATATTCAATTTAATTATTATTACATTACTTTATTGGACAGACGTAAACTATTTCTTGCATAAGTTTAAGCCATATTTTGTGAAGTTTTTAAAAAAATGAATACTTAGTGACAACCGCATTTTATGTTCACGAGAGATAAAAAAAGAAAAATCTGCATTTTACGTGTGAATTGAATTACCCTATCAATACGTATGCGAAAAGCAAAGAAGACTGATTTGATACTTAAAGATGATTTAACCTGAATTTTCGAGACAATATAAAAACACCTCCTCAGTGATACACTTAATAAAAGTGCTAGCGTCGGAGGTGTTTTTGCATGAACAAAAACGTATATTTAGGAGAAATGAAATAGGCAGTGGTGAAAGATAAACTAAGCGGTAAGTTGACGACTAGAGAAATCATGGAAAAACACGGAATCAAAAGTGAACCCCAGATTCTCACCTGGATGAGATGGCTTCGGTCCAATGAAATCTGTTGATTTGATCAGTCAATATGGAAGCGATACATCTACGGGCTTGGTCCGGATTCCGCTAGTGAGGATGACAAGAGAGTTCCACCTGAAATCAGAGAACAAAATCTATAAAATTCATTGGAATCTAAAGAGAGTTGAGGAAGAAGTGGTCCTAAAGGTTGTAGAGATTCTTAGGAGCAAATATACAGTCGCATTCACCTTACTTGAACGATTATTTTGCAATACAAATGTGGTTCTTATGCAATGTTGGTGAACGATGATGAGCTACCGCCTGAAGGTGGTTGTTCATTTATTTGAAATATCAGTGAGAAAAGCTCGGCACGGGTGGGGCACCCGTTGTAACACTACGAGCGTGTCGTGACTGCTTCGAAAACCTAGGACAATCGTGACCTGCTCGGCTTCCTTCGTACTCATGGTCAAGACAACACGAGCTCTTTACGGAGCGTTCTCCGCGAATGAAAAAGAGCCCAGGGCAATATCGCTCTGTAAAGATGGAACGTACGTGGACATCTAGAGTTGTCGAAGAACCATTTCGGTACTCGGCGACAAGACTGACCGCAGTCTGGACAACATGAACCGCTGGACACGAGACGAACGGCAAATCCCCCCATCGTGTGAATGAACACTCGTGACACGATCACTGTCACCTGTGAAATTGAGTATGTGAGCGTGGTGTATGACTCGATCGACTAGTGCCGCCGTTAAGCAAGCATCTCCCCAAATGCGATTCCACTGGCTGAACTCAAGGTTGAATATGATAATCAAGCTCTTTCACTCGTACCAGTCGGTGATTATATGGAACAGGAGTTCCGCAGATTTTTTTGTGAGAGGGATGTATCCCATCTTGTCCAAAATGATAAGGTCTGCCAATTCGAGACGAGAGTGAAAGCTGCTCAGTTTTCCATTTCGCCAGGTCTTGTTGAGTTGCACTACAAGCTCGGATACTCGGAAGAACCTCACCTCATAACCTTTGTGACAAGCTTCTCTTCCGAGTCCGATGGCCAAATGGGTCTTTCCTGTTCCTGGGGACCCTGTCAGAACGACGTTCTGTGAATGCTCGTAAAAACCAGTGAGGTAAGTTCACCCTTATCTAAATGCTTGGGGAAGTATATTTGATTGCCCCACTGATAGTCGGCGAGTGACTTATTGTTGATGAATTTCGCCTTTTTGATTAATCGTTGCGCTTTCGCTTCTTCGGGGAGGCGCATTTCCATAGTGAAAAGCTCCGTCAGGAATTTTTCAGGAGATTCCGTTGGAATCAATTCATAGATTTCGGCGACGTAGGCAAGACTTAGCGACTTACACATTTCCTTCAAGCTCATGCTGTGCCACCCTCTCCCCACGGCCGATTCAGGATATAAAATCCACATTATCAGAACGATTCTCGACCACGTCTGGATTGTCGCTCTCGCTTAATAGCTCGGATAGGCGCACATTGCTTTCTGCACTTCCGAGATAAAATATGTTTGCTTTTTTGATTTGAATCGATTTCATTTTGTTCACTCCTTCGAGTACAACTCTTCTCGCAATTCACGTTGAACGTCGACCTGATACTTGCGCAATCGGTTCGCGGAGTAGTCAAGAATGTCTGTTCTATGCCATTAATCAGGTGACAGAGAAGTTCGAAGTGACGTGAGGAGAAGTTCTTTCGTTGTTCGTCGATCATTGGTCAGAAAGAAAAATCTATATAAAAATCTAAATCCTTCTCGAATGTACTCCGATATATATATTATGAAAACAACTCACATCACTTCAAAAGATTATATTCATAAGCAAACTTTATCAAAGTTTTTATCTACTTTAACTGAATCGACATGTTCATATAATCAAATGCATGAGGAATCGTTAAAAGCTAACATCATGTTTCATCGAATTTATCCTGACTCATCAGAGTTTTTATATCTGAGACAGCTTCAAATAAATAATAGCGTGAAAACTTTACAGACCAAGCGCCAATTATGTCTTGCTGCTCAGCTGTTTGACCAAGAAAAAATTCCGATGATTTGTCTCAAAGGACCGGTCATTTTATCAAAAGCCTATGAATCTACAAACGTCGGAAGAATCATGCGTGATCTTGATCTACTTGTGTCCCCGAATCATATCGAATATTCTGCTAAACTTCTTCAAAGTCTTGGGTATGTCACGACTGAAGATTTAACTGATTTGTACTATCGACAAAACAATCATCACTATGTCTTCACTCATCAAGAGTCAAATCATATCGTAGAGCTTCACTGGCGACTCTTTCCAAATATTATCGATGAACCTGATTTTTCATTGCTATGGTTATCCTGTGACTCGATTGAGATTGCTGAACAAAAGGTCAATTGCTTGAATAACGAACTCCTTTTTACCTATTTAATTGTTCATGGTTCGAAACACGGTTGGTTTAGATTGAAATGGTTATTTGATATTCATCAATTTTTACAACAACCTTTAAACTGGAACCGTGTCGCTGAAATCGCTGATCAATGGAAAATTCAACATATGATGGGGCAAGCAATGATTCTCATCGAAACTCTGTTTGAACAAGATACACCTGAACCGTTGAAACGATATAGAGGTTCGGAAAAGGCTCGAAAGATGGCTCAAATTGCTTTAGTAATGATGGATGAAAAAATGAATCCGGAAGAAGCTGATCGACAGTTTTCTCATTATCTGTTTTGGAAAAGGTACTTTTTCTTAATTCGACCATGCAGTCAGCGTGTATCTTACATACTTCATCATTTTGTCCCGACACAACAAGATCGAGATATACTGACCATCCCGAACCGACTTCAATTTTTGTATGTACCGTTGCGACCTGTAACCGTTCTAATGAGACGTCGTGCAGCTAAGAAAGGAAATCAATCATGAGTGCAATCTTTGGCATGTTGGGATCTAACTCTGCCTCAGATGGATTAGGGGCTCTCCAATCATCTTTTACCACAAAGTATGAATGTGACCGCTCTTCGATTTGGTTGAATGAGACATGTGGATTAGGGGCACTCGAGCAATGGATTAATAAAGAGGAGGAATACTCACCACAACCTTATCAGTTGGATTCGTTCGTCATCGTTTTTGATGGAATGTTAGACTACCAAGACGATTTAAAAGAAAAGTTAAACGTAGGATTTCAAGAAAAGTCTACGGATGTCGAACTCGTTGCGAAATCTTTCATGAAGTGGGGAATCGATTGCGTTGAGCACTTGATGGGCATCTTTGCGTTTGCTGTTTATGACGAATCGATAAATGAGATGTGGATTGTTCGAGACCGGCTAGGGGAACGAGCAATCTGTTACACGCATCGGGAAGATGGACTGATGTTTAGTACCACGCCTAAACCGATTGCCACTTACTACGATTACGACATCAATGAAACATTTTTAAAGCAGTATGCTGTTTCACCGATGCAGTTAAAGACACATGATCCTTACATAGCACCTTGGGAAAAGGTTCGATACGTACCTCCTGGTCATGTTTTGCATTATCAACAGGGAAAAGTAACGTTGAAAGAATACTGGGCGTATCCATCACAACCAGAACGAACTTTTCGTTCAGAAGAAGAGTGCCATGAAGAGTTGAATCAAATTCTTGAAAGAGCAACTCGCTCTTGTATGCGAACAGATGGAGAAGTTGGTTTGATGTTGAGTGGTGGACTCGACTCGACGACAGTTGCTGCATATGCGGCGCCGCTTTTAAAACGTGAAGATAAATCTCTGCATGCTTATACACACGTTCCTCTCTCAGAGTATGAGGATTCTGCGGAGATACTAGGAAATGAACGACCACTCGTCGAAGAAGTGTTGAAGTATTATCCTTCGATTAAACCGAACTGGATTGAAAATCGAGAACGAAATGCTTATAACACGGTGGATGACTGGTTAGAAATTTTGGAGATGCCATATATCTTTTTTGGAAACGCTCCTTGGATGTTAACTATTTATGAAGAAGCGCAAAAATCCCATGTGAAAATTATGTTAAACGGGAAGCATGGGAATTTTACGATTTCATATGGTTCGATTGGAGTTTATTACTCAGAGTTATTTAGAAATGCTCAAATTTCGAAACTAGTTAAAGAATTTTTAGTGCAATTGAAAATAAATCAAAAAATTTATACAGCTCTCAAAAGGACTCTGAGACCAATTTTATTAAGTTATCGAAATAAAAATAAAAGTGAGCAGTTTTTCAAAGAATATGCACATAATTTTTTTTCAACAGACCTTCAAAAAGATATTAATTATGACCATTTGAACACAGATGAGAGTAATGTTGTGAAACGGTTAAAAGATATATATCAGGCGGATAATTTACATCTCAGAGGAACCATTTCAACCATGTGCTCTTTAAATTTTCAATGTATTATTCGAGATCCTTTATCTGATATTAATTTAATAAATTTCTGTTCTCGATTGCCTTCTGAGTATTTTGCTTCAAAAGGAATTTCGAAAAAATTAGTAAGAACATTAATGACTCATCGGTTACCTAGTCAAGTGTTGGATATGAATCGTCCACGAGGACGGCAGTCTGCAGATTGGGGCAAACGTTTAGAAAGTGAGCATGAGCGTATATTGGAAGATTTAAAAGAATCACAATCTGATTTATTCATTAAATATCCTTCAAATCAACTTTGGAGCCAACTTGTACGAGATATTTGGACAATGATATTTGTATTTAGAACCATTACTATACAAAAATTTAAAGGAGGTGAGAAAGTATGAAATTGGAATGGGATGCTCCAGTTCTTGAAGAACTAGACGTTAAAGAAACGGCAGCTGGCGGAATTTTTATTAACCCTGATGGAATTGATTTTTCTTCGTAATTAGATATGTAGCCTTCCCACATTCGTGAGAAGGCTCCTTTATTAATGGAAAGCGAGCCAATTGATGAACTTATCCCAAATGATTCATGACGTGAAAACGTTCATTCAATATATGTATCAAACGTTTCGAAGAGATGTGTGGCGAGTCATCGCATGGAGTAGCCTCAATGCACTGTTGACTGGGGCTGGCATTCTGATGATTCTGCCCCTCTTATCTTTAACGAGTCTGCCCCTTCCGAATCAAACAAAGGTATGGATGACCTTTCCAAGCGATTGGTCGTTCTCTATACAGCTTGCGGTCGTCCTAGTCTTATATTTTGTACTGATTTGTATGAGTGTCTGGGTGAACCGAAAGGCGACGTTAGCGAGTGTCTCGCTCTTACAACGCGCCGTCCAGACATTACGAGATGATTTATTCACTAGTCTTTTCTCGGCTGAAACATCAGATGTCGTGCAAACTTCACAAAGTCGATATGTCAGCCTATTTACTGTTGAAATTAACCGAATTAGTTTAGGTATCCAAGGGATGATTCAACTCATGACATTAATCCTTGTCGCGATACCGCAACTGTTGATTGCGTTTTATTTGTCTCCTACGCTCACGATGTACGTGTTGATTGGTGGCGCACTATTATTCGTCGGATTTTATCAATCGATGAAACATGTTAGGCAACTTGGGTTCTCACTACAACATCTCAATCGTGACTTGCAGCAAGCAGTTCAGGATCAATTAAATGGGATGAAAGAAATCAAGTCGTACGGGGTGGAGCAGAGACATATCTCAGACTTTCAGGAGACGACCAAAGACATTCAACAAAACACCACAGCATTCACGGTCCAACAGACGAAAGTCGATAGCGCCTTTAAAATCGGGGCGGCGCTTCTCATTAGTCTTTTCCTCGGTTTTGGTCTATTGGCATTCAGTCAAGATATCGCATCTTTACTTGTGATTCTCTTGATTTTTAGTCGACTTTGGCCGTCATTTTCCAATGCGCAACGACATCTTCAATCTATTTTGTCGGCGTTGCCGAGCTTTGAGTCTTATCATAAAGCGCTTGCTCAGTTACAACGAAGCGACTCGAAGCATCCGGTTGAACCAATCTCTTTTGTGCACGAACTACGCTTTGAAAACGTGTCGTTCCAGTATCCGGAGCACCGTGGATTCTCGCTTCAACACATTGATATGACGATTCAAGCAGGTACGACTGTAGCACTGACAGGACACTCAGGTTCAGGGAAAAGTACTTGTCTTGATTTATTGCTAGGGTTCCATCAACCGACGAGTGGTCGTCTGTTGATTGATGACCGTGTGCTATCCTCTGTTGATCGAACTGCATGGTTCGAGCTGATTGCGTACATCCCTCAACACCCTTATTTGTTTGATGGGACCATTGAGGAGAACCTTCGAAAGTGGCATCCAAATCTGACAGATGAAGCATTGCACGAGGTCATTGAGATGGCAGAGGCTACCTTTGTCTATAATCTACCGAATGGTTTGCAGACGAGAATCGGTGACTTCGGTCACTCCTTGTCTGGTGGAGAACGTCAGCGCATCGTGCTTGCACGAGCTTTGGCGAAACGTCCAAAACTGTTGATTTTGGATGAGGCGACGGGAGCTGTCGATGAAGCTCAAGAAATGAATATTCATCAGACATTGCATCGTCTGAAACACGAGACGACAATCATCTACATCACGCATCGAAAAGAAGTTGCGCAGTTAGCCGATCAAATAATTTATTTAGAACAAGGAAAGATTGTGAAGCGGGGTGATTTATATGCACCATTATGAAGTGTTCGGGTTACAGGTATCGTCGGAGATTGAATTGGATGAAGTCCCTATTGGTGTCGGTGGGGACGTCTGGATTCGAAAAGGCGAAGTCCAGCGTCCGAATCAAGCGACATTTGAAAATGATGTATATGCGATCGAGGAACAACGATTCTATTTACATATCCCTGATGTGGGAAGATTTCAAGTTGAAAACGGGCAAACGATTACGGTTGATCCCAATCCTGAAGCAACGACAGAACAATTGAAACTTTATCTTCTCGGCTCATGTTTAGGTTGTGTACTCCATCAACGTCAAGTAGTCCCGCTCCATGGGAGTGTGCTCGATGTTGAAGGGCACGGGCTTCTTATTACGGGTCAATCAGGGGCAGGTAAATCTACAATCGCCAATGCGATGATTGATAGAGGGTATCCTTTCGTGACGGACGATGTCGCTGCTATCGCGTTCAAAGAAGATGTCCCATATGTGCATCTATCGTACCCATCTCAAAAGCTATGGGAGGATGTCGTGACACGCTGGGAGATTGAAACGGCGAGGGGCGTCACGCGGCAAGTCGAAGGTAGGACCAAATTCTCGGTCGTTCGACAACAAGCATTCGCAAAAGAGATGGTTCCACTTCAGTTTATTTTCGAGGTGAGTCCGGTTCAAGATTTAACTGATGTACAGATGTGTCATGTTACAGGGATCGAGAAGGTTAAAACGTTGCTGACGCATACCTATCGAAACGAGCTGCTTGCGCACCTGCGGCCGCATGAATCGTATTTACAACAGATTATGCGTATCGCAAGTCATGTTTATATATTTCGAATTGAGAGACCAATCGGTATACCGTTTGAACAGCAAATTTGTGACATGATGTTAGAACAACTACATATAAAGGTGTGAATGATATGATGACAATCAATGAATCGACAACAGTAAAACAAAATCCAAATATGTTAACGACACCGATGGACGGTGAAATCGTGATGATGAGTATCAAACATGGCAAGTATTATAGTATCGGAAAAACGGGGGTCGCCATTTGGGAAGAGGTTGGAGAAGAACGTACCGTTCAGGAGATTGTGAGTCGTTTATGCGAGCGATATGAAGTCGATGCTGATGTGTGTAAGCGAGATGTGATTGCATTCGTTGAACAAATGGCCTCGAAAGAAATCGTTTTGGTGCGATGAAGCCGAGGTATAGTGTACAAGAATACGTTTTAGCATTCGAGGCATTTTGTCTTCTAGGGATTGCGCGTGCGTGTGTCTTATTCCTTCCGTTTCATTTTGTCTCAAAAGGATTAGGTAAAGATAACCCCATCCAGATACGAGAGAAAGATGAGCCTCGTATGTTAAATGTCAAATTGGCAATCGCAAGAGCAAGTCGTCACACTCCGTGGACGAGTAATTGCTTGGCGCAATCGTTAGCTGCTGCTTGGATGCTCGGGAGGCGACAAATTTCTTCGAGTACGTACTTAGGTGTGAAACGAGATAATAACGGATCCATGATTGCTCATTCGTGGACCATTTCGGGAGAACAATTCGTTACAGGTAAGAAAGGGCATGAGACTTTCCATGTGACCCAAACGTTTTATAGATGAGGGCGAACATCCGACTGATTCGGATGTTCGCTTTTTGCATTCGCCTCTTGAATTTAGATGTTCTTATTTACTTCTGTTTTTCACGAATTTACTAACCTCCCGATTCTTCGCATTCAACACTTCAATCGTTTCTTGATTCTGTTCTTTCGAAATGTGCAAATACAACTCCGTCGTCTCAGTCGAAGCATGCCCGAGTAACCGGCTGATTTTCGTGATTTTGACATCGGCGTTATAGAGTTCCGTTGCGAAGCTGTGACGGAGGACATGGCTCGTGATTCCGAATCCGAGCTGTTCTTTCGACACTTCCAAGAGATATTCATTCACATAGTTTGCGCGGACTTTTGACCCGTTCGGCATGATGAACAAGTATGGCGAGTCCTTGTCTAGTTTTGGTCGTTCGATTTGGATATAACGCTCCAACGATTTGCGGATCCGTTCGGTCATCGGCACTTCCCGCATTTTATTCCCCTTCCCATGTCGGATGATCAAATCATTCGATTCAAACGATACATCCTCGAGTTTTAAATCTAACGTCTCACTGATTCGGAAGCCGGCGTCACAGCCAATCAAAAAGATGTTATACAACGTCGCATTGTGCGCATGGTATAGCAGCTGATTCACTTGTTCTCGGCTTAAACTGACGGATTGCCGTTTTGCTTCTGCACCGGATACATTGACGAATACAAATGGATTACGTGTGATCCACCCTTGATTGACCGCATAGACCATGAATGTCTTCAATACGCTCACATATTTTTTAATCGTGTTGTGTGCTCGCTCCTCGCGCACAAATGTGTCTCGGTAAGGAAACGCGTGGTCAGTCTCATCTACGTCTTTCAGAAACACCACATTCGATTGTTGCATCATCTGCTCGAATTGACGTAACGTGTTTCGATACGTCTTCACCGTCTCAGGTGAGCGTTGTAGCCGCACCTCTACATCCTCCAAGTAACGCGTGATTGCTTCTTTGATTTGAATCGGTTCCATTGTTGTTCACTCCTTCGAATACAACTCTTCTCGCAACTCACGTTGAACATCGGCCTTATACGCCCGCAATCGGCTTGCGGAGTAGTCGAGCGTTTGTTCCGTGCCGTCAATCAGGTGACAGAGAAGTTCGAAGTGGCGTGGTGTTAAATTCTTGCGCTGTTCATCTAACCAGTCGAACAGATGGCGCTCGGATGACATGCATTGTTCGGGGATCCGTTCGGCCGCGACCTCATGCTTTAAGTGTCGTGCGTTCTTTTGTTGATGGTTCAAGATGGCTCCACGGATGCGTTGGAAACAGTACGTCTTCGACAGCGTGCAGCCTCGGTTCAAGGCTTCCCATAGGGCGATGCGGGCGATTTGAACGCAGTCGTCTTGCTCGTTCGGGTGGATGTTCAAGTGGCGGATGACGTAATGGATCATCGACTCCCATTCTGTGATTTGTTCGTCAATCGTTTTCATGTTCGGTTCTTTTCCGAGCGCTCTTTCGTATTCCTAGGTTAGAGCGAGTATAAACGCTATTCCTCTCCTTTCTGTCGTTGTCACATCAATGCCTAACGCCTCTGTCACCTTAATCCTCATGTTATCGGAGATATCCCCTGGGCTTATGTGTGATAAGGGCGGTCGCTAGGCGGGGGGAATAGCGTTTCTTTCCTGCTGGCGTTGTATTAACCAGCGAATCAGTCATTGTGACCGACATGGAGAGACATATTTCATCATTTTTCGATGAAAGAGGATGACAGAATGTTTCAGTCAACCACTGACCGCTTTCCTGAACATGCTATACTAAAAGAAAATGACAGGAATAGGTGGAATGGTCATGGGGAACAAAACACCACGCAACTCCAAATGGATGAGGTCATACAATCGGGCGCTCATCCTTCGGCTCATCCGGCTCCATCAGCCGGTGTCCCGTGTCGAGCTCGCCAAGAAGACGAGTTTGACGAAACCGACGATCTCGAACATCGTCAACGAACTAAAAGAAGAAGGACTGATTAATGAGCGGGAGCTCGGCGTCTCGAGTGGGGGCCGGCGTCCGATCATGCTCGAACTCGCAGCGAGCGACCGTTTCGTCATCGGGATCGATGCGACGCAGCGAAAGCTGCATGGAGTCGTCACGAACATCCACGGGGAACTGCTCGACGAGGCATGGCATGACGAGCGGTTTGACACGAACGAAGAGTTCATTGACGCCATCGTCGCGCTGTACATAACATTGAACGACCGCACGAAAGGGGACGTCATCGGACTCGGTGTCTCCGTGCACGGGATGGTCGAGGCGGGTGACGGGGTCGTCTTGTTCGCACCACGATTCCACTTGCACGACATCCCGCTGAAGCGTGAGCTCGAGAAACGTCTCGGTCAGCACGTCTTTGTCGAAAACGATGTCCGGACGCTCGCGCTCGGTGAACTGTATTTTGGAGAAGCTATCGGTATCGAGGAGTTCTTTTATGTGTATGCCGGGTACGGAATTGGGGGAGCGTATGTCCACGCAGGCGAGTTGATCGATGGGGAGCATCACATCGCCGGTGAAATCGGACATATGCGCATCATGCTCGACGGACCAATCTGTTCATGCGGGAACCGTGGCTGTTTAGAGGCGGTCGCGGGCGAGCGTGCCATCTTGAACGAGGCACGTCAACTCGCGCATGACCTGACGCTCGACGACCTCCGTGATTCCGTCCAGTCGAATCAAGACGTTCAAAAGCTATATGAACGGGCCGGTGAATATATCGGAATCGCCACGTTGAATATGATCCATCTGTTGAATCCGGGTCGAATTCTTCTCGGGGGTCCACTCTTCAACTATGCGCCAGACGTCGTGACGAATATTCAGGAGCGTGTCGCCCAGACGGCGCTCACGCTCGATGCCCGTCAGACTGACATCCGTGTCGTCTCCTGGAACGCCAGCCAAGGCGCACTCGGGGCCGCGGCGCTCATCACGAACGAGATGTTCGGTGAAATCCAATGAAATCACGAGTCGTCTTTCTCCTAGAGAAAGGCGATTTTTAATTTCTTTATAAGAAAGCGTTTACAAGATAAATAAGGGCGTGCTATAGTCTATGTGTAGTTAGATAATAAATTTAATTTACTAAGTAAGGGGTGACACTCTCAACGACACGTTTGGAGGGGTAGCGATGCAAAAAGAGACACCATTGAAAGACCAGTTCCACGCGATCTTCGGTCGCTACGGGGCGACCCGATTGTTCGCACGACACGATGTCGCCTTCGACGAAATGGAAGCGTTCACAGGTGACGAGACGAGAATGATTATCACGCGTTCAAGACGCGACGGCATCTTTCGTCTCTATGACGACGAGACGCGTGACATCCGCTTGTTCCGAGCATCGACGCTCTCGCATGACGTGTCGTTCGACGACATGGACGGCTTGTTCGAACTCTTGCTTTGGCGCTTGAAAGAACAGGACGCATTGCCGTTCGGGGCGGACCTTTACGTCGTCGGCCCATACATAGACGGACCGAAGCTCGATTTGGAACTGATCGCGTACACGTTAACACGGCTCGGGGATCGCCCGATGCCAGACCATCTTATTCGGGAGTTATGCCATCGTATCGTGGCGTGACAACACATTCAAAAGGAGAATGAACATGAAAAAAACGACGATTGCTCTCGCATCATCTGTCTTAATGCTCTCATCATTACTCGCTGCCTGCGGCGATGACGAACAAGCGGCGGCGACAACGGAAGACGGCAAACCGGTCATCACATGGTGGGGCTGGGCGCCACAACCGGAAGTCGGGGAAGAAATGGCGAAGGCGTTTAACGAATCGCAAGACGACTACGTCGTCAAATTCAAGCGTCTCGAAGACTATGAGCAACAGCTTCAAGTCGCGATGCTCGGTGGTGACGGTCCGGACGTCATCGGTCTCAAGGAACCGATGATCCCGCAATACAAGGATCGCCTCGTGCCAGCGAAAGACTACATGGACAAAGCAGCCGGCGAAGGCTGGAAAGAAAAATTGATCGAGCTCGGCGTCGAACAGACGACGGTCGACGGTGAACAGTATGCGGTACCGGTCGGCTTCACGGGACAGGCTTACCTCATGTACAACAAGACGCTCCTCGACAAATACGGTGTGACACCGCCGAAGACATATGACGAGACGGTCGCGGCCATCGACAAGATCAACGCATCAGGCGACAAGGTCATCCCGATGCAGCTCGGTGCGAAAGACGCATGGGTCGGTGTCGACGTCTTCAACGTCTTGAGCCACCAGGTCGCACCAGGGTACATCCAGGACGTGCTCGCAGGTGACGCGAAGTGGACGGACAAAGAGATGGTCGAGACGGCTGAACTTTGGCAACAACTGTACGAGGACAAAGTGTTCCAAGAAGGCGCTTTGGGTCTCGCGACATACATGGACGGCATGAACAACTTCTTCGACAAGAAAGCCGCGATGTGGATCATCGGTTCATGGGAAGCCCACTCGATGACGACGGTCGAGAAACGTGACAAGTGGAACAACTTCGAAGACGAGATCGGCTTCGTCCCGATGCCGAACCTCGCAGGTGGCACAGAACAACCGGTCATCGCTTCAATCGACATGGCACTCGGTGTCAACAAAGAGTCGAAACAACAAGAAGGTGCGGCTGCCTTCATCGCCTACATGACGCAAGGCGAAGGGCAAGCGCTCTACATGGAGAAGTTTGAGATGGCACCAGCCGTCAAAGATATCGAAGTGGCGTACGAAGACAAGTTCACGAACGACGTCGAACGCGAGTCTTATGAAATCTTGAACGAGACGGTGAAGAACGCTGTCGCGGGGCGCGGAATCCGTGATCCGAAAGTATACGACGCACTCGGGAAAGAACTTCAAAACATCGCTGCCGGACAAGATGCGAAAGAAGCACTCGCACGCATCCAGGCGATCGCAGACCAAGGTAAATAATCGAACGAGCGCCAGTAGCCAGACTCACTGGCGCTCGATTTTTTGAATCTGAAAGTGAGGGAACCTTATGCAGCAAGCAACCGATTTGACCAAGTCCAAGCCAAAGCTCACGTCGGTACCACCGAGCGCGCCGAATCCGATCCGGAAGAAAGAGCGGATGAAGCAGAACTTGATCGGCTGGGCGTTCGTCGCCCCGACCGTCCTGTTCGTCATCGCATTCATCTACTACGGGATTTTCTATAACGCCTATCACTCGCTCTTCTCATGGGACGGGATCTCGTTTGAGAAAGTGTATGTCGGTTTTGAGAACTTCGGACGCATGTTCAAAGACCCAGAATTTTATAATGCGCTCAAGAACACGGGCATCTTCACCGTCTTGACGGTCACGATTCAGGCAGGTCTCGGGCTCGTGTTGGCCTATTTGCTCCACACGAAAGGCGTGGGTCGGACGTTCTTCAAATCGGTGTTCTTCTTCCCGGTCGTCTTAAGCCCGGTCGTCCTCGGGGCGGCGTTCACGCAAATCTTTGACTTCCAGTTCGGCTACATCAACGAATTCCTTCGCATGATCGGTCTCGGTGCCTTTGAGCAGAACTGGCTCGGCGACCAGGATGTCGCGCTCTATGCCATCATCTTGATTAACATCTTCCAATGGACGGGCTCGTCGATGATCATGTATTACATGGCGATGCTCGCGATCGAACGGGAAGTGTTCGAGGCGGCCAATATCGATGGGGCCGGCTTCTGGCGCACGCTTTGGAGCGTCGTCTTCCCGAACTTGAAAGGAACGACGTTCACGCTGACGATCCTCGGGGTCATCGGTGGTCTGAAGACGTTCGATATCGTTTGGATCTCGACGCAAGGGGGACCGGGTAACTCGACCGAGGTCATCTCGACGTACCTGTTCCGGAAATCGATGTTACATCAAGAGGTCGGCTACGCCAGTGCCGTCGCTGTCATTTTGCTTGCAATCGCGCTCGGCATCACGTACTTCCAAATGCGTGTACAGAAGAAAATGGACTAAGGGGGAGAACGGATGGAACTGCAAACGAAAAAAGGAAGATGGTTCACCAATATCGGTCTGTCACTCATGGCAATCCTCTGGTTGTTCCCAATCTTCGTCATGTTTAAGGAAAGCTTACGTGTCAACGGCTTTGAAAACTATATCGCGACGCTTCAAAATCCGAACTTCCCACAGTTCGTCTTGAACAGCTTCATCGTCGCCTTCTTCATGATCTTGATCTCGATCTCATTCCTCGCCTTCGCGGCGTTCGGCTTCTCGAAGCTCCAGTTCGCTGGGAAGCGCCTATTGTTCAATCTCGTCTTGGCAGGATTGATGCTACCGGTCGCCTCGCTCATCGTGCCGCTCTTCTTCACGTTGCGCACACTTGACGGGCTCAACAGCTACTGGGGACTAATCGGTGCCGAGATCGCCTTCTTCCTCCCGTTCGGACTCATGCTCATCAAGAGCTACTTCGACGAATTGCCGAACGAATTGATGGAAGCGGCACATATCGACGGGGCGTCGACGTTCCAAATCTTCTATAAAGTCATGATGCCGCTCGCCAAACCGGCACTTGCGACAGCAACAATCTACGCGTTCCTCAACTCATGGAACGAGTACTTGATGGTCCTCACGTTCATGACGGACCCGGCCAAGCAGACGGTGACGATGGCACCGACCTTCTTCACGGAAGCGCTCGGCGGGGACCCAGGTAAACTGTACGCCTCGCTCGTCTTGATCAGCTTGCCGACGATGGTGTTTTATATCTTCTTCCAACGCTTCTTACAAAAAGGCATGACTTCGGGAGCGGTCAAATAATCGATTGAGGTGAACAGCATGTATTTAGGAGTAGATTACTATCCAGAACAGACAGACCGTGCACTTTGGGACGAGGACATCCGCTTGATGAAAGAGCTCGGCGTCAACGTCATCCGTATGGCTGAATTCGCATGGACGATGATGGAACCGGCCGACGGCGAGTTCGACTTCTCATTTTGGGACGAGGTCGTCGAGACGTTCGGCGAACACTTTGACATCGTCCTCGGCACGCCGACGGCGACACCGCCCGCGTGGCTCATCGAGAAGTATCCGGACATTCTCCCGGTGACGAAAGACGGCGTCCGCATCAGCTTCGGTGCCCGTCGTCACTATACGGTCAACAGCCCGATTTATCGGGAGTACTGTGAACGCATCACCCGCAAGATGGCGGAACGGTATGGTCGCCATCCACGCGTCATCGGTTGGCAGACGGACAACGAGTATGGACATGAACAGTCGGACCGCTCGTACGGCGACGTCGATCAAGTGGCGTTCCAGGAATGGCTGAAAGAACGTTACGAGACGCTCGACGCGCTCAACGCGGCTTGGGGGACCGTCTTCTGGAGCCATACATATACGGCATGGACACAGATTCCGGTCCCTCGCACCGTGTTCCAAGAACATAACCCGTCACTCCTCGTCGATTTCGACCGCTTCTGTTCGGATGCGTATCGCTCGTTCAACAAGCTCCAAGTCGACACGCTCCGTCCGCTCATCCACGAGGACGCGTTCATCACGCATAACCTCGTCTATAGCGACATGGCAATCAATCAGCAACAGATGGCCCAAGACCTCGACTACGTCTCGTTCGACAACTATCCGGTTTGGGGCGGGTTGCCAGAACCGAACCGTTTCGAGAAAACGGCGCACGACCACGACCTGTGCCGTTCGTCGAAACAAGGCAAAGGATTCTGGGTGATGGAACAGTTGAGCGGGGCCCAAGGATGGAGCCGCATCGGTTACTTACCACGACCAGGCCATATCCGTCTCTGGACACATCAGGCCGTCGCCCGTGGCGCCGAGGCAATCGTCTACTTCCGATTCCGCGCCGCGGACTTCGGGACGGAAGAGTTCTGTCACGGCATCATCGACCATGACGGAAAACCGAAACGGAAATTCGAAGAAGTGAAGCACGTCATGTCGGAGCTTCACGCGCATGGCGACATGATCAACGCGGCTGCGTACAAGTCGGACGTCGCCGTCTATTTCGACCAAGAGAACCTATGGGCATGGACGCACCAACCGCACTCGGATGCGTTCAACTTTAAGCAAGAGTTCGTCCGCTTCTACGGTGCGGCCGTCCGCCAAGGCGTCAACACGGATATCGTCTTCCCAGGGGACGCGCTCGACTCGTATAAGCTCGTCATCGTCCCGCTCTATTTCCTCGGGAATGACGTGTTCGACGAGACGCTCATCGACTATATCGAGAATGGCGGGAATGTCATCTTCACGTACCGTACTGGAGTGAAGGACCCGATCAACCGTTGCCACAACCTCACGCTCCCTGGCAAGTTCGCCGAATACGCAGGGATTGAGATCGACGAGTACGAGAGCTTACAAGCCGTCCAGTCGAACGAGGTCCGACTCGGTGACCAAGTGTCTGAGGCAAACATCTGGTGCGACTTGATCACACCGAAGGGCGCAGATGTACTCGCGACTTACGGAAAGGCGTTCTATAAAGGGACGGCGGCGATCACGCGCCACACGTATAAAGGCGACGTGACGTATATCGGCTCATCGGTCGACGATGCGATGCTCGACACGGTCTATCATGAGGCGCTCACACGCGCCGGTATCGACGCGAACCGACTCCCGGACGATGTCGAGAAAGTCGACCGTCACGGGGACGGACAATTGATTCGCTTCTATATGAACCATTCGACCGAGGTCACGTCATCCGTCGAACTCGATGGCACGTGGCAGACGCTTGACGGGGAAACGGTAACAGGCACGCTCGAACTCGAACCGCTCGCAGTCGTCTTACTTAAACGGGAGGTGGGGGCATGATCGTTCATCACGACAATCGGTTCGCCCTCATCGGGACGAATCTCACGTACGTGTTCGATGTCGATGCACGAGGTCGACTCGTCCATCAGTATCTCGGCGGACGCCTGCATGAATCGGATATCACCGAACTGCCGGACGCACGTGTGTTGCACTCATCGTTCGAGACACCAGAAGGGGTGGCCGCTTACGAGTTCAGCTCGTTCGGCGATCTCGTCTATACGGAACCGACGTTGAAAAGCCATACGAAGACGGAACGATTGCATGCGTTCACGCTCGGTGATGCGCGAATCGACGGAGAGACGCTCGAACTCGATTTGGTCGATTCGATCCAGTCGCTTCACGTGACGCTCCAGTTCACGCTCTATCCGGCGTACGACATCATCGCCCGCAAGATGACGGTCACGGCAGACGAGACGGTCACGCTCGAGAGCGCGCAGTCGTTTAGTCTCGGACTCATTGAGCGCGACATGCGACTCAGTCATTTCAGCGGGGCGTGGACGAGCGAGTTCCAGCTCCAACAAGGTCCGCTTCTCCCAGGCAAGAAGACGATCGAGAGCCGTCGTGGATTGACGAGTCATCAAAGCAATCCGTGGTTCGCACTCGACAGTGATGCGACGGAGACAGATGGGGACGTCGTTTACGGCTTTCTCGGTCACTCCGGCAACTGGGCGATCCATTTCGAGAAAGACCAGTTCGGCTTCACACAAGTGACGGGCGGAATCAACCCGTTCGACTTCGCGAAGACGCTTCAAACGGGGGAGTCGTTCACGACGCCACCGGCTTATATCGGCTATACGCAACGCGGATTCGGCAACATGAGCCAGAACGCCCATGACTTTGAGCGCGACGTCATCATGCCGGAAGCGACACGTGACGTGCTGCGTCCGGTCCTCTACAACTCGTGGGAGGCGACTTATTTCGATGTCAGCGAGGATGGACAAAAACGTCTCGTCGACGAGGCGGCCGCAATCGGTTGTGAGTTGTTCGTCGTCGATGATGGTTGGTTCGGCGAGCGTCACTCGGACGCGGCCGGACTCGGGGATTGGCACGTCAACACGACGAAGTTCCCGGACGGGCTCGACCCGCTCGTCCGCTACGTCGAGGAGAAAGGTCTCCAGTTCGGGCTATGGGTCGAACCGGAGATGGTCAATCCGGATTCTGACTTGTATCGGGCTCATCCGGAATGGATTTACTATACGGACGGACGCCCGTCGACGACGTCGCGGAACCAGTTCGTCCTGAACCTCGCCTTGCCTGAGGTCGAGGCGCACGTGACAAAATGGCTCGACGAGTTGCTCGGACGACACGCGATCCGTTATATCAAGTGGGACATGAACCGCGCCTTTTCAGAACCGGACAGTCCACATTTAGGTGACGCAAAAGAACTGTGGCTCCGTCACGCGGAAGCCGTATATCGTATCCTCGACACGTTGCGGGAAAAACATCCGAACGTCACATTCGAGTCATGCGCCGGTGGCGGGGGACGGATTGACCTCGGTGTCCTCTCGCGCGTCGAGCAAGTCTGGACGAGCGACAACACGGACGCACTCGATCGCCTCACGATTCAGGAAGGTTTCTCATACGCCTATAACGCCAAGATGATGAGCTGCTGGGTGACGGACGCGCCGAACTGGTTGAACAACCGTTCGTTGCCGCTCGCTTACCGATTCGTCAGCGCGATGCAAGGGACGCTCGGTATCGGTGGCAACCTGCTCGAGTGGACGAAAGAAGAACTGTCGGAAGCGAAAGAGTGGATTGCGACGTATAAGACGATCCGTCCGATTGTGCAGCACGGGACGAGCCATCGTCTCGCCTCACTCAAACGGGACGGTTTCCACGCCGTCGGCTATACGGATGGCGAAGACTATGTCGTCCTCGTCAACGCCGACCGTCGCCAATACGGGAAGAACCACTTGCGCGTGAAACTTCGCGGGCTCGACCTGGAACGGACGTACGAACTAGAAGGGCGCCGCGTGAGCGGACGCTATTTGATGGAACAAGGCATAAACCTCACACAACAAACAGACTATGACGCATATTGCCTGGTCATCCACCCGGCATGAGCGATGGAAGGGATGAAGCCGCATGCTTTCATTTGACATGGAACAGCTGAGACAACAATTCGAGGAGGTATTCGCCGCACCAGCGGATCGGTCGTTCTTCGCGCCGGGCCGCATCAACTTGATCGGCGAGCACACCGACTATAACGGGGGGCACGTCTTCCCGTGTGCAATCACGTTCGGGACGTACGGTCTCGTGAAAAAACGCGAGGACGACGTGATTCGTGTCTACTCGCTCAACTTTGAAGAGGTCGGCATCGTCACGTTCCCGGTGACGGACGATGCGTATGAGGCGAGCCACGATTGGGCGAACTACGTGAAAGGGGTCGTCACGCTTCTTCGTAAAGACGGACATGACATCAATGGGTTCGACTTTCTCCTCGCGGGCAATATCCCGAACGGGGCGGGTCTCTCGTCATCGGCCTCCCTCGAACTCGTGACGGCTTATATGTTAAATGAAGTGTACGGTCTCGGTCTCGAACGGCTTGACCTTGTCCGGCTCGGGCAACGGGTCGAGAACACGTTCATCGGCGTCAACAGCGGCATCATGGACCAGTTCGCCATCGGGATGGGCAAGGCCGGACAGGCGATGCTCCTCGATTGTGAGACGCTCCATCATGACTATGCGCCGATCTCGCTCGACGGGTACGACATCGTCATCATGAACACGAACAAACGTCGGGAACTCGCCGACTCGAAATATAACGAACGTCGACGCGAATGCGACACGGCGCTCGGGTTGATTCAACCCAAACACGAGGTGGACGCTCTCGGACAGTTGTCGATGGATGCGTTCGAACAGGTCGCGATTGACTTGCCGGAGACACTTCGCAAACGGGCACGTCATGCCGTCTCGGAGAACGAGCGGACGAAACTCGCTTACACCGCCTTGCAGGAAGGACGCCTTGAGACGTTCGGTCAGTTGATGAACGCCTCGCACGCCTCGCTCCGGGACGATTACGAAGTGACTGGTCTTGAACTCGACACGCTCGTCGCAGCCGCGCAAGGCTGTGACGGTGTCATCGGTGCCCGCATGACAGGTGCTGGATTCGGTGGCTGTGCCATCGCCATCGTCCGTCAAGACAAGACGGAAGAGATGATTCAAGAGACGTCGGACCGTTATGTGGCGACAATTGGCTATGCGCCGACGTGTTACATCGCCTCGGTCGGGGACGGTGTCCGAGAACTCGTAGAGGAGGAAGTGAAATGAGTGTACTCGTTGTTGGCGGTGCCGGATATATCGGTTCGCACGCCGTTCGTGCCTTGTTGAAAGAAGGGGAAGACGTCGTCATCCTCGACAATCTGCAGACAGGACATGTCGAGTCGATTCCGCGCGATGTCCGTTTTTATGAAGGTGACTTGCGTGACCGCGCGTTCGTGAAAGACGTGTTTGTAAAAGAGACGATCACGGACGTCCTCCATTTCGCGGCGAATTCGCTTGTCGGCGAATCGATGACGGACCCGCTCGCCTACTATGACAATAACGTTTTCGGAACACAGATCCTTCTCGAGACGATGCGCGATACCGGGGTGAAGCGGATCGTCTTCTCCTCGACGGCTGCGACGTATGGGGACCAGACGGTCATGCCGATCGATGAGACGGCGCTCACGAATCCGACGAATACGTACGGGGCGACGAAGCTTGCGATGGAGTCGATGATTCGCTGGTGTGACCAGGCGCATGGGATTCGCTCGGTCGCACTCCGTTACTTCAACGTCGCCGGCGCGATTGCGACCGGTGAGATCGGTGAAGACCATGACCCGGAGACGCATCTCGTCCCAATCGTCCTTCAAGTGGCGAACGGGCAGCGTGACGCGATCACCGTGTTCGGTGACGACTATGCGACAGAAGACGGGACGTGTATTCGCGACTATATTCACGTCCAAGACCTCGTCGACGCGCACATATTAGCGCTCCGTTATTTACGAGAAGACGATGCGAGTGACGTCTTCAACCTCGGGACGGCGAACGGTCTATCGGTGCTCGAAATCATTGAGGCGGCACGCCGCGTGACGGGACATGACATCCCGGTCCGACTCGGGGAACGCCGTGCCGGCGACCCGGCCAAATTGATCGCCTCGTCTGAGAAGGCGAGACGCATCCTCGGATGGACACCGACCCGTTCAGACGTCGAGACGATTTTGACGGACGCATGGAACTGGCATGCGACCCATCCGTTCGGTTATCAGGTGAAAGAGGTGAGACGATGATCGATGTGACGATTGAGGCACTCGTTGAGGCGGCGATTCGTGCAGAGCTCATTGATGAGCAGGACCGTATCTATTCGCGGAACCGTGTGCTCGCAAAACTGAACAAGCTTGATTTTGATGTCCCACGTTTCGTGTCGGAGATGCCGATCCCTGAGTTGCTCGAGCAATTGGTTGAGTATGCGGTGGAGATGGACATCATCGAACCGATCCTTGAGGAGAAAGACCGCTTCATGGCAGAAATCATGGATATCTTCGTCTCGAAGCCGTCGGAAGTGACACGTCGTTTCAATGAACTCCGCGAGACGGACGTCACGGCAGCGACCGACTATTTCTATCGGATGAGCCAGGCGTCAAACTATATCCAGACGCGGCGAATTGCGAACAACATCACGTACAAGGCACCAACCCGCTACGGCACGCTCGACATCACGATCAACTTATCGAAGCCGGAGAAGGACCCACGTGAGATTGCACTTGCCCGGACACAACCGACCCCGACGTCGAACTATCCGAAAGGACTACTCGCGATTGAGAACGAAGGATACGGCGGTCACTTGAAACACCCGGCGCGTGCAAACCATCGCATCATCCCGCTCACACTTGGCGGACAGCCTTGGTCGTTCCAATATTCACCGTATCTGTACTACAATGAGCACTCGATTTTACTGTCGAACGAGGTACGGGACATGGTCATCGATCGGGGTGCGTTCGAGCGCCTGCTCGACTTCATCACGCAGTTCCCGCACTACTTCGCCGGGTCGAACGCAGACTTGCCGATTGTCGGGGGCTCGATTTTGACGCACGACCATTACCAGGCCGGCCGCTACCGGTTTGCGATGGACGATGCACGAGTCGTCTCGACCTATCGCTCGGAGCGCTATGACCAAGTCGACATCGAGACGCTCTACTGGCCGCTCTCGGTCGTCCGTCTCCGTTCCCGTCAAAAAGAGCAGCTCGTCATGTTGGCGAACCAGTTGCTCGGCTATTGGCGCGACTATGAGGATGAATTGAGTGAGGTCATCCCGTATACAGACGGTGTGCCACATAATACGGTCACGCCGATCGCGAGACGACGTGACGGGAAGTATGAACTCGACCTCGTCCTTCGGAACAATCGGACGAGCGAGGCGCATCCGGACGGCATCTTCCACCCGCATGCTGACGTGCATCACATCAAGCGTGAGAATATCGGCTTGATTGAAGTGATGGGTCTCGCCGTCTTGCCGGCACGCTTGAAGGTGGAACTCGAACAAGTCGTCCGTTATGTGGCAGGCGAGGATGTCGAAGTCGAAGCGATGCATCAGGAATGGGCCGATACGTTACGGAAGAAAGCGGGCGAGCCGAAAACGATTGTCGATCAGGCAGTCGTCGACAAGTTCGTGAAAGGACTCGAGGACGCCGGAGTCTTCAAACAGACGGACGCGGGGCAGGAACGGTTTGATGCATTCGTCCGTTCGCTCCTCGGTCATGTCGATAAAGTGGAGTACGGAACACCAAGGTCGGGAATGAGAGAGAAAACGAACTAAAGGTGGTTGTACGAGTGAAACAAGCGACGATTCAAAACACCAACGGCATGAGACTATCCGCTATCGATTACGGCTGTGCGATGACGGAACTGACGGCCCCGGACCGAGACGGCAATCTCGACTCGGTCATCTTGAAGTATGGGGACGTCTCTCAATACTTAGAAAACCCGGTCTATCTCGGATCGGTCGTCGGGCGGATTGCCGGACGGATCCGTGACGCGGAGATTGATGGCGTCGCCTTGACCCCAAGCGAGGCGCCCCATCATATCCATGGTGGTGACAAAGGCATCACGGCCCACTACTGGGAGATGGATGCGGACGATCAGTGTATCCAGTTCACGTACGTGAGCCCGGACGGGGAGGAAGGGTATCCCGGGAACGTCTTCTTCAAAGTGCTATACGAACTGACAGATGACAATGAACTGATTGTCACGATGACAGCAGAGACGGACCAACTGACGTGGGTCAACCTGAACCATCACAACTACTTCAATCTCGGGGGACGCCCGACCATCCATGACCATGAGCTGACGCTACCAGCCGATTCGGTCGGGGTGCTCGATGCGGATTCGTTACCGACTGGGGAGTTGCGTGATGTGAGTAGGACCCCGTTTGACTTCCGAGACGGGAAAACGGTAAGAGAGGCGCTCGCGTCGGGGGACGAGGCGATTGAACGGGCTGGTGGACTCGATCATCCATTTATCTTAAAGGATGGGGAGACGAAGTTACATGACCCGGTGAGCGGACGGACGATGACGGTCGAGACGAATCAACCCGTCATGGTCGTCTATACGGGAAACTTCCTTAGTGAAGAGACACCGGTGACGCTCAGTGGTCGACAAAAACATAGCGCGATTTGTCTTGAGGCGCAGGCGTTCCCGGACGCCCCGAACCATCCAGACATCGCGACCTCGATCGAACTGAAACCGGGTGAGCTGTATCACTCGCGGACGGTGTATCGGTTTGGGGTGGAGTGAAGAACTCAAAAGACACTCACTTTTGCTTAAATTCAGCATAAGTGAGTGTCTTTTTTTACTGTGGTAGAAATTAAGATATTCAAGTGATAAGAGGAAAATCAAAATAATAGAGTTACGACAAATATTTTATCAAATTCTAGAGTTTACTCATTATCTAGTCTTAACAGGATATGTCACATCGGCCCCATTCGTCGCAATCACTTGCTTGTACCAATCAAAACTTTTCTTCTTCGACCGAGTGAGCGTTCCATTGCCTTCGTTATCTTTGTCGACATAGATGAAGCCGTACCGCTTTTTCATCTCACCGGTCGACGCACTCACTAAATCAATCGGACCCCAGCTCGTATAGCCGATGATGTCGACCCCATCCTTGATGGCCTCATGCATCTGCTCGATATGTTTTGCCATATAATCGATGCGATAATCATCCTCTACATGTCCGTCAGTATCCGGTGTATCGACAGCACCAAGTCCGTTTTCGACGACGAATAATGGTTTTTGGTAGCGATCGTACAATTGGTTCGCTGTGATTCGGAAACCGGTCGGATCAATTGTCCAGCCCCATTCCGATTTTTCGAGGAACGGGTTCTCCAATGAACTGAAAATGTTTCCTTCAGTCGACTGGTTGATCTCTGGATCTGTGCTCGTCGTCCGGCTCGCGTAATAGCTGAAGCCGATGTAATCGACCGTGTGCTCTTTCAATAGTTCGAGGTCGCCGTCTTCCATGTGAAGCGTGATACCTTGTTCTTCTAAATAGCGTTTAGCATACCCAGGATACTCCCCACGCGACTGGACGTCGATGAAGAAAAACGATTCACGGTCCTTGTCCATCGCATCCAATACATCATCGGGATTACATGAATATGCATACGTTTGACCGGCAGCAAGCATACAACCGACCTGTAGTTCCGGATTGATGGCATGTGCCGCCTTCACCGCTTTGGCACTTGCGACGAGCTGATGGTGTGCCGCCTGATATTTCACTTGTTGTTTGTCTTCGCCATCTTCGAATACGATTCCCGCACCGATAAATGGTAAGTGTAAGAGCATATTAATCTCGTTGAATGTCATCCAATATTTCACCTTGCCATTGTAGCGGGTGAAGAGGGTGGTCGCATACGTCTCGAAGAAATCGACAACACGACAATTACGCCAACTTCCATAGTTTTTAATGAGGCTGACGGGCACGTCGAAGTGCGCAATCGTCACGACTGGCTCAATCCCATGCTTCAACAATTCATCAAAGACGTCATCGTAGAATTGCAATCCTTCCTCGTTCGGTTCCGCATCATCTCCATTCGGGAAGATACGTGACCACGCGATCGAGAGACGAAGGGCCTTGAATCCCATCTCGGCAAATAGCGCGATATCCTCTTTATAACGATGATAGAAGTCGATTGCCTCGTGTGATGGATAGAACTCACCGGGCACCGGCTCCAAAGAAGTTAACTCTCCGAACATGACATCAAAGCGTTTCTTCCCGGTTGGCAACAAGTCGACCGTCGTCAGCCCTTTGCCACCTTCTAAGTAAGCACCTTCCGCTTGGTTTGCGGCAATCGCGCCGCCCCATAAAAATCCCTTTGGAAAACTCATCAAATCCATCCCTTCTATGATAGGGGAGGAAAATTCCTCCCGTTTGATTGATTAAATGCTGAAAATCGGATCACCCGTCTGGACGTGTGATGTCTGATTCGGTGAAATTACCTTTCGGTTCGTGACGATCACAGGTGTCGTCAACACGCGACCGGAATGCTTGATGGCTTCCATGTCGAATTCAATCAATAGTTGACCCTTTTCGACGAACTCACCTTGTGTGACATGCGCTTTGAAATGCTTTCCTTCTAGTTGAACGGTATCCATACCGATATGGATGAGGATCTCAGCTCCTGATTCCGTAGTGATTCCGATGGCATGATGCGTCGGGAATAGGGCAGACACCGTACCCGAAACCGGGGCGACGAGCTTGCCTTCCGTCGGTTCGATGGCGACGCCTTGACCGAGCGATCCGGACGAGAAGGCGACGTCTGAGAGATCTTTTAAACGGACGACAGTTCCTTTGAGCGGGCTGACGATTTGTTCTTGACCGACTGTTGTCGCGGATACTTCTTTGGCGACCGGAGTGACTTCTGGTTGTGGTGTCGCAGCGGCTGATCTATTGACGCCACCGAAGAGGTACGTCAAAACGAATCCAACAATGAAGGCAACGGCCGTTCCAATCAGTGAACCATAGAAACCGGTCGTGATTCCTTCAGGTGAGATGTTCGAAGGGTAACCGAAGACACCGAGACCCCCGATGATATAGACTTGTGTGCCCATGATTCCCATAATTCCACCACCGACAGCACCACCGATACAACTCATGATGAACGGTTTCTTGAGCGGAAGCGTCACCCCGTAAATGGCAGGTTCCGTGACCCCGAAGATCCCTGAGATAAAAGCTGGGATACTGAGTGTCTTGATTTTCTGATTTTTAATTTTCAAGAAGACAGCGAGTACGGCCCCGATTTGAGCGAACGAAGCGGCAAAGATGAGAGCGAGCACTGGGTCCGAACCGAGCGACGTCAAGTTGTTGATCGCGACCGGAACAAGTCCCCAGTGAAGACCGAAGATGACGAAAACTTGCCAGAGACCACCAAGGAAGATTCCGGCGATCAGCGGGCTCAAATTGTACACGGCGACCGTTGCACTACCGAGCAACATACCTGCCCATGTCGCAATCGGTCCAATCAAGATGAACGTGAGCGGCACGATGATGAGCAACGTCAATAAAGGGACGATAAACATTTTGATGACGTCTGGAATGACCGTCTTCAAGAACTTCTCGAGCTTCGCTGCGAAGAATGCCGCGATGATGATCGGGATGACGGACGTCGAGTACGTCATCAAGATGACCGGGATTCCAAGGAACGTGATGTGAACCGGAGACTCAAACATGGTTCCGGAGAAGACGGTGTAGAGCGGGTCACCGGCTGTGAGTGTCGAGAGTGTCGGATAAACAAGTGACGCCCCGATCGCCATTCCGATGAAAGGACTGCCTCCGAATTTTTTAATGGCCGTATAGCCAAGGAAAATCGGGAAGAAGTAGAACAACGAGTCCCCAATCGCATTCAACAGTTGATACGTGCCGGATGTATTATCCAGCCAACCGACGGCGACGAAGAGGGCGTTGAATCCTTTGATCATCCCGGTCGCGGCCAAGACGCCAAGGACAGGAGTGAAAATGCTAGAGATGATATCGATGAACCGGCTGAACAGGGACCCTTGTGGTGCACCTTCTTCTTCGACCGGTGATTGGTTTTGGAATCCTCCGACTTCGACGACCGCTTTATATACGTCTGGGACGTGGTTCCCGATGACGACCTGATACTGACCGCCGCTCTTCATAACGGTGACGACACCGTCCATATTCTTGATGGCTTCTGTGTTAGCCTTGCTTTCGTCTTTCAATTTGAAACGCAAACGGGTGATACAGTGGACGACGCTGTTGACGTTCTCTTTGCCGCCGACTTGCTGGATAATGTCGCGTGCGAGCTGTTCATACTTCATGTCCGTTCCCTACCTTTTCCATTAGATTTTTGGTTTGCGTCAAATAAAAAACCTGACCCGCGTCAAATGAAGAGCGTGAAATCACGTCATTCATCTGACTCGAGTCAGGTTATGCCCACTAAAGGTAACATTCCCGCGCAGGAGACCGTTCAGTTGTTATTTGATAATTGAAATGTAGCATGAGTGAAATCGAAATGTCAACGCTTACATTTATATATTTTTCGTGACTTTCAACAAATATATGTAGCATGTATGGGAAGAGTTTTAACAAAATTAAAAAACCATTATTATACATATTGGTTGATCAAGTGGTTTATAATGACAATTAAAGTGACTACTGTTGTGAGGGTGAATCTATGAGTCCTATAATCATTGGAGCGATTGTATTATTGATTTGTTTACCGCTGAGTTACCTGTTAGGAAAGCGTGCCTTTCAATTGTTTCGGATTCATATACGATTAAGAGCCGGACTATTTTCGGTCCGCCATGCGTTACGGGCTGCGAAACATCATCCCGGTCGTCAGTTTGATATACTCGATCCCATTTATCGGGGTGTCGTCTTTCAGCTCAACGGAAGGAATTTGATGAAGCGGACAGAGCTCGAACAAGCCGTCAATGATGAGTTGAATCGCGTGTTGAAGTACGGATGGTTGTCTTCCTTGGCTCTTGTCGGAAGAGGGATACTTGCGATGATTTTTCTCGTGATTGCCGGCGTGAGTGGGAACGTTGTCGCCAAAGATGCGAAGTCGCTGGACATGGCGAGTTGGTTCGAACCCCAGCACGTCGAAAGTGAGACGACCGTGCTCGGCAAGACGTTCAAGTTGCCATATGAAATTAATTCAGCCGAGACGCTCGGGACCGCCATCGCTTATCACATGACCCGTTTCGATGAGACGTTCTCAATTCCGTATACAGGGGATACGGGAGACATGCAACAGACGATGGATGATGCTTGGGATTGGATTGAACGACATCATATTTATGTGTATCGACTCTCGCGTGGCGGGGAATCGAAATGGGTCGAACAGAACGGAAAATTCGACTTACAGATGACTCTGAATTATGACATGACCGCTTCTGAAGCGGCACAAGTGCAAGAACGCGTGAACGAAGTGATTCGCGACATGCCACGTGATCTAGATGAGGTCGGGAAGGTCAAATACGTGAACGACTATGTCGTCTCGCATACCGCCTACAACCTAGACAGTCAGGCAAGCCCGTATACGCCATACTCGATTTTATTTAACGGGGAAGGGGTGTGTGAAGGCTACGCGCTGACGACACTCTTGTTGTTAGAGGCGGCGGGAATAGAAGCGCGTTACATTTCTGGAGAAGTCGCAAGCGGTCTTCATGCGTGGAACCTCGTCCGCGTGAATAACGAATGGTATCATCTCGATACGACGTGGAACGATCCCGTACCGAACCAACCTGGGAACGGGCGAACGGATTATTTCCTCGTCTCGGACGCAACACTTCGTGCGGACCATACGTGGGCGTTTGGCCAATATCCGGTGACAGCGACGCAGAATATTCAATTGTGAGAGCGAAGGGAAATCTCCTTCGCTTTTTTTGCATACAAAAAGGACCGATGTTTCAATCGGTCCCGCGGTCTTACACAGCATAATCCCCATTGTATTGAACGAGTGAGACATCCCGCACTTCCTCGATGTCATTCAATCGGTTCATGAACGCCGTGTTGTCGATTTTCAAACGGACTTCGGCCGTCAATTCGACGACGTCCTTCCGGACAATCTTCGACTTGAGCGTATAGTCGAGCTGTTGCAACTCCCGTCGCACTTCATCGTTCCCGTCCTCATAGTAATGGATGACGAGCAGATAAAGGGTGTCGGTATGTTTCTTACGAGCCAGGCTGACGATGACCGCTCCGATGACGGCAGCACCGAATAGGGTGAGGAAATAGAGTCCAGCCCCACTTGAAATACCAGCCGCAATCGCCCAAAACATGAACACGACGTCGAGCGGATCCTTGATCGCCGTCCGGAAGCGAACGATACTGAGTGCCCCGACCATCCCGAGTGAGAGGACGACGTTCGTCGAGATCGTCATGATGACGAGCGATGTGATCATTGTCATGACGAGGAGTGTCGCATTGAAGCTCGGGCTATAGAGGACACCGCGATAGGTCGTCTTATAAATGAAGTAGATGAAGCTCCCCGCAAGGAAAGCCGTGAGCAGTCCGAGCATGACGTCGATGATTGACAGGTTGCCGAAGCTGAACTCGTTTAAAAAGCTGTTTTTGATAATGTCGTTAAAGTTTACGGTTGTGTCCATAGGCTCTCACTTTCTAAAATCCGTGATATTGAATGCTCGCCATCCGGCAGTGCACATATTTCGAGATGGCAGAGCGCTGATGGGTATGAAGTTGTAATACTTGTCGGATATAGTCCGGTAAAAACTCGTCGTACTTCACTTCGAGGATCGTCTTCGGGTAATCGAGCACTTCTTCGGAGACCGGATTTGGTTCGAACAGGTCGACGCTGTTCGTGACGAAACTCAGTTCCTTGTCAAACGTGACCCGAACGTTGCCGAGGCTACCGACGTAGGCTTCGCGTACGTAATCGACGATGACCCGAGGGCGCATGATCGTACCTGTGAGATACGAGTAAAACTCATGATAGAGTGGCTCGGTCTTCTCGAGCAAGAAGTCATATTCCCAATCTAAAATCTGTTCATATTCCTCCCGGGTGATGGCGACGGACGACTTCAAGATATACTCGCCTTGGCGACTCTTCTTCTCGAGTCGAATGACGGCGTCCGAATAGTTATACGTCCGAATCCGAAACTTTTTCCGACGGAAGATGCCGCTGTTTTTTTGAATCAAATCGTGGTCGTAGACGTTGTCGAAGTAGAGACTTCGGATCAAGTAGCCCTCACGAGAGACGGAGTGCTCATCCTGCTGTAAAATCGTGGCGATGCGCTCGCGAAGCGTATGGTAGTCTTGCTCGTTGATAAAGTATTTTAACTCATGTCGGAATCGTTTCATTCTGCTTCTCCTGGTATGACGATTTGTTGGATGCCCCAATGAAGCTTACGGTCGTTGTCCCGATAATAGTCGAACGGGATTTGCATGTTGCCCGACTCGTCCTTGACGGTGACACGCCAATAATAACGACCTGGCGCGAGCGCCGGAACAGTGTAGGAGAACGTCGTCAGATTCGCTTGCTCTTTGAGTACTGTCGTGAAGTCGGGCGAGGTGCTCAATTCGAAGTGATACGTCAGCTCCTCGTTCTGAAGGTCATATGACGCATCCCAGCGGAACACATCTTGTTTGCCGTCTCGACTGTACTGGAGGAAAATCGGCATCGGATGTTCGAGCGACCGTTCAAAGTCTGTCGCGTATTTCGTCGTGATGTCTTCTAATCTCCGATAATTCGCTTCATAGGAAGCGGCTTCGATTTTCAAGAAACGTAAATCGGGTTCACTTGTCACGAGTGGTGAGACGACCGGATAAAATCCATCGATCAGTTGTTTCGTTCGAGTCGGATTGATCATTTCTTGAAGTTCCGTCATCTTCGTCTGAAGTGATTTGACGTTTTCAGGATCTTTCAAATAACGACGATGGAGAAGCGTTCCCCAGTAACGCTGAATCCCTTGTTGCCAACTCGGCATGGCATCGGTACGTTCCGTATCGCGTCCGAGCGCCTTGTCGAAGTCCCACGGCATGAAATACCATTTCTCCGAGTTGAGCGGGCTATACAGGTAATAGTTCGTCGACATCGTGTCGTAGTTCCCGAACAAGATGTTCGTCCCGAGCCAGGTCAGATAGTTGTCTTCATCAAAGTATTTGTCGAACACTTGATCGAACGGTTTCGACAAGTCGTTCAAGTCGTCGAGCATCGTCAACAGTTCGTCATGATTGTCAGACCCGTTGATTTTCAACACCGACTCGAACGCCTTCTTATCATAGTTCGGGTCGTCTGTCGGCAAGAGTTTGTCGGGGTAACGGAAGAACTCGAAGTTCTCGGCTTTATACAAATGACCGTCGGGGTTGAGCCCACGGGCGGCGAGCGCTTCTTCGTTCAATTGTTCGACGTGGGTATAGAGCCCGTAATCTTCGAACGTATCGGCTTTCTCGGGGTTGGTCATATCCCGGACGTGTAGCTGTACGAAGTTTGTTCGTAAGCTGGAGATATTGTCTAACTGTTCATAATACGCAAACGCGAGTCGGTTTCGGACGCGGGTCCGGTCATCGGCATGTTTGTTCAAATTGAGGACGCTTTGACCGTACCAAAGGCCCGCGTTGTCTTGAAGGCGAATCTTATAAGACTTTTGCGGTTCGAGTCGGCTCGAGCGGCCTCGTAGTTGAATCGTCGCGTTCACTTCCTGCTCATCGAAAAGTTGGATGCCGTCCGGTCCTTTCGCGTCCCCGGTCTCGAAATGGACATATAGCTTCGGACCGCTCTCAAGGTTGCTGTATTGCTTGTACGATTCATTCAGGTCGTACAAGGTCAAATCGTTCTCCGGAACGGTACGTTGGTCGAAGATGGTGACATACACATGCTCGAGCTTGTTCCCGTCATGCTTGTCATAGACGCGCTTATCTTCTTTGAACGTCGAATCGAGCGATGCGAACTCATTCGTCGCCTCTGCTTCGGTCGGTGTCGCGCTAGATTCAGGTGCTTTTAACCAGGCTTGTATTCCTAACAAGAGGAAGAAGAGAAGGATGAGACCGATCATCACTCTCGGGTAAGGCAAACGCTTCATACATGAAAACTCCTTCTAAGACAGACTTCCGATGCGTCGTAAGAACATCTCCGTTTTTGTCGTCACTTCTTGATAGACGATCGGCTGCGAGCAGAACGTCGTATAGTCGATATCGTTCAAACTTCGGATGAGTAACCGTACTCCCCACATGAAGGCGAGGATGGCGGAGAGGAACATGCCGACGCCATATAAATCGAACAACAGGACGAGGGCGAGCGTCACAAGGAAGCTCGTGACCGCATAAAATCCAGTCAGTTGAATGGCAGCACGACGCTCGTCGAAATACAGTAAAATCAAGAAAATCGTGATGACGAGACTTAAGAACCAGCTACCAAGCACGACGATGATAAAGATGTCGATTTGGTTTTGCGTCATGCCGAGGAATGGCAATAGACGGACACCTAGGAACAAGAAGATGAACGTGACGAGCATCTGGACTTGGGCCATGAACAAGAGCTCTGAGCCAAGGACACGGAACATCTCGCGCTTGGCGGTTTGGATGTCTTGGAACGGATAGCCGTTCAAAATCCGCCCATAATATTTTTTATATGACGTATAAAACGTCGTCTCGAGCGTCACCATAAATAAGACAAGGGATGGAAGGACGCTCAAGTAGGCATAAAAGACCGGCGTGTCATAATACGGTGCCATCAAGTACGTTTCTCCGACGACAATGGCCCGGTCACTGAACCAAGTGGCAAGGTTATGACCATACAAACCGAAGTAGTAGGCCGTTCCGATCAAGAAGAGAAGCGGATACTTCTCGAGATACACTAAAAAGTAAAAATAGTTGCGGTTATTGACTTGGAAATAATGATGGATGTCGCGGAACAATCGGATCAAAATGACGAAGAAGCCGATATTTAGTCCGATGAACACGGACGTTGCCGTCGGATGACCGAGCGGGGACGTCAACAACCAAATAAAGAACGCCGCGACCAACGTCCCGAGGACATAACTCGTGACGATTTTTTTATAGTCTTTCAGGGCGGACACGTACATCGACAAAATCCAGATGACGGACAGCTGTGTGAAGTACAAATACGTCACGAGTTTGTAGCTGAACGGAAGGGGAGACCTCATATAAAACAACACGGAAATCATCAGACCGATTACGACGATCAAACTGATGAGTCCGTATAGCGAGGACAACACGTTCTCTTCCTTCTCTAAAAATGTCTGGTCCGCTACGAACCGTGAGATCGTAAATAAAAATCCACCCGTCAACAGTTGCGAGAAGATGAACGTATACTGGACTGCCGCCATATAGATGTTCACTTCGCTCGCGCCGACGTTCAAGTAGAGCAACCATTCACGCGATGCGGTGATCAGCAGGATGGAGAGGAACATCGGACCGACTGCCGTGATGGCCGAATAGCCGTACGCACGGAGTTGTCCGAAAAATCCTGATTTGTCATACAGTCGCTTCAGTTGAAATCCGATTCCGGCCATGACGTTCTCCTTTCTCATAATAGGTACGATACGCATCAATCATCATCGGTAACGTGTAGAGATTCGTGACGCGCGCCCGTCCGCTCTGTCCATACGTCTGGCGTATGTCAGGCTGTTCGACCAATTTGATGATCTCATGCGCCAATAGATGAAAATGCATGACCGGGACGACGCTGCCGGCTTTTCCGTAGCGGTCGTTTGGACCTTCCAACAGTTCACGGCAAGCCCCGACATCGGTCGAGACGAACGGGATTTCCATCGCCAGCCCTTCAAGAATGACGAGCGGTTGTCCCTCGCTGATGCTCGAGAGGACGAGGATATCCAAAAACGATAAGTAATCTTGGACGTTTGTTGGACCTGTGAAATGAACGTGCTGAAGTCCGAGCATCTCGATGAGTTCAAGACATTCCTCATAATACTCCTCGTCTTCATCTAACGGTCCGATGAGATAAAACTGCGCTTCCGCGAACTTCTCTTGCACGATGGCGAACGCTTGTAACATCGTCTTGATATCTTTAATCGGAACGACCCGTAGGATGGCACCGATATGGACCCCAGGACGTGACTTGCGTTTCTCAGGGGAGAAACGAGTCACATCGATGCCGTTCGGGACGAGGAACGTCTTCTCCGGCGGGCACCCAAGCTCCAGTTGAATCTCCCGGTTCCCTTCGAACAACGTGCTGACGTCATCGGCATAACCGTAAGCGCAGTAGGAAAGGCTATAGAAGTAATCGATCCATACGTCTTTAAAGTAGCCTTTGATCCATGAGGCTTTGATGATTTCTTCTTCACGTTCTCGTGTATAAATCCCGTGCTCCGTTAAGAGTAACGGTTTCCCATATTGATACTTTGCGAGGGCGCCGAGTACGCCCGCGTAACCGGTCGAGACGCTGTGATAGACGTCCGCTTCCGGTACTTTATGGTCGATACAGACGAACAGCGGCAACAGCATCGAGCGGAGCGCCCAAAACATATCAGTGAAGGGAACCTGGACGAACCGTTTCTCGCAAAGCGTGCTGACGATATCAAAGAAGTCTTTACTGCCAAGGAAGTTCATGACCGAATCGATGCGACCGCTCGTAAAGAACTGGAACAACACGTCCCAGTCCGTCTGGCGATCCGACATGAGGGACAAAAAGGCGAGCCGTTCCGCATCGGTCAAGTCATATCGTTTTCCGCTGACAATCTTTTGGTCCACGTAATCGCCGAGATGAATCTCGTGCAGTTCGACCAAGTTGTTAGGAATGGGATATTTCGGTTTAC
Source organism: Exiguobacterium sp. s34 (assembly GCF_018617435.1). Lineage (NCBI taxonomy): Bacteria > Bacillati > Bacillota > Bacilli > Caryophanales > Exiguobacterium > Exiguobacterium sp. s34. The sequence goes on along the minus strand of NZ_JACSKE010000001.1, from coordinate 295,538 downwards.
TCCCTTTCACTTCTTTTGCCGAGATGGAGTAGACGATGAACTCATGCTCGGGCATCTCGGTGATGAGCGACTGGATCCAACTCGATACACCACCCGTCACGTGAGGGTATGCGCCTTCTGAAATCAAGCAAATTTTCATCATTTCGCCTCCAATCGGATTGAGAAGGATAATGCTTCGGTTTTGACGAGATATAAGTTAGGACCGATTCGTTCGACTTCGCACTGGTCCACATCTGTTACTTCTCGTGGGGATTGAAGATAAAAGTATGTCTCACCAGCCGCTTCGTCCAATGTGTACGTATACAGGTCTTCTGATTGTCGGACATATACGTGACCATTGAAAAAGTGATGGTTTTGAGCGACGTCTGATACTTTCATCGAGCGGAGCCAAGGAACGTCATGACCTTGTTCATCTAACATAGATTGGAAAGCTGTGATCAACGCTTCGCCTTCTACTTGTGCAGTGATCGTTTGAGGGGACAGCGTCATGGACACACTCCCACTTGTCACGAGCTCATTGAAGTGCGCCCAAGATGTCCAGTCCGGGTCCGACAACTCAAATGGCGTAGAGGGCAGCTTGATGATCGCATCCTCTTTTATCGGGAGACTAGCCGTCCCGATCTCTGTCGTGGCATGATCAAACACTTGGCGGGCAAGTTCTCCATCTGTTTGATAAGACGACTTGATGGTGAGCCCCGGTAACGCATAGTCAACCTGTTGCTTTGTTGCGCGAATTTCTTCGAAAGAGGAACCTGAGACGGCGATTTCCCCGCCCGAACGTAGCGTCTCTCGTCCGTATAGCGCCAAATCTTCCGAGTAAGCAGAGGTTGCCGGCGTCGGATTTAAAGAGGGACTCGTCGTGGCGAGGACGTAGTTCAATCCGTATTTGGCGCCAAGGCGTTGTAAGTCAGCCCAGAACACGTTCCGGAAATAGTCACGGTCCGTCATCGACTTTGTCACGAGCCGTTCGTTCGAAGCGAAGAACGGGAAACCTTGAAGCGTCGTGACTTCCGCATTCAAAATAGGGCGCAGCAATGGTTTTCCTTGCGTGAGACCGACAAATAGGAGGGCCTGTTGGTTGAACTCGGAGAGCATCGTGCCATTGAATACGATGAAGCGGCCTGCCCCGTAATCTTTTGACCAGAGTAACGGGATGTCTTGTGACGATGTCGCGAGTAAGTTGGCATCTGGGTCAATCCGTAATGCGAGTGACGAGTTCAAAAGACGATCCGAGTCGAACGATTTTGCCACATCCTCTTCAAAATAAGAGGTAGTCAATCGGACACCGGTCGTCTCGACGAACGACCCGATTTCGATGACACCGATTTGGCGATACATCTCCATCAACCGATCACTTGGCGAAGGACGTGTCGCAAACAAGACGGTACCGCCATTTTCGACGTAATCCAGGAGAATGTCCCGATCTTTCAAGCGATCGAGATGTTCCGTTGCGACGATGACCGTCTCCTCATCCTTCAACGACGTCAGGTGTTCGATGTTCATGACAGAGCTTTGCTTCCCAATCGCACGAAAGCGCTCCTGTAGACGCGTCGCGAGCAGTTCATCCCCTTTACTATCTAAAATCAAATAGGAGTCAATCGCTCCGTCTGTTTGCGAGACGGTTTGCGACTGGATGGATGTCGGGTGACTCTCCGCGAACAATGGAATCTTCAAGACGACATCTGAGCGAATCAGAATGAAAACAAAACCGAAGAGGGCGATGAAGCCCCCAATCAAATAAATCCCTCTTTGCATCGTAAATGTATGTTTCATAAAAATCCCCTATATCCAAAACCGTAGTTGTTGAAGCCCCTCTGGTGAGAGACGAATGTCCGAGGCGCGAAGCGCATCAACAAGATGATGTACTTGTGTGACGTTCTTCATCGCATAATGTACATGCATCGCCTCGAAATAAGCCTGTTCACGACGTGGGTGTTGCGCTAAAAAGAGTTCACTCGCAGAGAGTGCCTGTTCATATTCGCCGAGAGATAGAGCGATTTGGATTCGCTCGATATGGTACTCGGGGTCGATCGTTCCACCAAGTTCGATGAAAGCGGTCAATGCATGTAGATACGAATACGTATATTTCAACTGGGTATGTCGATCTAAAAATTCCATATCAATCATTTGTTTCAAAATCGTTAAGTACCGAATCATGACGTCTAGGTCATTCGGACGCTCTGTCAACTCACGTTCGATATGACGAAGCTGTTTGGCCAACAGTGACTTCGCTTGCTGTAGAGCGGTTGCCGCATAGTGGGACGTCTCGTTGTCTTCACTCTTCAACGCTGCGGCGAGAAGTGGGGCCTGTTGAAGGAAGTCATTTTTCAATACGTTCATCAACGTCTTTCGCTTCACTTGGTTGGAGTTGAGGATGAGCGCATCCTGTAGCGAAATCATATTCGTCTCGTTCAACAGATCCGGTCGTTGGAGCGACACATCCTCGTAAGTTTCTTTTCGAAGTAACCACTCTGGCAGTTCGGCATCTTTATGTTTGGAGCGCTGTAAGTAATAGAGGATGCCCCAACTAAAAAACGGGATGGCCAGTAACAACAAGAAACTAGGGAGGACATCTTCACGCCGCTTCACAAAAAAGAAAAAGAGGACGAGTAACGCAATCCCGTAATGAAGATACAAGAGATTACTCCACATAGGTGACGTCCTCCACGACTTCGGCACGGATTGCCTTACGGGCGAGGCGGTCGATGACGATTTGCGACTCTTCTTTCGTCGCATTCGATAAGATGGCGTACAATCGTCCATCTGTTCGGAACCCTAAATAGTCAGTCGTCCGTAACGTCGTTTCCGTGCTCTGAATGATGGAATCATCATGGTCTTCTTCGATGAGCACGAGACTATACGGAATGTTTAACTCTTGTTGTGCCTGTTCTTTTTGGGTGAGGATTCGTTCAAAGTACTCTTGTTTCAATGCGTTTGTATTCCCGACATATCGATCGAACTGAATCGCATTAATATATCCGAGCGAACGGTCGAGTGAGGAATTGATCAGTCGTACCATGACGTCAATCAAGTTGCGATACGAGAGGGTCAAGTTATGGAACGGCACTTCATAGCATAAGATGACGGCCATCACTTCTCCTTGACGAATCAAAGGTGCGCCGAATAGCGGTTCGCCAGGAGTGAGCGAGGTGTTGAAGACGATCTCGGATGAGGCGACGACTTCGTGAATTACTGTCTGTTCTTCGATTTGCAAAGAGTTCCGTGGTGTAAACGTCGAGTCAGACGACTTTGCCGCAAGGCGGGCGAACGAAGACTGGTTGATCATGTAAATCGCAAATTGATTCGCTTTTAACGTTTTCTCTAAAACGGAAATCGAACCGACGAACAGTCCTTCCGGTTCCAAGCTGTCGAGGGCGCGCGTCGCTTCATACACGCTTCCGATACTTTCTTCTGAATGAAGAATCTGTTGTTGCAGCTGATTTTTAATGGTGAGCGTTTCCTCATACACTTCGTTCAAGAATGTGTGGCGTTCGGTCGTCGCGGCCAGCTCATCTTTTAAAAATTGAATTTCAATTTTTCGACGTTCCATCACATAGCTGACGACGAGACCAATCAATAAATACATCGTGAACGTTGCCAAAATGGAGTTATCGACAAAGAGAGACAAGATGTTCCGACCAATCGATGCACTCTCGTAGAGGTGGACGCCGACAGCGAGAAGGGAAGCGATAAGGGCTTGGGACTTACCGAACAATAGTGCTGCTAAGAGTACATAAATGAACCAATAATCCGGAGTATCCACAATCGGCGTCAACAGTAGGGAGCCGATGAAGAACAGGAGGAACAGTGTTAGATTTTCAAGCGTTCGTAGAACCGGATGGCTGAGTGCATGTTTGAATCGACGTTCTTTCGGAATCGTCTGGGGCGATGGGGATGCGGGTTGATGTGCATAATAACTTTTCGTTACATGTAATCCCTCTTCTAACCCGTATCGAGGTACCCAGTCCAAATCCGTCTTCAATTTTCGGTTGTCGAGGATGCCTTGCTGCTTCGGTACATGTTGATTCGCAACCGGTGGCTCGACACCTAAATGTGCGTAGAGTGTGTCAATCGAGGTCGATTCACCCGAAGACAGGTGATACAGTCCCGATAGTTCACTGATCACGCCTCGATATACGGCTTCCACCACATCACCGATAAAAATCAGGTCAGCATGATGTGATGAGGGGAGACCGAGAGTCTCAGCACCGGTCATCGACATGAGGTCATGGATCCATCGACTCTCGGAACTGACGTGTTGCTTCGGGCCATACACGGACGACAAACGGAAAATCAATGTAGAGAGTGCAGAATGATTGCCCCAATGCAAAGCGTACTCTTCACTATGTCGTTGATTTAATGCAGAAGGCGAACGTGGGATGGGAGAGGCCGTCTCCGGTATGACCGTTTCTGCCTCAAACGCAAATCCATCACGTGTTGAAAAGGAGAGAAACTGTTTGACTCCGTATTTTTCAGACAGGGACAATAGGTTGAATAGACCACTTGTAGACAGGTGGGGATGATCATTGGTCGCACTGTTCGCGCAATGGATGACGACGTCGAATGCATATGTTTTAAAAAACGTTTCGCACTTTCGATCGGCGACGTCTGCCACTAAATGACGATGTTTGAAGTCGACCGTATCTTTAGAGCCAGAAGTCAAGTTGTCGAGTATATGTATACGGTGCCCTTCTTTGAAGAACCGTTCGGCAATCGAACTGCCTAAAAACCCATAGCCTCCCGTAATGAGAATGTTCATCGGCTATCTCCTTTGTGAAATAATTTTATGAGAAAAATAAAAATGTGTATGAAATATTATAATATAAGGGTAATTTGATTTACCTAAATTCAAACGACTTTCCCTGATATTTTGTCGCTTTTGGTCGAAAATTTTATGTTTCATAATAAATACGACGAAATGTGACAAAACATATATGTAGAAAATAAAAAAGTTCCAGTCGATTGATGAACGACTGGAACTTTTTTCTATAAATATTTCTCTCGAACTTCCCGTCTACGTGTCACTTTAGCGGGTGTGCCGTAAGCGATGGCTTGGCTCGGTAGATTGGAGACAACGGTGGCGCCGGCGCCGACGACGGTATCGGATCCGATATGAATATTATGGATGACCGTCGCGCCCATCCCGACAAAAGTTCGTTCGCCGAGTCGAACGTTTCCGCCAAGATGAGCTCCTGGCGCAACAGAAGAAAACGGGGCGAGGTGACAGTCGTGGTCGACAGAAGACATCGTGTTGACGACGCTGTGTGCCTCGAGTCGCGTGTTCGGATTGACGACGCTTCCCGCCATCACGGCGACACCCGGACCGATGGTTACATTTTTGCCGATGATGGCGCTCGGATGAATGGCAGAGATGAATTCAAAGTCTGGCATTTGTTCTCGTATGCGATGTTCAATCAGTGCGCGTTGATCATTGTCCCCAATTCCGATGATTCCTTTTCGGATAGCCACATTTGAACTGATTTTTCCGAGAATCGGGTAACCGAGAATGAATTTACCGATTAAATTTGGACTATCGTCATAAATGCCTGCAATCCGATAAAGTCCTGTCAGCTCCAATATATCAATCAATACTTGCGCGTGACCACCTGCACCAAAAATCACAATCCATTCCATTTTGGAAGTCACCCCTTTTGCCGAAAAATGTCGAAATGATTTGTCTGTAATGACACTATTGCCGATTCTCTTGATTTCAAACAAAACCGAAAGGAACTGACGAGCATGAATTTGGAATGCCATTTGAGAAAACAGATATCGTTGCAAAAAGATGCTATTCTTTTCTGTTTCATTGTTTTTGACGATGGCTAATTTCAAATCGTAGTGATCTTATTAAAGGGGGTTAGGATGATGTCTTTGGCGTTCATGTATATTACGAATCAACCGGAAGTTGCACGTTTGGCTGAACAAAATGGGGTCGATTTCATCTTTGTCGATTTAGAATTAAACGGGAAAGAGGAACGACAGGGACATCTCGACACGGTCATTTCCAGACATTCGATGCATGATGTCAGTCGCATCCGTTCCGTCTTGAAACACGCCAAGCTGCTCGTCCGCATCAACCCGATCCATGCCGGATCACGTTTTGAAATTAACGAAGCGATTTTTCGTGGCGCAGACATGTTGATGTTGCCGTATTATAAAACGGTTGATGAAGTGGCAACATTTATCGAAATGGTCGATAATCGCGTCAAAGTATGTCTCCTCTGTGAGACGAAGGAAGCGGTCGCGTGCATGCCGGACGTATTACGTTTACGCGGAATCGATTCGATTCATATCGGATTGAACGATCTGCATTTGAGTTATGGTCAGACGTTTCTATTTGAACCACTTACGACGGGACTCGTCGAAAAGATTGTCACGCAAATCCGTGAAGCTGGTATTCCGTATGGCTTCGGTGGGATTGCCCGGATTGGGGAGGGACGGGTTCCTGCCGAGCGAATCATTCCGGAACATGTTCGCCTCGGTTCTTCATGTGTCATTTTGTCTCGGAGCTTCTGTCATATCGGTCACGCGACAAAAGTATCTTCACAGCAGGCTCAAACATTCCAAGAAGGGGTATGGAGAATTAGGGCATATGAACAGCAACTCGAATCGATGCCTGTTGAATGGTTTGAACAAAATCGTATGCGACTCGTCGAAGAAGTTCAAGCCATCACATCAGAAATACGCCAAGAGAAAGGAATGTTGTCATGAACGTATGGGTGACAGGGATGCGTCTATCCCTCGACCAACAAGCACAGCTTGAACAGTTGGGACACGTTGTCACAATTCTTCAAGAGGAGTCAGAGATTCGCGAGCGAGATGTGTCTGAAGTAGAAGTGCTCGTTTGTCAAAACGTGTTTGCTCACCGGGCGCTTGAAGATTTCCCTCAATTGAAGGTCGTCCAAGCGGTGAGCGCCGGTCTTGACCGTTTACCCGTTAAAGCATTAAAAGAGAAAGGCATTCGCATTTATAACGCCGGCGATACATACGCCGTTCCGATGGCGGAGTGGGTCGTCTGGCAATTGCTCGACTTTATGAAGCATGGCGCCGCGTTTCGCGAGAAGCAACAAAATCGACAATGGGAAAAAGAAAGACGATTACTCGAACTGACGGGCAAGACGGTCACACTGCTCGGGGTCGGCAATGTCAGCGAAGCGATCGCGAAACGACTACGCGCGTTTGATATGCATCTGATTGGTGTCGGTCATCGCGAAAAAGACGTACCGTTTGTCGATCGCTACGTGTTGTTGGACGAACTCCATGATGTGTTGAAAGAGAGTGATGTCGTCATTTTGGCGTTACCACTCAAAGATGAGACGTATCATCTGATCGATCGGGATGCACTCGCAGCGATGAAAGAGGACGCGATCCTCATCAACGTGGCACGCGGGGCGATCATTGACGAAGAGGCACTAGTCGAAACGCTCCAAGAAGGAAAATTCTTCGGCGTCGCGCTCGATGTATTCGAAACGGAGCCGATCCAGCCGAGTCATCCATTGTATGAGTTTGCCTGGGTAAGCCTCACACCGCACAACTCGTACGTCTCGGATCAGGTGAAACACCGACTCTTCCAAAACGTGCTATCCAATCTGAAAAATGAACAACAATCCACGATTTAACGACGAACAGGCCGGCTTATCCGGTCTGTTTTTTTTGTTGTGCCATCTCAGAAATAGCCCTTATGATAATTCACTAAAAAATTATTCGCTACTCATTTCGATTCGTATTTATTCAAAAAAACGAATGGGAACAACGAGTTATAGTAACTCACCTACACCATGACTCTGCACCGAAGAAGGAGTGAACGCACATGGAACGTCCGGAAACACTCGTTAGTATCATCGTGCCGGTTTACAACACGAGCGCGTTTTTACGCCAGTGCTTAAGCAGTCTCGTCAATCAAACGTATCCTCACCTTGAAATCATCTGTATCAATGATGGCAGTACGGATCAAAGTCTCGATATCATGCTGGAATTTGATGATGACCCACGCGTCATCCTAATCGATCAGACGAATCGTGGGTGTTCCTTCTGCCGCGATCGTGGTCTTCAAATGGCGACCGGTGAATACATGATGTTCATCGATAGCGATGACTGGTTGGACCATGATGCGATTCGGCTTCTCGTCAAACATGCGGAAGCAGAACGAGCCGATGCGGTCATGGGCACATACGTCCGTGAGTATGAAGAGCGGTCCTTGCCAAAACGCATCTTCGAGGCGGATTTTTTATCGTACAACGCCGAAGAGACGAGACGTTTCGTCCATCGTCGTCTGTTCGGACTTGTCGGAGAAGAGCTCGCTCATCCGGAGACGGTCGATGCGCTAAATTCGAATTGTATCACCTTGTACCATCGCGATTTGATTCGTCATCTTTCGTTTCGTAGCCCGTACGGTTCGTTTGTCGACCTTTATTTTCAAATTCAGGCACTCGAGCATTGCCAACGTTTTATTTACATCGATTATCCGATTTATCACTACCGTAAGACGAACGGACAGTCTGAGACGAGTACGTATCAACGCAATCTTGTGAACTCACGATTGGAATTCTTCCACATGCTCATGAACTACATCGAAGAGCATGAGCTCGGGGAAGATTATACGCGTGCGCTATACAACCGGATCGCACTCAGCGTAATCGGGATTGGCTTAAATGAATTGAGTTCCAACAAACCGCTGTTTGCGCAAGCGGAAGTGTTGAGACAAGTCCTACAACAAAAAGAATACAAAGAGGCCTATTCTCAGATGGACATGCGTTACTTTGATTTGAAATGGCGGACGTTCTTCCAATTGTGTAAGCACGAACAGACCGTGCCTCTCGTCTTGATGCTCCGTAGCGTGAACTACTTACGGAAACGTGTGTGAGGGGGGATCGAGATGAAACGAGTCCTCATGGTCGCTTCCGTCGTATCGATGATTGAAAGTTTCAACCGTGACAACATCCGAACCCTTCAGAACATGGGATACGAGGTACATGTCGCCACAAATTTTGAGTGGGGCAGCATGTATAGCACAGAAAAAGTCGAACGCGTCAAACAGAGTTTACGAGAGGAAGGAGTCACGCTCTTCCAAATTGACTTTGAACGGGACATCAAAAAAATGAACGGACATGTCCGGGCATTCCAACAATTGAAACGCGTCATGACGACGAATTCGTATGCGTTCATTCATTGTCACTCCCCAATCGGTGGCGTCATCGGGCGTCTCGTCGCAAGACAAACGGACACGCCATGCATGTACACTGCTCACGGGTTCCACTTCTTTAAAGGCAGTCCTTCCCTCAACTGGATGCTCTATTATCCGGTCGAACGGACGCTTGCCCGATTGACAGACACCATCGTGACGATTAATCAGGAAGACTTCTCGAGAGCACAGACGTTTAAGACGACGCACACGTTCCGCATTCCGGGCATCGGAGTCGACACGAAACGGATTGAGCAAGTTCACATCGATCGTCCGTTGAAACGTCAGTCGCTCGAGGTGAATACCGATACCGATTTCGTCTTACTTTCGGTCGGGGAGTTGAACGAGAACAAAAATCACGAGACCATCATTCGAGCGATTGCCGAACTCGGTGATGCAAGCATTCGTTACTGGATTGCCGGGACCGGGGACGCAAGACCTCAATTAGAACGAGTCATTCGAGAGACGGACCTCACGAATCAAGTACAGCTCTTAGGTTTTCGGGATGATGTGTTTGAAGTGATGAAAGCGGCAGACTGTTTCGTCTTTCCGTCTAAACGAGAAGGACTCGGGATGGCGGCGCTTGAGGCGATGGCGGCAGGTTTACCGATCATCACCTCGAATGTGCATGGAATCAACGATTATTCGGTGGACGGAGTGACGGGTTTCAAGTGTGCGCCGAACGATATTCAAGGATTCGCTCGCGCCATTCGAACGATGCGACTTGATTTCGAACTATCCCATCAGATGGGGTTGCATAATACACAAACGGCAAAAGCGTTTGATGTCGAGCGCTCCCATGAAGAGATGAAGCAGATTTACGATACGTTCACGAATCGGCGTCCTTCTTGATAGTTTATAAAAAGATGGTCATGATTTCTTTTGATTTGTCAGAAGAGCGGGGGTAAGTAGTAAGCACACAAAGATTCTAGGCACTAGGAAATGCAGCTGAATAGTTGAAGGAGGGTTCACCCGTGAATAGTCAGACGATGCTCCTATCGGATTTACTCGCTGTTTTCAAGAAGAGTAAACTGTTGATTCTTTTGACGGTCATGATCGCTGGAGGAGCGGCCTATTATGTAAGCCAATATGTGGTCGAGCCAACATATGAAGCATCGACCCAGGTGTTGATCGTACCGAAGCAAGAAGCCGGCTCAAACGTTGTCGACAGTACCCAAGTCTCTTCTTCCCTCTCATTGATTAATACGTATCGTGTCATCATGCGTAGCCCTGCGATCTTAAACGAGGTACAGGAGCAAGTCGCGAACGCCCCAGATGATATTAGCGAAGTGTTGTTGGTCGAGAGTGAGGAAGAATCGCAAGTCATCAACATCGTCGTCGAGTACAGCGACCCAGTCGTCGCGGCGAATATCGCAAACGTCATCACGGAAGTTTTCGCTACTGAAATCCCGGATCTCATGAATATTGATAATGTTCGCGTTTTGTCGGTTGCTGACGTGCCGAGTGATCCTGTCGCACCGAGTACGGTCATGTATACAGCAATCGGCTTAATCGTTGGTTTTGTCATCGGAAGTGTGCTCGCACTCATCCGTTACACGTTCGACAAACGGATTCGCGATGAAAAAGAAGCAGAGAAGCTACTGGCGCTACCGGTCATCGGAAACATTCCTGTGATTGAAAAGCGAGACATGGCCGCGAAGCGGTCGAAACCGGAACCTGTAAAAGATGTCAATCCAGTGGCGAAAGGAGACGAGCCAAATGTTCCACCTACCAAAGACACAAGACAAAGTTCGTGAGGCGAAACGGAGCTTGATTACTCTCGTGAATCCGCAGTCTCCCATCGCTGAACAATACCGGACGATTCGGACGAACTTACAATTCACTTCACTTGGGGCCGACTTACAAACGATTGTCGTCACGTCCGCATCACCAGGAGAAGGGAAATCGACGACGGCTTCCAATCTGGCCATTGTCTATGCGCAACTTGGAAAGCGTGTCTTACTCGTCGATTGCGATATGCGAAAACCGACAGCCCATTTCACCTTCCAACTTCCAGGGCAACTCGGACTTTCGACAGTGCTCGCCAAACGGACGACGCTCGAGCGATCCATCCAAGCTACCCAAGTGCCTAAACTGTATATGCTCCCGGCCGGACCGATTCCACCGAACCCTTCGGAATTGCTTGCTTCTCCAATGATGAAACGGGTACTTGAAGAAATCAAGCAATCGTATGACATGATCATCCTAGATGCGCCACCAATCATGCAGGTCGCGGACAGCCGGATTGTTGCCAGTGAGGCGGACGGGACGATTCTTGTCATCGGCTGTGATAATTCGAATCGGGACTACGTGCTCAAGGCGAAAGAACAGCTTGAACTGTCGGGTGCGAACATCCTCGGCCTTGTGATGAATAAGCGAGATAAAGGAAAAGAACGTCACTATCACTACAAATACGATTGAGCCAGGAAAGGAGGCGAAGGGCGATGCGCATCTTACACATTAACGCAATCAATGAGGAAAAGAGCACAGGGCGAATTTGTAAAGAGCTCTCGACCGTCGCCAACCAAGCTGGTCATGAGAGTATCGTTGCCTATGCAACGGGACCTGACAGTGAATCCGGCATTCGAATCGGCTCGTCGTTCGATCAAAAGCGTCATGCTTTCTTGTCGAGACTTACCGGTAAGCAAGGGTACGCCTCGAAAGGAGCGACGGAAGAACTAATCAGACGACTGGAAGCAAATCCACCAGACGTTGTCCATCTTCATAATCTTCATTCCAACTATATTCATTTGGAGACACTGTTGACGTGGTTAGCTGAAACCGACACACCGACCGTCCTGACGTTACATGACTGTTGGTTCTATACCGGTAAATGTACGCATTATACGAGTTCGGGTTGTGACCGCTGGCAATATGGGTGCGGAAACTGTCCACGCCTCGCCCTTGATAATCCAAGTTGGGGGCTCGATCGGACCGCACAGATGTGGCAAGACAAGAAAACGTGGTTCCAAGCGATTCCGCGCCTTGCCGTCATCGGGGTATCGGATTGGATCACGACGGAAGCCCGATTTTCATTTCTTGGACAAGCTTCAATCATCCGTCGAATCTACAACTGGATCGACACCGACACCTTTCGTCCACGAGATACAGCGTTGGTACGGCGAAGACTCGGATTGACGAACCGATTCGTCCTTCTCGGGGTAGCCAGCTCATGGGATGATTCGAAAGGATTGTCTAAATGGATTGATTTGGCTGAACGGCTGCCCGACGCAACCATTCTGTTAGTAGGGGCGATGCCAGATATCGCATTGCCGAAATCAATCATCCACATCCCGTCGACGAATCGTCCGGAAGAACTCGCGGAATACTATGCGCTCGCCGATGTCTTTTTAAACTTATCTGAAGAAGAGTCGTTCGGGAAAGTGACGGCAGAAGCGATGGCGTGTGGCACGCCAGCAATCGTCTTAGATGGAACGGCGAATCCTGAGCTTGTCCCGGATTCGTGCGGATCTGTCGTATCTGGAAGTCACCCCGCGCTGCTCGTTGATGCGATTGAGCGAATCAAACAAGATGGAAAAGCGTCTTATGCGGAAGCGTGTGTCTCGCACGCCCATCAGGCGTTTCGGATGGAACGACGCGTCGCAGACTACTTGAACGTCTATCAGGAATTGATGAATCAGAAAGGAAGGGATTCACTATGGCACAGCCACTCGTCTCCATCGTCATCCCCGTCTACAATGGAGCGGACTATTTGAACGAGACAATCGAGAGTGCGCTCGCTCAAACGTACGAACCGATTGAAGTGATTGTTGTGAACGATGGGTCGACGGATGGTGGTGCGACGGCAGCTATCGCCAAACAGTTCGGTGATCGCATCCGCTATTTTGAGAAAGAGAACGGTGGCGTGTCGACCGCCTTGAATCTTGGGATTGAGAAGATGCGTGGGGAATGGTTCTCATGGCTCAGTCATGACGATCTATATACTCCTGAAAAAATCGCGCATCAAATGAAACTTCTCGACCGCATAGACAATAAGCAGAAGACGATTCTATCTTGTGGGACGGACTTGATTGATGAGGTCGGGCGCCCGATTCAACGACTTCGGAAGCGTACGAAAGGCTTTTACACGAGTGACCAGATGTTTGACTACTTAATGCTAGAAGCTTGTCTGAGTGGATGTGCGCTACTCGTTCCAAAGCAGGCATTTGAGGAAGCAGGAATGTTTCCGACGAACTATCGCTATATCCAAGATTGGGTGCTTTGGGTCGATATGGCGCTTGCGGGATACGAGTTTCTCGTCACAACGAATCCTTATGTCAAATCGCGTGTTCATCCGAAACAGCAGACGAAACGGATTTCGGATGTGGCCCCGATCGAGTCACGACGGTTCTTCGAACAGCTACTGCAGCGACTCGAGTCACCCTCAAAACAAAAGACAGTCTTTCGAGCCATCTATCGATCTGCCGCACCAGATGTACGTGACGAGTTGATGACACGTTACGATGGGCATCAGGTATTGTCTAGTCGTGAACAGAAGTGGCTGCAAGGTAGATCTTATGTATATCATCGTGCGCTGTCCGTTTATCGCGGTGTCATGGACTTACGTTATCGCTAACGAAAAGGAGGGGCGACATGCTCATCTATTTGATCAACCTCATTCTCCTCATCGCATGGGCAGCGTTGCTCCTTCGCGATGACGGCATTCGAAACGGGAAACTGTTGTTTGTGATCATTGCGACCGTCCAATGGATTGTCCTATCCGGATTTCGACATCTAAGTGTCGGGGCAGATACGATGCAGTACAAATGGATGTATGACCAATCGAGGGTCATGTCGTGGGAGCAAATCGGAAACAACTTCATGAGCGGTTTATTCGAGAGCGGTGACGAGCGAGATCCGGGCTATTTCGTTCTTCAAAAAGCGACCCAACTTATAACCGAAAACTACCAATGGTACTTGCTCATTGTCGCGATACTATTCCTCGTGCCGTTCGGGATTTGGATTTATCGCAACTCGACGGAACCGTTACTTAGCTTCATCATCTTTTCGACGTTATTCTATGCGTTCTTTGCGATTACAGGGATCCGTCAGACGATTGCGACGGCCATCGCCGTCATGATTGGCTATGGGTTCGTGAAGGCGCGCCGGTTTTGGCCATTCCTACTCATCGTTCTTCTCGCAGCGACCATTCATAAATCCGCACTCGTCTTCTTACCGTTTTATTTCTTGGCAAACAAGCAATTGACGAGCCGTTATCTCCTCTTCATGGGAGCACTCATCCCGTTCTTGTTCGTCTTTAGAGGGCAACTGTTTGAACTATTCCGTCTCATCAGTGGGTATGACCAGTACGATTACTATGCAGGGGCAGGGACGCTCAACTTTTCGTTACTTCTCCTCTTGATCACCATCGTCGCCGTCTGGCGAAAGGACGAAATGATAGCGAACAATCCGAACGCTGTCCATTACATCAACGCGCTGTTGCTCGCGCTTTGCTTCTTACCGCTCACATTCATCAATCCATCGATGATGCGCGTCGTCCAATATTTCTCCGTCTTTATCATGCTTCTCATTCCAGAAATCTTGCGATCGTTTGACCGAAGGGAGCGACTTCTCGTCTATTACGTGGCCATCACAGCGCTACTCTTCTTATTTGTTCGTAATGAACCAATCTATTTATTCTTCTGGCAACAAAAATAAAGGAGGGAAGTCAAGATGGCGACGAAAGTGGAATTCGATGAACAACGCAGCTCCCGTCAAATCAAAATCGGTGCCCTCATGTCGTATACCGCCATCGGCTTCAATATTTTAGCGGGGTTGATTTATACACCGTGGATGATCGCCGAGATCGGACAAGCCAGTTACGGACTCTACATGTTGTCCATCTCTCTCGTCAGCATGTTCGCCCTCGATTTTGGACTCGAGGCAGCCGTATCGCGCTTCTTGTCCAATTATCACGCCCTCGGTGATGAAGAGGGGGCATCTCGCTTTTTAGGTGTCGCCTTCAAACTGTTCACAGGCATCGCCATCTTAATTGGCCTCGTGCTCATTGGCGTATACGTCATGATCGAGACGATTTATGCAAGCTTGTCCGCTAGTGAAATCGATACACTGAAGACGCTCTATATCATGGTCGGCTTTTATATCGTCGTCCTCTTCCCGACAAAACCGTTCAACGGCATCCTGATTGCGAATGAACGATTTGTTGTCTTGAACTGGTTCAACTTATCTGAAAAAGTACTCACCGTCGTCTTGATGGTTGGGGCGCTCCTTCTCGGATACGGGTTATATGCGCTCGTGTTCGTCAACGCGCTCGTCGGGCTCTCCATCATCGTCGGGAAGGGACTTTACTTGATGCGACGAACGGACACCGCCGTCGAGTTTCTCTATTCGAGTCGCACCATGTACCGGGATATCTTTTCCTTTTCTTCTTGGACGACGTTGATCGCACTCGCTCAGCGATTCATCCTCAATATCACACCGACCATTCTAGGTGCGGTCGCGGGGAGTGCCTCAATCGCGCTCTTCTCCATCGGGATGGTCATCGAAGGATACGTATGGACGATCTCATCTGCCATCGGCTCGCTCTTCCTTCCGAAAGTCACACGGATGACGACGAGTAATCGGCACGGCGACTTAGAGAACTTGCTCATCCGGGTCGGGCGGATTCAACTGTATATCGTCGGGTTGATCATCGTCGGCTTCATGACGATGGGACAAGAGTTCATTCGATTGTGGGTCGGTGAGTCGTTCCACACCTCTTACTGGGTGGCGCTCTTCTTGATTGCCCCGGGCTTTATCACGTTGACGCAAGAGATTGCCTATACGACGCTCATTGCGACGAATCAAATCAAATATCGAGCATTCGCCTCTTTGATTGTTGCACTCGTCAGCGTCATCTTATCTTCCATTTTATCGCCGCATTACGGGGCCATCGGGGCAGCCGTCGCCATTTTGATTGGGAATATATTTGGCACGATCTTGTTCATGAACTGGGTCTATCTTCGGATTCTACATCTGAATATGTGGCGCTTCTTTAAAGAGTGTCATATGAAGATTATGCCTACGCTCATCATGTTAGGCGTGGCGGGATGGATGATTCAGCAAACGTTCCCCGTCAATTCACTCTTTCTCTTCTTACTCAAAGCTGCGTTGCTTGGGGGCGCATATCTTCTCGTATTGTGGCTCTTCACATTTCGAGAAGATGAAAAACAACTCATCACCGGGTTTTTACGACGTTCTTCTTAAGCATCCTAACCGAGGATGCTTTTTCTAATTATGGAAACGCGCCATCAAGCCATCTTTCAAAAAAATGATACACATATCTTTCAGATTCTTGTATGAGAAGGGTATCACGTTAATATCCACTCATTGCAATAGTTTTCCAATCACCGATAGAAGCCATTTACATCATGAAGGAGAGGATCTGCAATGTTTCAAGATAAGACGTTACTCATCACAGGAGGGACCGGGTCGTTCGGTCACGCGGTCATGCAACGCTTCCTCAAAACGGACATTAAAGAGATTCGTATCTTCTCGCGCGATGAGAAGAAACAAGATGATATGCGTAAGCTCTATATGGACGATAAACTCAAGTTTTATATCGGGGACGTCCGTGATGTGAACAGTGTTCGTAACGCCATGTACGGAGTCGACTACGTCTTTCACGCAGCGGCATTGAAACAAGTCCCGTCTTGTGAATTCTTCCCGCTCGAAGCAGTTAAGACGAACGTACTCGGTACAGATAACGTCTTGACGGCAGCGGTCGAGCAACAGGTGAAAAAAGTGATTTGTCTCTCAACAGACAAAGCAGCTTACCCAATCAATGCGATGGGCATCTCGAAGGCGATGATGGAAAAAGTGTTCGTCGCGAAAGCAAAAGCGGTTCGTCCGGATCAAACGCTCATTTGTGGGACACGTTACGGAAACGTTATGGCGTCACGCGGTTCGGTCATCCCGCTCTTCGTCGAACAGATCAAACGAGGTGAACCGTTGACGGTAACGGACCCATTCATGACACGGTTCTTGATGAGTTTAGAAGACGCGGTCGAACTCGTCGTCTTCGCCTTCAAAAACGCACATGCCGGAGACATCATGGTCCAGAAAGCACCAGCTTCCACGATCGGGACGTTGGCACAAGCGCTCATCGAACTATTCGGTGTCGACAATCCGATCAAAGTCATCGGGACACGTCACGGGGAGAAACAGTACGAGACACTCTTGACGCGAGAAGAGAATGTAGTCGCAGAAGATATGGGTGGCTTTTACCGGGTGCCTGCCGATACACGAGACTTGAACTATGAAAAATACTTCAGCGAAGGCAGTCAAAAATTGACCGTCGAAGGCGAGTACAATTCGGCGAACACTGAGCAACTCAACGTCGAACAAGTGAAGCAGCTCCTTATGAAACTTCCTTATATCCAACAAGAGTTGAAGAGCTGGGTGAAAGTCTCATGAAGATTTTACTCACAGGGGCGAACGGGTTTGTCGGAAAGAATTTGAGGGTGACGCTCGAAGCGGCAGGGCATGAAGTGTTTGCCCAAACGCGTGAGACAGACGAGGAGACGTTCGAGACCTACTGTCGCGACGCATCGTTCATCTATCATCTGGCTGGCGTGAATCGACCGAAAGAGGAGCGGGAGTTTTTCGAGGGAAATGTCGGATTGACGAGACACCTTCTTGATGTGCTGACACAAGTCGGAAATCCAGCCGCAATCGTGTATGCCTCTTCCGTTCAAGCCGAACTCGACAACCCGTACGGACAAAGCAAGCGTCAAGCCGAGCAATTGTTACTTGAAGAAGTGACCCGGACTGGGCGTCAGGTGATGATCTATCGACTTCCGAACTTATTCGGGAAATGGAGCCGCCCAGATTACAACAGCGTCGTCGCCACATTTTGTGACCGAGTCGTCAAAGAGGAGCCGATTGAAATCCATGATCCGAATCGAACCGTCACCCTCGCTTATATCGACGACGTCATAGAGGCTTTCGTGCATGTGCTGGAACATCCGGTCGTTGGCTATCAGATGGTTGCGACACATGAACCGGTTACGTTGGAACGTCTGGCTAATCTCCTTCTTTCGTTTCGCGATAGTCGGAAGAGTCTAGCCGTCCCTGCGCTCGATGACCGCTTCACGAAGCAACTATACAGCACGTATCTTAGCTACTTACCCGTCGATGCATTCGGATATGACCTATTGAAACATGAGGATGCGCGAGGATCGTTCACCGAATTCCTTCGGACACCCGACCGAGGGCAAGTGTCAGTCAATGTGGCCAAGCCAGGAATCACGAAAGGGAACCACTGGCACCATACGAAGAACGAAAAGTTTTTGGTGGTCAGCGGGGAGGCGAACATCCACTTTCGAAAAGTCGGAGAGGATATCGTCCACTCGTATTATGTGACGGGTGAAATGATGCGTGTGATTGACATCCCTGTCGGTTATACACACAGTATCGAAAACGTTGGGACGGTAGATTTGGTGACGGTCATGTGGGTCAATGAAGCGTTCGATCCAAATCGTCCGGATACTTATTTCATGGAGGTGCAAGATGAAACAGCTCAAAGTGATGACCATCGTCGGGACGAGACCCGAGATCATTCGTCTGTCGGCCGTCCTTCATAAACTTGAACAATCTGAAGCCATCGAGCACATCCTTGTGCACACCGGACAAAACTATGACTACGAATTAAATGAAGTCTTCTTTGAAGACTTTGGGCTACGAAAACCAGACCACTTTTTAAATGCTGCGACCGGTAGCCCGATGGAGACGATCGGTAACATCTTGATCCACATCGACCCGATTTTAGAGCAGGAACGTCCCGACGCGGTCCTCATCCTAGGGGATACGAACTCTTGCTTGACGGCCATCGCGGCCAAGCGACGGAAGATTCCGATTTTCCATATGGAAGCGGGCAATCGTTGCTTCGACCAGCGCGTGCCGGAAGAGACGAACCGCAAAATCGTGGACCATACGTCAGATATCAACTTGACGTATAGCGATATTGCCCGGGAATATCTGCTTCGTGAAGGGTTACCACCAGAACGGGTGATCAAGACGGGGAGTCCGATGTATGAAGTGCTCGCTTCAAAACGTGAGGCCATCGAACAGTCGGACGTACTCGACCGACTGGGCTTAATACGGGAGGGATACTTCCTCGTCTCGGCTCATCGGGAAGAGAATATCAATTCAGACAAACATTTCATCACGCTCGTGGACAGTTTGAATACGGTAGCTGACATGTACGACCTTCCTGTTATCGTAAGCACGCACCCACGCACGATGAAGCGGATCCAAGAGTTGAACATCACGTTTCATCCACATGTCCGTTTACTCAAGCCACTCGGTTTTATCGATTACAATCACCTGCAACTTCACGCGAAGGCGGTTCTCAGTGACAGCGGGACGATCAGCGAAGAGTCTTCGATTCTTGGGTTGCGAGGTCTGAATATTCGCGAGAGTCATGAACGTCCAGAAGCGATGGAGGAAGGGGCTGTCCTCATGGTCGGTCTCGAGAAAGAACGGATTCTTCAAGGGATTTCTGTCGTCTTGTCACAACCACGCCCACGACTCGTCAGTGACTATAGTATGCCGAACGTCTCGGACAAGGTCGTGCGAATCCTCTTGTCCTACACGGACTACGTTCGACGTGAAGTATGGAAAGGTAGCGTCGACCCGAGACAGGTCGTCAAGGAGGGATAAACGATGAAACAGAAGCTCGTCTTTATTAGTAATATCGCGTCTCCGTATCAAGTGAAACTCTGTTATGCCCTAGAAGAATATTTCGATGCAGAGTTTTGGTTTTATGAACACTTGGATGCGAACCGACCGGACTGGTGGAAAATCCCGCTCGGAGACAAGTGTAAGATTTTAAAGTATTCGAAACGGTTCCCGAAACTGAGCTATCTCTCACTCGGGTTGATTCCTGAACTCATTCGTTTCAAACCTGACATCATCTTGCTCGGAGGATTCATGCCGATGCACGCACTGATCACGAAAGTGGCGAAACGGTTAGGCATCAAAACGGTCGTCATGAGCGAGCCGCTTCGTCCACTTCAAAACGATGATGACCCGTCAGATCGATTGATGAACCGAATCGATAACCCTCGAAAAACGCAACTGTTACATTGGATGTTCAAAGATGCGGATCTATACTTCGGCATGGGGACGGTCGCCGTCGATCAATTCAAACGGGAGTTACAGTTCGACCCCAATAAGGTCGTACATGCCACGTACGCACAAGATATCGATGCGTATTTCGATCATGGACTCCGTCATAAAAAACAAGGGGACACGTTCAAGTTGTTGTTCGCGAATCGACTGGTCGAGCGCTATCAACCGCTCCTCGTCCTCGAGGCGTATCGTCGTTTATCGAAACGTTATCACTTGGAGCTTTATTTGAACCACTCGGGTCAACAACTCGAAGCGTGTAAAGCCTTCATCGCAGAACACCATCTCGAGAACGTCCATTTCTTAGATGAGATTCGGGCGTGGGACGAGATGCCAATCGTATATGAACAAGCGGATATCTTGATCCTCCCGGCGACGTACTCGAACGGGAATGGAACAATCATCGAGGCACGTGCTTCCGGGATGGGTGTCGTCATCAGCAATCAGATTAACAACGTATCGCATCATTCGGTTGACGGAGAGAACTGTTACATGTGTGATGTCACGGTGGAGTCCATCGAAGCGGGAATCGAGCAATATTTGGCACATCCAGAGCGCTTGATCGAGCACGGGAAGCTCTCTCGGGAGCTCGTGAAATTCCATCGAAATGATGTGACAGCAAAAGGGTATTATGACACGTTGCGAGAGAAGCAAATCATTTCGTGAAGGAGTGTTCATATGAAAGTCGCCATCATGCAGCCGTACTTTTTCCCTTACCTCGGCTACTTCCAACTGATGCACGCCGTCGATACATTTGTCATCTTCGACGATGTTCAATTTATCAAAAAAGGGTGGATTCATCGGAATCAGATTGTAATGGACGGTGAACCTCATCCGTTCACTTTATCGATTCAGAAGATGAGTCAAAACAAGTTGATTTGTGAGCATGAACGGGCGCTCGCGGAAGAAACCGTTTTGAGGCAAATCAAACAGTTGCACCATGCGTATCATCGGGCACCTTATTTTGAAGAGGCCATGCCGATTCTCGAACGCGCGCTTTCGAATCCCGAACAAAACGTCGCGACTTATCTCGCTCAAGGTCTACAAGAAGTCGCTCGTTATCTCCACATCGACACGACGTTTCTCTATACGTCAGATCTTAATGGAGACCCGACGTTGAGAGGACAGGAACGGATCCTTGACTATTGCAGGCAACTCGGCGCGACCCATTACATCAATGCGATCAACGGGAGAGCACTTTATGACGAGGAGTCGTTCCAGCAATCGGGCATGGCGTTATCCTTTTTACAATCGGAACTACCGACGTATCGGCAGGAGACGGATACATTTCTTCCATACATGTCCATCATCGACTGCATGATGAACTGTTCAGCCGAACAGATTCACGACATGCTTCATCGTTACGAGCTTGTCGCCAATCACCAACCGACTTAGGAGGGAGCATATGTTGCACATCGTTGATCTTCAGTCGAGCACACCACCGCTACCATCACACGAGCCCATCATCCCCGTCATTCAATCGGCCCTCCCTCCATTCGAAGAGTATGTGGAGGAAATCCGATCGTTGTGGGAGTCAAAATGGCTGACGAACAATGGGACCAAGCACCAACAACTTGAACAAGCGCTGAAAGAATATCTAAAAGTCGAACAGATGGCCCTCTTCACAAACGGTCACCTCGCATTAGAGGCCGCGATTGAGGCGCTCGGATTGACGGGAGAAGTCATTACGACACCGTTTACGTTCGCCTCGACGACACACGCATTGATTCGAAAAGGATTGACACCGGTCTTTGGGGATATTCGGGCAGACAACTATACGCTCGATGCTTCAAAAATCGAACGATTGATCACATCGAAAACATCCGCCATTCTACCCGTGCACGTATACGGAAATGTATGTGATGTCGAAGCGATTGAGGCAATCGCCAAAAAACATCACTTGAAGGTGATTTATGATGCAGCCCACACGTTCGGTGTGACGGTGAATGGACGCGGAATCGGAACGTTCGGAGATGTGTCGATGTTCAGTTTCCATGCGACGAAAGTCTTCCATACGATTGAGGGCGGGGCACTTACATTCAATGACCCAGCGCTAAAACCACGTTTCGAACGACTAAAAAACTTTGGGATCACCGGTCCTGAAACCGTCAAAGAACCAGGTGGAAACGCGAAGATGAATGAGTTTCAGGCGGCGATGGGTCTATGTAATCTGCGCCACATCGATGAAGTGATGGCAAAACGGAAGCGGGTCAGAGAACAATATGATGCCTCGCTGAAAGGAATACCAGGTGTTCGTGTACTCGAGTATCAGCCAGGTGTCCATCCGAACCATTCCTACTATCCAATCGTTTTCACGGATGCAGTCAATCGTCGAGACGAGATGGAGACGGTGCTCGCTGCAAAAGGGGTGTTGACGAGAAAGTATTTTTATCCGCTCGTCACGGACTATGACTGGATGGAAAATCGATTCGCGAGCCGCCGGACACCGGTCGCTCAACACATTGCGGACCGCGTCCTGACGTTGCCACTCTATCCGGATTTGACACCGACCGACGTCGCACGTATTTGTGACATCTTGAGAGAAAGGATGATGACACGATGAAAGGAATCATATTAGCAGGCGGAAACGGTACCCGCCTCTATCCGATGACGAAAGCCGTATCCAAACAACTGTTGCCGATTTACGACAAGCCGCTCATCTACTATCCGATGTCGGTCTTGATGCTCGCTGGCATCCGAGAAGTGCTCGTCATCTCTACGCCTCAAGACATCGGAGGATATGAACGTCTCTTCGGTGACGGTCATCAACTCGGGATTGAAGTGACGTACAAGGTTCAAACGAAACCGGTCGGCTTAGCTGACGCCTTCATATTAGGGGAGGATTTCATCGGTGATGATTCGGTCTGTCTCATCTTAGGTGACAACGTCTTCTATGGACCAGATTTGACACGATTTTTAAGAGACGCGCAGGCGAAGACGAAAGGCGCGACGGTGTTCGGCTATCCGGTGAAAGATCCGCGGGCGTTCGGTGTTGTCGAGTTCGATGAAAATCACCGAGTCGTCTCCATCGAAGAAAAACCGGCCGTTCCAAAATCGAACTATGCGGTGCCGGGCCTATACTTCTATGACAATCAAGTCGTCGAATTTGCGAAGCAAGTCAAACCGTCACCACGAGGAGAACTTGAAATCACATCCATTAACAACATGTATCTCGAGCGCGGCGAGCTGAACGTCGTCTTGTTCGGTCGGGGAATGGCATGGCTCGACACAGGGACTCCAGAAGGGATGATCAAAGCGTCCATCTTTGTTCAGACGGTGCAAGAACGACAAGGCTACTATATCGCGTGTCTTGAAGAAATTGCGTGGCGACGTGGTTTTATCACACGTGAACAGCTCCGGGACATCGGCTTGACGCTCAAGATGACCGACTACGGTCAATATTTAATCTCACTCGTAGAGGAAGGGGAACAGACAAATGCATACGATCCTAGTGACTGGCGGAGCCGGGTTCATCGGTTCAAATTTCATAAAACACTATCGGGCAAAACATCCGACGTCCCGCATTCTTAACGTCGACGCGTTGACGTATGCAGGCAACCTCAAAAACATTCAGGAGTTTGAGACCGACCCGCTCTACGTGTTTCGAAAAGTAGATATTCGGGATCGTCCCGCCATCGACGAACTGTTCACATTGTTCCAAGTGGATGAGGTCGTCCACTTTGCGGCAGAATCGCATGTTGACCGCAGTATCCTCGAGCCTGGGCTGTTCTTATCGACAAACGTACTCGGGACGCAAGTGCTGTTAGATGTGGCGATGCGTCATTGGAAACTGAACCCGGACGACAAATATAGCCGAGAGTACCGAGGGGGTGTCTGTTTCGTTCACGTCTCGACAGATGAAGTGTATGGTTCACTCGGCGAGACCGGTTATTTTACGGAAAATTCACCGATTGCACCGAATAGTCCGTATTCAGCGTCAAAAGCCAGCTCGGATTTACTGGTCCGTTCGTATCATGAAACGTATGGGCTTCCCGTCAAAACGACGCGTTGCAGCAACAACTATGGACCGTATCAATTCCCAGAAAAACTGATTCCGCTCATGGTGCATCATTGCATGACCGGAAAACTGCTTCCCGTATATGGAGATGGCGGACACATTCGAGATTGGCTACACGTTCAAGATCATTGTGAAGCTATCGACCTCGTTCGGGAAAAAGGGCGCTTCGGCGAGGTGTATAACATCGGTGGGAATAATGAGTTGACGAATCTCGAACTCGTCCGCACGATTTTGCAAGAGTTTCAACTATCAGACGATCAGATTCAGTTCGTGACCGACCGACCAGGACATGACCGTCGCTATGCGATCGATGCTTCTAAAATGCGCGAAGAACTCGGCTGGGCACCTCGTTATCATTTTGAGCAAGGAATCGAAGCGACGATTGAATGGTATCGCACGCATCCAGAATGGGTGGAGGACGTCGTATCGGGAACATATCGCGACTACTACGAAAAAATGTACGCTTCTCTATAGAAAGGGGAAGGTTCAATATGTATGAACGGTATTTTAAACGAACTCAAGATATCACGTTAGCATCGCTTGCACTACTCGTATTGAGCCCGATCTTATTCGTTGTCGGTCTGATGATTCGAATCAAGCTCGGAGGTCCAATCTTCTTTCTGCAGGAACGCCCGGGCAAGGATGGTGTGGTGTTCCATTTAATCAAATTTCGAACGATGACAGATGAGCGAGATGAAAGCGGGGAACTGCTCCCCGATG
Organism: Exiguobacterium sp. s34; assembly: GCF_018617435.1. Lineage (NCBI taxonomy): Bacteria > Bacillati > Bacillota > Bacilli > Caryophanales > Exiguobacterium > Exiguobacterium sp. s34. The sequence continues at coordinate 270,489 of NZ_JACSKE010000001.1, read as the reverse complement.
ACAAACGTTTGACACCCTTCGGACAAAAGCTACGTTCCCTCAGTATCGATGAGTTGCCGAGTTTGATCAATATTATAAAAGGTGACCTATCGATTGTTGGTCCTCGACCGCTTCTTGTCGAGTACTTACCTAGATATAGTGTGGAACAGAAACGTCGTCATGATGTAAGACCAGGGTTGACGGGACTCGCTCAAGTAAATGGTCGCAATCGCTTGTCATGGGAAGAACGATTTGAACTAGACGTTCGTTACGTCGAGCATGTGACGTTTTGGGGCGACTGGTGGATCATCATCCGAACTGCCTATAAAGTGTTAAAAAGAGAAGGGATTTCCTCCGACACGTCGGCGACGATGGAAGCGTTTATGGGGAGTGAAACCTTGCAGCGTTGAAAGCACCTTTTCATAGCAGGTGCTTTTTTTGTGAGGATATGTATAGTTCGAAAGTAGACGAATCGAGTAGTGATCGGTGTCATTTTATCTCTTCCATAAACGTTATAGAACAAAGTATTAAGCGCTTCAGCAAATTGATATCTCCTTATTGTCTGCTTAAGAATTTTCGAATCCCTTTTCTTAAAGAAGGGAAAATTGAGTTTGTGTAGAATAATACAAAGAAAAAGTGCCCGACCGAGGTCAAACACTTTTCTTCATCTGCTGTTTTCGGTCGCGTTGTACCTTCCAAATCACTGACGCAACGACAATCAGGATTGGAGCGAATATCCATGGCCGAGCTTCTAAGATGGAAACAAGCTCAAAGATGGAGAGCCAACCGCTCACCATCATCAATACAAGTAAAAAGGTTTTCAGTCCCCCCCGGACTGGTAACCAAAAATAAATCAATAGCGTTACCAAAAAGAAAGCGATTAAGCCCATGTGGTTTGTCCTTTCACCCATCATTTTGACTCATTATAGCAAAGAACATCGAGAGAGTGTTAGAAGCTTCACTTCTTGAGCGTGTTTGGGTACGCTTAGGAAAGATGATTGAAGGAGGAACTGATGTGAAATTTGGAATTATAGGCTTAGGATATGTCGGATTGGCGACATTATGCGGATTGGCCAAAGCGGGTCATGAGGTCATCGGGGTCGAGACGCACCAAGGGAAGTTAGGTCTCCTGAAGAGTGGTCACCCTCCATTCCACGAACCGGGCATGGCGGACGTGCTACAAGAGCACGCCGATCAAATCACGTTAACCGACGAAATCGCAAATACGGAGAACGTCGACTATTTAATTCTCGCAGTCGGCACGCCGAGCAAGCCTGATGGAAGTTGTGACCTCTTTTATATCGAGACAGCTCTTTCCGAATTGAAGACGAAGCACAAGGTCATCATTCGTAGCTCGGTCCCACCTGGCACGACGGATTTGTTGAAAATCATGTATCCGTCTCATACGTTTGCGATCGTACCTGAGTTTTTACAAGAAGGGCGCGCTCTCGCGGATGTGATGAAACCACATCGTGTCGTCATTGGATGTGAGGACCTTGAGGTTTGTGAAGAGTTGGCAGGGATTTATGGCCGCCTCGGTGTTCCGCTCATCTGTACGACGCCGATCAATGCCGAGCTCATCAAATACGCCTCGAACGCCTTTTTGGCGACAAAGATCAGCTTCATGAACGACTTATCTCGTCTAGCCGATGAGGCAGGTGCGGACATCATGACGATTGCCGACGGGATGGGTCTTGACCCACGCATCGGACGTTCGTTCCTCAATGCTGGAATCGGATATGGGGGCTCTTGTTTCCCGAAAGATATGGATGCGCTTCTTCATGTCGCAAAAGAAAACGACGTCAATCTTCGCGTCATCAAGGCGGCAGCGAAAGTGAATGAAACACAAGCAGAGTACGTATTGTCGAAACTTCATCTAGAGCCTAAGATGCGTGTCGCCATTCTGGGCTTAGCATTCAAACCAGGAACGGATGATATGCGAGATGCACCGTCGATTCTACTCGCACATCACATGGTCGCCCGAGATGTCGAGGTCATCGGCTATGACCCGATCGCCACATGGGAATACCCACAAGTAGCGTCTGTAGAAGAAGCTCTGAAGGGTGCGGATTATGCGATTCTCGTCACGGAATGGGAGGAGCTCGTCAACTTGGCACCCGAAGCTTTCTCAGGTATGCGCCAACGTCGATTACTCGATGCGCGGAATGCTTGGAAGTTCGCGCGTGACCCAGGTGACGTTTCATACGAAGGCATTGGCCGGATGCAACGTCCGTCCAACACGCCTACATCCAATTGATTTTTCAGAGGACCGTTTCGATGAGCGGTCCTCTTTTTGTGTGGGGTGAATCTTTTGCGAGACTTGTGACGTAAATGAAAGTGAGGAGGTGAGGCACATGTGGATTCTTGTATTGGCTGCCGTTATCGTCATCGCGCTCGGCTTCGCGGTAGATCGGCTCGGATGGCACGATTTGATTTCAGGATACAATACGATGTCGAGAGAGAAGAAAGACCGGGTGAATATTAAAAAAGTGGCGCGTCTTGTTGCCTGGATGTGTTACGGGATTGGTGCGATTTTTCTCATCATTGCGCTCATCGAAGGATTTGAATTGGATATCCCGCTTGCCCCGTTTTTCTTGGTCATCATCGTCTTCACCGTTGTGATGCTTTGGCGTATGCAACGCTATGACGGAAATATCTATGACGAATCCGGAGCTTTAAGACCGGGTGGGAAAAAACGTCTTATCCCGATCGTCATCGTCTCCGTCGTCTTGCTCGTCGGCGTGCCAGCGCTCCTGTTTTGGTTCAGTCAACCGACCGACGTGACTGTGACAAACTCGACGATTGTCATTGAAGGGAGCTACGGACGTGAGATCCCGTTCGATGAACTCGAGGATGTGACGTGGACGACGTTACCCGATATCGCGCGGCGGACGAATGGGGCGGATTCAGGCTCACGTCTGACGGGGCATTTTCGGACGGAGACAGGGGAGGATGTCCTTCTCTTTATCGACCGTGATGTCGAACCGGTCATTCGCCTCGATTGGTCGGAAGAACCGATTTATCTGAATCAGTCCTCGGCGGAAGCGACGAGGGAGTTATATGAGGACATTCGTTCTCGCTGAAGAAAGGGACACTCAATTCGAGTGTCCCTTCGTGTTGACCCATGATTCAAATGAAGCCGCATCAAGAGCGGGTGAGAAGTAATAGCCTTGTCCGAGTTCTACCCCTTCACGGATCATCCGCGATAAGTCACTCTCGGTCTCGATCCCTTCAGCGAGAGCGGTGAGCTCTTGCTCGTTCGCAAAGCGCGAGACGGCACGTAAGAAGGACGTGCTCTCTTTCGCTTTTCCACTCACATACATACGGTCGATTTTCACTTCCTGAATCGGTAAATGCCAAATCGCTTCGAATGAGGCGTACCCGGTACCGAAGTCATCAATCGAGAGGCAATATCCGAGGTCAGCGATATCTTCTAAGCGCTCGAGCTCGCTCGCATACGACATAATATCCGATGACTCGGTCAATTCGATTTTCAAGCGGTCCGGTAACCATGGATACGATTCAATCGAATCACGAAGCTTCGTCACGATCGACGGATCGACGGAGTGGGCCGACAAGTTGAACGATAAGGAGATGTCTTCAAACATCGTTCCTTGCCATGCGACGAGCTGTTCAATCGTCTGGTCGAGGATGTTGTGTGATAACCAAAGGATTTGATCAGACCGTTCAGCGATGCGAATGAATTCATTCGGAGGAATGACCCCGATTTCTGGATGTGTCCATCGGGCGAGGACTTCCGCTCCGACAACGCGTCCTGTTTTTAGCTCGACTTGTGGCTGATAAGCGACCGTCAATTCACCTTTTCGAATCGCATCGGGAAGCGCCTGTTCAATTAAGGCAGCGAGTTGCATCTGAGCCAAGATATCCGAGTCATACCAAACCGAAGGCGTACGCGTCTCTTTTGCGTGTTGCAAGGCTTTCATCGCCTCGAACAAGCAATCGTTATATGCAGGTTTCGTCTCGGTCGCACCGATTTGGATGTGCACGTTTTGTCGCTTGTGGTTGACGATCAATTCGCTTGGGAACAGTTCCATCAATTCATGTTCATCCTCGGCAGTGAACCCTCTGACATACAGCATGAACATGTCATCCCGATATCGACCGAACAGATGGTGCGCATATTTGGATAAACGGGTTTCGACAGCGCGTGCGAACTCCGTCATGAGGAGATCTGCATACGCCGGGTCGTACCAGTCGACGAGATGATGGTAGTCGTGCAGTCGAATCAGCACGAACGTCCCGTCAATCTCTTGTTGCTCCCATTTTCGGATGAACCCATACTCGTTGTACAGATTGGTCGCTAAATCGAAGCGGACGAGTCGGTCGACCTTTCGTTCTCGTTCGACCCGGTCGGTCTCGTCTTCGACAATCAAATAATACGTCAGTTTTTCTTCCCGTTTGAGCGGGGTCAGCTTGATGTTCAAATATCGTGTGTGTTCACCTTTTAAATGAATGATGAACTGAGCGCTCGTTCCTTGATCAGTCACACCCTCGAGCGCTTGCTCGAACAAACGGCGTCCGGTCTCGGTGAACAGTTGATTGATTTCATATAAATTTCGATCTCCAAAAAATTGACGGAACATTTCGTTTCGTTCCATCAGATTATACGAGTCGTCCATTAAAGCGATGGCGAGTCCCGTCTCCGAGAAGAGCGATGACCAACGCTCGTGATAGCGTACGAGTTCCTGTGAACGATTTTCGAGCTCGTGGACGGTTGAATGAACACTCACCGCAATCTCACGGAGTTCGTCCTCGATGCCACGGAAATCATGTGTTTTCGGGAACGTCGCTTCGACCGGATCTAAACTTGGATCGATGGCGAGCGCACGTGCCTTCAAATGTGCCAAGTCGTGATTGTATCGTTTTCGCGTATAGTAAAGCAGGAAAAGGAGTCCGAGCGATAAGAGGAGCGTCACGACGAAGGATGTCGTGGCGAGGACCTGATACTGTTTACTCTCATCTCGTAGCATCGTCTCAGACGTGGAACGAATCGAGCGAAGGGCAGCGTACGCATCTTCGTAGACGTTCGTTGAATTGACGTAACGCGCTTCAAGAGACGCTTCACTGCTCGCCATGTTGGCAAACGACTGACCGCTCTCCGCCACATCGATGACCGCTTTGGATTGCAGTGCTTCGTTTTGATTGATGACTTTTTGAATGATTGCCGCTTCATTGACAATCAAATTAACCGTGTTCATCAATTGTCCTTCTTCAATCGGTTCTTGGAACAACGTGTCACCACTGCGCATGAGCATCGACTGCATTCGCATGATTGCATCCGTCAGCTCATACGTCGCGTTCGGCTGGTTGGTTTGTTCGAGCGCCTGATAGAGCCAGCGCCGATTGATTGAACTGATGACATCAGACGGGACTGCTTCGAACTCTTCTGCATCGAGAATACGTTCCAATTCATTCGAAAATGTCTGAAGTGTCTCTCGTTCTTGTTCGTTCACTCCAGATTCAAAGTCTTTCTGTAGTCGTTCATTGTATTGAAGTGCGCGCTCTTTATAAGGGACGGAAAGGAAAGATGTCGTCTGATTCGATTGATCCTCGTATCGAGTCGCCGCTTCGAACAAGGTGACATACGCTTCGACGCCAGCCAGGTTTGCAGCCTGATTCAAGTTCGTGATCGTCTCGTCGATCGCTTCTTGTTTTTCATGCCAGTAATAACTCGTCCCGAGTCCGAACAACAGGACACCGATGAGACAAGCGATTGCCAGTACCATCGTGTAGGTACGGTATGGAATTTTAGCAAAGCGGGGTTGACCCATCCGGCACCTCCTTTTTTCCTTCATCATACTTCCGAATTCGGGTCACGAGATGAAATTCCTGCAAAACGAAAGAAAAACCCGACTTTCGTCGGGTTTTATAGCGTGACAAAAGTCACGGTCGTTTATAACCGATCAAGCGTGATTGCCAATACGGTTCTTTACTGATTTGGTTGTAGCCTAAGCCGAACGAGCCGGCATGAATGAATGTATCGGAATCGATCATGATGCCCATATGTGAAGGTCCAGCGGTATACGTGTTCTCAAAGAAGACGAGGTCACCAGCTTGTGGCACGAACGATGTTGGCAACTGTGGTCCGAAGTAAGCACCACCCCAATAATTGGCTACGTTTGTACGTGGGATGCTGACACCCGATTGATTGAATACATAATAGATGAGACCTGAACAATCGAAGCCACCATTTGCCGGACTAGAAGAAGCCCATACATATGGAGTGCCGACATATTGCTTGGCCACCTGAATCGTTGAAAGTCGTGTCGCCTGCGCGTTCTGACCTTTGATTTCGGTGACGGCAGATTTGGCGACGAACCCTGACGCAAGCTTGTAGTGGGTAGTTGTCTCTCCGATCACGTTCAACAATTCCCCACGGAGTGTAGAACCGACCGTGCTGCTCGATTCGTTCGCCTGTGCCCGAATCGCCGTCGGGTAATACGTATAGTATGAATTCGCATCATACGAACCTTCCACCCATGTCGGTCCTTCTGTTCCTGTCGAGCCTTTTGAGACGGTTTTGACATAAGCTGAAGCGACAAAACCAACCGTGTTGCCATAGTAGATTTGAAGCCAGCCATTTGACGCTTGAACGACACGTAATGTCTGTCCGGCCTTCACACTCCCGATAATTGTCGCATTCGTCGAGGCGTTTGAGCGTACGTTCAAGGACGGCGTGTTGACGACGTAATCGACTTCCGCATTTCCTGCGCCACCGTCACCTTCGTTCGGAGCCGGATTGCTTGGCGTGGTCGTCGTCTGTTTCAAATACCCGGCACTGACATACCCGGATTTCCCGTTATACGTGACGTAGTACCAGTCGCCTGACTGTTTTGTCGCCTGTACGACCGTACCGTTTGGGATATTCGTGACGAGTGCATAGCCGATCCCGGCCCCTTGGCGTACGTTCAAGTTCGCCGTTGTCACAAACTGCTGATTCACCGTATTTTCCGCAGGAGTACTTGGGCTCGGGGTAGTCGTGACAGGTGTAGACGGTGTCGCTGATCCTGATGTCTTTAAATATGTATGAGCGACATACCCTGTTCGTGATCCATATTTGACTTGTGACCAAGAGCCTTCCCGTTTTAGTAGGGTGACAGCTTTCCCTTTTGGAATCGTCAATAAGATATTGGCTTTCGTCGACTTAGAGGCACGAAGGTTCAAATTGACGGTCGTCTTCGCAGTAGTCGCACTCGGTTTTACGCTAGGCGGTGTCGTCGGTGCGGGTGTTGTGGGAGTCGAGGTTGAAGTCTTTTTCAAATATCCGTTGTGCACCCAACCCGTTTGTCCACCGTAGCTCACTTTCGTCCACGTGCCGTTCGTTTGGATTGGTGTGACTACTTTTCCTTTTGGAATCGTTAATAAAATCCGATGGGACGTCCCCGCACCTGAGCGCAAATTCAATGCGTCGGTTGTTGCCATGCGCGTCGTACTCGACGTCGAGAGTGACGAACCACCTGTCGATCCAGAACCGGATACTTGAAGCGTTTGACCGACTCGGATGGAATCAGACGTCAATCCGTTCAACGATTTTAAAGCCGAAACGGAAAGGTCGTAGGATCGGCTAATGGACCACAACGTATCACCGGAACGCACCGTATGTGTGCTTGCGGCGGCTGCTTCATCCGCATGAGCCAATACGCTGACCGCTGCGAGAGCCGCGAATGAATAGGTGAGACCTGACTTTGGATTCATAGCGTCACTTCCTTTCAAAAATGAGAGCGAAACATTCAACAAGTGAAACAATACAAGTTCATTGTACGGTGAGATGAAATAAGCAAGCAATGGGACAAATGGTCAATTCGGGTCACTTTCTTAAAAAGGAGGTCAATAATTTAGAAGTGGGAATAACTACCTATTTTGTTGATTCAAAAAAGTAGGAAGCATTGACTTTCTGTTGAATTTTGGAAAACGTGAGATGAAAGGTTTCATGCTATTATAATGTCAAATCAAGAATGGTGAGGTAGCAGACTGATGGTCGAGAAGAACTTTTCAAACCAAACATATCGTAAACATCAAGAGAAACTGTTCGAGCTCGTACGCATGCCAATCGTGACGGAAGACACGGTACAAGAGGCAACCCGATATATGTGTGAGATTGTCGCCGATATGTTGGCGGTCGATACGGTGTCGATTTGGCATTTTGACACATCGTATCAATCCATTTCATGCCAAGTCGCCTATTCTCAAGAATCCGGGACGCATTATCCTCAATTAACAATTTACCGTAACATCGCCCCAGCTTATTTTGATGCACTTCAAAAAGACCGGGTGCTCGCGATTGAAGATGTTCGGAATCATCCGACGGTGAAGGAATTATACACCGATTATTTCGTGGAAGGGCAGCGCATCCAATCGATGCTTGATGCCCCGATCTATGCGAACAATCGCGCCAAAGGTGTGATTTGTTGTGAGTCGTTTTCCACAAGGGAATGGACCTATCTAGAAGAGTTGATTGTCAGTACACTGACAGACTTTATCTCGATTCTCTACTTCCGACTCGACCGACAGGCGGTCGATACACACATTCGTCGTTTAGCTTACATCGATGAATTGACGGGTCTATTAAAAGATACCGGCTTTATCGAGAAGATGGATGAAGAACGTCAGCTTCAGCCGCAACAACTTGGCGCGTTAGTCTATTTGAAGATTGATGACTTTCGGTCGGTCGAAGATGCGATTGGCATTGAGAAATCAGATGAAATCGTCCGAGAAGTCGCCAATCGCCTGCGTCGTTATGTTGACGAGTCGAAATTGAGTCGCATGTCGCAGTCAGGATTTGCGATTTGGTTACCGTATGGGGATCGGATCAAACTGAATGCCGTCGCGGATGAGTTATGTGAAGTGCTCGTACGTGATCCGTTTCTTGTCGATGAGTTAGAAGTCATCTTGACGATGAGCGCGTTTATCGCTGTCGAGCAAAAGGACATCACGACGCTCGAAATGGTTCATCGGGCACGGATTGCCGCAAGTGAACGAGCGTTTCAACGGGCCACCATCGTTTTCTATGAAGAAGAAATGGGGGAGAAAGCGGCGAACCGGTTAATTTTGGAGATGAATTTACGGAGTGGTCTCGCTGGAAATGAGTTCATGTTGTATTATCAACCGAAAATCGATGCGATGACCGGAGCGTTGAGAGGGTTTGAAGGCTTGATGCGCTGGAACCATCCAGAACGTGGTCTTGTGCCACCGCTCGACTTCATCCCGCTCGCCGAATCGACCGGTGTCATCATTGACTTAGAAGAGTGGGTGTTCGTGACGGCATGTCGTCAGCTCAAACGGTGGCATGACCAAGGAGACAGGTATTCACTTGCCCTTAACTTATCAGCCCGTCACTTCTTGTCTGAAGGAGTCGTCGAGAAGTTCGCTCAAATCGCCCGGGAAGAGGGCGTCTGTACGAGCTATTTGACGCTCGAGATCACGGAGAGTGTCGGAATGGAAAATCAGCAACATGTTATCGACCGTTTCGTCGCGTTCCGTGAAGAAGGATTTTCGATTTCAATCGATGACTTCGGGACGGGCTTCTCGGCGTTCGTCTACTTGAAGCATTATCCGATTCATGAGATTAAAATTGATCGCCAGTTCATCCAAGTGACCGAGAACGACCCGACCGGAAACGTCATCGTCGAGTCGATTGTCGACCTCGCACGAGGGTTGAATTTAAAGACCGTCTGTGAGGGAATCGAGACGATTGAACAGTGGCATGCGTTACGTGAACTCGGCTGTGACGAGATGCAAGGATATTACTTCTCTAAACCGTTGCCGCTCGAGGAACTCGAATCGTGGATTGATCATTATACGACACAGCAAAGGGACGCCTGAGTGCGTCCCTTTTTGCTATGGTGTGAAGATGATTCGGATGGTCGTCCCTTGTCCTTGACTACTTTCTACCTCGACCTTCCCGCCATGTGCTTCGATGATATCCCGTGAAATCGCCATTCCGAGACCACTCCCGCGAGCATCATCCGTGTTCGTTCCACGATAATAGCGTTCGAATATATACGGCAATTCAGATTCGGCGATTCCGTTCCCATCATCCTGGATGGTCACGACGTCTTCATCGACCCGAACCGTCACGATGACCGATTCATCATTATGAAGGAGGGCGTTATATAGGAAGTTGAGCAGGGCGCGTTTCATAAAGTGACGATCGAGTGATACGGTCGCCGCCTCTGTTGCTTCGAATTCGATGTGGCGATCGCTGAACCGTGGGTCGTTCAACACGTCAATGATGACTTCTCGAACGAATGGCTCGAGGCGTGTCTCTTCTAAAGTAAGCGGGAAGTCGCCGTGCTGCAGTCGCATCGTCAAGTTGAAATCGTCGAGCAATTCTTTCATATACTTTGCTTGGCGCTCGATCACATGTACATATTGGTTACGATCCGCTTCGTCCAGCGAATCGTCATCCAACAACTCGGCATATCCTTGGATTGAGGCGAGCGGTGTCTTCAAATCATGGGACACGTTACTCATCCATTCTTTCCGTCGGTCATCGAGTTCTTCGCGTTGTCGTTCGTACGTCGTGAGCGTCTCGGAGACCGCATTTAAGTCATGGAAGACAGGACGATAGATGCCGACACGCTTCGGTTCAGATCGAGAGAAATCTCGTCTCTTCAATTGTTGGATTCGCTCCGTCAATCGATAGACAGGGCGGGTCAATCTAGAACTGAACAAGAGACCGATCAATGCGGCCACGAGCAAATCGACGACAAGAATCCATAGAAACGCCTTCGACATATAGGAAAGGACCGCCTGTTCATCTAACATGAAGAGCACCCGGCGTTCACTCGCCTCTGGCACACCGATTAGATAACTGTAGGATTCATATTCTCCAATGAAATAGAGCCGAAGCTCGTCATCCATATATTTATAGATTTGAATCAGTTCAATCGGCGAATAGGCATCCGGTAGTCCGCTCGGTGCATCGACTTCACTCACGACCTGGCCCGTTTCATCTAAAAAGCGGATGAACGCCCCATACTGCTCGAGCGCCTCCTGACCTGCTGTTGAGACGACGGGTTCTCCATCTTCAAGTGATAAGTACGTGCTGAAGTTACGGGTAAAGGTTTCCCCAGAGTTGCTTTCCACATCGTCGAGTCCTGTTCGGTCATTGATGAGAAGTCCAAATAGAATGGCGATGTTCAGAAAGACGACAATGGCGACAATCAATACAATCGACAATAAATAGCGACCGGTCAGTTTCCATTTCATCATAAACGCTCCTTATACCGTCAACCGGTAACCGAGACCTTTGACCGTCTTGATATAGGTCGGGGCAGAAGGATTCGGCTCGATTTTTTCTCGCAAACGCCGGATATGGACCATGACCGTGTTATCCGAACCAAAGAATGATTCGCCCCATACTTGGGTGAATAATGTCTCTTTGCTGAGAATCCGATTCGGATTTCGTAAAAAGCAGGCGAGGAGACCGACTTCCTTCGCCGTCAATTCTAATCGTTCTCCGTTCACATATACTTCCGTCTCATCTTCATTCATTTGGAACGGTCCGACGGTCGTCGTCTCGGGCATCGGTGCTTCCATCATCGATACTCGACGAAGTTGCGCTTTGACGCGGAAGGCGACTTCTTTTGGACTGAACGGCTTCGTGATGTAGTCATCCCCGCCAATAGCAAGCCCGAGCAATTTATCGACCTCTTCCGATTTGGCAGATAGAAAGAGAATGGGGATATTCGAGTGCGCTCGCATCTGTTGGCAGAGTTGATAGCCTTCTCCGTCCGGTAGCATGACGTCCAAAATGGCCAAATGTGGGTGGAACGTCTCGAACACGTCAAACCCTTCCTTCAACGTATGGGCAGTTCGAATCTCTTTAAATCCCTCTTTCTCAAGTGCACGTTGAATCAACGTACACAAGTCTTGTTCATCATCCACGATGAGAATCCGTGGTTGTTCCATCGTCATCACCTCTCTCATAAGGATATCATGTAAGGATTTTGTAAGGTACGCGTGAGTTGAAGTTAAGACAGGGGGCGTAATGTAAGGGACAGAAAGAGGTGCTGAACATGGAAACATTATTACAAGTGAAATCGATTCAAAAGACATATGGAAAAGGAAATACAACGTTTCGGGCGCTCGATGACGTCTCGTTCACAATCGAACACGGTGAATTCGTCGGAATCATGGGACCATCCGGGGCCGGGAAGTCGACGTTACTGAACGTCCTCGCGACAATCGATACGCCAACGTCCGGTGAGATTTTAGTCGAGGAGGACGACATCGCGTCGATGGATGAGGAGGCGCTCGCCGATTTTCGTCGCGACCATCTCGGCTTCATCTTCCAGGACTATAACTTGCTCGACTCGTTGACGGTACGGGAAAACATGTTGCTCCCGCTCGCCGTCTCGAAGACACCGGTCCATGAGACACGTGAGAAAGTCGAACGGTTGGCGAAGCGGTTTGGGCTTGAAGGAATTCTTAACCAATATCCGTATCAAATCTCAGGAGGGCAGAAACAACGGACAGCTGTTTGTCGTGCCTTGATTTCGGACCCGAAACTCATCTTCGCCGATGAACCGACCGGCGCGCTCGACTCGAAGTCAGCAACGGACTTGTTGGAGACGCTCGCACGGTTGAACGAGGCAGAGACGACGATCATGATGGTGACGCATGACGCCTTCGCGGCAAGCTTCTGTCGCCGCGTCCTCTATATACAGGATGGACGTTTGAATAAAGAACTCATTCGGGGCAACGCCTCGCGGGATGCATTCTATCAATCGATCCTCGAGGAACTGGCGAAAGGCGGTGCGGTCGATGACGCTATTTGAACTTGCGAAGAAGAACGTCGCGCGTAATTTATCGCGATATGCGCTCTACGTCGGGACGACCATTTTCTCGATTGTCATTTATTTCACGTTCGCTACGCTCAAACATAGTCATGAGATTAGCGCGCTCGCGGAGACATCGAAAAAGATTAGCGGACTGATGAGTACGTCGACGTTCATTCTGATGCTGTTCGTTGCGCTCTTCATCGCCTATTCGAACGCCTTCTTTTTGAGAGGGCGTAAGCGGGAGGTCGGGCTCTACTCGCTACTCGGGGTCCGGAAGAAACAAATCGGCCTGCTGCTCTTGTTTGAGAACATCGTCATCGGAGCCGTGTCCTTGGTCGTCGGGATCATCTTGGGGCTATTCGGGTCGAATGCGCTGTTACAGCTGTTGCTGCGTTTGATGGACAGTAACTTAGACATCGGCTTCGCCTTTTCAGGGTCGGCATTCATCGAGACGTTCCTCGTCTTTCTCGTGATCTTCCTTTTTACTTCATTTCAAGGGTATCGGGTCATTTATCGCTTTAAGCTGATTGACCTGTTCCATGCGGACAAGAGCGGAGAAGGTGTCCCGACGGCGAAAGGCTGGGTCGCTTTCGTAGGCGTCCTGACGATCGGTGTGGCGTATTGGCTTGCTCTCCAGGATTTGATGACGTCCTCCCTTTGGAGAACGCTCGGCCTCGCGATGCCGCTTCTCATCATTGGATTGAGCGTCATCGGTTCGGCGCTTCTCTTCCACAGTGTGTTGATTTTTGCGCTGACGTGGCTGAAAAAGAATGAGCGTTGGTCGTGGAAGCGTCTCAACCTGTTGACGACATCACAACTTCTCTACCGAATCCGTGGGAACGCCAAGACGCTCACGTTGATTAGCATCATCAGTGCGACGGCGATCACAGCGGGTGGTGCCATCTTCAGTGTGTATTATTATGCGGAAGAGAATGTGTCCTCGTATACACCGTATACGTACGCCTGGAAAGGTGAGGCGGTCGAGGTGGAGGGTGCTACATTTGAATCAAGCATTGAACAGAAGACGATTCGAATGGAAGCAGAATATGGGGAGCGAGAACTCGGGGTCATCGATGCATCGACGTATCGTCATCTTCTCAAAGGTCTCGGTCAGGGAGAACCAGAACCGTTCCCACAGGACGAGGTGCTATCGGTCGATCCGTTCTATGACGAGCGTTATTCCGAAGAAATCGAATCGGTCGAGCTTTCAGGTGATACGTTTGATGTTTCGACCCGTGTCGAAGCATCTCCACTCAACGTCATGACGTTTGGCGGAACGTTCCTTGTCGTCGCAGACGATGTGTTCAAGACGATGCCCGAGCCGAGCGAGACGTATCACGTCGCACTCACGGAATCATTCAAAGATCAGCGCGATCAGTCTGACCGTCTATCAGAACTTGGGCTCGATTCATTCTCGAGTGCACCGGACGTATACGAAGAGACGATGGCGATGAACGGGGCACTCCTCTTCGTCGGAACATTCCTCGGTCTCGTCTTCCTTGTCGCGACAGGCAGCGTCATCTACTTCAAGACGATGACGGAAGCGGAGGATGACCGGGCGAAGTATGCGATTTTACAGAAAATCGGGATATCTGATCGAGACGTGCGACGTACAGTCCGTCAACAGATTGTCGTCGTCTTTCTTGCGCCGTTCGCACTTGGGATTTTGCACGCGACGGTCGCACTTATTGCCTTTTCAAACTTGTTGAATATGAATTTCACGGTGCCTGTTCTCGTGTGGATGGGTGTCTATACCGCAATCTATGCGGTTTATTACGGAGTAACGGTTCGTCGTTTTATGACGGCGATTCGATAAGGAGCGAAAACATATGAAGAAATGGATTGGAATAGCAGTTCTTGGCATTCTGCTCGCCGCAGGTTTACTGCAAGTGGATTGGAATCGATTTGGGAAAGACACCTTGTTTGTGGAAGTTCAAGAGGCGAGCGATGTGGAAGAGACGACGCTTGAAAATGGTGAGGTGATGAAACGATACGTGTACACGCAAACCGCATTCACGTCAGACGGTGAGTCGAAGCAAGTCACGTTTACCGCAGGAAAAGAACTTCAAGAAGGCGCGTACTTGCGCTTATACGTCAAAGACGGGGACACCGTCACATCGTATGACGAGGTGTCCCGTGAGGACATCCCGCGCCAAGTCATTCAAAAATAACCTAAAAAAACCATTCGTCATGAGCATCATGGCGGATGGTTTTTTGCCTGCTCAGACGACAGGAGCTTCGTAAGTGTTCAGTTCGAGTTGTAATATGTACGTCAATTCAAGATGCGCCAATTCCGAGAAGTTTGTCTTTTTGACATGTGTCCGTGGACGCAATCCGCATTCTAATGCGATGTCGACAATGGTACGAATCTGATTTTCCGTATAGAATCGCTTCCGGCCGAACGTGAATGGGGTAGGTGGCAACACGCCATCTGTCTCCCATTTGATCAACTGTTGTTGGCTGCGCGGAATGCCGGCCACACTGAAGGCGCGGCTCAATTCTTTGAGCGGATAGACAATCAAGTGTTGCTCTTTATACGAGATTGGTTTTCCTTGTTCCGGTCGGTATGTATCCCATTCGGTGGCTGAAAACGTCAGGTCGGCCTGGTCGAAGTCGTGTTGAGCGGAAGGAATAGAAGTAGTACGTGCGAGGTCTAAGCTGTTCATATGATGGATCTCCTTCTTCAAGACTGACTGGTCATTTCAAAATGTCTTCTTACGTATCGTACCCCATTTACAAGATTTTAACTTACAGTTTTTTCAAAGTGGGGAAATGATTCATGGGACTTTTGTCGTAATTTTGAACGATGTCTGTCGAACATTAAGATACCCTAATTGGTATCAAAACTCAAGTATCGCAGTAAAAATCTGAAAAATGATTAAAAATTCAGACAATCCGGGACTTTTGTCGTTAAGTTGCTCTAAAAAATAGATTGAGCACATTTATCCGACGAACGGTTAATAAGGGCGAAGGTGGTGAGACAGATGGCAACTTACGAAGAAGCGGCGACGATGTTTTATTTAGACACACGCCGACTCGTGGATGGGAAAGAGAAGAAACAGCTCGTCCGATACGGACCGCTCGGCAGTCAGATGGATGAGACGTTGATGCGGCAGTTCGGAGATTTACTGGCGGCACTCATCGATGTCGAATCCGTCAATTACGTTGTAGCCCAAGAATTCATCGTGTATTAACACGGAGGACTTATGCAGAACCTCACTCGTATCGGCACCGACATTCGGCAGGATGAGCGGGTGGTCACATGAGTTGGCCCGAACTCATCTCGAATCTCGGGTTCCCAATCGTCGTTTCGCTCTATTTGCTTCATCGAATTGAGACGAAGCTCGATCGGATGATCCAGCTCCTCGAGCGAATGGATGATTCGACCTTATCAGAAACCTAATCCCCCATTGAAAGGAGCCATCCCCCTATGGCTGTCTTAACGGAAAAGAAAGCAACACTCGTCTTGACGACACACCACGATCTTGAAACGGCAAAACCAACGAAAAAAGTACAACGGTTCGGTCCAGTCCGTGCCGATCTCACAGCCGACGTCGTGAACACGTTCGGTCGTCTCTTAATCGATTTAGTGATTCAAGAAGACGCAGACCTCGGTATCATCCGCGAATACGATTTAGTCTAACCCATACCCTAAGGAGGAAATAAACCATGACTGACACAAAACTTGAAATCTCATTTTTAGATGCATTCCATAAAGTCGTTCGCTTCCGTTTGAACAACGTGAAACAACCAGTCGACGCTCAAAAAATCGAAGCATTGGCTGACTTCATGGTCGCCAACGACCCACTTGCGAAAAACGTGATGGAATGGACGGAAATCAAAATGATCGAAGGTACACAGACCGTATTGAGTGCGAAATAATTGAACGGAAGGTGACTCTTGCATTTCGGAGTCACCTTTTTTAAGTTTGGTCAATCCCCTTCACTATTTTCAGAAAATTGTCGATAGTATAGGAAACACTGCATGATTGAGAGGGGAATACATAGATGGCATGGAAATCAATCTGGTCTAAGACACTTAGTCGGATCAAACGAAAACCGACATGGACGTGGAAACCGACACTCAAACGAAAACGTAGAGAGAAGCGTGAACGCACGACATCTTTCGGGGCGAATGTCGGCAAGAACTTGACGATTCGTCAAAAATTGTGGGGACTAATCATCATATCACTCGTCATGGTCGTTGGTGTCGGCGGATACGCACTATTGTCAATGAGTGATGCGAATCGCCAAGCGGACGATATCGTCAACAACTGGAATAAGGGGCTTGATTATGCCCACGAACTCAATACGCTCGCAGCGAACTATCGAACGCTCGAACTCGATCACATCGTAACGGAAGATGCGGCGCAAAAAGAAGAACTGATGGCGCAGATGAAAGAGATTCGAGATGAAATCAATACGATTGCACCGAAGTACGCAAAAACGGCGACAGGTGAGACGGATAAAGAACTTTTCGAAAACTTCTCGCGTCAATGGGAGATGTATCAACGTGTCTCGGACAACATGTTGACGTTCAGCTCGACAGGAAATACAGGCATGGCACGTTCGTACTATGATGCCCAGTCACAAGCAACGTATGATAACTTCACACAAAAATTAGCGAATCTTGTCGACTATAACTCAGAAGGTTCGCAACGCGTCGGGCAAGACATGGAGCGTGAATTCATGCAGTCGCTCATGGCGCTCGTGGCTGTGACGGTCGGGGCCGTGGCAATCCTTTTATTCCTCGGACTCAGTTTACTACGCTCGATTATCCGACCGATGCGTACGCTTCAGACTCGCTTCGATGAGCTCGCGACACAAGGCGGCGATTTGACGATGACGATTCCGGTGACGTCGAACGATGAAATCGCACAAGTGAGTCGCTCGTTCAATACGTTCCTCGGTACGCTCCGTGAGATCATGATTGATGTCGATGAGACGGCGAAGGTCGTCCTGTCATCTTCAAAAGAGGTTTCTGCAGAGGTAACACGTCTTAGTCACTATATGGAAGAGACATCTGGAACGGTCGAAGAATTGACGGCCGGCATGGAAGAAACGGCAGCATCTTCGCAAGAGATGAGCGCCTCGACGACCGAGATGGGAAGCTCGATTGATTCAATCGTCGACCTATCCAATGATAGCGCCGAAACGGCGACACGTGTCGAGACGCGAGCTCACGAGATGCGTCAACAGGCCGTCGTCTCGAAGACGGAGGCTGTGACGATTATTGAGAAGAAACAGGCTGAACTCGCGGAAGCAATCAAGGGAGCACAGTCTGTCGAAGAGATTCGGGTCTTGACGACGGCCATTCTCGCCATCGCCGATCAGACGAACTTGCTCGCGTTGAACGCATCGATTGAAGCGGCACGAGCGGGCGAAGCCGGTCGTGGATTCGCGGTCGTCGCTTCTGAGATTCGTAAACTTGCAGAAAACTCACGTCAGACGGTGAACGAGATTCGTGACGTATCGAACACGGTCATCGATTCGGTCGAACGTCTCAACACGAGCTCGGCTGACATGTTGACGTTCTTGAATACGAAAGTCATGGCCGACTACGATCGTCTCGAAGAGTCCGCGACACAGTATGAACAGGACGCAACGGTGTTCGGCGAAACGGCGAAGACGTTTGAAGGGAATGCGCTTCAACTCCGACATATGACTGACAACATTCTCGGTGTCATCCAAGAAGTGGCGACGACCGTGACAGAAGGTGCGGACGGAACGCAGTCGATTTCGGAGAAAGTTCAACTTTCAGTTGAACGCTTCAATGATGTTCAGGCGAAGATGAGTGAAACGGAACAACGTGCGACCGAACTATCGAATCGCGTCGCTCAATTCAAACTATAAACAGTGATTGGAGCCAGGCAAATGTCTGGTTCTTTTTTTATGGTGTTTAAAAAAATAGAAAGATAGGTCAATACGTTCGTGAATTTCAAATTGTTGGTACAAATTAGGCTGTCATGTCCGATATAAAAAAGGCAGTACACAAACAAAGAGAGAAAAAGAGGTGGAAGAGGAGAAGACTCCTCGTAAGTCGTGAAAACAGTATTTAAGAAGTGGACGTTGTCCAAAAAAATTATGGGAAGTATCGGGTTGCTCCTTATTTTGACGTTCGTCGGGATGGGATACAATCTATGGACGCTTGAACGCATGACGAGTCAGTATGAACAGATGATCTCAAACGATGTCATGAAAATGAAAGCAGCAGATGACTTGGCGCTCGGAATGGTTCGTCAAGCATATGGGGTCCGCGGGTATGTTTTGGTGCAGGATGATGAGCGCAAACAACAAATCATCCAAGGCGGAGAAGAAAAGAAGGTAGCCATCGAATCATTGATTGGACTGGCTGACAATGAATCCGAACGAAACGAGTACGAAGCATTACTTGAATATGCGACGGGGTACGATGCGCTCGCGACACAGGCGATCACGGCCATCGATCAAAATGATCAAGAGGCGATCGACCGCTTGACACTCCGTCTCATGCCAGACGTCACGAAGTCGATTTCGTCGACAGGGGAGGCGCTTCAAGCCGAGACCGAGAAGGACATGTTGGCGATGCAAACCGAACTCAAACAGGCGGGTGAGCGTGCATTCTTATATTCAGTCGTCATCGCCATCGTGAGCGTTGTATTGATGCTCGGGGCAGGATATGCCATCAGTCGGATGGTGACGGCACCGTTGCGCTTTTTAGCGAAAGAAGTGGACGTGGTCGCGGAAGGTGATTTGACACGCGCCGACCTTGAAGCACTCACGCAAGATGAAATCGGACAATTGATGACAGGCTTCAACCGGATGAAAGGGAACTTGCGCGACCTCATTGACCGCGTCACACAAAACGCACAAGAAATTACAGCTCAATCCGAAGAACTGTATGCGAGTACAGAAGAGATGGCGTCGCAAACTGAAGAGACGACACGTCTCATCGACCGCGTTGTGGAAGAGACGGTCGCACAAGCGAAAGAAGCGAGTGGCTCGGCCCGCGCCGTAGCAGCTGCCGACGAAGGGATCGGTCAAATCGCAGGCTCGATTGTCTCGATTGATGATGATGTGTCCCAAAGTTTGAAGCTCGCCGAAGAAGGTGGATCGACGATGACTCAGGCAAAAGACGAAGTACGTGCACTTGAGCGGGAGACACGTCTCACCGGTGAGTCGATTTCGGCCTTGAAACAACAGTCTGACGAGATCGCTCTCATCACAGAGGTCATCCAATCCATCACCGACCAGACGAACTTGTTAGCGTTGAACGCGGCGATCGAAGCCGCACGTGCCGGAGAGCAAGGAAAAGGCTTTGCCGTGGTCGCAGAAGAGGTACGTAAACTCGCGGAGCAATCGAAGCAGTCGGCGACACAAATCGCCGGGCTCATCGAGTCAATTCAAGCGCAGTCGAATGCCGTTCTCGACCAGCACGTCGTCAGTGCGAAACGAGTCGAGACGAATTCACAGTTACTCGAACAAGCGACGCGTGCGTTTGAACAGATTGTCCGTCAACTCGAGACGTCGGTCGATAACACGTCACACATCCGAATCGCGTCAAACGAGATTGCAGAGACGACGAAGCAAGTTGCCACATCTTCTCTTCAAATGTCACGAGACAGTGAAGAGATGGCTGTAACGATGAGGTCGGTCGGAGAGACGGCTGATTCACAACTCGCGATGATTCAAGAACTGAACGGCGTCGCCGAGTCGCTCGGGAATATGACGAGCGACTTACAGACGTTGGTTGGAAGATTCACTACGTAAGCAAATGGGGGTCACGGAAAACAAACCGGGACCCTTTTTGTGAACGTTATATGAAAACCCTTACATGTTTTATAGGAAATTTCTTCTTGTTGGTACAAGTTTGATGTGTGCAACCGATATATCCATTGTATTAATCCTTTTATCTAACAGAATCGAGGTGAAATGAGGAGAAATCCTTGCTATGTTTATGAAAAAATTGAAGCAATTATCATTGACCAAAAAACTGTTTGGGGGCATCATTGCCATTCTTCTCGTCATCGCATGTGGGATGGGCTATGCCATCTTCAACATGGAACGTCTGACGAGTGAGTATGAACATGTGATCAAACAAGATGTGACGAAGATGTTGGCGGCAGACAAACTTTCTCGTGAAATGATGCGTCAAGCGTATGGGGCACGTGGCTATGTCATGTCACCTCAACCGGATCGACTAGACCAAATCGAACAGGGAAAAGTAGGCAAGAAGGAGGCCATCATTGAACTTCTTTCGCTTGCGGAAACGCAGGAAGAAATCGACGAAATGAATACGTTGTTGTCTTATGCGATTGGTTATGATGACTTGACCGTCCAACTCGTCGATGCCGTCGATGCAAACGAAACGGAGACGATTGAGCGTCTGATGACAAAGATCATGCCAGACATGACGGCTGCGATTACGACAAAAGGTGAATCGATTCAGGAGAAGGCGGAACAGACGATGCAACAGAGCCAACTTGAGCTTACTAAGCTAAGTGAGCGATCGAATTATTATATGATTGGGATCTCGCTGTTGACGTTCCTCTTAGCTCTCTTGGCTGGAGTCATCTTACAGAGAATCGTCACACGTCCATTACGTGAATTATCATATGAGGTCGGTATTGTCGCAAACGGTGATTTAACACGCGAAAATTCGAAAGCGCTTTCGAATGATGAAATTGGCCAATTAATTACCGGGTTCAACCAGATGAAGACGAATTTGCGTGAGTTGATTGATGAAGTGAGTCGGAATGCACAAGACATTACGGCTCAATCGGAAGAATTGTATGCAAGTACCGAAGAGATGTCTTCTCAAACAGAAGAAACGACGAGACGAATCGACCAAGTTGTTCAACAGACGATTCAACAAGCGCGACAGGCGACGCAAAGCGGACGTGAAGTGGCGGCGGCGAACCTTGGTGTGGAGCGGATTGCCACTTCGATTGGTACCATCAACGATGACGTGGAAAAGAGTCTCGAGCTGGCGGAACGAGGAGAACAGTCAATCCGACAAGCAAAAGACGAAGTACTCGCATTAGAAAAAGAGACCGTAGCGACGGGAGAATCCATCACCGTTTTAAAACAGCAATCGGACGAAATTGCCTTGATCACAGAAGTCATTCAATCGATCACGGACCAGACGAACTTGTTGGCATTGAATGCGGCCATCGAAGCGGCACGAGCGGGCGAGCATGGAAAGGGGTTTGCGGTGGTCGCGGAAGAGGTGCGTAAACTCGCCGAGCAATCGAAACAGTCCGCTATGAAAATCGCTGGATTAATCGAATCGATTCAAGTGCAATCGAATGCTGTCTTAGACCGACATGCGTCAAGCGCGAAGCGGGTAGAAACAAACACGATTTTGTTAGAAGAAGCGACGTCATCCTTCCGACAAATTGTCACCCAACTCCAAACATCTGCGGAGAACGCAGCACACATCCGTGTCGCGTCAAATGAAATCACTGAGACGACGCGACAAGTTGCCACAACGACTGCATCGATGGCATCCGGAAGTGAAGAGACGGCGAATACGATGCGTGAAGTCGGAGAGACGGCTGACGTACAACTCGCCATGATTCAAGAACTGAATGGCGTTGCGGAAACACTTGGCAGTATGACCGGTGATTTACAGACGTTGATTGGAAGATTCACAACATGATATGTGGGAAGCCCTGTCTCTTTGAAGTCAGGGCTTTTTCATTCACATTGAGACGATTCATGAAGCAGAAAGTAGGGAAATGAGAACAGGGTAAATGATAAAAAGGAGTGGATGACATGAAGTATACCGTCATTACAGGAGCTAGTTCGGGAATCGGTTATGAGACGGCAAAGCTACTCGCCGAAAAAGGAAAGTCACTTGTCCTCGTCGCGAGACGAAAGGATGAGCTCGAATCGTTACGTGACGAGATCAAATCAATCTCATCAGATAGTGACGTCATCATCAAATCGACGGACCTTTCGTATAGCGAGAACGTGTACGGTCTGTATGAATCTCTCGCCGACCTCGATATCGAGACGTGGATCAACAATGCCGGGTTCGGAGATGCAGACCTCATCAAAGATGTCGATTTAGGCAAGATTGAGAATATGATTCGCCTGAATATTGAGGCGCTCACGGTACTATCAAGTCTATACGTCCGTGACTACCATGATGTCGAAGGGGCACAACTGTTGAACGTTTCGTCCGTCGGGGGATATCGCATCGTGCCGAACTCGGTCACGTATTGTGCGACTAAATTTTACGTGAGTGCCTATACGGAAGGTCTCGCACAGGAATTACTGAATAGTGGCGCGAAGCTTCGGGCGAAAGTACTCGCACCGGCAGCGACCGAGACGAGCTTCGCCGACCGGGCACGTGATACGGAAGGATTCGATTATAGCGAGAACGTGGCGAAGTATCATACGGCACGCGAGATGGCTGAATTCTTATATGATTTGCTTGAAGGGGACGAAGTCGTCGGGATTGTCGACCCAGAGGACTATTCCTTCAGCCTACGCGGACCGATTAAACCGTACGCGGGGTAACCTAAAAAATCACGCCTAGCTTAGGCGTGATTTTTTTTATGGCATCGGGACGGTGTAGCCACCGGTGAAGCGGTGCGTCAGGCGACGTGTCCAGTAACGCATCCGAAGACGCAATACATAAAACTGTGACGTATTTGGGAGGATGACGTTATTGACGTAATCTGCGAACATATGGCGGAACGCACGGTCTTCACTGCGATCGTAGGTCGCGCTCCACATTCCGTGATTTTCAACTTCGAGAAGCATCCAAATCATCTCTTCCGTGAGCGGGTCCTCATCTTCAAGTCCGGCTGAAAGGGATGCGAATCGTTGACTGCAGACGGCAGCATATAAGGAATGGGCGTGTGGGTTGTGCGGATTGTGCGTTAAATAGCCACTCGCGGTCTTCATCAGTTCATCGACCATCTCGATCGGGATGTCATCGTATACTTGGAAAAACTCAAGAAGCATCGGTACGGTGTCCGGGCCGAGTCCGGCGAGACGGACATAATGCATGACGTGAAGGCCGGCCTCTCCGTAGAACTTCCGCTCGAAATAGTGGATGGCGATGGCACGGTGCATGAGCGGGACGTCGGGATAGCGTTCGACACCTCGGAGGAAGTGTTGCTCCGACTCGAACGTGAAGCCCGTATCTTCGCTAACGATGCCGTTCAGCATATGCAGGATGAAATGGTCACCAAGCTCACTTGCTCGATTGAGCCATTCCTTTGCCTGTGCGGTATTCCCTTCACGGATATATGGGTAGGCACGCATCGCTGGGAAGAATGGATCTTCCGGAAATGCGGTTTCGCCACGAGTTGCAAGCTCCGTGATTGCTTCTTTGTTATACTCGTCTGTCAATTCTCCGAGGAGCATCATTTCGAGGAACGTGCGTTGGAATTCTGGGGTGTGTAAATCGATGGTGTGTGTCATATGGACTCCTCCTCACGAGTATCGTTGTGGCTTCATTATACTTGTTCTTGAAACAAGGGAGTAGCATCTTTTGTAAAAACGGGAAATAGAAAGTGAGGCGTGAAAAGGAGGGGAGGACATGGCGACGTTCACGGGTTATATCGCAGAAGTGCTGGAAGGGAAAATTCGAGTCGCTCCATCACGAGAGGCAGAGCCGTTCGACGGCATCGTGTTTCATTTAGAAGAACAGTTTCTTGAAGAAACACCACTTCTTGTCGGTCAATATGTAAAAGTCGAGCACGATGAACAAATGACGCGTTCCTTGCCGCCGCAGACGACGGCGCATCGCATCGATGTGTTATGATGAGGACGAGGTGAACCTTATGGGACAACGTAACTTTTTATGGCTCGGGGCCGTGATTGGCTTCAGCGCACTCGTCGTCTGGTTACTGCAAGACGCACTTCCGTTTTGGGCGCTATCGATCCTTTTACTCGGACTCGGGGCAGTACTCGGTAATCTGCAACGACGATTCACGCAAGACAAATGACAAGCACATCATCACTCGGATGGTGTGCTTGTGTCGTTTTCTTCAACATTTTCTTCTTCCACCACTTCTTCCTCCGTGGCTGGGTCGTCCTCGACAACCGAGTCCTCTTCACCATCCGGCTCGAGCGTGGTCGGTTCTTCCGGCTCGGCTGGCTCTTCCGGTTCGACCGGGTCCTCAGGTTCAGTGGGCACTTCGGGTTCTGTCACCGGAGGATCTTCTTCAATCGGCTCTTCCGTTTCCGGAGGATCAACCGGTTCTTCTGGCTCTGTAGGTGGTTCTGTCGGTTCTTCAGGTGTCACCTCAGGAGTAGCCGGTTCGGTCTCTTCTTCGACAACCTCTTCCTCGACGTTCTCCTCAGCCGGTGCTTCCGGTTCAGTCGCCGGTGGTAGTTCAGGCTGTGTCTCCGGAACACTTGGAGTGTCCGGGATGACGACCGGTTCTTCTGTCAAATCTGGTCGAATCGGCTCGACGGGGGCGAGTTCGACTGGTGGTGGTGCGGGTGTGTCTGAATCAATCAATGTGCGTAAATCTCGTTCGAATAAAGCAGTCGGTAAGGCGATTCCTCGCAAGTGGATGGCGACGACCCGACCGGAAGCGGAAAGAAGCGGACTACCATACGCATAACGAGGTAATTCAAAGTTTCGGATGTATCCATTCTCAGCGAATGTGACCGTACCATTGATTCGTTCTTTCATTGTCAGTGTAAGTAATGTCTCATCTTCTGCGGCGATGGCTTGTGTCAACAAGAACGGCGTTTTGTCGGTTTCTTCGATACGAATGACGGCAATGAGATTCGTACGACCGACGACTGTTCCAGAGACGGCTTGTCCGTCATGGTACATGATGATGTTCGTTAATCCGGCTACGTTCGAGGCCGCGGTGACGACATCACGGGAACTGACCAAAAAGCCGGTTCCATAACTGACGGTAAAGAGGCTTTCTTGTAACGTATCGAAGTCAACGGTCGTCACTTCGTCAGCAGAAACCGTATCCTCTCCAATCGGTAAGTCGACCTGGTCGGCGAGCGAGTCAGTCGAACGCAACATATCGGTGAAATAGGCATTTCCAATGAAGGCGGCAAAAGCGATGAGTGCAATGGCGAGCGGGGTGACGAGTAACCAAATCGTGCGACGTGAGCGGCGGCCACACGTCGGACAGACCGTTTTCGATCGTGTCTTCTTTCCGCAGTGGGGACAAGTCACGGGGGCACCTTCTTTCTATAAAGTTCGATGTTATGGTTATTCCTTCAATTGGAAAGAGGTAAACAAATATTTTAGGAGGGTTCTACAATCGAACGTTCATGGTAAAATCGTCAAAAACGCAGGGGGAAATTCAATGAAGTTCATCATCTTATTCGGTCCACAAGCCGTCGGTAAAATGACCGTCGGACAGACGCTCGCCGATCGGACCGGACTGAAGTTATTCCACAACCATATGACAATCGATCTCGTCGGACCGTTCTTCAATTACGGGACGGCGGAAGGCAAACGGCTCGTCCAGCTGTTCCGTCAAGAACTGTTCGAATCGGTTGCGAAAAGTGATCTGCCTGGCATGATTTTCACATTCGTCTGGGCGTTCGATATGCAGGAAGACTGGGACTACGTGAAGAACGTGACGGACTTGTTCGAATCACACGGGGCGGACATTTACTATGTCGAGCTCGAGGCGGAGATGGAGGAGCGACTCGCGCGCAATACGACCGAGAATCGTCTTACGCATAAACCGTCGAAGCGAGACATCGCTTGGTCCGAGGCAGAACTGAAACAGACGGCGACGATGTATCGATTGAATTCACGTCCGGGGGAATTGGATGTCGAGCATTATCTCCGTATCGACAACACCCATTTAAGTCCTGAAGAGACGGCAGCACAGATTCAACAAGCATTTGACCTATAAAAAAGGCGGGTCCCCACTAAGGGAACCCGCTTTTGTCATGCCCACCAATCTGGGCGCTTATAGTCGACCAATACCTGCTTTTCGAGGAGGCGTGGTTCGAGGTAAGAAGTGACACTTGGAAGATGATCGTCGAGCTCGGCCGGGTGTACCATCACTTCGATGGAGTCTCCAGGTTCGATGGCATCAAGCGTCACATGGGAGACACCGTCCGCGTAAAATTGATCACTAAATCGTTCGGTCACCCACAAGTCTCGGCGCGACCCGAGCGTTGTTAAGGCCCGAAACGTCGTGTCATATTCTTCAGCGAGACGAATGATGACGTCATGTAAGACCGGCCAGCCATGAACGTGGTGATGACTGTCGAGATGGTCGAGCGGGAGACCTGTCGCGAGGAACGCCTCAATCTGGGCTTTCCACTCGAGATAGACGAGCTCCGGATCAGGTGGTGTCTCGGTTAAGAAGCGGCTCGTGTAGCGGAACGTGCCGTCTTCTTTTGTAAGGGGCGCACTCGTGTCGGCGAGCGGTTTGCCCCATGACAAGACGAGATGGACGCCGACGCGGAGCGATGGATATTGTTTTGCGAGTTGAACGGCTTCCTCGACGGCGTGACCGTTCATGATCATCGTCGCCGAATTCACGATTCCATTCAGATGACTTTCCAAGGTGCCGGCGTTCACACCTATCGTCAATCCGAAGTCATCGGCGTTGACCAAGACGAACGTCTTAGGCATTGACGAGCCCGAGTGCCTGGTCGAGGACGAGGTCGCCTTTCATCATCCCGTACGCCATGTTGTCGATGACCGCGACCGGTACGTCGACGGACGATTTGATTTTTCCTTCGAGGTAACGGACTTGTGGTCCGATCAAGATGACATCGACGTTCGTCTGTTCTTTCAAACGAGACTCAGGGATTGCGTCAATCGATGCGTCGATTCCGCGTGTCGCAGCTTCTTTTCGCATTTTTTCCACTAGAATTGATGTCGACATGCCTGCCGAGCAGACGAGTAAGATGTTCATGTTGTTTCCTCCAATCGATTCAAACGAGTGATCATGTCAATCATTTCGACGGCGAGTTCTTTCACGGTCATCGCTGTCATGAGGTGGTCTTGTGCGTGGACGAGGAGGACGCTCATATCGCTCGTCTTCCCTCGTGCCTCTTCTTGTAACAATTCAGTCTGTAGTTTGTGTGCGTCTAGAAAAGCCGTATCGGCTTCTTTTAATTTGTCTGTCGCCGTGTCTGTTTCACCGCGTTTCGCAGCCGCGATGGCTTCAAATGCAGCAGAACGGGCATTCCCGGCATGTAGGATAATCATAAATGAGAGTTCTTGAATCGTTTCGGTTTTCACGAAATCTTTTCTCCTTCCTCGGTTGCAGCTTTGTTTTTGTTGATTTCGGCTGTCATCGCTTTCGCTCCTGCCATGACGAATGGGATGTACATGGCTGTTGCAATCGACAAGTTGACGATTTGAAGCAAGACACCACGGACGCTACCACCAGTAACGAGGTATCCGCTGATGATCGGTGGCGTCGTCCAAGGAACGATGGCGACCGTCTTCGGAACCATACCTGTCGAGAGTGCGACGTACGAGATAATTGTGAGCGTGACAGGCACTAAGATGAACGGTACAAGCATGATCGGGTTCAACACGATTGGGAGACCGAAGATGACCGGTTCGTTGATGTTAAAGAGACTCGCTGGTGTCGAGAGTTTTGCCACCTGGTGATACGGGTGATTCCGTTGCTTCCGGACGACGATAAAGATGGCGAGTAAGAGCGCGAACGTCGTACCCGATCCACCCATGAAGACGAACGCATCCAAGAAAGGTTTTGTGACCGTATATGGCACATCAAATGCAGACGTTCCGGCTTGGAAAGCCGCCAAGTTTTGTTCGATGAGTGGGAGATAAACCGGTTCGATGACCGCGCCGATGATGTTCGTCCCGTGGAGTCCGAAGAACCAAAGGATGTGGTTCAAGAACGCGATGACAAGGGCAGCTGGGAGCGAGTCCCCGAATCCTTGAAGCGGTTGTTGAATCGCTTTGAAGATGACTTCAAAGACACTGAGTTCGACGACGAGCGTCATGAACAGTTGGAAACCTGCGACGACCGTCAAGATGATCATCGATGGGATGAGCGCTTGGAACGAACGTGTGACCCCACCTGGTACACCTTCTGGCATCTTGATGGTCAATTTCGTATTGATGAGATAGCGGAACATCTCCGTGACGAGAATGGAGACGATGATGGCGACGAAGAGTCCTTGGGCGCCGAGCCATGCAAAGTTCAGACCCCAGTCAGCGGTGACAGGTACGAGCATGATGTATGAGGCGAGCGACAAAATCCCCGCCGCAAGTCCGTCAATCCCGTACGAACGGGCCAAGTTATACCCGATCGAGAAGGCGATCAGTAGACCGAGTATGGCGAAAGAAGCGTTCCAGATGCTTCCGCCGAGTCCTTGCCAGTTTCCTTCGCCGAACATGTTGTTCATTGAGCCGACGAAGTCGAGTGAGAGACTACCGATGTTGACAGCAGGGAAGTTGTTGATGAGGACCGCAAGCGACCCGACGATGATGAGTGGCATGACGGAGACGAACCCGTCACGGATGGCGACTAAGTGCCTTTGGGACCCGATGCGTCCCGCGATTTCAATAAACTTGTTCATGAATAAACCTCCTTCTTAAATTGGGGTAGGTACGCCTCGTGCGCTGTGAACAGATCCTTGAGAAGCGGGTCGATCCGTTTCTCGTCTTGGATGAGCGGGTTCATGAGGCAGGCAAGGTAGGCGTCCTCGTAAGAACCGGATACAGCTGCCTGGATGGCGAGCTGTTCAAACGTTTTTAAGTTCGTGATGAGTCCACGAATCGGGAGCGGTAAAGCCCCGATTGAAATCGGACGAGGACCCGACTTCGTGATGACGGCGTTCACTTCGATGACCGCGTCCTCTGGCAAGTCTCGAATCGTACCGTTGTTGAGCGTGTTGACCGTCTGGATGTCGCCACGGTCGTTGTGAATCGAGTCCATCAAATTACAGGCGGCATCTGAATAGTAGGCGCCCCCACGTTTTTCAAGCTCTTCCGGCTTGACGGCGAGATCGACATCTTTGTATTTCTCGAACAACTGCGCCTCGACTTGTTGGACGACTTCGGCACGGGTGCCGTTTTGTTCGTACGCCTCGAGATCTTTTTTCAACACATCTTTCGTCTGGAAATAGTACTGGTGATACGGGTTCGGTAACATGCCGAGTGACGAGAGGAACGATTCGCTCCATCCGAGACCGACGATATTTGCCGGCGAGTAGTCGTTCCCTGCGTTGAGTGAAGCGAGAACGTCACGCGTCCGATCCACGCCGTCGACCCACACGTGACGACCGAAGACGAAATGGTTCAATCCGATAAATTCAATCGCGACTCGTTCGACCGGCGTCTCGAGAATCTCTGCGACCGAGTTTCGCATGTTGAACGGGATGTTGCAGACACCGATGACCTTCTTATGAGATGAGTGCTTGAGTACGGCCTCGGTGACGATTCCTGCTGGATTGGTGAAGTTGACGAGCCAGGCGTCCGGGCAAATCTCGGCGACTTCGTTCGCCAAGTCAATCAAGACCGGGATGGTGCGGAACGCTTTGAATAATCCACCTGCGCCATTCGTCTCTTGTCCGATGAAGCCATGTTTGAGCGGAATTCGTTCGTCGAGCGCACGTGCCTTGAGTCCACCGACCCGTATCTGTGTCGAAACAAAATCTGCGCCGACGAGTGCAGCTCTCCGGTCGAGCGTCCAACTGAGTGTGATCTCGGCATTTGCCTTTTCGATCATCCGCTGGGCGAGACGACCGACGATTTCTAGTTTCTCCCTCCCTTCTTCGATATCGACGAGCACGATCTCACGAACAGGGAACGATGCTTGCCGATCAATCAATCCTTCGATGATTTCTGGGGTGTAACTTGATCCACCGCCGATGATGACGACCTTGACTGCCATGGTGCCAACTCCTCCTTTTGAAAGCGATTTCTTTTTGTCGTAACAAATATAACAAATAGTACAACTTTCGGCAATATAAAAAATACAAATAATACAATTTGTTTTTTGTATTTGCAATTGTATGTCTGCTGTATCACAATAAAGGAACCAACCCAACGTAAAGGAGATGGAGGTATGTCGCAATCGACGCTCCAAACCGCAATCAAGGATGAATTGTTGTCCCGCATCAAAAGCGGACACTATAAAGAAGGGGAGAAATTTCCGACGGAGTACGCGCTTTGTGAGGAGTTCGATGTGAGCCGGACGACGGTGCGCGGTGCTCTCAACCAGTTGACGACAGAAGGCTATCTGGTCCGTCAGCAAGGTCGCGGGACATTTGTCGCCGGAAAGAAAGTTCAGCAGACGCTGTCGTATACGCCGAACAACTATGCGGCCCAGCTTGCTGTCCAAGGGAAGCGTGGCCAAGTCGCGTTGATCGATATCTCCGTCATCTCGGCATCCGGTCAAATCGCATCGGTGTTTGAAACAGAGGACAATGCACCGATTCAAAAAATCGAGCGGATTCGTCATGCAGATGGAGAACCGACACAGTACGAGGTCTCGTTCATTCCGTGGAAGATTGCTCCAGGGATCACGAAGGAGCAGGCGGAGCATTCGCTCTTCCGAACACTCGCTGAGGTGCACGACGTCCATGTCGCCAAGACGACCGAGGCATTGGAGATCGCCCTTGCCGACGAGAAAGTGAGTACGCTCCTCAACTGCCCACTTGGGTCGCCATGCTTCCATATCGAGACGGTGACAGAAGATGAATCCGGACGGGCGATTGAATACTCGCGTTCCTATTTCCGTGGGGATAAGACGAGCTTCGTCATCGAACGAAATTATAATTAACAAAAGCGCTCGACTGTTTCGTATGGAAACGGTCGGGCGCTTTGTTCGTTTCACCTATAACAAAAAGAATCATGGGCATTTTGAGTGAACATGACTATGTTTAAGCACGATAAACATGTTCATTTTGTTCTGAGATGACTATGTTTATCAAGGAAATGAGTAGGAAATGAACACATTATACGGACAAGGGATTTCAAAATGTAACTCGAATGTTGTAACAGATGACATGATTCGAAAGGTGACAAATATGACCGTAACTACATTTGTTGGTTTCCTGATTTTTGGTCTCTTACTTTTAGGGTTGGGAATTCGCTCTAAAAATCGAAGAAAATAAATTCAAGTGAATGAATGACGAGTGGGGGCAGCTAGATGAATGAATGGGAAAAATGGATTCCGTTAGAATCCATTCCAGCATGTCTGTATAAAGAGTCACTATTGGACGATGGTGATTCTTTGCGAATTATCTTAAGTGACGAAACAGAGGGGCAGAAATATTCATTTCTGTTTGATGGTCTTGTACTTTCTTATCGAAACTCGGATGAAGGTTCTCGATTAAGGACGTTAGAGCATCTGCATCAGCATTATGCACATCTTGAGTACGGGAATTGGACATTATTCAAAATGAAAAATTCTAGTTATCTGGAATGGTTTGCCCAAGAGTCGTTGGGAAGATATGAGGGCATGGGTAAAGTGGAGCACTATGTTTTTCTTACATCAAATGATGTGATTGAAGTGCTATCCGCTGATCCTCCAGCAATAACAAAGATGGTCTAGCATAGATTTTATTTGCAAAGAAGGTGTAAGAAATGGCGATCGTAGAGCGTGCTGCATTGTTTTTTGAACTCTTTCCTCGAAAATATGAAGAAAAGGAAGACGATCCATTTATTTTTTCAACGTTAGCGTTATCGGTCGAATCGAGGGGGAGTTTTCACTTTTACGGTGCTTTACTCATGAAATCGGAGTATGAATATCTGATTTCACAAATTGCGCTCATGTTAGACGGAGAACTGAACAAATTCATTCTCAATCCTGTTGAACCGATTTTTAGAATGACAATTGAACGTGAAGAGGTAGTTCTATATAGGTTCATGCTCCGTTTCCAGACAGGTAAACCACGTGAATTAATCTTTTATATGAATGATTGTGAAATGAATAGATTCAAAGAGGAATTAAAAGAAGAAATGACTCAGATCCTTCCTCCACCATTTCTGCCTTAGAAATGTACATACCGAAACAGTAAACTGCTAATGATTGATTTTCTTGGATAGCCGATTCCGGACTGCATTCTGGACCACCTCATCCTCTCTTTTCTGTACACTAGAACCAGGAGGCGAGAGAAGTATGTCAATCATTGAATTCAAAGATGTGAGTCATCAAGACATCCTGCACCATGTGTCCGGGACATTTCGGGAAGGGCGGATCACGACGTTCGTCGGACCAAGTGGCGCCGGCAAAACGACGTGTCTGAAGCATATTAACGGATTGCTTTCACCCGATACGGGCACGATTTTATTCAAAGGGGAAGATATTGCGGAGATGGACATCCTCGAACTGCGAAAGAAAATCGGGATGGCGTTCCAAAGTGCACCGATGATTCAAGGGACGGTATATGACAACTTGAATCTTCCAAAAGCCATCTTCAACGAGACGCTCGACCGCGACCGTGCTGCCGAGTTGCTCCATCGCGTCGACTTGAGTGAGGCGCTCCTCAATCAACCCGTCAAATCACTGTCAGGCGGAGAACGAAGTCGGGTCGCCATCGCCCGGACGCTCGTCAATAAACCGGACGTGCTCTTGCTCGATGAGATCACGGCGAGCCTCGATTATCGGACGGTGAAAGAGATTGAGCGACTCATCCGAAAACTGCAACAATCGTACGGCGTAACCGTCATCTGGATCACCCATGACTTAGATCAGGCGCGTCGGGTGAGTGACGACATGTGGTTCTTGAAGGACGGGGAACTGCTTGCTTACGGGGACGCCTCGTTCATCGATGAGTCGGACAACCCTGTCATCCAACAATTCGTCAGGGGGGAAGATTGATGTCATACATTGAACTCGCGACAGCGCTCATCTTCGTCGTCATCCCGCTCGCCTTGACACTCGTCCTACGACTTGGGCTCGAGCGTGATATTATCATTGCGACCGTCCGCTCTATCATTCAGTTATTGATTATCGGCTATATCCTGACGTTCGTCTTTGAGAGCGATAGTCCGATTTTCATGCTGCTAATGATCTTACTGATGATTGTCGCGGCGACACAGAACATTCGACGAAAAGGGGACGGGATACCAGGTATCATGTGGATCATCGTCTTGACGCTCGTGACAATCGAAGCGCTGACGATGGGGCTCATGCTCGGGCTTGGGATCATTCCGTTTGAACCGGAAAAGGTCATTCCAATCAGTGGGATGGTCATCGGGAACAGTATGGTGTTGTCGCTCCTCTTCTTGAACAAGTTTAAAGACGAGGTCGAGCGGAGTGATGACGTCATCGAACTCATCCTCTCACTCGGCGGGACACCGAAAGTGGCCATCGACCGCAGTTTGAAGAATGCGATTCGCACGAGCATGATTCCGACCGTCGAGGCGCAAAAGACGATGGGACTCGTCCAACTGCCGGGGATGATGAGCGGTCTCATCATCGGTGGAGCCGACCCGATGGAAGCGGTACTATACCAACTTTTGATTCTGTTCTTAATTTTGACGACCGCTTCTATTTCGGCGACGCTCGTCGGCTATTTGGCGTATCCACGTCTGTTCAACGAGAAGATGCAGTATATCGGACTGACCTATCGGAAGGGGAAATGAGGCATGATCACAGGAATTCATCACGTCCAGCTCACGATTCCAACTGGAGCGGAACAAGAGGCGAAGGCATTCTATTGTGACTTTCTTGGTCTACATGAAATCGAGAAGCCGGACTCACTGAAAGGACGAGGTGGATTTTGGCTTCAGGTCGGCGACCGTTCCGTCCATGTCGGGGCAGAGGACAACGTGGAACGACAGAAGACGAAAGCACATATTGCGTATGCTGTGACGGATTTAGGTCACTGGAAGACAGCGCTTCGAGAGAAGGAGATTACTTACTCGGAAGGCATCCCGATTCCAGGGTTCGACCGATTCGAGTTCCGAGACCCGTTCGGTAATCGGATCGAAATGATTCAAGCGTTATAAAGAAAGGGAGTATCCAGCGCGGATGCTCCCTTTGTCGTTCTTCAAGAAATACCGAATAGCTGAGTCAATAGTCTCCATTGGTCTGGGTAGGCGTTACTGCCGCTATGTTCGTGAATCAGCTTTCCGTTGGCGTATACACTGAGATTCCACTGTGTACCATCTATAGTGATGACGCCTTCGGGTTCTTCGAACATGGCTGGTCAGCGATTCGTTCCGAGTGATTCAAACGTCATACGGATGTGTTCTGCTTCTTCGCCTTCGAAATACTTCAGTCCAAATTCTTCGGATATCGATAGATTAGATTGTTCGATGTGACGAAGGACGGTACCATTTTCAAAAAAGGTCAGGGTACTCACTTCAAACACACCAAAGCCACCGACACGGAAGACGGCCTCGATGGTCGATTGTTCCGGACGCTTTGGACGACCGATGAAGCGAAGTAGTCGACTTGGGAACGGATGACGGACGTATGGTGGAGGAACGTCGAAAAGATCGCGCAGTGTTTTGTGATTCATGAACATTCAACCCTTCTCGGGTATAAGATGTCCCGAGTATAGCGGAGTTCTTATAAATGAGTACGTAAAATAAAGTTCACGGTACGAAAAAAGCACCTCGCTAAGAGATGCTTTGCTGTTAATACACTTCGTACGTCTGTCCGGTCTGTGCGCCTTCGACGCTCTTCACGTAGGCGAGGGCGACCCGCTCACCTGGTACCGCCTCGTAACCACGGAAATAAGGTCCATATGAATCGAGGGCTTCGACGAGGACGTTTGGACTGACGTTGTTGATACGGATGCCCCGTGGCATCTCAATCGCCGCGCCGGTCACGAATCCTTTGATGGCACCGTTCGCGAGTGCCGCCGATGCACCTTCTTTGATGGGATCGTCCATCAAGATTCCGCTCGTCAGTGTGAAACTGCCGCCATCGTTCACATGATCGAGCCCGAGAAGGACGAGGTTGACCTGCCCTTTGATCTTGCTATCGATACTCTTCTGATTATCTGCAGGCGTCATCTCGGAAAGTGGGCCGAAATGTGTGCTGCCCGCTGTACTGATGACCGCGTCAACTTGGCCAACCGTCTCATACATCTGGCGGATGCTGTCTTCAGAAGTGAGG
Source organism: Exiguobacterium sp. s34 (assembly GCF_018617435.1). NCBI lineage: Bacteria > Bacillati > Bacillota > Bacilli > Caryophanales > Exiguobacterium > Exiguobacterium sp. s34. The sequence goes on along the minus strand of NZ_JACSKE010000001.1, from coordinate 234,702 downwards.
TCCACTTGAACGTCCGCCCCGTTACGTCCAGCCCGGATGATCGTATGTGTTTTCTCCAACTCTTTCGCGACGGCCTGACCGACCGTACCGCTTGCCCCAACGAGTAGAATGTTCATTCTGTATTTCCCCTTTCATCACGCATGATTTCCTATTCAGCGTAGCGGAAGGTGAGGATGTTCGGCAATCAAGTTGCCTCCGGCGGGACGACCGTGCCTTGGTGGAATCGCATCTTCCAACGTCCATCCACGAATACCCAAATCGAGCTACGGCGTGTTTCGCGCTTCAATACTGGTTGAACGAGACGATACGTCACCAAGACGTGACCTTTCGTTAACGGATGCAACGTGAATTCGGATAACACGGCCTCGATCGGGTCGAGCTGGAGTGTCGATTGATTCCAGTCTTGATACAGGATCCGTCCCGAGCTACCGATTTCAAAGAAGTCGTCGGTCAACAGTTCACGCAATCGCTCCGTCGACTGTCTGACTTCCGTCGAGAGTAACGCTTCTTCCAGTGTTTGAAGATGATCTGTCAACTCGTTCATGTCACGACTTCCTCTCTTCGTTGATTCATCACGATGACACCGAGGACGATCAATAAGAGACCGATGCCGTTCAATGCGGAGAGGACTTCTCCATACACGAATACCCCGATGAGACCCGTCGCTACCGTTCCGAGTCCGGCCCAGATGCTATAGGCGATACTGAGCGGAATCGTCTTCAAGACGATTCCCATGAGGGTGAACGAGGCAGCAAAACTGACTAACAGAATGGCGCTTGGAACCAGATTCGTAAACCCGTCCGATAGCTTCAACATCGATGTTCCGAGCACCTCGAATCCGATTGAAAAGAATAATAAGAGATATGCTTTCATTCCGATTCACCTCACACTTTCATCAAGACAAGCCCGATGATGACGAGCCCGATTCCAGCAATTTTTTGACGACTGATTTGTTCACGGAAGACGACAAACCCAATCACCGCCGTGAGTGCCGTCCCGACCCCACTCCAAAACGCATAGGCGAAACTGAGCGGAATGGTGAAGAGGGCGAGCGACAATAAATAAAACGCCGTCCCGTAGCCAAACGCGACCCCGAGAATCGGAAGCCGGCTCGTCGAGGTGGCGTTCACTTTCAACATGCTCGACCCGAACAGTTCCGAGGCGATGGCCCCGATCAAATAGATGAATCCCATGTTAGGAACCTCCTTGAATCAACTCATCACAGGCCTCTCGGATGAGGTTCGCTGCGCGATCTTTGAACGATTCGCTATATCCGTACAAAACGGCAAACCAGAACCCATCGCAAAGAAGTCTTAGTTTTAAAATCGCATCTTGATCTGGTCCGTCGACTGCAAATTTTTCATTCCAATCAGTCGAGACCTTACTCCAAATCGATTCGCTCGCCGCATCCTCTTGGGACGAGATGAAGACGGCGATGAGGTCCGTGTCCCCATGGTCGACATCATCTAATGTGGCGAGGGCGTATGCACGTGTGAACGGATACGGACCATCCGACAGATGTTCTTTGATTCGGGTTTCGAACGTCTCAATTGCGAGCTCATTCATCTGACGCAACAAGTTGGCCTTACTGTCAAAATGATAGAGGACACCGGCTTTTGTGATGCCCGCTTTCGTCGCCAATCGCTCGAGCGACAACTGACTGATGCCGTCCTCTCGAATCATTTGAGCGGCCGTTTGTAACAATAATTGCTTTTTACTCATCTATTCGCACCTCACTTTTACTTTACTGACCGTTTAGTAAAGTCATCCTATCAAATATTGATTCAGGTTGTCTAGCGAAATGACTGGTGGAATAATGTGGGAAAGGGGGTGTTGATATGGGCTCACATTTGATGCATCTCGTGATCGCGAGTGAGATGGCAGAAGAGTTACCAGAACTCGATGAGGTAGCATTCATTCTAGGAAGTCTCGCACCGGACGCGACGACCGAAAAAGGAGATTCACATTACTATGCGGGGCGTCACGACGATTTATCACGTCGTCTCGATCTCAATCAATATTGGCGTGATAGTGAAGGAGAAGACATCTCATTTCGACTCGGCTACTATGCCCATCTTGTCGCGGATGAGATTTGGTTGCAAGGGTTCTATAAAAGTTGGTTGAAGGAAGTCATCACCCAGCATCCAGAAAAACAGGCTGCCTATTATGCGGACTTTGATGCGTATAACGCCCGCCTGTCGAAACGACTCGGGAAGTTTGATTTCGAACGATTGAAAGGGAATCCGACTTTCGATGAACTAATCGCAAAAGTCGAGCGGGACGCAGCGATGACAGAAGAAGGGACATATACGATGTTCTTGCCGCACTAGTTCGACGGCTATGTCGATACGTGTGTTCGCCGCTGTCTTGAGATGGTCAGACGGAAGCGGGCGATGCTCGTATGAAGAGGCGATACGCACCACTATACGCGACGCTCGGACTATTTATCTTGACGATCATCACCTTCTTCACTCTGAACGGACGGGTATTTCCGAACCTCGAGTTGATGACGGTCATCTGGGTGTATGTTGCGATTGATGTCTTATTGTTCGTCACGTTGATTTGGGGATTGTTCTTGAAAGATCAATTGGTCAAAATATACACGATTCTTACGAACATCGGATTGATCATTCCGTTATCGATTTGGATTTACCTGTTGCTACTGGCGAACGGGATCTCGGAGGCGTGAGTGAAATGACTGAAAATGAGAAAAAATTACCCTTTGTTGCACGAACGGTCCCATTTTTAATTGGTTGTCTGATTTTTGGCCCAATTGGATTGGTGATTCTGCTGTTCATGTGGAGTCGATTGGACAGAAATGATCGAGTCATTTATTTGATTGCGGCTTTCTTCTTCACATTACTTGACCTTCTCGACTATTTTACAGATGGTCTACTTTATTATTTGGTTTAAGAAAGCGGAAATCTCCACTTTCTTTTTTTTTGTGCGCTTTTATAGAAGGAAGAATTCTCCTATCCGAATCTTGTCAATTTGGCGTTGCGCATCCTAATTTTGTTTGTTATGCTACTTGATGAAAACGACAATGATAATCATTATCACTTAAAATGAGAGCGAATAGAAAGACATACATAATCAGCGTGACTCATTCCGAGTGTGAGAATCATTGAAATTTACATACAGAGGAGATGGATAAAGTGGGGAAATTTAAACTTTCACTCATGTTGACGTTGCTCGTCTTCGTACTCGCGGCATGTGGCGGCACGAGCGAGACGAAGCAAGAAGAGAACGTCGACGGCGCAACAAAAACAGAGACAGTCGAGATTACAGACGCACACGGCACAATCGAGGTACCGGTCAATCCGGAGAAGGTCGTCGCCCTTGATAACCGGACATTCGAAACATTAGCAGCATGGGATATCGACTTGGTGGCGGCACCAATTGGACTCCTTCCGGCTGAGTCACCATATGCAACAGACAAGGATATCGCAGACGTTGGCATGCACTTTGAGCCGAACTTAGAGGCGATTGCGGGAGTGGACCCGGACGTCGTCATCGTCGGTCAACGTTTCGCGGATTACTACGAGGACATCAAAAAATTAGTACCAGAGGCAGCGGTCATCGATTTGAACATCGAGATCCCAGAAGATTCAGGTACACCGGGTGAGATTTTAGTCAAAGGATTGACAGACACGACGCTCACGCTCGGGAAAATCTTTGACAAAAACACAGAAGCCGAAACAATCGTAGCGGACCTCGACAAGTCGATCGAAGACGCGAAAGCAGCATATAACGGAGAAGACACAATCATGTCAGTCATCGTATCGGGCGGAGACATCGGATTCTCAGCACCGGTGACGGGACGTGTGTTCGGACCGATGTACGACATCTTCGGATGGGTACCGGCACTTGAAGTCGAGAAGAAGACGGGAGACCACGAAGGTGATGAAGTATCGGTCGAAGCGATTGCGGAAAGCAATCCGGACTGGTTGTTCGTTCTCGACCGCGACGCACCACTTGGTGATGCAGAAGGCGCCGTACCAGCAGAGGATGTCATCGATAACGCTCCGGCCCTTCAAAAAACAACAGCTGTGACTGAAGATCAAATCGTTTACGCGCCGAAAGATACGTACTTGAACGAATCGATTCAAACGTACTCTGAATTCTTCAACAGTGTCACGGAAGCGCTCACGAAGTAAGGTTCGATTATGCAAAAACCGTTGACAGCTAGGGTTGAGACGACGTCTCAGCCCTCCTTTTCTAAATTGTGGACGAAGTCGTTCGTTGTCACCGTTATCATCGTCCTCGGTTTGGCGGTGCTGTCACTCTTTACCGGAGTATATGACTTATCCCGGACAGACGGCTTCGATATGTTTTGGATCACCCGCGTCCCACGTACGGTTGCGCTCATGTTGACGGGTGCGGCGATGGCGATGGCGGGGCTCGTCATGCAGCTCATCACCCAAAATCGGCTCGTCGAACCGACGACGACCGGGACGCTCGAATGGGCAGGACTCGGTTTACTTACCGTGTACTTGCTCGTTCCAGCACCGAGCCTCATGATGCGGATGACCGGGGCCATCGTCTTTTCGTTCATCGGAACGATGGTCTTCTTCTGGTTCTTACGTTCGGTCAAACTTCGCTCGTCTCTCATCGTGCCGATTATCGGGCTCATGTTAGGGGCGGTCATCTCCGCCATCTCGACGTTCCTCGGCCTGTTTTTCCGCGCAAGCCAAGCAATCGAGGGCTGGTTCGTCGGATCATTCGCTTCGGTGCAGATTGGGCGCTATGAATATTTATGGGTCATCATCGTCGTGACGGTACTCATCTTTCTACTGGCGAACCGCTTGACGCTCGCCGGGCTCGGAGAAGACATTGCAACGAGTCTTGGCGTGAATTACAACCAATTGATGATGATTGCGACCGGGCTCATCGCCTTATCGGTCGGCGTCGTGGCGACGGTCATCGGGAATTTACCATTCCTCGGCCTCATCGTCCCGAACCTCGTCTCGATGTTCCGAGGGGATGACTTACGCAGCAATCTGCCGTGGGTCTGTCTTGTTGGGATGGGTGCGATTCTCGTGAGTGACTTAATCTCGCGGACGATCATCATGCCGTTCGAACTCCCGGTCTCCCTTATTCTCGGGACGGTCGGTGCGTTCGTCTTTATCATGATTTTATTGAGGCAACGGAAAAAGGGAGGGGTTCGATGAGTACGGTCATTGAACGAGATGGTGTTGAAGTGAAAGTCGGGGATTTGAGGGAAGAACGTCATGCCTCGGCGTTTCAATCAAAACGGGCTTCACGGCGCTACTGGCTCTTTTTAAGTGCGTTTATTCTCGGGGGCCTCTTGTGCGCGCTCGGCCTTCTCCTTTACAACAACCCAGTCTCCATCGATTCGCCGTCATTCGTTCCGGTCGTCGAACGTCGAATCGTCGCCATTGTGACGATGTTGATTGCGGCACTGTGCCAAAGTCTTGCTACGATCGCCTTCCATTCGGTGACGAACAACCGCATCATCACGCCGTCGTTACTCGGGTTCGATGCGCTCTACTCGACGATTCAGACGAGCATGGTGTTTTTCTTCGGGGCGGGGGCGTTAATCGGATTCTCGGGGACGGGCGCCTTCTTGACGCAAGTCGGGCTCATGGTGACGATGAGTCTTCTCTTATATGGATGGCTCTTATCGGGGAAATACGCCAACCTTCAACTCATGTTGCTTGTTGGAATCATCATCGGGACGGGACTGAACTCGGTGTCGTCGTTCATGCGCCGCATGCTCGCACCGTCCGAGTTCGATATCCTGCAGGCACGACTGTTCGGTTCGGTGACGAATGCCGACGTGGCATACTTCCCGATCGTCATCCCGATTGTCATCATTGCCGGGACACTCTTGTTCCTGTTCTCAAATCGCTTGAACATTGTCGCACTCGGTAAGGACGTCGCGACGACGTTTGGGGTGAATCATCGGAGAAGCGTCATCTATACGCTCGTCTTGATCTCACTCCTCATGTCGGTCTCGACAGCGCTCATCGGGCCGCTCACGTTCTTCGGCTTTTTGGTGGCGACACTCAGTTATCAGGTCGCTTCGACATATGACCATAAGTACGTCTTCCCGATGGCGTTCGCGTTAGGGTTCTTCGTCCTGACGAGCGCGTATTTCTTCATGTATCACATATTCCAGACGCCAAGTGTCGTCTCCGTCATCATCGAACTATTCGGCGGACTCATCTTCTTGGCCGTCATTTTACGAAAGAGGTCGCTATGATTCAAATCGAACAAGTCAAAAAATCGTATACAGACGACGTCCACATCGGACCGCTCACACTCGACATCCCAAAAGCCGGGTTCACTTCACTCATCGGGCCGAACGGGGCAGGGAAGTCGACGACGCTCATGATGATTGGGCGGTTGCTCAACTTAGATGAAGGACAGATTCAAGTCGCCGGGATGGACGTATCGAGCACGAAGTCGAAGGACTTGGCGAAAATTATCACGATTCTTCGTCAGGAGAACCATTTCGTGACGCGCCTCACAGTCCGGCAACTCGCAGGCTTCGGTCGTTTCCCGTACTCGAAAGGGCGGCTCACGAAAGAAGATGAGGCCATCATCTCCAAATATATCGACTTCCTCGACTTAACAGCGCTCGAGAATCGTTATCTCGACGAACTCTCAGGGGGACAAAGACAGCGGGCGTATGTGGCGATGGTGCTCTGTCAGGAAACGGAGTACGTCCTCCTCGATGAGCCGCTGAATAACCTAGATATCGCTCGTTCGGTCCAGATGATGGAATACTTACGTCACGTCGCCGACGAGTTTGGACGGACAATCGTCACGGTGCTTCACGATATCAACTTCGCAGCGAAGTATTCGGACCGCATCTGTGCGATGAAGGACGGGCAAATCGCTGCATTCGGAACGGTCGATGAGATTATGGACGCAAAGATTTTATCGGATATTTTTGAGACGAAACTCGAAATCATCGAAGGGCCGTATGGGCCGATTGCGGTGTATTAACGAAAGGGAGAATTCACATGAAAATTGACTGGACACCAATCACAAAAGTCGTAAACGAAGCACCCAATACATACACGTTCTATCTCGCGTTGCCACCTGAGTTCACGTGGCAAGAAGGGGCGCACACGCATCTCGCGCTTGAAGGGTTCAATGCGGGAGACAAGCCAGACCGGAGCCTCGTCCGCCACATGTCGATCTCCACATTGCCGCACGAAGGGGCAATCGGGATCACGACCCGCATCAAGTCAGACTGTTCACCATTCAAATCTACCCTTCGCGACATGGTGCCTGGGGACAAGGTCGCCTTGTTCAAGACACATTCAAACGTCCCGCTCGAGCGGAGCGGGAAAAACATCTACCTGTTATCAGCAGGTGTCGGTCTCGCAACGTTCCGTCCGATTGTCCTCGACTATTTGGCGAACGGGGAAGGCGTGCCGCATCTCCATTCGTTGAACGTCGATTCGTCGAAGGCGTATCTGTTCGGTGACGTCTTTGAATCGAACGAGCACTTCACTTCAGAGTTCGTGCCGAGTCGGAAAGACTACTATGAACGAATTGAAGCGTTGGCTGCCGATCAAAACGGATTATTCTATGTCGTCGGCAGTGACGAACTGTTGCGCGAGACAATCCATGTGCTCCGGACGAACGGGGTGGCCTGTGACAATATCAAGATCGACAAGCATGATTTTCAACGTGAGGACTTTTTAGGATGACACTCAAACCGGGGAAACGTTCCCCGGTTTTTTCGTGCACAACTGGACGAACCGTTCAAAGATGCCACGGCCATCCGGTGTCCCGATCGACTCGGGATGGAACTGGACGCCATACGTCGGATGGGTCGGGTGTTCGAGTGCCATGATGACGCCATCTGTCGTCTCCGCTGTGACGATCAAGTCGGTCTCTTGTACGACGAGCGAGTGATAGCGCATGACGTCCATCGACAAACCTTCGAATAAGATGCTCGGTGCCGTATTGATTCGGGACACCTTCCCATGCATGACCTCGTTCGCTCGACCAACGACACCACCGAACGCCTCGGCGATGACCTGATGCCCGAGACAGACACCGAGAATCGGGACGTATCCCGACAATTGTCGGACGACCGCAAGCGAAACACCGGCATCTTTTGGACCACCGGGACCCGGGGAAAGGATGATCCCACTCGGATTCATTCGACGGATTTCTTCTATAGTATGTTCATCATTGCGAATGACACAGACGTCACTGAATCGGGCGACGTCCTGATAGACGTTATACGTGAACGAATCGTAGTTGTCGATGAGGAGAATCATGCGAACACCTCCAAAAGGGATTTGGCTTTATGCAACGTTTCTTCATATTCTGATACGGGGTCCGAGTCATAGACGATGCCGGCACCGGCTTGAACGTGGGCCGTGTCACCTTGAATGACCATCGTTCGGATGGCGAGGGCAAAATCGAAGCCGCCACGGACGTCGAGATAACCGACCGCCCCGGCGTACACTTCACGCTTCACTGTCTCTAGTTCATCAATGAGCTGCATTGCCCGAATCTTTGGGGCACCCGAAACGGTACCAGCGGGAAGACAGGCACGGAGCGCATCGATCGGCGTGACGCCGTCACGTAGCTCACCTTCGACTTCGGAGACGAGGTGCATCACATTTTTGAATCGTTCGAGCTCAATGTGTTTCGGGATGGTGACCGTACCGACCTTGGCGACACGACCGATATCGTTTCGTCCGAGATCGAGAAGCATCCGGTGCTCAGCCAGTTCCTTCTCATCCTGGAGAAGTGACTCCTCATGACGCATGTCTTCATCGACCGTCTTCCCACGTGGGCGTGTCCCGGCAATCGGGTTCGTCGTCACCGTTCCATTTTCGACACGGACGAGACTTTCGGGTGAGGCACCGAGGACGATTGCTTCCCCGAGGTCGATGTAGAACAAGTATGGGCTCGGATTTTGTTTTCGAAGTGTCCGATAAAAGTGGAACGGGTCTCCGGTGAATGTGGCATCGATTCGCTGCGACAATACGAGTTGGAACACCTCGCCCGCGAGGATGGCCTCTTTCGCTTGGAGCACGCGGTCGATGAATTCATCTTTTGTCGTCAAGATGTGTTCGCTCGTCCGAACGACCGGTTCAAGGGCATGCGTTTCCGGTGTCTCTAGTTGCCCACGGATGGATTCGAGTCGCATCGTAGCATCCGTTTCACTCGTATCGATCAAGATGACTTGCTCTTCAAGGTGGTCGTATAAGACGATTGTCTCATAGCGTTGGAAGAGGGCGTCGGGTAAGTCGCGCGTCTCGGTCGGTGTGTTCGGAATCGGTTCATATACCCGAAGCAAATCGTACCCGATATAGCCGACGGCGCCCCCGATGAACGGATACGGTGCAGTGAAGTCGTCACGGGTGATGCGTTCGGATAGGGCATGGAGCGGATCGTCCGCATAGATGGTACCGGTTGAATCGGTCACGTCGTTCCCGTCGACCCGAATCGTCTCGACCGGGTTCGCCGCGATAATCGAGTAACGCCCGTGCTTCCCTTCCGCCCGACTCTCGAGTAATATCTTTCGTTCACCTTGCAGACGGTGAAAGATTGCCACCGGTGTCAATTCGTCGCCATTGATGATCAGTTGTTGCATCGAAATCTCCTCCTTAAACTAAAAAATCTCCCCGCCCCACATGCCCAATCGGACATGAAGGACGAGGAGATTCCCCGTGTTGCCACCTTCGTTGAAAGACGCCGTGTCTTCCCACTCATCGCGAACCATCATTCGCTGTCCCCGATAACGGGAGGACCCGTCAGAGCCTACATGTCGGTCTGAACGCTCAAAAGCCCATTCACGCAAGGCACGACACCGGTTCGCATCGACCACCGGCTTTCTGGAGACGTCCCTTCGCGCTACTCTTCTTTCTCATCGCGAGTTCGTATGAATGTTATCGTTACTTTAACGGGATGAAGCCTCCTTGTCAAGACTCAAAAGCGACAGGTATCTGAAAAATAAATAAATTATGCTATGATGGACTGTGAAAGGAAGGTGCACCGATGGAGACACTCAACATGAAACAACTTTCTGACGACCGTGCGACGAAACAAGTCGCAGGTGACCTCGACGCGATGCGTGACTTGATGCACGACTCGTTTCGGTATGTCGACTCGAGCGGACGTCAGTTTGATAAAGAAACGTTCCTCGATCAATACGTCGACCCGACTGCGATTCAATGGATCGCCCAAGAAACGGTGACGTTCGATGAAACCGTGACGGCGGACCTCGCAATCGTGAAAGTCTTGCTCGAAGAACGGTTCATTCTTGGTACGAATGCATACGAAGGACGCTTTTGGGCGCTCCACTTGTATATAAAAGAAGGCGACGACTGGCTCTGGCAAGGCGGTCAAGCGACGATGATCAACGAATAACGTGAAGACACTTCTTGAAAAAAGAGGTGTCTTTTTTAATGCATATATTTGTCGACATCTTGTCGAAACATTTTTGTTACATTTTTGAAACATTAACCGATATATTCCGTAGAACGATTTGGAGCATACACTCCAAGATGAAATGAAAGAGGGGAAACTATGAAAACAAGGTTCAAACAGTTCGTGGCGATGATGACAATTCTCGTCCTCGTCCTATCGTTCCTCCCACCGGTATCAGCCGACAAAGGGGAAGGGATGAAGGAAGCCACCCTACTCAGTCCGGGAGAAGCGGTCGAGTTCACGACCGGAGTCGAACCGGTCAACACGTATTGGTTCAAGATGGAACGGATTGCGTCAGCGATGACACATATGGAAGTCACGTTCGAATCTTCCAAGCTCGCGAACATCAGCATCTATCCTAGCGCCGAGATGGCAGCAAAAGATGAGACGTTCGATCGTTATCGCGCGAGTGCGACGAAAGAAGAGGGAGAACAGACGGCCAAGGTTGCGTTCCCGTTCGCATGGGAAGGTCCATATTACATCAAGGTCGAGTATATGCCGATGGAACTCGGTGATGGGATGATGGACATTCCGTCAGAAGATCTGCCAGAAGAAGTGGTGCTAGCAGAAGGCGAAGAGCCGATTGAAGGAGAACCAGGTGAGGGTGAAGAGCCGCCGGCACCTGACCTCTCGATGTTCGCTTCAGAGATCAAGCTCGTCGTCAACCCGGTCAAACTTCCGGTGAAATATGAACAAGTCGGTGGTGACATGTGTGCCGTCGAATCAATCGTACAACCGGCACCAGAACGCGACTCGATGCTTAAACTCATCCGTCGCGTGCAATCTGAAGTACTTGGCAAGTCGCAAGAAGGTCGTGACTTATCAGCACTTTATTACCGTGCTTCGCCATACATCGTCAAAGCCATCACGTTTGATGGGGAAAAACGAAAAGCGGCACTGACAGATTTGAAGACACTCCGTCCATTGATGACGGCGCTTGTCGACAAAAAAGACTACACGTTGAAAACGCAAGATGCGGCGGCAATCAAACGCCTTCATGCACTTGTCGATGGAAGCGTCCCGACGGCGCTTCAAAGTGAGATCGGTGAAATCGCGACGGCGCTCGAGATGGATTCGCTCGCGGGCACACCGCTGTCAGATCTCTTTGGGAAAATCGGGATGACGATTCAAACAGACGGTCAGGACGCACCGCGCTATATCGTCAAATACAAATCGTCACCGAGTAAGTTCCTTGGCAAGATGAATGCGATGAATAACGTATCGGCCGAGCGAATCGCCATCGGTTCGCCATCGGATTACTTTGCGCTCGTCGACGTAGAGGAAGCTTCTACGAAGATGCAGGCACAGGCGAAGTCGACGCTCGAATCGGATCGGAACGTGGAATATATCGAACCGGTCCAGACGTACAAGTCGTTCGCGACAGACGTAAGCCTCGATTATCAATGGTCTATTAACTCAAAATCGGTTCTCAAGCCGTTCCAAGATGCCGGGATTGGTCTTGATCGCTACGAAGCGTTAATACTTCCTGGTCGGGCTGTGAAAGTAGCCGTTCTCGATACAGGTGTCGACTATCGTTTGCTCGACTTAAAAGGGAAAGTCGATATCGCCAACGCGAAGAACTTTGTCGATCCGAACGGTGAAGGGGATGCGATCGATGACCATGGTCACGGTACGCATGTCGCTGGCGTCATCGGTGCCATTCAAGACAACGGCGTCTCGATGCGCGGGATCGTTCCGAATGTTTCAATCCTACCTGTGAAAGTGCTTGATGCGGGCGGTTATGGAGATACGGATCAAATCGCACTTGGGATTAAATATGCGGTCGATGCTGGGGCGAAAGTCATCAACATGAGCCTTGGTGGAAACGAGAGCCGTACACTCGGGTACATGCTGAAGTATGCACATGACCGTGGTGTCATCATCGTGGCGGCGACAGGGAATGATGCACAGTCACGTGTGTCTTATCCGGCATCTTCGAAATACACGATTTCTGTCGGGGCGACGAACTCGTTCGGGATCGTTTCCGACTACTCGAACTATGGGATTGATGTCGACGTCGTCGCACCAGGATCTAAAGTGGCGAGTCTTGTTCCAGACGGGAACGTCGTTTACATGGACGGGACGAGCATGGCGACACCACACGTCGCGGCTGCAGTCGCGCTCTTGAAATCACAACATCCAAACATGACGGTCGAAGGGGCGCGTTCAATCCTTCGCCGTACGGCACAACCTCTCGCATTCTCGGGTGGTGACGCACCGAGTGACCCACGAATGGAAGACGGGTTACAGTATGTGCTCGATGAATTAGAGCGTCCTCTCCTTCCATACTATGATCTTGTGAGTGGATATGGAAAAGTAGACGTCTATCGTGCCGAGTCGATGCTTCAACTCGCGCCGAAACCGAATCGGGTCTATGACAATGCGCCAGTCTTCTCGGGCAAAGTCAAATCAGGGACGCGCGTCACACTCTATAGCGGGACGAAGCGAATCGGTACTGGTATTTCGAAAAATGGCGTCGTGACGATGTCAATTATTCCACAAGAATCAGGAGCCGTCCTGACAGCGCAATACTCAAATGGTAAATTCAGCACGAGTGAGCGCCTCATCGTCATGAAAGGTCTCCGTCCAAAAACGGCACAAGTGAACGCCGTGCGCGCCAAAGCAAAACAAGTGACGGGTAAAGCTCAGGCTGGGATGACGGTCGTCGTTCGCGACCAAAAGAAACAAGTCATCGGAAAGTCGAAAGTGACGTTGAACGGAACGTATGTCGTCAAGACACGAGCGTTGAAGAAAGGTGAACGTCTCATGGTCCATGTGGAGGACGTGACGAAAAAAGTCAGTCCGATTTCAACGATCACGGTCCGTTGAGAAAAGGAAATTACTGAAAAATCATATACGATGGTTCATCCATACATCGTATATGCATCTAGCTCGACACAATGGGATTCCTTTTACGAAAGGAATCCTTTTGTGCTTTTAAAAAATATGATTAAAAATAGAAAATTATGTACCTATTTTTAAAATAATCCATTAAAATAAAGATGTTGTCTGAAGAAAACATTATTTAGGAGGAACATCTTTTTATGAAACAACCGAAGTACTTATCTTTATTCTTAGCGGGGACACTCGTTCTCGGCGGTTTCGCTCCAACTTTCGTTGCAGCAGAGACGAATGAAACGGTCGTCGACACGACGGCACCAGAAGCACCAGTTGTGGAAACACCACTTCACACGTCGACTTCGTTAAAAATTACAGGAGAAGTCGGAACAAAGGCAGAGATTCTTGTCGCGAACAAAACGTATGAGCGCGTTGTGCGTTCAACTGGGGAAGCGATTTTCACGATGTCGCCACAGCCTGTCGGTCGCGTGATCACAGTTCGTCTCGTCGATGCGAGCGGGAACGTGAGTGAAGAGACAAGTGTCGTCGTCGCAGAAGACCCAGAGCAACGTCCGGAAGCACCGGTCATCAACACGGTCGATAACTCGGCACGTGCGATCGTTGTCACAGGGACACCTGGAGTTGGTGTGACGGTCACAGTCGGAGGAAGCACGTTCAACGGATCGTTTGATACGAACGGGCAATACCGCCGCGTGATTGCGCTTCAAAAAGTAGGGACACCGTTAACGGCACAAGCGAAAGCGAAAAGTGGGGCACTCAGTGACCTCGTTCAAGCAACAGTTGTCGCTGATAAAGTTGCACCTGCGAAAGCTCGTTTGACACAAGCGGTGACGACGACATCGAACGGAATCGCGGGAACAGCGGAACCGCTCGCGACGGTAGTCGTAACGATTGACGGAAAAGCATACTCGGCACCGGTCATGTCGACCGGGAAGTTCGTCCTTCCGATCCCGAAACAACCACTCGGTAAGAAAATGACCCTCGCGGTACGTGACGGTGCTGGCAACTACAGCGCGTCTGAGATGTTGACGGTCCAACACGCACTCTTCAACAACTTCTATCGTGTGACGGATGAGGGGTTCCGTGCAGTCTTCCATAAAGAAGTATTCACGTGGGATGGCTCGACACGTTACAACGAGACATTTGCACCGTTCTTCATCGACCGCCCATCGAAATCGAATATGTTGTTCTTACTGAGCAACTACACAGAATATGAGGATGTGGTTGGATTCAATAAGCTTCGCATCCGTGTAGGGAATGCGACGTACACAGAAGCGATCGATGAGTGGGATGTCGATTACTATGAGTACGAAGACGGATCAGTAGAAGAATCATACTGGTTTGTCCCGAGCGCGAAGATGATTGCTTTCATCAAACAACATGTTCGTCCAGAGAATCGAATCGTCATCACAATCGAAGGATACGACTATGATGTGGAGTGGGCGTTGATCGCTGGTGAGAAACGTGCCTTCATTCAGTCGCTTCAATACGCAGGATATTAATAAGAAGAAATAAGTTATTAGCCGTAGGTGAGTCATTCACCTATGGCTTTTTTTGTATTTCAAGGATAGGTCTAATGGAGGAGTGATGACGAGTCAAGATTCCCTCGAAATGGTTTTAAAAGTTTGGTCAATGTAAAATTAAGGATGAAATAAAGTCAAAAAATGCTCAAATCAAAAAATAGACATGGAAATTATACATAAATCCATATTATTCATTTAAATATACAAATAATGTATATAAATGAATTTATGAATGATAAACGGCTTAAATTCGCCCTTTTTCGACGCATTTCGACATTTATAAAATAGGTAAATTTAATATTGAATAATCTCTAATAACGAGAAATTCAAAATCATTCCCATTTTTGCGAAAAAAAACGCTTGTGCTAGCTGGAAGCGTTATGTATATTATGGATGTAAGGTTTTCCAAGTTCATACTTGGTAAATTGTTCAAGGGTCACCTCTTGAAAGAATACCTACCCGTTTCGATGAAGCTCAAGACCTAAACGATCAAGTTGCATAAGTCATTCGTATGAGCGGCGTATACATATGGGATCTTTAGCGGGGGGAGCGTCTAAGTAGACGAGTAGAGACAAACACGTAACATAACCAAAGGGAGGATTTACACAAGATGGCTAAGAAATCATTCAAGCTAGTCAAAGCGTCAGCAGCTCTTGCTGTGACGGCAGCAGCCCTTACACCAGTAATGGCAGCAGAAGCATCAACTTCAACAGTTGAACTCAAAGCAGAGGTCGTACTCGGCGGGAAGTTCAAGGAAGCACTCGCACTCAACACACCAGCTGGCGTTGAGATCAAATGGGGTAAATACCTCGTTACTGCAATCAACAAATGGCAAACAGTTAAAGGCCAAGGTTCTGATGGAAAGACTTACATCAAGAAACTTTACGCTCGTAACTACCCACTCTACATCCTCGACCAAGATCTTGGCGAAGTAGAAGCTGGTTCTGAACTCGAGAAACCATCAATCCGCGTTATGTACCGCGACGGAAAAGTTTACACACAAGCTCCTGAGCGCTTCACAATGAGCTCAACTTACAACACGAAAGATGAAGGCGAACAAAAAGTTCTCATCTCTTACAACCACAACGGGAACCGCATCACTTCATTCTTGACTTACACAGTTGTTGCTGGAGAAGTTGAATTCGAAAACATCTCTGCTTCAGTTAACCAAGCGACAGAAGTTCTTTCTGTAAATGCGGATGTGAAAAACCTTAAAGAAGACGAAAAGGTTGAACTTCACGTCTACGCTAACAAAAACACTGCTTCAGCTCCAATCGTGACGGAAGCAACTGTAACTAAAGAAGGTAAATTGTCAGTTTCACGTCAATTCCCAGTTGGTACACACTCGTTCCAACTTGTTTCTGGCGAAGTGAAATCTGATCTTCAAAACTTCACTGTTGAAGCAGCTATGGTTAAAAACGTAGAAGCGATCAACGCAAAAGAACTTCAAGTTACTTTCAACAAGCCAGTTCACAAAGATGATGTCGCTGGTAAAGTAGCGCTTGAAGGAGAAGCATTCACATCTGCAGTTCTTTCTGAAGATGGATTGGTTCTTACACTTACTTCAGCAGACGAGCTCAAAGTCTCAAACGCGAAATTGACTGTTGCTCCAATCAAGACTAAAGCAGACGCTAAAGTAATGACTGCAGCATACAATGCAATCTTCTCAGCTGCTGATAAATCAGCTGCTTCTGTTTCAGGCATCAAAGCTGAAGGTACAACTGCTGAGATCATGTTCTCTGAACCAGTTCAAACTGCAGGTGTTGTGAGCTTGAACGGTGTTCAAACTACAGGTTCACTTTCGGCTGATGGTAAGAAACTTACGCTTTCTGGACTTACTGCTGAGAAATCATACCGCGTTGATCTTGTCGGTGTTAAAGATTTTGCTAGTAATGTTTCTAACCCAATCGCACTTAACTTCACAGTTGCAAAACCGGTTGTGGACAGCGTGAAGCCTACTGCGACAGGTTCTGTTTCAGGCACTAAAGTAACGCTTAACTTCTCGGAAGAACTTAAATCTACTGGTACATTCACAGTAAACGGTGTAGCTTACGAATTAGTTCAAGATGCTGACGTTAAAACGAAGTACACTGCAGATGTTAAAGCTGCGCTTGGTTCGGCAACATTCTTGAATGCTTCATTCAAAGTTGCTGGATACGAAGATAAAGCTGGAAACAAAGGTGACGACTACGCATTCTCTGGATTAATCCAAGCTGACACAACAGCTCCTTCATTCACTGGTGCTTCAGCTGCAATCCTCGTTGCTGATAACAAAGCTGTCTCAACTGATGTAGATGCTGTCTACCTTACTTTCAATGAAAAAGTTGACTTTAAAGGTGATCTTAACATCACATCAATCAACGGTATCATTCAAAGTACACCAGTCAAAGTAGCGGTTAATGCATCAACTGGATATGATGTAGATGGAAACGGTAAAATCGAAGGTACTGAAGCTTACACGATTAAAGTACCAGTCGACCTTGATGAGTCTACTTCATACGGATTCTCGATTGCTAAAGATTCAATCAAGGACCTTTCAAGTAACGCACTTGCTTCAACATTGTACTTCAACTTGACTACAGGCAAATTCGTTCCTGCTACTCCAGAAAGCAAAGCGACAGTTACAGGTTCTGTAGTAGTAGATAAGTCAACGCTCATCGTTACTTTCAACGAAGATATGACTACATCTGCACTCCAAGCTTCTAACTACATGCTTGGTGGCCAAGCACTTCCTGCAGGCACAACACTTAACTTTGTAGACAGCTTGAAAAAAGTTCACGTTAAATTGCCAGCTGGCTCTGTAGCTGTTAACGGAATGTATGTCTTCGAAGGTAAGAACCTCGTTTCAACAGCAGGTAACACGCTTCAAGGTGAAAAAGTTTCACAACTCTTGTCATTGTCTGAAAACGTAGCACCAGTTGCGACGAAGATCGACGTTATGGCGAGCAACGAGTTCACAGTATCGTTCTCTGAAATGATTGCTAACGATGACACTTCTGGAATCATCGTTAAAGTGAACGGTGTTACTGTTGCGCCAGCTTCATTGGCTGTTAACGGTAACAAACTTACAGTTAAAACATCTGCTAACTTCTCAATGACTGACACTTTGTCTGTTGAGTTCAAAGATGCGAAATTGGCTGATGCTGCAGGTAACGTGATTGTTAACGCAACAATCACTAAATAATTGTTGACCCTCCCTTAGGGTTAAATAGAGCAATGTCTTCGGACGGAGCCATCTTGTAAACCGGTAGTGCCTCGGCACTATCGGTTTTTTACTTTTACCCTAAAAAACAATTCCCCTTTTCTATAAAACAAATTATACTTTTATTGTCATCAAATTAATCTTTTACCATTTTTAAAGAAAAGAGGAAATGTACGTGAAACAATTGCTGTGGGCACTTCTACTTGCCGTTTTTCTTCCTATATTCAGTTTGCCTGATTCGGTAGAAGCGGGTGAGCCGATTCCGAACCATTATCGGATCTCTAATAGTCCTTACGTCATCACGATGGATGGAAAGGAACTGTACCACGTCGGAACGGGGGAACGTATTCCGTTATCGACTGAATTGGATTTACACTGGTCCAATGATAAAAACGCTGTGATGAGTGTGGACGGTCAACATCTCGTCCTTACAATCGGATGTGGCATTTGCTCGACGAGTAGTTACATCATCGACCTTGAAGGTCATATCACATCGCATCGGGTCCCAGAAAATTATCGAATCGTCGGAGCGGACGTTACACATGATCGACTTTTATGGGCGACGTGGACAGACGTGATCATGACGAACCTTCAAGGCGATGTCCTCTGGAAGCGTTCCGACCTCGGGACTGCCGTCACGTTATCTACCGATGGTCAGACTGTCATTGCGGCACAGCATGACCTGTTAACTATTGCCCATGTGAATGCGGTGACGGGTGAAACGAAGTCGACTCAATCCTTTGATGTGAAGGTCCAAGTCCGCGATAAGGAAGCGCTCGCTTTTGACGGCGTTATCGCTTATCCGGATCAAGGTTACGTCTATCTTGAAGCAACCCGACAGCTTGTCGCGCTTCCTGAGTGGTATGACGTACAGTATGCAGAAGAAGACGGGTTCTTGCATTGGTATTCTCAAGGGATGTACGGTGTCTTACATACTACATCTGGAGAATTGAAGATGTATGACCCGATTGTCTACCCGACGTTATTCCCTGGTACTCTAGCATTCTCAGATCAGACGATTCCGCTTTCTTCCTATAAACAAATGCCGACTCAACTGGAGTTCGAAGTGGATAAAGGAGCAAATACAGAAGGTGATCCATATCTTTATGTCGGTCGATCTTATCCGATCACGCTCAAATCGACGAATCTGGACGGGGTGACCGAAACGATTCCGTTTGAACGCTTACGAGCGAATAAATCGAATGAAGTCACATCACCACAAGTATTTTCGTATGTGACGGACGTCAACTATGACCTCACATATATGGGGAAAACGTTTACAGGGTCGCTCTTCTCTTACGATGTTGGAGACGTTTCGATTCGTAAGTTCGGACTTGCGGGTGAAATCGTTGGACAAACGGCACCGCGCGCAGGTGTGACGGTACGGGTTCATCAAGACGGAAAAGAACCAATCCAATATTCAGCAAGAGCTTCGTTATCTGGTGAGTTCCGAGTCACGACGGAACGTTTAGCACCTGGCACGACGTTCACGGTGACGAGTCTGGCGAACGGGTCAGCGGTGTACCGTCAACCGTTCACCGTACCGGTTCCGAATCCAGAAGCCAACACGATTGAGGTGTTAGGAGATTCTGTCGAAACGGGTGTCATTTTTAAAACCGTGCCGAACGGGAAAATTGACGTCTTCGTCAAAGAACAATTCCATTCGTGGTACGACACGATTCAAGCAGACGCCTCAGGCATCGCACGCGTAACGGGAACGGTCGATCCGCTCGCAAAAGGCGTCACAGTGACGTACGCACCAGCTGGCACGGAAGGGGTGGAGAAGGAGCTCGTTGTCTTTGAGCGGGCTGAACCGACCTTCACGTTCCAGGTGACACCGAACGCAGGGGATACGACATTATCCTATGCGTCTACAGCTAAAGGCATTACGTACAAGACGTACGTCAACGACGTGCTCGTCGGGGATGGTCGCGCGTTGACGTTACCGAAGGCACTTCAAGACGGTGATGTGATTCGTACCGTCGCCACGACGGGAGACCGCTCGACCACCGTGGAGCATCGTGTCGTTGCGGTCGGACCGACGATTCTTCAAGTGACAGATGTCGCGATGACGGCGACGCATACGGTCGTGAGCGTTCGTCGTGACGTGAAGGCCGACCTTCAGTTCTACATCAACGGCAAGCGTACGACAGCAACGCCGGTCTCCTCGACACGATTCACGGTTCCGGCACGACCTGGGGACGTCGTTCTCGTCCGTCTCGTCCGTGGAGGGCAAAAGCTAGATACGCGTCTTGCGCTACCAAAAGTCACATTCAGTAACATTCGACTCCATGATGAGCAAAAGACATGGATCGGTATGGTGCTTCCGAATAGTTACGTCACGTTGCAAAACGGTTCGACACGAATCGCGAGTGGGAAGAGTTCTTCGACAGGACGCGTCGTCATGAACTTGGCGCCTCAACCGATCAAGTCGAAAGTCACGCTCGTCAGTAAGCGCGGCGTCTATCGTTTCGTGCAGACGGTCTACGTGAAGGCAGGGCTTACGCCCAAGTTCACGGTGACGACGCCGACGAGCGCGTCACGTTCTGTCACGGTGAATGCCAACATCGACTATGGCAAGGTGACGATCCATCGAGGCTCGACACTCCTCGCATCGAAGACGGTGACGTCAAAATCGACATCTGTCTCGATGGCGGCTCAAAAATCAGGCACGCGTTTGACCGTTCGTATGACAACGCCGAAAGGTCGTTCGCAGACGATGTACGTCACGGTGCGCTAACGTTCAACGTCTATTCCATTCGGGATAGGCGTTTTTCGTATGTGTCATACTTGAAAGATGTGAGAATTGGTTTCTTAATCAATCTGAAAATCGCTTTTCTTCTTTTTGAAAAAATTACCTTTAAGTCGTGTTATGATGGTAAAAAAAGATAAAAGAGGTATTGGATGAATACATATGTAAAAGGTGCGCTCTTATCAACGGCGCTACTTCTCACGACCACTTCTGTCGGGGCAGAGGAGGCCGCACGTCCATTCTTTACAGAAGTGTCAAAAGAGACGACGGTATATCGGTTGTTGCCGGATAAGACGATGAAGCCTGTTGGGAAACTCCTGCCGAATGAGCAATATGCAGTTATCGGTGTGTCCGGTGGCTATTATCAAGTCGAGCTGAACGGGCGACGCACGTACGTCAAAAAGCAAGAAATCCCGTTGAAGGCTCAACTATTGACGAAAACCGTCGTCTCGGATGGACAGTATGAAAGACTGCTTCATAACTATACGGCGCGTGTCGAAAGACGTGAAGTTCCGTATTACTATGGATTTTTGACAAAATCGCAAGCCGTCAGTCAAGCAGATTCGGCCATGAACGGGGTGTGGCGGATCGGGGCAACCCCGGGCAAACAAGTCGTGGAGGACATCCACACGTTCGACTGGGAAAACGACATCACCGTCGGCGACTCGACGTCGTTCATGTTCCAGATGCAGTACTGGATGGTGTTGAACCAGCTGACAATGGCGTATCACTATACAAAAGACACGAACTACTTAGCATACGGAAAAGCGTTCGTTGACAGTTGGGTCAAGCAGTACCCGACCGATTCGTATCGTCGTTATCCAAATGCTTATCACCAACAAGGGACCGCGATCCGTACGTTCCATCTCATCAATTTCTGGAATCAATACAAGAAGTCGCCTTTGAACAACGATGCAGCGTTCAGCGCCCGCGTGCTTCGGACAATCGAAGGGCACGGCGAGATCTTGGCAGACGCGAAGTTTTATCGGGCACGACACAACCACGGAATCTTCCAAGACATGGCGTTGACTGATATCGCCCAGACGTTCCCAGAGCTCGAACAATCACCTGTGTGGAATGAGCTCGCGACGACTCGTTTGACGACGCAATTGGACCATTCTTTGAGCCCTGATAACGTTCATCTGGAGCATTCACCAGGGTATCAAGTGTATACGTATGAGATGTTACATCGTTTCAATCGCTGGATCGAAGCGAACGGCTTCACGACATCTCCTCGCCTAGAGGCCGTCGAACGGATGCCGGAGACGCTCGTCCATCTGATGAAGCCGAACCGGACGCTCCCGCTGTTCGGAGACACGACGGGGGAGCCGCGAACGACATCGATGATCTCGACGCTACGCGACTATCCTGAACTGCTCTATGCGGTGACAGGGGGAACAGAAGGGGTGCGACCGACGGAACGGGTGAAGCAACTCGATACGCAATATGCGGTGTTACGAGAACATTGGGGAGAGAATGAGCCGTTCGCTGATGCGGTTTCTCTCATGATGACGGCAGGGTTCCATAATACGGCCCATAAACATCAAGATGACCTCAGTCTCGACCTGTACGGTTATGGGCGTGACTTCATCGTCGAGACCGGACGATACGGATATACGAACCGTCCCGAGCGAGATACAGCCATTCGCGTCGAAGCGCATAATACGGTGAATATGGGGTCTCGCCAGCTCACGCTCCACGCGAGCACAATCGGAAAAAGTGGTATCACCTCGGTAGAGGAAACCGATGGGGTGCAGCGTGCGAGTGGGTTCAGTGAACTGATGGGGCAAGGGATTCATCACGAGCGAAGGATCGCCCATGATTTAGACGGCACCGTGCTCGTCGCGGATACGATTCAAAGTGACGCCCGCGTCCCGTTCACGCAACGCTTCCATCTCGGGGTCGGTCTTGAGCCGATCGAAGAGCGTGAAGGTGAGATACTTTTCCGCGACGCGGAAGGGCGTACGCTCCAGATGATTCAACTGCCGATCGCTTCGACCGGGACAGTTCGAATCGAGCCAAGCTTTGTCGCCTATCGTGATTTCGAATGGAAGCCACGTCATCAAGTCGTTTCGACAAAAACTGGAAAAGGTACCGCATTCGTCACCTTGTTCCATCTGTCGGAGACTGGTACACGCGTCACGTTCTCGAACGTGGCGGAGACGGAGACGGCTTACATCGTGAATTACTCCTTGTCGAACGGACGATCTCGCACCGTGGAAATGCCGAAAGGTGTGAATGAGGAGTCAGAAGAGACACGATAATCAAACGTTGAGAAGATGCCAATTGGTATCTTCTTTTTCAATTCCCACAAGAAATAACGAAATATTTACAGAAAAGTAATTGTGTTATTTTGTGAGATTGCGTATCTTTAAAGATGAAGTCTATACAGGTTTTGTAATCGCTTCCATTGGCTTGATGTCAGACATCTGTCAGTGAGGTCAAAATCGAGGGTGTGACTTCGGTACGGTCGACTCATACATATTTAAAGGAGGAATATCTGCATGTTGAACTCAAAAACACGCAAGTTCTATCAAGGAATGCTCGCAGCAACGCTCACGGCATCGGTGATCGCCCCTGTGGTCGTGACAGAAGCGGCTCCAGCCAAGAAGACAATCAAGTTGAAGGCGGCGTTCGTCACAGACGGGGATCTTGACGCAGCGCTCGACAAAACGTATCAAGGTAACAAAATCTATTGGTACAAATCGACAGTCGACATGGACAAACTCGGTACATATCAAGTTGCTAAGGGATACATTAAATGGAAGAATCAGTACTTCGAGAAAAAAGTACGCGTCATTAACTATCCGAAGGCAATCATCCCTCCAAAAGGGGACTGGACGTTCAAACATGGCGAGCAGTTGACTGGCCAATTGAACACGCTCCAAATCCAATTCGTCGACCGTGTCCTCCGTCAACCGGTGAAATGGACAAACCTTTCGACAGACAAGATTGGTGAATTCGTCGCAACGGCTTCTTACACACATAAAGGCCGCACTGTGACACTTGACGTTCCTTATAAAGTAGAAGGATACGACCTCTCCATCATGCACACGAACGACACGCATGCGGCGCTCAAATACGCTCCGAACCGTGCGACAGCTGTCAAACAAGTTCGTGCTGAAAAGCCGGACAGCTTGTTGATCGATGCGGGAGACGTCTTCTCTGGTTCGCTTTACTTCAACGAGTTCAAGGGTCAAGCTGACCTCAAGTTGATGAACTACATGAAGTACGACTTGATGGTACCAGGTAACCACGAGTTCGATCTCGGAACAGACGAAGGACATAAAGAGTTGTCACAATTCGTCCGTTATGCGAACTTCCCGTTCGTCAGCTCGAACGTCGATTATTCTGGCGACCAGTACATGAAGAACTTGTTCCGCGATGAAACGACAGAGAAGGCTTACAACGGTCGTCTCTATGAGGGCGTCATCAAAGTGGTTGATGGGAAGAAAGT
Source organism: Exiguobacterium sp. s34 (assembly GCF_018617435.1). Lineage (NCBI taxonomy): Bacteria > Bacillati > Bacillota > Bacilli > Caryophanales > Exiguobacterium > Exiguobacterium sp. s34. The sequence goes on along the minus strand of NZ_JACSKE010000001.1, from coordinate 210,478 downwards.
CGGATTCTTCGGTTTGACGACAGAAGAAACAGCTGACATCGCAAGCCCAGGCCCAATTAAATTCCAAAACTATATTGATGAAGCGAAAAAAGCAGTCAAAGCGTTTGAAGATATGGGAATCCACCAAATCGTCGCGGTCTCACACCTCGGTTACAACGACAACCCGACGGTCGATAACGACTTGCTTCTCGCTGAAAACGTTGACGGCATCGATGTCATCATCGGTGGTCACACGCACTCGCGCTTGAGCGCACCGGTCGTCATCTCAGAAAATAAAACAGAGCCAACGCTCATCGTTCAAGCATTCCAATACAGTGAGTTCCTTGGAACGCTTGACGTCGAGTTCGATAAAGACGGAAAAATCGTTTCACACGCTGGTAAGTTGATCGACGTGAAAACACTCGAGCCAGACGCTCGCGCAGTCTCGCTTCTTGCACCATTTAAAGAAGACGTCGACAAGATCAGCAACGACCCAATCGGTGTCACGTTGACTTCAGCGCTTGAAAACCCACGTGACGAAGGCGATATCGCTGCACCGAGCGTGCGTAAACAAGAGACGGCTCTCGGGAACTTGATCGCAGACGGCATGCTCGCGAAAGCAAAAGACTACGATGCAGACATCATCGCAGCAGTTCAAAACTCGGGTGGTATTCGTTCGAGCATCGATGCAGGTCCTGTCACGACAGGTGAAGTCATCACGGTCCTTCCGTTCGGTAACACGCTTGCTGTCATGAACCTTAAAGGTTCTGAGTTGCTCGCGGCACTTGAGCGCAGCGTGAGCGTCTACCCACGTGAGAGCGGCGGCTTCCTCCAAGTCTCTGGATTGAAAGTCGAGTTCGATAGCTCGAAACCAGCGAATGAGCGTATCGTGAAGGTGACATACAACAACGGAACGACAGATGTTGCAATCGATCCAAACGGTATGTACAAAGTCGCGACAAACTACTACACAGCAACGGGCGGCGACAACTATGTCGAGTTCGAAGCAGCGTTCAAAGATGCACGTGTGACTGACCTCGGTCTTAGCGACTGGGAAAACCTCCGCGACCACATGCTCGACCTTGGTGAGATCACACCAACGGTTGAAGGTCGCATCGTCGACGTGGCAAAATAAGATTTTTCAAACAGGGCATCCTTATCGGGTGCCCTGTTTTTTTGATGAGTTCAATCGAAACAAACAATATGTCCTCTTTGTATTCGATTTGTCATTCAGTTGATTTTGCCTTTTGAATTGAGCGTTTGCTATAATCAATGGGTGTCGAAACGTGATGTTTCAAATAACAGGGCATCGGCTAAAGAGAAAACGATGCCATAATGAATTTGGAGGAACCCCCATGAGTTGGAAACGAAAAGTGAAACGCGGTGTCTACTTAGGCATGCAGCGCGGCAAACGCATCGGTCGTCGGTTGATGAAAGGGACACAGACGCAAGTCCAGACGAGACAGTTCGTCGAGATCGTCCCATCTTGGTACGCACGTACATCTGCAAACTACGAACTCGATGGTGCAGCGCTCGTTTCAACGATGGCTGAGAAGCAATTTTTGACGTATGGCGAACGCGCCTCGTCGTTCCGTGGCGTCCCTGGCCCGGATTCGTTCCAGCTCAATCCGTCGATTCGTGAATTTGACGCGAGCTTGAACGTAGAAAAGAGTGGTGACATTGATGTCACGCTACTCGTCATGTTGTACAACGATGAAGAACGGACACGTGTCGTCCGCGTTGGTGACGGTGTCCGCACAACGGTCGCCCTTCGTGAAAATGAGACGAAGACACGCTTCGTCATCCAAACGCAAGGGAAGGGTCGTGCCCTCATCCAATCACTCCTCGTCGATGGTCAACCGCTTTGGAACGTGGAAGGGATGGGCAGTGCTGTTGCCGATGCTGACTTTGACGCGATGATCGAGCTCGATGCCACGACGCTCGAATTGATTTCTCCGGTCGGACGCATCGTCGACTTTTCAGATGATGTGATCACGGTAACGGGTCAAGGCAACCAGTATGAGCACTACGGCGTACAAGAAGCCGCTCTCCCGCACGTGGATACGAAGCGGGGGATCGACTTCTCGCTCGCGGATATGGATGACTATGTCTATCGCTTCTATTTAAAAGGAGATGCGTCTCAAACGGCGAAAGCGACTTTGTTCGTGGCGACGTATGCGCACGGGGAACGCGATCAACTGATCGAAGTACCACTCGGCTTCAGTAACGTCTTAAGCCTAACACCTAGCCATGAATCGGTACGCTACTTCATCCGCTTCTACGGAGATGGTGCGATTTCAGACCTCAAACTCGGGGTCATTCGTGAGAACAGTGTCCGTCGTACGGAGCAGTTTGATTTAGATCCGACATACTGGACGATTCCGACACCGGAGTCGATTAAATTAAAACAAGATCCGAACGGTCTTCGTCTCGTCTTGGACGTCGAGCCAGATGTGCGCCGTTACGTTTCTTATATGGAGACAAATAACCGCTTCACGGTGCTCCCGAAAGAGAACCCGTATACGGTTCGACCAAACCACCGCTACCGCGTTACAGTCGATGGTGAGCTCGGTGCGAACACGGGCGTCGTCCTATATATTATTTCGTACTCGCTCACAGAACGATTGTCGATGCAGCAAGTCCAACTCGGTAGTGAGAAGATTTTTGAGTTCGGAAAAGACGTCCGTTATCTCCGCTTCGCGCTTCGTGTGGATGGACAGGGTGAGACACTCGTCACAGGCATCCGTGTCAGTGAAGAGATCATCACCGACCGCACGCAAGTACCGGAATGGGTGGACCCGCGTGAGGCACGTCTATTCGAGACGACGCCACGTGAGTTGCATGAGATGAAAGTCGCGGCCATCTTTGATGAGTTCACGACCGCATCCTATCGTCCGGAGTGTGAGTTAATCACCTTCTCACCAGACGATTGGCCGGCTGTCTTGGCTGACCGTCAGCCTGACTTCCTCATGGTCGAGTCGGCATGGAAAGGGAACGACAAGACGTGGGAGAAAAAGATTGTCAAGTATGGGACGAACACGTGGGAAGACCTCGATGCACTTCTTGAGTGGTGCCGTCTGAACAACGTCCCGACCGTCTTCTGGAACAAAGAGGACCCGATTCACTATGACCGCTTCATCGAGACGGCGAAACGCTTCGATTTCGTCTATACGACGGATGCGAACATCCTCGAGAACTATAAGCGTGATTGTGGACATGACCGAGTCGGCGCATTGCCGTTTGCGGCACAGCCGAAAGAGCATAACCCGATCCGTCTTCCTGGAACGCGTGAACCGTACGCTTGTTTCGCAGGTTCTTACTATGCCAACCGTCACGAGTCGCGTCGGATTGACATGGACCGCTTGTTCGCAGCCGCTGACAAATACGGTCTCGTCATCTATGACCGCAACTATGAGATGAATCAACGCGGCGAGACGGACCAGCTTCAGTTCCCTGAACAGTTCCGCCAATCGATCCGCGGTAGCTTGAAATATAATCAAATCGCCAAAGCATATAAAGGCTTCAAAGTCATGCTGAACGTCAACTCGGTCAACGATTCACCGACGATGTTCTCACGCCGTGTCTTTGAAGGGCTCGCGTGTGCGACACCGGTCGTCAGTACGCGATCGGTCGGCGTCAAACAGATGCTTGGCGACTATGTCTTCCTCGATGAGGGAGATGAGATGCTCGAGGAGACGTTCCGTAAGCTCCTCACCGACGACGCGTTCTATGAGGACGTGGCAATGGGTGGCATGCGTCACGTACTCAAAAACCACACGTACACGCAACGTCTCGCACAAGTCGTCAGCACGATCGGTCTCCCGTATCGCGTGGACCATCCGAAAGTCGCGCTCGTCGCATTCGTCCGCTCGAAAGAAGAGATGAACCGTGTCGTCGAGACGTTCCGTGCACAGGACTACGAGCACAAACATCTCGTCGTCTTCCTCGACAAGTTCGAAGGGCATTTAGACTTATACGAGGCATACAACACTGAGGATATCTCGACATTCATGCTCAGCTACTTGCCACAGTACAACGCTTTGTCTGAAATCATGGACGGCTTTGATTGGATGGCTTACATCCAGACAGCGGATTACTATGGTCCTTCTTACATCTCCGACTATATGTTGGCGACGCGCTATGCGGAAGCGAACATTTTGACGAAAGAGGACTATTTCACTTGGAACGATACGCTCGAGAAGGTCGATTCGGATGGCACATATCGCTATGTGTTCGACGCGACGCCTTCACGTTCGATCATGAAGCCGGACGTTCTCCGCTTCTATAGCGTACGGGAAGCGCTTGACGTCCTCGCAACAGATGCGACGTTGAAAGAGTTGGCCCAGTCAGGTGAACGAATCTTTAGTACAGACCCGTATCAATATGTAAAAGCAGGGAGCGAGATGCCGACAGCATTCGCTCAGGAGGTACAATTATGACGACACCACTTCGCGTCCTCGTTTATGGGGATGTCAACTTAAACTTGATTGACGGGTCGGCCATCTGGCTGACTTCCGTCGTCTCGATGTTGAAGCAGGATCCATCGATTCACGTCGATGTCCTTCTCAAACGCTCGATCACCAAACCAGAAGTCACGGCGGGCATCAAAGAGTTGCCGAACGTGCGATTCATCGACTTGTTCGGGGCGAACTCACCGAAGAAAGGGACGCCATACCACGAACGTGGTGTCCTTCAAGCGGATGAGGCAGCACAGGTCATCGATGAGCTGATGACAAAAGACGGGTATGACTTAGCGTTCGTCCGTGGATTCCAGTTGGCGTACGATCTGTCTCAATATGAACAGACGATGGCGAAGACGTGGACATATATCACGGATTTCACGCATGATCATACACAAGCGTCGGAAGAAGAACTCGCACGCCTTCGTCAGATTGCTTCGCGTTCTGCCCGTATGCTTTGTCAAACCGAGGCGATGAAGACGTACTTCGAGTCGTTCTTGCCGACGGACCGCCCGTTCTTGATTTTGAATCCGATGATTCCGAACGGGAAAGGGACGAAACCGACATTCACGAAGCCGAACGACCGCCTCGTTTATACCGGAAAGTTCGCACCGCTTTGGTACACGACCGAGATTTTAGACGCGTTTGCCAAGCTACGCGAGACGTATCCGGCCGAGCTTCATATCGCGGGTGACAAGTTCAACCAAGACCCGAACAATCCGAACTTCAAACAAGAGACGTTGGCGCGTCTGAAGTCAGAGGAAGGGATTCATTGGTTGAAAGGCATTCCGCGTGCGGACGTCGAGACGCTCATCGACCGTAGTGCGATCGGTGTATCCTGGCGTCACCCGGAGCTCGACGCAAGTCTTGAGCTTTCAACGAAATTGCTTGAATACGGTTCGCTCGGTAAGCCGGTCCTCTTGAACCGTAACCCGATGCACGAACTCATTCTTGGGGAAGACTATCCACTCTTCGTCAACTCAGAAGAAGCCTTCATCGAGAAGGCGCGCCTCGCGCTTACGGATGAAGATGTGTACGCTGACGCGGCGAAGCGTCTCTACGAGATGTCGCAGTATTACACGTTCAGCAACACGTACGCGCGTCTTCGTGACGAACTCTGGGCGATGAAGAAGATTAATCTCCTCTTCGCTGGTCATGATTTCAAGTTCTTGCGCCTGTTCATGGACTACTTCCAGAACAATCCGCGCTTCAACGTCTTGATCGACCAATGGGAAGGACATAAGATTCATGACGTGAATCACAGTAAGGCATGTCTCGAGCAAGCTGACATCATCTTCTGTGAATGGGGTCTCGGTAACGCCGTCTGGTATTCGCATCATAAGAAGCCGCATCAGACGATGATTGTCCGTATCCACCGTCAAGAGAAAGAAACACCGTTCCCACGTGAATACAACCTTCATAACATCGACCGCATCATCTTGGTGTCGCCATATATGCTTGAGGAGATGTATCGTCTCTTCCGCATCCCGCGTCACAAGATGACGATGATTTATAACGCGGTCGACGGGAAGCGTCTCGTCCAGCCGAAAGAAACAGAAGACTTGACGTTCCACTTAGGGATGATCGGGGTCAACCCGAAATTGAAGCGTCTCGACCTCGCGCTCGATATGCTTGAAACGTTGCTACAAGATGACCCACGATACAAACTCTTTATCAAAGGGCATCATCCAAACGACATCTACTGGATCAACAAACGAGAAGATGAACGTGCCTATTACGACCGCTTGCTCGAACGATTGGAGCAACCAATCTTCAAGGAGAGCGTCCGCTTCGATGGACACGGAGATGACGTTCCGGAATGGTTGACGAAAATCGGTTTCGTGTTGTCGACGAGTGACTTGGAAAGCTTCCACTTGGCTCCGGCTGAAGCGATGACGTCTGGTACGTATCCGATCATCCGTCATTGGACGGGTAGTGAGACAATCTATCCGGACGATGTGTTGATGGAGAACGTGTTAGAAGGCGTCGACATCATCCGCTCGTTCAAAGGGGATTCGGCGCGTCTCTTAGAAGCGACAGAAGCATATAAAGCGTATGCGCATCATCATTTCGCGATCGAAACGCTCGCTCCAAAGTTAGAGGAGCTCTTACTAGCAGAACTGAATGCCGTCCATTCATAATCAGCAAGCCCGCCATCGCGGGTTTGCTTCTTTTGAAAACAAAGAGAAGGGGAGCATCCCATGAGTTATTTTTTGTATGAAGCCACCACCCGACACGTCGAGTTGACAGAGCGAGACGGCGTGACCCATGTGCTGTCGCGAGAACCGCTCGATGCACGCATCGGCTGGTTTGACGCAACGCGTGACGAACCACACGGTCACTATATTTCTCTCCAATTCGAAGAAACGTTTACCGTGTCAGTCCCGTTCAATAACGTCATCCCGGTATATTACACGACTGACCCCGTCGTCGTCGGCACATCGCTCCGCCAAGTGGCGGAACGGGCCGGAAAAACGGAAGTGTCGTCTGAGGCCGTCTCGCAAATGCGGTTTGTCGGACACGTATTCGGACGTAACACGCGCATCAAAGGAGTGGAACGACTCGCTTTAGGCGAACGTCTCATCGTCAAAGACGGGAACGTGACGATCGAGAAATGGGACGACTTGCCGATGGGGACGAATACGTTACGTGAAGATTTTGATGTGACGTGGATCAAGGCGCTCCGTCAAGCGATTCCGTCTTCTCAAACAGTGAACCTTCCGTTTGCGGGTTCGGCGTTCGATCTCGTCTTCACGAAACTCGCACTCGAGTCAGGGAAAACAGTACGCCTTCACGTTCCTTCATTAGATGGGAACGAGGCGAAAGTGGCACGAGAATTATTTGATGGTGCCGAACTTGTCGAGGCAGACTCGCCGGTGACAGATTTTGACCTGTCCCTCTCGAAACGGGTTTCTCAGTCGTTTGATGTGACAGAAGGGAACTTGAGCGCATACGAGTCGATTCCGACTGGGCGGGCACGTGACGCAGCCTACGTCGAAATCGGGAAACATGGCTCGGACTGGCTGTACGGCAAGCATATTTTCTTGAAAGAAACGATGGACGAGCATGAGGCGAAACAACAACTCTCAAGACGTGCGATTCGTCCATTTGAAGGATTTGGCGAAGCGGAACGCGAACAGGTCGAGGCGATGCTTGAACGATTGTTTGACACGTACGAAGATCGGGATTGGAGCGGTCGGCTCGAGGCGGCATGGTTCGAATTGAAAGTCGAGCACTTCCATGCGTATGCACGACAAGGCTTCATGGAAGAGATGTTGCTCGTTCAACCATTATTCGACCGCGACGTGTTGCGCCATATTCTAGAGGCGCCATATGAATTGAGACGACAAGGTCACCTCTTGAAGGTCGCCTTCGATGAATGGTTCGGTCCGACACCCCCACATCTAGTCAAAGAGAGTTTCGCATGGAGCGATTCCCCACTCTTACCGACGGTGACACCGGCTCCGCTGAACTGGCGATTGATGCTCGATGCGGTCGTGCCAGGGCAAGTCGAACGGATGCATGAACTTCTTCATGTGGAAGACTCGGTCCGTCAGGCGATGCCGAAAGACGAGAAGCCGAACCATCAAGTCGTTTCGGTCTGGAATGACTGGACGGCTCAAAATTGGTCGCATCTTCTTGAAGAGACGGCGATTGAAGAAGAACGGGTTGAACTGGAGATTCCAGAAGCGCATCAACCACGATCGGTGACGATCAAACCGTTCATCTATCATTACTTCGTGCCGTTCAACACGGAGTTGTTTCGCTTACGAGAAAATCAATTCAAAGCAGAGGTCGACGTCGAACCGTTACACGGAGAGAATGGCTATCTCCAGCTCTTCAACCAGAGCTTCAGTTCACCCCCGTCGAGTGAGTTCTTAAAGGATGCGACGCTTGGAAACGCACCGTTCATCCAGGTGTCGGGGACGATTGAACTGTTGTCAGAGGAAGACACGCCAATCGAATTGTACATCATGCAATATGATGCAAAGAAAAATCTGAAGAAGGCAGCCTTTGGTCAAACGCTTCGCTCGGGTGTGAACACGTTACATCAACGTGTTCCGAAAGAGTTGGATGCCAAGTATATAAAGCTCGCCATTAAATTCCAAAATGATCAACATGCGGTCCGTCTCCGAATGGGTGCATGGGACATAGAAAGCTGAGGACATCGCGTATGGAACGTCAACAAGTTGAATATGTAGAACGTGAGAATGCTTTTTTGCGTGAGCAGTTGCAAATGATGACAGACCAGATGGAAACGTTGAAACAAGAAGTGCTCGAAGAGGGCGCAAAACAGATTCGAGGAAAAGAAAACACGGTCCAAAAGATGAAAGAACTCGAAAAGGAATTGCGTCAAGCCCAAGCAAACGCCGAAAAGTGGCGGAAGGCGGCAGCTTCGGAGCAAAATAAAGTGAAGACGATGACCGAAGAAGTGGGGCGAATGACGGAAGAAGTGGGGCGAATGACGGAAGAAGTCGGTCGGATGAAGCATGTGCTCGATCGTGCGAAAGCCATCCCGCTCGCGGGTAAACTCATCACACGGATTGAGCGTGAAGGGAATCCATCATGAAAACATATGAGGAACAGCTAAACGACATCCAAATGGAGAAGAAGGCATGGGTTCAGACCGTCAATCGTCACTTTGAGACGTTGCCGACCACGAACTGGCTCGACGGTTCGGTCAAACGAGGTGTCAGCGTGATTGTTGCTTCTCATGACTCGGAGGAACTGTTGCGTGCCTGCCTTTCATCGCTTGAAGCGCAAACCATCGATCCATCATTGATGGAATGGGTGCTCGTCTTCAACGGGCCAAACCGTGAGTCGCTACGAGCGGTCAGTGAATCATATGGCAAAGATGTCGATGTGGTTCGTCTCGAAGTCGAAGAGGCGAATGTCAGTATCGCCCGAAATCAAGGGATTGAAGCTTCGACACGACAGTACGTGACGTTTTTAGATGAAGACGATACGTTCAGCCCGACCTTTGTGGAGCGACTATTTGAACAAGCGTTACCGAATCGAATCGTGATTTCGGATATTCAAGACCGGAGTCCGTCGGGTGAAGCACTTCCTTCACCGCTCCATCGGGAGTTCGAACGTTTGACGGGACAAGAGGCGACATATGAGCAGATGTCACAACTCCTGACGCTCAACGCGTGTAAACTCGTCCCGTCGGTCTATGCGAAACAAGTGCGTTACGAACCGGCTTTACGGAGTGGAGAAGATGTCGTTTATTTTTCAACGCTGTTCTCTAGTTATTTACCTGAAGTGAAGATATTGCCTTCTGGGACGGATGCGATCTATTATCGCCAAGTGCGAGAACGCTCGGTCTCACGCCAAGCAGTCAGCCATGATTTCTCGGTCGACCAACGTCTTTCCGTCATCAAACGGCTCGATGCCATTCCAACAAAAGACGCATCGATTCGACGCTTCATCGAGCGGAAAATCGATGCCCAAACCTCGATGATGAGTTTATTTTATGAAATGGTTCCTGAGCAGCGTGAACATATTCGTGACGCGATAAAGGAAGAAACGCTTCGTTATTTCTCGTTCAGTATACTGAATCAACATGCGGCTGAACGGGGAATCGTCATCGGGGAACGCCTTGAGCGGGCCGGAGCACTCATTGCCCAGTTCTCTGACGATGCCGTCATCCGTGTCTACTTAATGGCGCCTTATACGCGTCAGGAACTACGGGGTCATGTGACGGATGAACAATTTGAGCGGCTGACGTTTGCGAATATGTCGCTACCGAATTGGTCAATATTGCCTGAAGTTTGTTATAGTAGTGGGGATGTGCGTGCCGTCGCATTATGCACAGAACATCATTTAGGTGTAAAATCTTACTCGGTCCCATCTCATTAATACGGTATTGTCATGAAAATGTAATTGCTTCTCAATTCGTATCGGGAGTATAATGGGTTTGATTTTTGGTGAAATCCTAAACAATATGAAATGTTTTGCAACATTCGGTGACACGTGTCACTAATCTATGGAGGTTATTTCAATTATGAAAGTTTGTACAATCGGATTAGGATATATCGGACTCCCTACATCAGCCGTTTTCGCCCAGTATGGCGTGGACGTACTCGGTGTAGACATTCATCAGTCCGTCGTGGATAAATTGAACCGTGGCGAGATTCACATCGAAGAGCCAGGTCTTGGTGAAGTCGTGAAAGAAGTTGTCGCAAACGGTAAATTCCGTGCGTCACTCGAACCAGAAAAAGCGGACGCGTTCATCATCGCGGTACCGACACCAAACAACGACGACGAGCACAAGTCATGTGACCTCACATACGTGCTTGAAGCAACGAAACGTGTGCTTCCACACGTTGAAAAAGGAAACGTCATCATCGTGGAATCGACAATCGAGCCACGTACGATGGACGACCATGTGAAGCCGCTCGTCGAAGCTGCTGGGTTCACAGTCGGCGAAGACATCTTCCTCGTACACTGCCCAGAGCGCGTCCTTCCAGGACAAATCTTGCATGAGCTCGTTCACAACAACCGCATCGTCGGTGGAATCACAGAAGCCTGTGCAGAAGCTGGTGCGAAAGTGTACGGCACGTTCGTAAAAGGTGAGATCATCAAAACAGACGCAAAAACGGCTGAGATGTCTAAACTCATGGAAAACACATTCCGTGACGTGAACATCGCCCTTGCGAACGAACTCGCGAAAGTATGTAACGCCCTCGACATCAACGTGCTTGACGTCATCGAGATGGCAAACAAACACCCACGCGTCAACTTGCATAGCCCAGGACCGGGTGTAGGTGGTCACTGTCTCGCGGTTGACCCATACTTCATCGTCGCGAAACAACCAGAACTCGCGAAGATCATCAAGTTGTCACGTGACACGAACGTATCGATGCCTGCTTACGTCGTCGAGAACGTCAAGAAACTCGTTGCAGGCCAAGACAACGCGAAAATCGCGGCGTTCGGCGTAACGTACAAAGGGAACGTCGACGACATGCGTGAAAGCCCAGCGGTCGACATCATCGAATTGATGCTCGCTGACGGCATGAACGTAGCGGTCCACGACCCACACGTTGAAGTCTCTTCTTCGAAACATTTCGACCTCGTGTCAAAAGAAGAAGCCATCCAAGATGCGGACCTCGTCCTCGTCCTCGTTGACCACAACGAGTTCAAGGCACTCGACTTCGCAGAATTGAACGGCGCGATGCGTCGCCCAATGATCTTCGACACGCGTAATATCGTGAAGGCCGATGACAGCGACCTTGCCGTTGTAAACTACGGAAACCTTTACAACTACGTCAACGGGAAAGTTACGTTGGCCTAAACCGTTAGGTGCCCAATATGATCAAAGCATCGAAACAAGTTTTCATTGAACTTTGGGAGAGTCTCTACCTCATTTTGAGACTCTCTGTCTATGAAACGAAAAGTCGTTACTCGATGCAGTATTTTGGCTACTTGTGGGAAATCATCACACCAATTATTCAAATCGCCATCTATTGGCTCGTCTTCGGATTCGGTTTACGTGCGGGTCGAGACGTTGGGGATGTCCCGTTCTTACCATGGCTCGTCTCAGGGATTGTGCCATGGTTCTTCTTTGGACCGGCCATTGTCAGCGGATCTCGATCCGTTTTTTCTAAGATTGCCCTCGTCTCGAAGATGAGTTTTCCAATCAGTACGATTCCGGCCTACGTCATTTTGTCGGAGCTATACCGACACGTGGCCATGGTCGCAATCGCCTTTATTTTGATGATGGCGTTTGGAATCAGTGAAGGGTGGAACATCTTGTTCCTTCCGTACTTATTGATCAGTGCGCTTGCCTTTTTATATGCGTTCGCATTGTTGACTTCCGCATTAGCCACAATCATCCGAGATTTTCAAAATTTGCTGTCACAAATTATTCGGATGATGCTGTATCTGTTACCGATTTTTTGGCAACCGTCTGGGAAACTAGAATTGATTTTGATGGCCAACCCGCTCTATTACCTCGTGGAAGGCTATCGATCGATGTTCCTTGGAACGGATTGGATTATGCAAAATCTCACTTATGGTCTTTACTTCTGGGGCTTCACTTTCGTGACGTTCCTCATTGGTTCAGCGATTCACGTGCGTTTCCGTCGCTACTTTATCGACTATATTTAAGGAGCAGTGACGTATGAGCTATCAAGTCAAATTCGAAAATGTCTCGAAGCGATACACGTTGTATCGTAAACAAAGTGATAAATTGAAAGAAGTCTTGTTCAACCGTGCGAACGGGAAACAGTTTTACGCGCTTCGTAATGTGACGTTCGAAGTTCCTCCCGGTGAGGTAGTCGGTATTTTAGGGATTAACGGTTCTGGGAAATCGACGATGTCGAACCTTCTCTCTGACGTGATTCCGCCGACACACGGACGCATCGAGCTTCGAGGCAAACCATCATTGATTGCCATCTCCTCTGGATTGAACGGCAATTTGACGGGGATGGAGAACATTGAACTGAAATGTCTCATGCTCGGGATGAACAAGCAGCAAATCAAAGACATTACCCCGGAAATTATCGAGTTTGCCGATATCGGCGATTTCATCGATCAACCGGTTAAAACGTACTCGAGCGGGATGAAGTCACGTCTTGGCTTCGCCATCTCCATCAATATCGACCCAGATATTCTTGTCATCGATGAAGCGTTGTCCGTTGGGGACCAAACGTTCACCGATCGTTGTCTCGTCAAAATGAACGAGTTCAAAGATCAAGGGAAGACGATCTTCTTCATCAGTCACTCGGTGTCCCAAGTGCGTCAATTCTGTACACAAGCCATCTGGCTCGAGTATGGGGAAATTCGCGAATATGGTCCCGTAGATGAGGTCGCAGACGAGTATATGAAATTCTTGAAATGGTTCCGCACGTTGGATTCCAAACGTCAATCGGAGTTCAAGCAACAGAAGATGGCGCAACGGACGACGATTGTGGACCAAGATGACGTCGGTGAGACGATTATCTTACCGCGAAAAACGCTTAAAGGAGAATCTGTATGATTAAAGTTATGACCGTATTCGGTACACGCCCTGAGGCTATCAAAATGGCCCCGCTCGTGTTAGAGCTCAAACAACGTGAAGGGATCGAACCGATTGTCGTCGTCACAGCTCAACATCGTGAGATGCTCGATCAAGTCCTTCAACTTTTCAAAATCACACCAGACTATGATTTGGACGTGATGAAGAAAAACCAAACGCTCTTTGATGTGACGACACGTGTTCTTCACGGACTTGATGAAGTCATGAAAGAAGCGAAACCGGATATCGTTCTCGTTCACGGTGATACGACGACGACGTTCGCGGCATCGCTCGCGGCATTCTACAACCAGATTGCAATCGGTCACGTAGAAGCAGGGCTTCGCACATACAACAAGTATTCGCCTTACCCAGAGGAAATGAACCGTCAATTGACAGGCGTCATGGCAGACCTTCATTTTGCTCCGACGGACACGTCAGCTGAAAACTTGCTTCGTGAGAACAAGAAAGAAGCCGATATTTTCGTAACAGGAAATACGGCGATTGATGCCTTAAAAACGACAGTTCAAGATGACTACGACAGCGAATTACTCAACAAGATCACGGGGCAAGACAAGCGTCTCGTCCTTTTGACGGCACACCGTCGTGAGAACCTTGGAGAGCCGATGCGCAACATGTTCCGTGCGGTTCGTCGCTTGATTGAAAAGTATGATGACATTGAAGTCGTCTACCCAGTTCACATGAACCCAATCGTACGCGAACTCGCTGGTGAAATTTTAAATGACTTAGACCGCGTTCACTTGATTGAACCGCTCGACGTCTTTGACTTCCACAACTACGCATCTCGTTCACACCTCATCTTGACAGATTCAGGTGGCGTACAAGAAGAAGCGCCGTCACTCGGTGTACCGGTTCTCGTTCTTCGTGATACGACAGAGCGTCCGGAAGGTGTTGCAGCGGGAACGTTGAAACTCGCTGGAATTGAGGAAGAAGTCATTTTCGGACTCGCCGATGAGTTGTTATCGGACCAAGCCGCATATGAGAGTATGGCAAAAGCGTCTAACCCTTACGGGGACGGGGAGGCGTCACGCCGAATCGTCGACGCGATCGTCGAACGTTTCACACGCTGATTGATGATAGACTGTCCCTCGGGGCAGTCTATTCTTTTTTGAGAAAGGAGGGAATCCATGCTTTTCAGTTCAACGATTTTTTTATTTTGGTTTTTGCCGATTGTTTTGATCTTATACTATGTATCTCCACGCTTTTTGAAAAACACGATCCTGCTGATTGCCAGTCTTTTGTTTTACGCGTGGGGGGAACCGATTTATACGGCCGTCATGTTGACGTCGATTGTGATGAACTACTTGTTCGGAATTTATGTTGACCGCTATCGGGAAGAGAAGAAGAAAGCGAAGTGGATCGTCGGGCTCATGGTCGCGGCTAACGTGTTACTGTTATCCGTCTTTAAATACACGAGCTTTATTATCGAAAACGTGAATGCGATCACGGGGCTCGAATTGACCGATCCGAAAATTCCGCTCCCAATCGGTGTTTCCTTCTTCACCTTTCAAGCGATGAGTTATGTGATTGATGTATATCGGAAGGATGGGAAAGTTCAACGGAACCCTCTCGACCTTGCTTTATACATCTCCTTGTTCCCACAATTGATTGCGGGGCCGATCGTTCGTTACCAGACGGTCGCGGATGAAATCAATGATCGTAAAGAAACGATGGATGACTTTGCGAGCGGGGTGCAACGGTTTGTCATCGGCTTGGCGAAGAAGATGCTTCTCGCAAACAATGCCGGATATGTAGCGGACCAAATCTTCTCGCAAAGTACGGATAACATGTCGATGGGGCTCGCCTGGATTGGGATTATCGCCTATTCGCTCCAAATCTACTTTGACTTCTCGGGGTATTCCGATATGGCCATCGGATTAGGACGCATGTTCGGATTCCACTTCCTCGAGAACTTCAACTATCCGTATATCTCGAAGTCTGTTTCTGAGTTCTGGCGGCGCTGGCATATCTCGCTTGGTAGCTGGTTCCGGGATTACGTATACATCCCACTCGGCGGGAATCGGGGCAGTGCGTGGAAGCTCTATCGCAACTTAGCGGTCGTCTGGGTGCTGACCGGTGTATGGCACGGTGCGAGCTGGACGTTCATCGCGTGGGGCGCCTATTATGGCGTATTCATCATGTTGGAGCGTGCCTTCCTCGGTGCTTGGCTCAGAGCGCTCCCAGCGGCACTGGCACACGCGTTCACGTTATTCGTCGTCATCATCGGTTGGGTCTTCTTCCGGGCCGATAACTTCCCGTACGCACTGTCGTACTTGTCGGCGATGTTCCATTTGAATGGTGGACCGGTCTGGGATCATGAAGCGATGTTCTACTTCGTTCAATACGGGGTGATTCTATCCATTGCTATGATCGCTGCGACACCAATCCCGAAATGGTTCGGCGAGAAAGTACTCTTGCTCGAGCAAAACAGTAGAAAGTTATGGGTGAACTATACGGCTGGATTCATGCGCATTGGGTTCTTGGCAACCATCTTTATCTTCGCCATTTCGTATGTCGTCGCGAGTAGTTTTAACCCGTTCATTTATTTCAGATTTTAATAAAAAAGTCGTTCTCACAATGGAGAACGACTTTTTATGTGGGTTCATTCAGTTTTTCATGATACAGGTTCACGAACTCGTTTAAGTTGACGTTATGGATGAACAAGACGACATCGATGTCGTTTTCAGTCACATACTTTTCAATGGAAGATTCATCGAAGTGACGGACATCAATGACCGAAACGTGACCGAAATGCTCGGGTAACAAGGTGAGCATCGGATTCGCATACGAATCTTTCAAGATGAGCGTTCGTGTGTCGTTGATTGGTTGTTCCTGGTCCATCGTGACGACTGGCCAGTTCCGGTGGAGGAAGAGCGAATACATTTCCGTATACGTCTCTTCTGACTTGAGCGGCTTTTTGTTGATGATGCTCGTGATCGGTTTACAAGGTGTCACTCGGTTAAAGCAGACCGAACTCGGTGTGAAGCCTTCCTTTGGTACCATCCATTCGAACGTATCACCGTCTTTGACGTATTGCAGTGTCGTGCTTCTTGCATATGAACCGTAGTAAGGTTGTTCATGTGTCTTTGTCCGAAGTTGGTTCGGTTTTAGTGTCAGTCCCATTTCAGGATGATCTTTCGACATCGTATTGACCGTCTGTGCATAAGCCGCATAGGCACCATTGATATTCCAGTGATAGTCGGTCTTGAAGAAGACATCGCTTAACTGCTGGGCTTCATTCAACGACTTCCGATAGTCCATCACGTTCAGACCGGGTACCGTCGTCAGTTGATCGCGAACAGATTTATAAATGCGAGGTGCTTCGTTCCCCATATAG
This sequence comes from Exiguobacterium sp. s34, assembly GCF_018617435.1. NCBI lineage: Bacteria > Bacillati > Bacillota > Bacilli > Caryophanales > Exiguobacterium > Exiguobacterium sp. s34. The sequence continues at coordinate 193,683 of NZ_JACSKE010000001.1, read as the reverse complement.
TCCGGCATGTGAGGTTCGACGTTCGCCATCGAAGCCTTGTTCGGGGCGAGTCCGAAATACACATCGGTCCCACGTTCTTCGAGACGGGACGTAAACGTCGTCAAGTCGCTCACAAGTGTATCGGTATCAACCGACTCTTTCATCGGAGATTCCATCGTGCCGTCAGCTGACACGTATATCCCATTTTTGACGGTTTGCTTGAAAACGTCTTTGTTTAAGAAAGCATTTAAGCTGATCCAAGCATCACGATTGAAGATTTGATCGGTGACGAAGGACTCGGTTTGTTTCATATATGAACCGGACATGATATGCGCAAACGTAGGAGAATCCGGGCTTTGTGCGAGCTTTCGGTTTTCCATGTCCGATACGTCCCGCTTCTCAGAAGAAAGCGTCAAATAGGCGCCGCCGACTAAAAAAGCAACGAAGGAGAAAATCAACACAAGCTGAAGAATGATTTTCGGATGATTGCGTCTTTTACGATTGGAGCGGGGGTCCTGTTTATGAGAATCAACGTTTAAATTTTGCATAGAGAACTCCTTTGATACTAGATTAATCCGAGTCTCATTCTACCATATATTTGCTTCTGTAACTGTAACAATTATGTATCAGCAGAGCCGATACAAAAAACGCCTAAAGCGACATGACGTCACTCTAAACGTTTTTAGTGAGCGGTAAAGCGAGCCGGTCCAATCGACGACACGAGTCGCGTGGCGGCACGTAAACAATCAAGCTGTCTTGCATATACACGACTCACATCGGAAAAGGCAGAAGGGAGGTGATCCGAGTCGAGAGGACCTTGTCGCATATAAGACGATTCATCGGCTCCGAGTGGTGTCGGATGAATGACGAACTTATAGTGTGATGGGTCGAGCTCAATGACTTCAATCTCTGCAAACAGTCGTGCATCACGTGTATATAAGAAGCGGGTCGATAACCATTTATCAGAATCAGTCATGGATCACATGTCCTCCTTTCAAAGTCTCATTACCATTATCATAAAACATTTTTTGGATATTTGGAATCTTATTTCATATTAATCCCAACATATTTACTTAAATTTGTAAAAGTGCCGAATCCGTGCATTCGTTTCATTTCTTGGAGTATGGTTAAGGGAGAATGTATGAAATGTAGGTGACCACATGAGAACGAATGCAACGGGGAAATATCGCTTCGTATTGATTCTTGGAGCAAAGGTCAACGGCATCTCTCCATCGAGAGCGCTCCGACATCGGATTGACGTCGCTGCTGCTTATGCGAAGATGTATCCATATGTAGAACTCATTGCAACAGGAGGGCAAGGCCCAGACGAAGGCATGGCCGAGGCGCTTGTGATTGAACGGGAACTGATTGCGCGTGGAATTGAACCGTACCGGATCCATGTCGAAGCGACCTCTACTTCCACAATCGAGAACTTTCAGCATAGTCGACCGTTTTGGCAAGGTGAGACGGGGCTCACGATTGTGACGAATGATTTTCATGTCCCACGTGCCCGTCTGATAGCGAAGCTTTATTTCCAACTCGAGAGTGATGCTTTGTATGCACCGACCCCATCACTAGCAAAAGGGCGGTACGTGATCCGCGAAGTGTTGGCCTATGTAAAGCTACTCGTGCGCTATCTGTTTAAGAAAGATAAAAACTAGGCTCTTGCGTCTGCAAGAGCCTAGTTTTGTTGACAGCCGATTTCTTTGTTTAAGACATCACCGAACGCTTCAGCACCTTCCACATTCAAGTGGACGCCGTCGCTTTCGAAATAAGATTCTTTTCCAATCGATTGTCCATGCCAGTCGATGAGGGAGACGTTCTCATGAAGTTCGCTTGCCCGGGCGAGCTTCTCATTGACCTCGCTTTCCCATGGTCGTGGGACGCGGGTGTTAATCAAATAGATCTGGTCCGCACGTTCGAACTGCTTGAGGAGCGTGTCGAGTTGTTCCATCTTGAACGCCCCGTTCGTACCGAGGTGAAGGAAAACGACATGACCTTGCGCATTATACGATGCATACTGAGATGCGACAGGAATGGCGTCGCGGACTTGGCGACCGATTTCAGCATCAATTTTCATGTTCGGAAACGCGTCTGCCAAATATTCATTCAACCCGAGCATGACCGAATCGCCAATCGCGAGTGCCGGTGGACAACTCTGTTCCTCCAGCTTGTCGGTCGGTGGAGGCGTCACATCTGTGGCCGCTTCTTCCGACTCATTTGTTTCGGCTTCTTTCGGCACGTCAGGTGTCTCTTCTTTTGGCATCGGCACTTTCACGACCGGAATCTCATCTTGAACGGGCTTCGATTCAGAGAAGGCCAGGATGGTCAAATTACCGACGAGCACGAGCGAAAGTGCGGTCGCACAAGCCGTAGCCGCAAAACGCGCGCTCGGGTGTGTCGGTGTCGAGACGAGCTGGCGGAACGAGGCGATGAATCCGTTCCGACGAACCGGCGTCTCGATGAAGCGATAAGACAACTCGGCAATCAACAGTGTGAGTACGACCTGACCGACCGCAAGGAGCGGTGAAAACGTTCCGAGTCGTTCGAGTGGCGTCGTCAAGATGATGACCGGGTAGTGCCATAAGTAAATCCCATATGTCCGCGTACCAATCACACGAAGCCAAGCGCTTCCAAATAAACGTGACCAAATCGTCGCCGGGTGGGCGACCGCGGCAATCAAGATTGCGGATAAGAATGCGACGAGCAAGAAGCCGCCATAGTAGAGAAATGCGTCATACGCGTTCACACGAGCGATGATCCCGACAATCACGATGAGGGAAATCGCTCCGGCCACGTTCAAAATATGTCGTCCGATGTTGGGGATGACTTGCTTGAACGTATCCGGTCGCCAGCCGAATGCGAGCATGGCGCCCATGAGTAGGCCGAACAGACGTGTATCTGTCCCGTAGTAGACGCGGCTCGGGTCTGCTTCAGGTACATAGCGGAACGCCATCCATGTCGCCGAGACGAGTAAGAGTACAGCGACCAATTGAAGCAACCGTTTCCGGAAGGCGAGACCGACGAGTAGAATGAGCGGCCAGACCGCGTAAAACTGTTCCTCGATCGAGAGAGACCATAAGTTTTGAAGTGGTGACGGTTTCCCGAAGCTCTCGAAATACGATACTTCATGGAAGATGTACCACCAGTTGTTCACATAAGCGAGCGCGGCGAGTGAGTCTTGCCGTACCGTATCGAGCAAGGAGCGGTCAAAGAGCGTGACGTATGTCATCACGAGTGACAACATCAAGATGAGCGCCGGTAGCAATCGACGGAAACGGGCGATGTAGAATTTTTTCAAGTCAATCGTGCCCGTCTTCGTCCACTCTCGAATGAGGATGCCGGTAATCAAATAGCCGGACAGGACGAAGAAGACATCGACACCGAGGAAGCCCCCGGATATGTAAGGTACGTTTAAATGATATAAAATCACAGCCAACACGGCGAACGTGCGTAAGCCGTCTAGGCCAGGCATATACGTTGTATGTTTGAGTGGTTGCATGCCCCCACTTCCTTTCTAGTCAAAGCGGACATTTCCCTTTTTTTAGAATCCATTCTTCAGTATAACGAGTGGGGGAAAAGGAGTGGTTTCAAAAGATTTACAATCAACTCTGATTAAAAAGTCCACAAAAAAAGGGACGCGAGGTCCCATTGTGATTACATCATCTTAATGAACACTCCACCGATGACACCAGCGATGACGAGTGCCCAAGGTGGTAATTTCCAGTAAGCGATCATGACGAACAAGAAAGCGGCGAAGACGAAATCAACCGCGCCATTAACGGTACTCGTAAAGATTGGGCTGTAGAATGCCGCAATCAAAATACCGACGACCGCCGCGTTCACGCCGATTAACGCTCCAGCGACTTTCGGATTGTGACGAAGTGCATCCCAAAACGGGAGTGCCCCGAGAATGAGCAAGAACGCCGGCAAGAAAATAGCGACCGTCGCCAAAATCCCGCCCGGAATACCGTTGATGACTGTCCCGAGATAGGATGCGAACGTGAACAAAGGTCCCGGAACGGCCTGTGCGGCACCGTATCCTGCGAGGAACGCTTCTTCGCTCAAGAAACCTGCAGGAACGAGCTCACGTTCGAGGAGTGGCAAGACGACGTGTCCGCCACCGAAGACGAGTGCACCAGCACGATAAAAACTATCAAATAGAGCGATTGTCTGGTTTTCAAACGTTTCTCGTAAAATTGGCAAGATGACGAGAAGTGCTCCGAATACTGACAATAAGACGGCACCGAGCCGTTTTGAAATCGGGAACGTGCTCGATTTCGCATCGAGACGATCTGGCTTGAACAATAAGAACCCAGCGACAGCAGCGACGAGGATGACGAGTACTTGGCTAAATGTCGTCTGCCAAAGCAATACGCCAGCGAGTGCGAAGAAGGCAATCGTTTTTGTCTTCGTATCAGGTGTGAGCTTACTTGCCATGCCTAAAATCGCATGGGCTACGATGGCGACGGCAACGACTTTCAAGCCATATAACCACCCGGCATCGGATACATCGAGACCAGATAGTACCAAAGCGAATAGCATAAGCGCGACGACCGACGGGGTCGTGAATCCGATGAACGAGGTGATTCCACCTAGTATCCCGCCACGGACGATGCCGATGCCGATCCCGACTTGCGAACTCGCGGGACCGGGCAAGAATTGACATAAGGCGACGAGGTCGGCATATGCCTTCTCGTCCATCCATTTACGCCGTCTTACATATTCCTCATGGAAATAGCCAAGGTGGGCGACCGGTCCACCGAACGATGTCAGGCCGAGTCGAGTTGAAACGAATAAAATCTCTAGTAACGTCTTGAACGTCACACGTTGTGTCCTCATATCTTCACTCCTTAATTTCTTTAAATAACTCATAAGCTTTTTGACGGGCTTCTTGTAAGACTGAGAGTCCTTTTTCGGTCGTCACGTAATTTTTTCGGACGTGTCCATCGACCGTCTCATTTTCACGGACGAGGAGACCATCCTTCTCCATGCCATGTAAAATCGGATAGAGTGTACCGGCACTGATTTCATAACCGTGCTCCCGAAGTTCATCGACCATCCATGCCCCGTATACCGGATGTTCAGCAGCATGATGCAGGATATGAATGTGGATGAATCCGAGGAACAGCTTCCGCAGGACGCGGTCTTCCATACGTGTCAACTCCTTGTTATCGAAATTCGATATCGGTTTTCGAAATCAGTCTAACAAACGAGTTAAAAGGAAACAATCTATCTGTCTGCAGTTTACAAAACTTTATAATAAGCAGAAGGGAATGAGTTCGGAAAAAATAGGGAATCTATCACAAATGAGGTAAACTAGGTATTGAGTTTATTTGCTGAGGAGGAAGTGACGTGACAAATCCCATTCATTCTTCATACGATACATTGTTGCGTTATATGCCCCAAGGCTACGTCGAGTTTAAAGTGATTTACGACGATGCTTCGGAGCCGATTGATTATGAATTTTTTGAAGTGAACCCCGCTTTCGAGAAGATGATGAAAGGGAAACGAAAACATTTTATCGGACAGAAAGTGTCGACGGCACTGAAGGATTTTGAATATAGCGAGCGTGAATGGATGATTCAAGTGGCACGGGTCGTCAGCGATGGCGGTACGGTGACGTTTGAGCATTTCTCACGCCGCAATAAATCATGGTACGAGATGTCCGTCTTCAGTGAACGAAAAGGCTTTGTCTCCGTGATGTTTCATGACATCACTCGGCATGTGCAAGAAAACAATGCCTTAAAGCAGCTCGTGAACGTGTCGCATCGTTTCGTTTCTACCGGTAGTGATTTGTTGATGAACCAACAGTTCCTGGATCAGATTCGTGATTTCACTGGGGCGAAAGCGGTCGCGCTGAATTTGATGGAATCCGACGGTGAATCGTATACGACGGTTGCGTTGTCCGGCATGGATGAGATGTTAGAACGAAGTCTTGATGTGTTAGGGTTTCATCCGGTCGGGAAGAAGTGGCCGATGACTAATCAACGAAAAGAGTTATTCAATCAATCAAATCCCATTGTGTTTGAGGGAATCGATCCGTTGATTGACGGTGCACTTCCGAAACGGCTCGTCAAAAACTTACTTCGCATCTTCTCGCTTGGAGAGGTCGTCCTCTTTAAAATCGAGAAGGATGGGATACTATATGGAGATTTGACAATTGTGATGCAGGAAGGGAAAGTGGCGAATCGACTTGGGCTTGTCGAATTATATCTCGTTCATGTACTCGAGCAGCTGGTCAAGGCCGATCACCAAGTCGGCGAGACGAAGAAGTCGATGTTCGATGGATTCGCGACACTCGACTTGGAGTGCATCATGGCGCTCAATACGCGTCAAGTCTTACATCTGAACGATACGTGGGAGCGGGTACTTGGCTATTCGCTTGACGAGCTGGAGAATATGGATTTCCTCAGCTTGATTCACCCAGACGATGATGGCATCACGGAAACTGCTTTTGCAGAACTTGAGGAGCGGGGAGAGTTGTTCCGTTTCGTCAATCGTTTCCGGACGATTGACGACACATATCGTTCGATCGAATGGCATTGTAAACTTCAGGGGAACTATATTTACGCTGTCGCGAAAGACGTGACGGACCGCGTTCAGTTAGAAGAGAAATTGGCTGAGCGAGACCGTCTGTTGACGAAACTGTCCGACCAGATCCCAGGTGCCATCTATCAGTTCGAGTTGTTGCCTGACGGTAGCTTCAACTTTCCATTTTTCAGTCGTGGCTTTGAAGACATGCTAGGAATCACTGCCGAGGAAGTGCAGTCAGATGCCGGACTCGTCTTCCGTCGGATGCATCCCGATGACTATCCTCACGTCATGCAGTCGATTGATGAATCTTATCGCAACTTGACGATTTGGGACGCCGAGTTTCGTGTATTGGCCGAGGACGGACGAACGATTTGGATTTTAGGGTCGTCCCGACCGGAGAAGATTGCTGACGGTCATGTCCTCTGGCACGGGTATATCGGTGACGTGACGGAGAAGAAAAAGTATGAGAAGGAAATCGAATATTTAAGTTATCATGACCAGTTGACGGGCGCTAAAAACCGTCGTTACTTTGAAGAGGCGTTGGACCGTTATGACGACGATGCGTTTTATCCGCTGTCCTTGATCGTCATCGATATTAACGGACTGAAGTTGACGAACGATGCATTTGGTCATTTGATTGGGGACCGTTTGCTCGTCGAAGCAGCGAATATTTTACGGAATGAGTTGCGGGCGAAAGATGAAGTGGCACGCATCGGTGGGGATGAGTTCGTTGTCATCTCACCGAATACGACACTCGACGAGGCGAAACAACTGTCCGACCGTTTGAGCCGACTTTTCCTCGGACAAACGGTAGAAGGACTTCCGATTTCTGCATCGTTCGGTGAGGCGGTCAAGCACGATGCGTCAATCGGATTGACGGACGTCTTCAATTTAGCGGAAGATCGGATGTATCACCATAAAGTGTCCGAGAAGCAGAGTCGCCGTCACCATTCGATTCAACTGATCATGCGCACGCTGTATGAAAAGATTCCGCGTGAAGAGGCGCATTCTCAGCGTGTCGCGAATTTGTCTGGGAAACTTGCGGAAGCGATGGGCTTCACGAGCGCGGAGGTGAATGAAATCCGAACGGCCGCTATTTTACACGACATCGGAAAAGTGGCGATCAGTAACGATATTCTAGATAAGCCGGGTGCTTTGACGGAGCCCGAATGGCGTGAAATCAAACGTCATCCCGAAGTCAGTTACAATATTTTAAGTACGGTCCCTGAATATGTCGCCTTGTCTGAAATTGTTTTGTCGCATCACGAACGTTGGGATGGGAAAGGATATCCGAAAGGAATCAGTGAATACGAGATTCCGCTCGCTTCCCGTATCATCTCGATCGCCGATACGTTCGATGTCATGGTGACAGGACGCCCTTATCGTCAGGCGAAGACGATTGAAGAGGCGCTCGTCATTATCAAAGAAGAAGCGGGCAAACAGTTCGACCCGACGCTTGTCGATGTCTTCTTTGAAAAAGTCGTTCCGACATTACAACAATAAAGCCCTGTTCTCTCCACAGCTTGTCGGAGAGAACAGAACTTTTGTTTGATTCTTATTTCGTAGGCGATAATCCTACTTGATTGAGGTAGTAAGTGAGATCTTTCTTCCCGATAGTTTCCATTGGAGATTTTCCTTTTGGTGCATCTGGTCCTTTTGTTAAGAAGTTCTTTTCGATGAATCGAAGATCACTCTCATTCACAATGCCATCTTGATTGACGTCCATGCTTGTGACAGCCGGATTTTCTTGTCCGAACGCTTCTACGATGTCACGAATATCTTTAATATCGATGAGACTGTCATCATTTATATCCCCGGCTCGGTTGATCTGGAAGCCGGCGTTTACATATCGTCCAAATAAATCACCTTTAATTTCATAACCTGTGATAACAGGTGTGTACGTGGATACATGTCCAGGAACATCTACGACAATTTGATACGTATCACGCGAGGCAGGAACACCTGTGATTTCATATCGTCCATCTGGCGCGATGACACCCTCATGTTTCTCACCGTTTGGCAAAAGTGCATATACCGACGCACCAATCGTTTGTGCTACACCGTTTTGTAGATATGAGCCATTCATTAAGAAGGCCTCTGGTTTGATGCTACCTCGGATTACGGCGTGCTTACTGACGAAGTCGTATTTCGACGTACTGTAAAACGGAAGCGAAACCGTTTGTGTGCTCCCTGATTGTGAATAAGTAGAGCTAGTGACTTTCAGTTTGTCCTCGCCGTAATACCACTCGTCTCCGATTACTTTGAATGTAACATCGAGAAATGGCAGATCACCGTCAAAACCGTTAAAGCCATCTCCCTCTAACACGGTATTCAACGTGACCGTGTCATAATAATCGTTATCTTTCACAATCGGATCTTGTAGTGTGGCACGCAAACCATTTTCCGTCGCATAATTCTGGAACGCTTCATTCAACTCCGATGATTCGAACGTATACAGGTCGCCTTTAAACTCAATCGTCTGTTGACCACCCATCCACTGTTTCACGTTGTTCATACTGAGAGTCATCGTTAACGTGTCACCTAGACCAACCTCTGTTTGTTTATAATCTGACGTCACATACTCTGTTCCTTCTTGCACAAAGATATAGCGCTGATAGTGAACGTTTGCTGCGAGATCGGTCGCTGCCAAGCTGAGGCGAAGTGGACCGTTTGCGATATCAGAAGGCTCAATGCCAAAGTATGTTTCACCATTTGCGTCTGCTTTCGGGAAACAACAGTTAAAGTATTCACGTGTTCCTGTAGAAATGAAGAACCTATTAGATGATTGGTCGTATGAGAGACCTCGTGATTGCAAGACGTCGACTGCCTCATCTTCAATTTTTCCGTGAATATAGAATGCGGATTGTCCATCTTTCTCCGTATACATCTCTTCACTGATTTCGTAAACATCCGGTGCACGATCAAACGTTACTTCCGGTTTTGAGTTATCAATTAACACCGGGGTGTCAATTGTGTACGTTTTCCCATCTTCATCGTACCCGATAAACATCAAATCATAATTTCCTTCAGGTAAATCGACGAGCTGAGAAGAGACGGGTTGTTCGGCGTCTCCTGTGAACGGATACACTGAACCACTAAATACATTCGGGATGTAATATCTGAAGTCAGGCTTCGCTGACGTTTCCGAAAGGGAAGCGACCATTCCGATTGCATCTCCACTGCTAGCATCCTTCATCACGATGTCAATTTGGTCGAATGCGCTCTTCATCTGAAACGCAGCGGTGATAGCAGGGCTATAGTATTGCCACTTCGGTGTATTGTTAGCGAGCGTTGGGCTATTCGTCTCTAAATATTCGAATCCTTTGGCGGTTAAACGGATGGCGAACGGGACTTGATACGTCTCTTCTGGATTCGCTTCATTCGTCAAATGAATATAGCCTTCATATCGTCCTTCTTCTGCACCTACAGGAATCGTGATTTGTGGCGAAATCTTCTGTTCTGAGCCACCGGCAAGATCAATCCGCTTTGGCACGTTCAGGACGAGACCATTCTTCATTGGGTCTTTGATGCCTGTTCGCTCGGCATGGTACTCGACTTCAACTGCGAACGATTTTTGTTGAGAACCGTTGTTTTGAATCGAGATGTCACGATCAACCTGTACAGGTTGATCTGTTTTAAAGTGACTACCGAAACTCAATGAACCGGTTTCATCATCAATTTCAATCACTTGTCCTTCAGCGTCCAAATGTTTGGTCTGACCTAATACCGTAATGGAAATATCCGCATGAACAGCTTCATACGCATCGATTCGACCGGCACCTTGTTCGAAGACTGACACTTCACCTGCCAAATCTTCCGCAGTGTTCATTAACGCTGTCTTCACATCAAACGGAGAGTACTCCGGATGTTCTTGAAGCATGAGCGCGGCTACACCTGCGACGTGAGGGGCCGCCATCGATGTTCCTTGTAGACGTTTGTATGCAGACGAATAATCGAGACCGGGTTCTGGACTATTCATATACTCAGGAACGGTTGAAAAGACAGCAACGCCTGGCGCCATGACGTCGGGCTTGATGTCATAACTCCCACCAACCGGTCCCCGGGAACTGAAACTTGCGAGGTGGTCGCCTTCTGTTTGAATCGACGTCAATGTGCCGAACGTGATGCGGGCATTCTCATCTAATTGTTTTAAGCGTTCACCTTCTGATTTTGAGATCCGGAATGTTGGAATATAGTCAGGTCCTTCGCCGAGATATGCGGAGATGTTGCCTTCTACATTGTTATAGAGAATGACGGCAGCAGCACCTGCTTCACGGGCATGCTTTATTTTATCGACAAACGTAATCTCTCCACGCTCGATCAAAGCGACTTTGCCTGAGAGGTCTTTTCCTGAAAAGTCCGCGGACGTGCCAATGCCGACAAATTCAACATCAAACGACTGATTTTCAAAAGTGGTCAAATCATCTGAGAAATTTTTCCCCATCAGCAATACGTTCTCAACTGTCTCTCCATTTGCCTGAATCGTTTCAAAGCTAGGGATCTGCATAGAAAAGTCGCTAGCCCCGACGGTGATCCCGAGTGCAGCAGCACCCGGTGCGCCTAATGTTCCTTCGTTCGGTCCACTGTTACCGGCAGCTACGACTGTGACGACTCCCGATAACATCGCATAGTTGACGGCGACAGAGGTCGGATAGAGCGGGTCGTTTGTCGTTGCTCCGAGAGAGAGGTTGATGACGTCCATTTCGTCCGCGATTGATTTTTCAATTCCGGCGAGAATCCCCGATGTTGCCCCTGATCCGTAAGGGCCTAAGACACGATAACTATACAAGTCGACTTGGGGTGCAACCCCTTTCACCGCATAATCGACGACATTCTTTTGCTCACCTGCAATCGTTCCCGCGACGTGTGTCCCATGCTCTGTATAATAAGCGGAACCAGAAATCGGATGTTTTTCAGGCAAACCGGATTTCTTCCAATCTTCATAGGTTGCTTCCATCGGATTTGAATCATTGTCTATGTAATCATAACCGCCTTTGTATACATCTTTTAAATCAGGATGGTTGTAGTCGATCCCGGTGTCGAGCACGCCAACTTTAATACCTTCACCTGTGATGTTTTCGGCGTGGAGACGATCGACATGAATTTGAGGAATACTATCCATCATTTTAGATGAGGTAGATGTCTCGTTTTGTTGCGGAAGTTCAAGTTGCACCGTCTCATCTTTCCAGACACGTTTGACGACATCAGAATCGAGAAGTTGTTCGATTTCGTTCGCCGGAATCGTCATGGCGACCCCATTGATCGCCAAACGGTATTCTTTCGTGATTTTTGCGTCTTTTAATGATGGATTCGCGCCTTTTTTATTTTTTAGGGCGTTGAATGTTTCTTTGAACGAGGTATGAGCGCGCTCTACTTTTTGAGCAGCTTCCTGTTGACTCGTTCGAACTCCTTTGGCTGCTTGTTTCAATACTTCGACTTTCGCAGGCGCTTGATTGAACTCTACAATCACGTCTACCATGCCTTCACTCATCGTATTGATTTGTGGAGAAATCTTAAACGTAGGGGCTGCATCTACTTGTTGAATCGCCTGTCTCTGTTCTTTCGACAGTTTCTTAAGCAGGTGCTCTACTTCTTTCGTTTGAATAAATTCTGGTTTTGCCGTGGACCGTTCAGCAGTTGTGTAGGAAGGGAAGACTGAGGTTCCAATGAGACTTGTCGTCAATGCAACAGCAAATAATGTGCCATATTTCTTTTTCATCTTGTTCGCCTCTTTCTCCAAGCAGAGTTATGATTCGTGCTATTCACATTGTAGGGGCAAGTCTTGAATTCTGTTAATTGGGAAAATTCTGTTCATATTTTCGGAAAACGTTCTGCCGATGGAGGATAATTTTATTACTCATGAAGGAGGACCGAAGATCATCGGCTGAAAACTTGGGAAAGTTATTTGATGGATAGGAAAAAGACCTATCCATTTCAATCAAATAGACGAATATCAGGATGAAACACCTAATAGGGGGACCAAAAAAGGGATTTTGACCTAAAAAAACAAGTAGCGAGGCTACTTGTTCATCATGTATTCGAATGATTGAATAAGAGATTTTTTAATAACGAATTGGCGAGGCATAAATAGTCATTTGCTTGAACATAGTCCCCTTGTTGTTGAAGAATCGTCGCCAGTCGTTCCGCATAGGAAACCGTTTTATGTAAATCTTCTTGTTGCATAAGAGGAATACCGTACTCGATCAGATATTCTTTCAGACGTTTTGTGTCTCCATTCATCTCTAAATAGAGAACCATCAATTCGACATACTGTCCGGACTGTTCTCCTTTAAAGTCTCTCAACACGTCCTTTAATAAAGCAAGGGCTGATTCTCTTTCTCCTAAATCGAGCTGAACTTTGATCATTTCAGTAAGTGTCCCGTAATAGCTAGATGTATCAAGTTGCTTGGATTGAAGAGATTGTGTGAAGTACTGTAAAGCTTCCTCGAGATTTCCTTTCTTGTAATGCCACAAACCATAGTTATGCAATGCGATTGGACGTGTCGCGTGATCGTTCAACATTTCTGCATCATGAAGTGCAGTTTGGAGAAGGTGTTCCGCACTCTCTAAATCATTGATATAGATGAGATTCGCAGATAATCCAATTTTCACATGTAAGATCCGCGAGATGTTTCCGCTACTTTGAAAAGTTTGTAATGCTCGATGTGAGTAATGAAGAGATAGCGTGAATTGTTTCAGTTGTCCATGTACGGCGGCTTTATAATAGTAATAATCCGTCACTTTTCCACTGTAGCGTTCAGCCTCTTTCTCGATTTGATTGAGTAAGGTGAGCGCTTCCGAAAATTGGAGCCGCTGTGCACGATGTATCGCCTGAAAGAAATTCCAAAGATATTTTTCAAAAGAAGAGTACTTATTATAATTTTGCTTAAGACGTTTGACCATGTCTTCAAACAGTGAGGATTGATTGGTGAATAGTAGATAGCGCAACATGTATAGCTCGAATAAATAAACCATTTCGGTACATTGTAAAAAATCTTTGTATTCTTCCAATTCTTTTTTCAGACGTGCTGCATGATCACGATGAAGACGTTCCATCGCTTCGTAGAACTGGGTAAGCTTTCGGTTTAACGCTTCAGTCTTCCGATTTTCTTCCTCGATTGAAATCCCCAATCGATCACAGAGTAACGCTAATGTCTTTTCATTGACTTCTTTTGTATTATTTTCAATCTTGCTCAAATGAGTAGTAGAGCATATACCTTGGCAAAGTTGTTCCTGAGTTTTGCGTTGTTTTTTACGATGATAGTAGATGACTTTCCCGATAGACACGTAAACACTTCCTTCTTTCAATAGCTATGATGATTCATAAAGAAGGAGTCCTGCGACGAAAGCCGAAGGACTCGCTTGCTTAAACGGTAAGCGGACGCTTCTTCAATACGAGAATCGTCAACACGAAGACGATGCCGGTCATGCCGATCATGACGAGAATGGAGAGGAATGGGAACTGTCCCTCGTACATAGTGATCACCCCGTTGTTCAACCAATAGGTCGGTAAGAAACGACCAACCACTTTTAATGATTCCGGTAACCACAGCAGGCTGATGAATGCGCCCCCGGTGATGGCGGATGCCATTGTGACCGAAATTTGAAAAATATTCGCTTTCTCCCGATTTGTCGCAAAGACGGCGATGAGTCCTCCAAACGCCAGGCAGACGAGCAGGTAGGCCGAGAACAAGGCGAAGACGGTAGGGAGGTGAGTCCAGACGTCTTGACCATAAAGGACGAGACTCACACCAATCAGCAGCATGACATAGACATAGCCGACGAGATAGAAGGCGAGGAGAAGCGATGCGAAATAACGCCGGGGTGTCACCGGTGAGGCGAACAGGCGGGCGTAGATCTTCTCGTCTCGGTCGTCCGCGACAAACATCGGGATGAACTGGAGAAACGTCGACATCATGATGAACGACAAGAGACCGAAAAAGGCTTGCGTACGCGCGGTCGTGGCGACGCTCTCTTGAAACGGTTCGCTTGATAGCGTGTAGCCGTTTTCTGTCTCCTTAGCCGCAAGTTGTTCGAACGTTTCTTCATCAAATCCGCTCGCCTCGAGAAGTTGACGTTCACGCGACAAATGACCGTTCAGTGCCTGTTCGACCAAAGCAGCATCACTGCCCGCAATCGCGGAGAACGAAAGACGGGGCATGTCCTCGTCAAAGGCTCGTTCTGTAAAATTCTTTGGGATGAGGAGTACGATATCTTCACCCTCTAACAAGACGTCCTCGCCACTCGTCTCAAGTAAGGTGACGCGTCCAAAGCGCTCGGCTTCTTCAATAAGACGCTCGGCAAGAATACCTCCGTCCTCATCGACAATTCCAATCGATGCATTGAGACTCGAGGTACTCCCGACGAAGGATAAGATGAGCGCGAAACCGAACATCGATACGAATGTGAATACCCAAAGCCCTTTCTTTCGGAGCATCCGCTTGGCGACGTGCCTAATGAGTACCATGGCGCTTCACCCCTTTCGACAGAATATAGCTGAGCGCAATGAAGACGAGCAAATGAATCCCGAGTAAACCGAGGCTTTCCCAATAGACGCTCATATCACCTTCTCGAAGCATGACGGCGAGCATCCCGTCTCGCATAAAGATCGGCATGAATACATAGGCTGCCCACGGTGCGTAGTTTAGCGTCACTTGATCAAATCCAGGAACGTAGCCACCCGATAAAATCATGATGATGGCGACGAATCCGTTGACGATTGCATCTTTCGTCGTCGTACTCAGCTTTGGAAGGTTGACGATGACAAACCCGATGGCGACTCCATATGCAGTCAAGGCGAGCCAAGCGAGGATTAAATAAACGAACTGAACGTTTGCCAAATCAAACGTTCGATAGACGAAATGGCTGAACCAAAACAATAAGATGAGCTGAAGTAAAATGATGACGTAGCGGCTGAACGTCCGCGCGAGCCGATACTGGATGGTTCGGACAGGAGCGGCTTGAATCCGTAAATAGCTGCCCGTGTTCGGCTGTTCTTCCCGTGCCATCGCGGTGATATAAAACGACCCGAACAAAGCGGTCATAATCGAGATGGTGACGGTGAAATATTCGAGTGAGGTCGGGGTCCGTCCCGCGAGGTCGACACTCTCGGTATCAAGCCACGACTCATTCTCGTACGGGGCCGACACACCGGCCTCTGCGAGCGTAATCTGTTGGTTGGCAATCGCCGTATACTGACCGAGAATGGCTTCGAGTACGTCAAACTCGACGGTCGTCGGCTCTTCATATAAAAGCGTGATGTCACTTCCTTCGAGCTGTAAGATGACGTCCGCATCCCCATCGTTCACGCCACGCTCGGCCGAATCGATATCTTCATAAGGGACGAGCCGGATGAACGCCTGAATGTCTTCATCATTCAAAAAGTTCTCAAGCGGCTCACGATACTGGTCGGTTGATGATTCGACGTACGCGACATTTGTGACGGGCAGTTTGAACGTGTCACTAAAGACAGCCGATAACATCGTCCCGAGACCGAAGATGAGGATGAGCGGAAAGAGGAGCATCCAAAAGAGTGTGGCACGGTCTCGTAATCGCTGTTTCACATCGTATTTGATGAAAGTCCACATGAAATCGCCTCCTATTCCCGGAGTGTCTTCCCGGTCAATGCCAAAAAGACGGTATTGAGGGAAGGGCGGTCGACCGTGATGGATGTGAAGTGAACGTGTTCCTGATGGAGCGTGTCAAGGAGCGGGGCGAGCGGCGTATCTTTATCGAGTGACACCTCGATATATGGTTCTTCATATTGCACTTTTTGAACGTGGTCGAGTGCATCGAGTCGTTCAAGCAGATGGGGCGTGAGTGCATCGACTTTGATACGGGCCGTCTCAAGCGTCATGACACGGTCTTTCAGTTCATCTTGCGTCCCTTCGGCGATGATTTTCCCTTCGTCGACGATTGCGATGCGGTCACAGAGTAGCTCGACCTCTTCCATATAGTGTGATGTATAGATGATGGTCGCCCCGCGACGATTCAGTTCACGGATGTTCTCTAAAATCGTGTTCCGTGACTGCGGATCGATGGCGACGGTCGGTTCATCCATGAAGATGAGTTCAGGTTCATGGACAATTCCGCATGCGATGTTGAGGCGACGGAGGAGACCGCCAGACAGTTCGGGTGGTCGTTTCTTTTGGTGGGCATCGAGTTCAACGAAAGCAATCGCGGCCTCGGTCTTTTGTTTCGCTTCTTTGGGACTGAATCCATACAATTCGGCGAAAAACTGGATGTTCTCATAGACGGTCAGCTGATCATAGACGGAGACGTGCTGTGGGACAATTCCGACACGTCGCTTGATGGACAGTTCGTCTTTTGGCATCGATTGTCCAAAAATATGAATCGACCCTGAGTCAGCTTCATACAAATTCAGCATGACGGAGATGGCGGTCGTCTTACCGGCCCCGTTCGGACCGAGAAGTCCGAAGAGCTCTCCTTCTTCGACGTTTAGACTGAGATTGTTCAAGGCGAGTGTGTCCCCAAACCGTTTCGTGACATGGTCGAGCGAGATGATTGACATAGTGCACTCCCTTCTGTTGAAACAGACGTATCATTCTACACAAAGGTGTTCGAGAATTGTCACGAATATACCTGTCCGAACGGGTTGAAATGTGCAATAATCTAATTATTCAGATAATTATTGTGTCGAAATGAGGGATTGGGATGAAAGGGTGGCAATTCAACAAACATGAGGGGGCGTTATTCCCGGACGAGATTGTACTTTCTGCTTTTTGTACAGTCGAACCGAAACGTATGGATTCGACGTTACCGTTTTACTATGACGAGTCGATTTTTCGATTTACGAATAAAGAAGAGACGTTCTACTTTAAAATATCACCGAGCTATCACGAGTTTGAAATCAATGTGAAAGACCGGGAAGGGGAACTCCTCTACTATCAGTTGCTTCGGACCGTCAGCAAAGTCGAAATTTTAGAAGACCGGCGTGATCATGCGGAGTTGTTGATTGTCCTCGCAGAAGACCGGAAGCGGACCGTGACGTCAATCGAATTGACCGTCCGACCGCGTTTTCGTGTGCTCGTGAAAGAGCATGAAGTGTAAATGTATAGGAGTTTGAGCGGATGCGTATCCGCTTTTTTTGTGCAATAAAAACCAGCCACATCTGTGACTGGTTCTGATCGATTATTTCGTTAAAAAGATTTGGACGTGAATGGTCGAACCTTGGGCATCGGTCGCTTTGCCAATCCCGAGATGTGTATAGTTCGCATTCAGTATGTTGGCACGGTGACCGCTGCTATTCATCCAGGCGTCAACTGCCCGAATTGGGTCACTCGAACCCTTGTAAATGTTTTCTCCCCATCCTCGATATGTCACGTTATAAGCATCTAACGTGTCACCAGGTGTACCGTTCTCCTTTAATGTATGGGAGAACTGGCCCGTCCGAGCCATTTCATTCGCCCGGACTTGTGCGACAAGGTTCGCTTCGTTTGAAGCGGCGAGAAGCGATAAGCCGGCTGACTGTCGTTCTTTGTTCGTCTCGGTCAACACGTTAATCGGAGACGTGAAGCTGACATGTTTGGCTTGAAGATATCCGATGTAAGATCCGTAACGGACCTTATACCATCGTGATGTCCCGGTATAGCGATAGGAGATGGTCTCGAGTGAAGTGCCTTGACGTAAAAATTTCACGTTCGATGACGTTGTCAGCGGCGCAGATTTCACGTATACGCTCGAAGGTTTCACAAAAGTCGGTGTCGTGAAAGGAACTTCCGCTGTAGACAAACGGACATAATCTCCAGGCACATAGGCATAGCCATTGCCCCATTGAATCTTATACCAGCGCTCTCCGTTCACGAAAAAGGTGGTGCGCACGCGCATCGAGCCGTCTCGGGCAATCGCCGATAGTCTTGGGGCACTGAGCGATGGAGTAGGGCGCGCATATAATTTACTGATGTTTGTCACATATCCTTTCGTGTTGACCGATACTTCCGTATACGCATGTGCAACGATTGGTTGTTGCGACAATGTTGACGATAGCGAAACGATGAGGGTCAAGAGAAAGGCAGTCATGATTTTTTTCAATTCGATCGACTCCTTTTATCGGACTCCCTATATTCTATATTGTTTGGTCGATTTTTGGTTTTACCATTTCATTACAAAAAAGATGGACTCTTCTTGAGCCCACCCTCGCTTCATTATTTGTAAAGTAAATATTCTTTTCGGATTGGAAGGAACGCGTCTCGTTCGTCCTCAATTTTCGTCAGGATTTCTTCAAGTGGAGCCCCTTCAAGGATCATGTCTTTGACGTAAGCATTCCCTGTCAATTTCGTGATAAAGTCGTTCGCTAAAAACTCAAAGTCATCGGGATATAAATCGTGTGCCGTTTGAATCATCGCAATCCCGGTTTTCGTCGATTCGAATCGAGTCGGGTCGGTGACATAGACCTCGACTCCGTGCGTCAGTTTGCCCGAGTGTTTTGAGAACGTCGGAGTGAATGAGGCGGCTCGGAAGGCGACACCAGGCAAGTCAAGGTCGTTCAGCTCTTTCGCATACTCATGCGCTTGGATATACGGAGCACCAATCAGTTGGAACGGTTTTGTTGTGCCGCGTCCTTCTGATAAATTCGTCCCTTCAAACAATCCGGTCGCAGGATAGACGTTGACCGTGTCTGTCGTCGGCATGTTTGGGGACGGCATAACGAACGGAAGCCCCGTATCCTCATACATCATCGAACGCTTCCATCCTTTCATTTTCACAACTTCGAGGTCGGCTTGAATCTGATACTCCGTATTGAATAGTTGAGCGAGTTCGCCGACGGTCATTCCGTGTTTCAAAGGAATCGGATAGAGCCCGATAAAGCTAGCGTATTCGGGATTGAGGACTGGACCATCGACACGAAGTCCGCCTTGGGGGTTTGGACGGTCCAGCACAACGAATGGGATATTATTCTCAGCAGCAGCCTCCATCGCATATGCCATCGTGTAAATATACGTGTAGAAGCGAGTTCCGACGTCTTGAATGTCAAAGACGAGCACATCTACATTTTCTAACATCTCAGCCGTCGGTTTCTTCGTGGCCCCGTATAAGCTGTATACCGGCAATCCTGTCACTTCATCGATATACGAACTGATGGTGGAGCCGGCTTGGGCGTCGCCTCGAACCCCATGCTCCGGTCCGTAAAGTGCCGTCAATTCGAAATCATCGGACTGATCGAACAAATCGACGATGCTAGTCCGCTCTGCATTGATCCCGGTCGGATTCGTGATCAGCCCGACTCGTTTTCCTTTCAAGATGTCCGGATTCTCCATCAAGCGATCGACACCTAGTTCGACCTTTGGCTTTTTCGGATCTGACTTCGCGTCCGCATCAAGCAAGACGATTGAGGTCGAGAGTAGCGTCAATGCCGCCATACCACCTATCCACTTTTTCATTCGAGTTCCTCCTCTTCATCATGTAAGCGCTTTAATTTCTTAACAGGAGTGTATCATTTAGAAATTTAATTTCAACATTTTGTAACAAAAATAGGAATTTATATTTCTGATTTTCATACTATCGTCCTATCAAGATACAAAAAACGCGTCTTTCTTATGAAAGACACGTTCAAGATTATCTGACCGCGAGCGCTTTCCATCCCGTGGCGCCCATGACGGCGCTCACTTTTGATTTCGGGACGACGAGTCGACCACGGTATGGGTCGTTGATGTATAAATTCGATTTGTCATAGCCTGTCGCCAACATGACATGATAGTTGACGTATCCGGTGAATTTCTTGTTCGAGGCGGTATACCAATTAAAGTAGCCGTACGGTTTATTGAAGTCGACACTTGCCCACACGATAACCGGGTTACCCATCGACAGTTCCCGCTCGATCGAGGCGAGTCCTTGCCCTGACAAGTCTTTCACCGGTCGATATTTGCTGGAGAATCCAATCATCCCTTTCGGATAAATGCCGTAGTTTTTATACTTACCGAGCGTACGGCGCGGATCCCCGGTGAACATGACGTTCGGGTCGACCCAGCGGTATAACCGATTCTCATAACGCGCGTTCCACATACTTTTCGGCATCTCGTTATATAGTGTCGAGGCACTGACGGCGCGTCCTTTTTCTTCAAGTGCCATTTTAAGTGAGAAGAACTCACAACCGGACGGATACCCCATCGGGAACTGACGATAGAGGGGGACGCTCATCTTATAAATCGATAGCCGGGGAGAATAGACACCTTTCGCGTCAAACGCGGCATTGCCGATACGCTTGTTTTGATACATACGTCCGTTCGAATCGAAGTAGTACCACTGTCCCTTGATCAGCTGCCAGTCCGTCTTCTTCGTCAGTGCCGGTGCGAAATATTCATATCGTGTCGAGTACTTCCATCCGATTTCCTGTACGCCGGTCGAATGAAAGAAGTACGTCTGGTTGCCCATCTTGAATTTCCCTTTTAGACGATACCCGTACTGAGGGTGGAACCCATATGTTTTGCCATTGATTCGTTGCAGTCCATATTGTCGTTTTCCTTTTGAATCGAATAAGTAATTTCGGTCGCGCAACCGATATGTCCCTTTCAGGCTATATCCGTACGTCGGATGAAATCCGTATACGTCTTTCCCGACCCATGCCAAACCTTGACGACGGACCCCATCACTTCCGAAATAGTAAGAACGTGTTTTGATTGTTTGCCATCCCGTTGCGACTTTACCGTCGTTCAATAGAAAGTACGTTTTTCCACCGAGCGTGTACATGCCGGTACGAATCGTTCCGTCTGAAAAAATGTAATGTTTTACGCCCGCAATTGTTTGCCAACCAGAGAGGCGTATCCCTTCCGATGAGAAGTAGTACCGTTTGCCATCGATGGTCTGGAATCCTGTGACGGGCTGACCGGTCTTGTCGTAAAAATAGACGGCCCCATCCCGTTCTTGCCATCCGGTTAGCAGCTTCCCGTCTTCACCAAAGGTATAAGTCGTTTCGTCGATGGAGTAGGTGCCCGTGATGAGGCGACCATCCGTTTCAAAATAATATGTAGCTCCGTCGATTTCTTGCCAACCTGTGAGAAGGATCCCGTCCGCATTTAGAAAATACGTATTTCCGTCAATCTGTTGCCACCCCGTCGAGATTGTCCCGTCACTCGACGTGTAGACAATCCCGTCATCCGTCTGTTGAAACGACCCTTCAGCGAAAACGAGTTGGGGACTCACCCATAGGGCACCTATGAAAAGCCCGATGCCGATTCTTCTTTTCCATCCCATCTATTGAACCTCCTCGATACGAATACAAAAGAGATACCCATATTTATCCAATGTGAAGCTGAGGCAAAGGATTCAATTGAAGAGTCAGACGTTTACGCCGAATGACTCATGAACCGCAGGCGTTTTGACGCGAGGAAAAGCGAGACGATCACGACGAGGAGTCCTGTCACGAGTGGCCAAATGAGATTCACTTCTGTGAGGAGAACCTGACTCGATAAAGGACCGAGCATCCAAGGCATCCAATCGAGGTCGATCCAACCAATCACGAGCGATATGACGAAGTGAAGACCGAGCGTCAAGACGACTGCGACGACACCACTTTCAAGAATCGCTGCGATGAAAAAGAAAATCGATAACTGAACAATGAAATGGCAAACGATTAATATGGTCGATATGAGAAAATCCAACCAGTCAAATGAATCAAATAAGATGATTGTATAGTATGCGGCTGCCGTTTGTGCGAGCAAAATACCACCGACGGTCAATAAGGCATAATGCGCCCATTTGCTGATGACGATGCGTGACGTCGGGATTTGTAACGACTTGAGCCAGGCGAGTGTCCCGTTCGTCCGTTCATGGCTAAACGTATGCATCGCCGACAACAAGACGACGAGGAGTCCGATTTGGCGAAGTTGTTCGCTGACGGAAATCAACACTTCTTCCGGAGTCGGTGTCGGAATATCGATGACAGCACCGTCCGGTAAGTTCCCGCCAGAAGCGAGGATATCGGGTAAGAAGTAAAGCGTGAGCGGCTGCATCGAAGCGAGGAGCATGAGCGCGATTGGAATCCAAATGAGTCGTTTGTTCGCCCATGACTCCCGCCATTCTTGTTTGAAGATTGCCGTGCGCATCAGGCATTCACCTCCAAAAACAAAGACTCGAGTGATGGATGCCCGACGTGTAGGGATTGAACAGTGACGTTCAGTTCCAGTACCCGATGTAAAATCGCCCGTTCGGCGACGTCTCGGTCCGTCGATTCAAACGTCCACGTCGAACCCGTTCTCGTCGCGCGACGTACACCTGCTAACGTGCTCCAATCCGCTTCGCTCGTCGGATCATCGAAGAGACGCAATTCAATCGTCGATTTCGAACCGAGCAAGTCTGTCACCGTTCCTTCCATCAGTAATTTTCCTTTTCGAAGCAAGAGCACCCAGTCGCTCGCTTCTTCAGCATCCGGGAGGACGTGTGTCGAATAGAGAATCATTCGCTCTCGTTTCAAGTCGCTCAATAAGTCGAGCACTTCTCGTCGTCCACGTGGGTCTAAAGCTGAGACGGGTTCGTCGAGTAACAGCAATTCGGGGTCATGGACGAGCGCCTGGGCGATGCCGAGACGCTGACGCATTCCACCGGATAAGTTCGAGGCCGGACGGTCGACCGGTTCAAGCCCGACACGCTTTAGCAGACTGACAGGGTCGATGTGTTTCGTTCCTGTCAATTCGGCGGCGTATCGAATCGTCTCGACAGGAGTGAGAGACGGGTAGAGGGCAGGGCGTTGTGGCAAATAGCCAATTCGGATGTGGTCGTGTCCGCTCATCTTTCCGCTCGTCGGTTCCGTGACTCGGGCGAGCAAGTTCAATAAGGTCGTTTTGCCGGCTCCATTCTCCCCGAGTAGTGAGGTACAGCCTGGGCGCAACTCGAAACTAACATCATCGAGTGCCGTGAATGAGCCAAATTGTTTCGTCAAGTGCGTCACTTTCATCGTGGAGTCCGTCCCCATAAGAAGTAGATAATAGGACCGAGAATATTGATGAAGACGATGACGAGAAGCCATACCCATTTCGGTCCGTTCGTCATGTCCCGTTTGAACAAATCGATCAAGGCGACGACGAGCAAAATGAGTTGCAAAATGAGGACAGGTAATAGGATGAGAAAAAGTGTATTCGGATCATTTGCGATGTCCATCGTGAGACCTCCTTTAGAAAAATAGCCTACCCTTACACATTCTACAAGAATAGGGCGTCACCTGTATGGACACAAAAAATCCCCATCTCACGAAGAGACGGGGAAAGGAAATCATTTGACGATGATGACGGGAGCGAGTGCACGTTTTGCGAGTTTATGACTCACGCTACCGAGGACGAACTCTTGAAACGTGTTCAATCCGCGTGACCCGACGACGACATATTCGTATGGCTCATGGTTCGCATATTTGACGAGTTCGACTTCTGGCTCACCACGGAGTTCGATGTACTCGTAAGGGATGCCTTCTGCTTCCGTCAAATCGAACAACGGTTTCAGCATCTGTTTTCGTTTCGTTTCCAAGTCAATTTTGCCCGTTGAGTTGAGGGCCGCTTCTTTTGACTCTTTCGCACTGATGACATGCACGATGTCAATTGACGCATTCGAAGCCTTTGCGAGTTGAATCGCCTTTTCAAGCGCACGTTTCGAGTGGGCAGAACCGTCTGCCGCTAAAAATACCTTTCCCATGAAAATTCCTCCTCTTTCGCACGTTCTACATTTAGTATAGGTGATTTAATGAAGCGGGGAAACGATGAATCAATGTCCCGCGTTCGCATCTTGTTGCTTCAAGTGAAGTGCGAGCGTGTTGAGCAGTTTTTCAGAGTCTTTGTTCAAGTTGAGAAGTTCAGGTTCAATCCCGACTTCACGGTATTTGAAGACGACCTTATCGATGGCGCCGATTGCCGAGTCATCCCATAGATGCGTATTCGCAAAGTCGATGGTGACGTGTTGGAGACCCGCATCTACGTCTTCGGTCACGTCGAACTGGTTGACGAATTCAGACGTGGAAGCGAAGAATAATTGCCCGTTGACCGTATAGTCCGCGCGATGTGACGTGACTTGGCGATCGAGGTCGATTTTTGAAATTTTGGCAGCGAATAAAATCGCGGCCGTCAAAATCCCACCGAGCACACCGAGTGACAGGTCATGCGTGAAGACAGTGACGATGACCGTGACGAGCATGACGACTGTGTCTGATTTTTGAGCGGTACGCATCGCTTTAAGCGAGCCCCAGTCAAACGTCGCATACGAGACGAAGAACATGACCCCGACGAGTGCACCAACTGGGATGAGCATGAGCACATCACTGATCGTCATGATCATGATAAAGAGAGCGAGTCCGGCCGTGAACGTCGAGAGACGACCTCGTGCACCGGACGAGACGTTGATGACCGATTGTCCGATCATCGCACATCCTGGCATCCCACCGAAGAACCCAGCGATGATATTCGAGATTCCTTGTCCACGAGATTCACGGTTCTTGTTTGAGTCCGTCCCAGTCATGTCATCGACGATTTGAGCCGTCAAGAGCGATTCGATCAAGCCGACGAAGGCAAGTGAGATCGAGTATGGCAAGATGATCATGAGCGTCTCGAGCGTGAACGGCACATCCGGGAACAAGAAGTCCGGAAGTGTCGCCGAAATCGTTCCCATATCCCCGATGTTTTTCGTGTCGAGACCGAGCGTGATCGCAAGGATCGTCATGACGACGATGGCGACGAGCGGTGCGGGAATTGCTTTTGTGACACGTGGGAATAAGAAAATGATAGCAAGTGACGCGGCGACAATCGCCCAGATGATCCAGCTCTCACCTTCAAAGTTTGATAACTGTGCCTGGAAAATCAAAATCGCAAGCGCGTTGACGAATCCGACCATGACGGCGCGTGGGATGAATTTCATCAAGCGGGCGATTCCGAGATAGCCGAGGACGATTTGAATGATCCCCGTTAAAATACCGGCAGCCAGTAAATACTGAAGACCGTGGTCAGCAACGAGGGAGACGACGACAAGCGCCATCGCTCCGGTCGCAGCGGAAATCATCGCTGGACGACCTCCGGCAAATGAGATGACCATGGCGATGATGAATGAGGCATAAAGCCCGACCATCGGGTTGACTCCCGCGATGAGGGAGAAGGCGATAGCTTCCGGGATGAGCGCCAAGGCGACGACAATCCCAGCCAAAATGTCGGCCCGGATATTTCCGAACCATTCGTGTTTCAACGTATTCAATTTTTCCAAAAGAACACACCTTTCCTTAATAAAGTGATTTGATCTTCGAGTCTCACGAAAATCAAAATGATACAATCCGTTCATTTTCAACGTGTTTCATCATACCGAATCCAAGGAAAAATGACAATTGCTTCGTTTGAAAAACTATGGTAATTTCATAACGTGAAGGTTATATAACGAAAAAGTTATATTGAAGGTGAGGAGTCAACATGTATACCGTAGAAGAACTGAGTAAAGTGCTCAAAGTGCTCGGAGACCCGACCCGGCTGACGATGTTGAAGCAGATGGAAGCGGGCGAACAGTGCGCCTGTAGTTTCGTCGATTGTTTCGATATCTCACAACCGGCCATCAGTCGCCATTTGAAGATGTTGCGCCAGGCGGGACTCTTACTCGAACGTCGAGACAAGCAGTGGATTCATTATCGGTTAAATGAGACGAGTCCATTTTATCCGCTCGTCACTGATTTGTTATCGAAGTTAGAATCAACTGAACCGAATTGTGATTGTGAGCCGAATTGTGCCATTTGAGGAGAGATGAAAATGAAACTTGAAGTGTTTGAACCAGCCATGTGTTGTCCGACCGGATTGTGCGGACCGTCCATCGACCCGGAACTGACACGGGTGGCGACGATTCATTACGTGTTACAGCAACGAGGGTTTGACGTGTCACGCTATAACCTTGCGTCGGAACCGAACCGATTTGTTGAGAATGCGATCGTCCAAGCCGAAATCATGAACGGGCTCGATGTGCTCCCGATGACGCTCGTCGACGGGAAGATTGTGAAGCAGGGCGCTTATTTGACGAATGAAGAGATGGCGGAGTTGACAGGATTACCGATTGCCGCATTCGCGAAACAAGACGGAGAAAAACCGAAAGTTCGAATCTCACTCAAAAAATAAGGAGTTGCTCACATTGAAACCATTTGATTTTCAGGCGATGGACCCGACCCGTTATGTGTTTTTAACCGGAAAAGGTGGGGTCGGGAAGACGTCAACGGCATCGAGTCTCGCCTTGACGCTCGCCAATCGTGGGAAACAGATCTTACTCGTCTCGACCGACCCGGCGAGTAATTTGCAAGACGTCTTTGAGATGGAACTTGATGAGACACCGCGAATCGTCACAGGGACGACGCTCGAAATCGCCAACTTTGACCCGGAACAGGCGGCAAAACAGTATATGGAACGTATGGTCGGTCCGTATCGTGGCGTGTTACCGGACGTGGCCATCCAGTCGATGGAAGAGCAATTGTCTGGCGCCTGTACGGTTGAGATTGCGGCATTCGATCAGTTCACAGAACTGTTGACGTCAAAAGTGGCACGGGAACGATATGACCATGTCATCTTCGATACGGCACCGACTGGGCATACGTTGCGACTACTGACGTTACCGAGCGCATGGGATGAGTTTTTAGAGACGAATACGACCGGGGCGTCTTGCCTCGGTCCACTTGCAGGTCTTGCGGATAAGCAAGTGCAGTATAAACAAGCCGTCGAGACGCTCACTGACGCCAATGAAACGACGTTACTGCTCGTCGCGCGTCCTGAGAAGTCGACACTCGTCGAAGCGGCGCGTGCTGCGACCGAGCTTCGCGCAATCGGCATCGAGCGCATGCAACTCGTCATCAACGGTGTCGTCGAGTCAAGTGAAGGGACAGACCGCTATACGAAACGA
This sequence comes from Exiguobacterium sp. s34, assembly GCF_018617435.1. NCBI lineage: Bacteria > Bacillati > Bacillota > Bacilli > Caryophanales > Exiguobacterium > Exiguobacterium sp. s34. Next base: position 166,317 of record NZ_JACSKE010000001.1, on the reverse strand, counting down.
TTTATCGAGCGACAACAGCAAGCGCTTGACGATCTCCCGAATGGTGTCGTCGACCTCGAGACGTTCACGCTCCCGTATGCGTACGAAAACCTCGTCGGGATATCCGCTCTCCAGCGTTTTGTGAGCAGAGAGCCGGTCGCCATTTCGGATGCACGTTATGACACGAGTCGTTACGAGTCCGTCGACCAACTCGTCGACGAACTGGAAGCGGACGGTCCGAGTGTGATTATGACAATGGGGAAAGGTGGTGTCGGGAAGACGACACTCGCCTCGCTCCTTGCCGTCGCACTCCATGACCGAGGGCATGCTGTCCATTTGACGACCACAGACCCGGCCGCGCACGTTGCTCTGACGATTGGAGCAGATGTTTCAGAGACGTTCACCGTCGATGCGATCGACCCGAAAGCCGAGATTGAGAAGTATCGGACGGATGTGTTCCGAGAAGCAGGGGACATGAACGAGGAGCAACGGATGATGCTCGAGGAGGACTTGCGCTCACCGTGCACCGAAGAGATCGCCGTCTTCCGTGCCTTCGCCGATCAAGTGGCGAAAGCGAAAGACCGCTTCGTCGTCATCGATACGGCACCTACAGGTCATACGCTCCTCCTATTAGATGCGACGGAGAGCTATCACCGCGAACTCGAACGGTCGACCGGCGTCGTCCCGGAAGCGGTCCGAACGTTACTACCGAAACTGCGTGACCCGAAACAAACGCACGTCATCATCACGACACTCCCAGAAGCGACGCCGGTGTATGAAGCAGAAAGACTCACAGCGGACTTGAAGCGCGCCGAAATTCAACCGTTCGCCTGGGTCGTGAACCAATCGTTCACGCCACTCGACGTCACGAGTCAGTTATTGACAGCGAAAGTCGCGAGCGAGACGACATGGCTTGAGCGTGTGAACAACAATCCGCGTCCGACGATTCTCGCATGGCAAGAACAACTGCCTGTCGGATATTCAGCGTTATCTCAATTACTAAAGGAGGAAGTAAGATGAACATCACAAACGAAGCAATCGACTTTTTACAAACCGCGCTAGAAGAGGAAGAGACAAAATCGGTCCGCATCATCACAGAGGCGGGCTGCTGTGGACCGACGCTCGGTCTAGCCGTGGCTACACCAGAAGAGACAGACGAGGTGAAGCAATTCGGCACGCTCACGTTTGCCGTTGCGAAGGAAGCTGAAGTATTGGCAGAAAACGTCACGCTCGACGTCGAGTCGACAGAAGACGGCATCACACTCGTGTTACACGGTTTACAACCATCTTGCTAAAAAAATAATTAAATAGAGATTATTGGAGGAACTCATTGTGCAGTGGATTGCTAGTTTAATTTTTCTCGTGACGCTCTTTCTCATCATCAAGCAACCGAAAGGCCTCGGCATCGGTTACTCGGCGATGGGGATGGCTGTCATCGCGCTCATCTCGGGCGTCGTCAATTTGGATGACGTCGGAACGGTATGGGGCATCATCTGGAATGCGACGTTCACGTTCATCGCCGTCATCATCATTTCCCTCATTTTAGATGAGATTGGATTTTTTGAATGGGCAGCCTTACATATGGCACGAATCGCCAAAGGTGGCGGGGTGAAGTTGTTCGTCTATATCACCTTACTCGGCGCGCTCGTCGCAGCATTGTTTGCGAACGATGGGGCAGCGCTCATCTTGACCCCGATCGTCTTGGCGATGGTACGGGCACTCAAGCTTCCTGACGCGGTCGTGTTGGCGTACGTCATGGCATCCGGCTTTATCGCCGATACGGCAAGTCTCCCGTTTATCGTATCGAACCTCGTCAACATCGTCTCAGCTGATTTCTTCGGCATCGGGTTTGCGGAATATGCGGCACGGATGGTATTCGTCAATGTGTTCGCGGTCGCGGGCAGCTTGCTCGTGTTGTATCTGTATTTCAAAAAAGATATCCCGAAACAATATGACGCCTCTCAGTTGGCTGAATCGGAATCGGTCATCAAAGACCATACGATGTTCCGCTTATCTTGGGTCGTGCTCGCCTTGTTGGTCATCGGTTACTTCACGAGTGACTTGCTCGGAATCCCGGTCTCACTCGTCGCCGGGGTGATCGCCTTATTCTTCCTTGTGATGGCGAATCGGTCATCTGCGGTGAAAACGACTCAAGTCGTCAAAGGGGCACCGTGGGCAATCGTCTTCTTTTCACTCGGGATGTATATCGTTGTGTACGGATTACAAAACGCAGGACTCACACAAGTGCTCGCCAACTTCATTGACTGGTTCGCGGTGGACGCATTCAGTGCGACGTTCGGGATGGGCTTTTTGGCAGCCATTCTATCGTCTGTCATGAATAACATGCCGACCGTCATGATTGATGCGCTCGCTATCGACTTGACGAATACGACCGGTCAGATTCGGGAAGCATTAATCTATGCGAACGTTATCGGATCCGACCTTGGACCAAAGATTACACCAATCGGGTCGCTTGCGACGCTCCTTTGGCTCCACGTGCTCCGCACAAAAGGTCTAAAAATCGGCTGGGGTGAATATTTCAAAGTCGGGATCATCTTGACGATTCCGACGCTAGCCATCACGTTGCTCGGTCTATATATCAGCTTATTACTTTATTGAGGAGTGGGTTATATGAAATTAGTCATCATTGGATCAGTTGCTGCCGGGACATCGGTCGCGGCGAAAGCGCGTCGTAATAACGAAGAGGCACAAATCACGATTTACGATCGGGACTACGACATCTCGTATTCAGGTTGCGGGATTCCGTATTACGTTGGTGGAGAAGTAGAATCACGTGACGATTTGACACCACGTGACGCAGCCTTCTTCAAAAAGCGTTACAACATCGACGTGATGACACGTCATAACGTGACGTCAGTAGACAAGGACGCGAAGACAGTGACAGTGGAAAACTTAGAGACGGGTGACACGTTCACGGACTCGTATGATGTCCTCGTCCTCGCGACAGGGGCGACGAGCATCATCCCACCGATTCCAGGTGTGAAGTCGGATAACGTTTTCCCGATTCGAAATATTCAACACGCAGAAGCGACACGTTCGTTCGTCGATTCGACGAACCCGAAACATGCGACAATCATCGGTGCCGGCTTCATCGGTCTTGAGATGGCCGAACAGTTGAAACTACGCGGTGTGGACGTGACGATCATCGAGCGTGTGCCGCAAGTGATGCCACCACTCGACAAAGACATGGCGTGCCGTGTCGAGGAACACCTCGAGAAGAACGGGATCGAGCTCATGCTCGGTGAGACGGTGACGGAACTTGTCGGTGGCGGACATGTGGAACGTGTCATCACAGAGAGCGGCAAGGAGATTGAGACAGATTTCGTCATTTTATCGGTCGGGGTCCGTCCGAACGTCGAGCTCGCCATGAATATGGGAGTCGAACTAGGTGAGACGGGTGCCATTGCCGTCAATGAGCGCATGGAGACGAACATCCCAGACGTCTATGCGGCAGGTGACGTTGCGGAGAGCTTCTCCATCGTGACCGGAAAACCAATTTGGCGCCCGCTCGGTTCGACAGCGAACAAGATGGGGCGGACCGCTGGGGACGTCATCACGGGCGGCCATCTCGAACATCGCGGTATCCTCGGAACGGGCATCTTCAAAGTGTTCGGACTTGCCGTGGCGCAGACGGGTCTCGCCGAAAAAGAAGCACGTGAACTCGGTTATGACATCGAGGTGCTTCATAATACGAAACCGGACAAACCTGCCTACATGGGTGGGAAAGACATGACAATCAAAGCGGTCGCGGACCGTGCGACACGTCAATTGCTCGGCATTCAAATCGTCGGGTTCGAAGGAGTCGACAAACGGATCGACGTCTTCGTCACAGCCATCACGCTGAAGGCGAAAGTCGACGACTTGTTCCACCTTGACCTCGCATACGCACCGCCGTTCTCGACGACGAAAGACCCGGTCATGTATACGGGGATGGTCTTGTCGAACAGTATCGACAAGGCGGCACGACTCATCACACCGGCTGAGCTTCAGACACGAATCGATGCAGGGGAAGATATGCAAATCATCGATACACGGAAAGCGGCGCAGTTCGAGAAGGCATGCGTCGATTGTGCGGTCAATGTCCCACTCGGTAACCTTCGCGAAGCGGCGAAAGACATGGACAAGAACAAGCCGACCGTCGTCTACTGTAACGGCGGGGTCACGGGAAACGCGGCGCAGAACGTGCTTCGTAACCTCGGGTTCACCGACGTGTACAACTTGTCAGGCGGAAATAAGAACTATCAGTTGTTCAAAAAGTACGGGAACTAAGCAAGACGACGTCCATTGCGGACGTCGTTTTTTTTATACCAAGGTTTCAAAAGAAAGACAGAAGCGGAACGATTATTGAAAGAGAACGATCTGTTTAGTTCATATTCCTTAGATGGTACACAAGATGAATGATGCCAATTGACCCTTTTCTAAAATAACGTTGCTTCGTTAAAGGAAACCGTTTACAATTTTTGTGTAAGCGTTTTCTCAAAATAGTGCTACAAGGAGGGACACTCATGGTCAAAAAGCAATGGAAACCCGTATGGGCAGTTGTGCTAACGTTTGCACTGATTCTGTCAATGTTTCCGATGCCGACGTCCGCTTTAGATAAAGGAAAGTCGACACTCGTCGTCGTCCATTATCAAGAGGCGCCGGATAACGAAAAGGATTGGAACTTATGGCTTTGGGCGAACGGCCCAGATTACTTCCCGAATAAAGGCTTCACATTCAATGGGGAAGATGCATTTGGAAAGGTGGCGGCTTACGAATTCCCGGTTGACTCACCTGAAAAGATTGGTCTCATCGTCCGAACGGACAACTGGGACAAGGATAAAGGGTCAGAGAACGACCGCTTCATCACGAGTGACATGATTCAAGATGGTGTCGCAGAAGTGTGGATCAAATCAGGGGATCCAAAGATTTATACGTCGAACCCAGACGGGGAGACGGCATCAACGGAAATCGATATGAAAGTCCACTATTTCCGTTACGACAATACATACACGGACTGGGGCCTATGGGCTTGGCCAGACGGTGGGGACGGTCAGAGCATCGCGTTTGACGAGACTGATGCATTCGGTGGCGTGGCGAACGTCAAGCTCGCTAACCCAGAGTCGAAAAAACTGATGGGCTTGATCACGAAAAAAGGAGAATGGACGGAGAAAGACGGGGAAGATCGCTTCGTTCTTGGTTCAGCGAAAGAAATTTGGCTCGTTGAAGGAGATTCGACAATCTACTATTCAGAGCCTGAAATCGATCGCTCACCGAAACTCGTCTCATTCTCGGCGGACACGTTCCGTCAAGCAACGCTCACGACGAACCGCGTCATTACGGATGCGTTCATTGATGAAGTGACGGTGGATGGTGCTACTGTCGCTGCCATCACAAAGGCTAGTGACAAGTCAGTCACAATTGAATTCAGCGAAGACATCGATTTAGCGAAGGTCATCAAAGCCTCACATCCTGAGTTTGGTGAACAGATGCTTCAAGCAGGAAAAGTACTTCGTTCAAAAGAGTTTGATGCGAAGTATGCCTATAACGGAAAGCTCGGCATCACGTACCAAAAATCAAAAACACAATTTGTTCTTTGGGCACCGACTGCTCAACAAGTCGAGCTCGAACTATGGAACATGCCGAAAGATCGACCAGCGAACGACAAAGACTTGAAAAAAGTCATCCAGATGAAACGCGGCGAGCGTGGCACGTGGGTGGCTGAAGTACGCGGTGACCTCGACGGTGTCGGGTATACGTATCAAGTGACACATGCGACAGGAAAAGTTCGTGCGGTCGATCCGTATGCGACAGCTGTCGGTGTGAACGGTGATCAAGGGGTCATCGTCGACTTGAAAGAAACGGATCCGAAACGTTGGAACTCGATGAAACCGAAGTTGCAACATGCGACGGACGCTATCATCTATGAGACTCACGTCCGCGACTTCTCGATTTTCGATGTCAAATCGAACACATATGATTCAGGCATTCGCTACAAAGGGAAGTACCTAGGTGTCGTCCAACCAGGGACTCGCTTGATTGAGAATGGGAAGAAGACAGCGACGAAAACGGGGCTCGACCATGTCAAAGACCTTGGCGTGACGCACGTCCAGTTCATCCCGGTCTATGACTACAACACGGCCTCTGTCGACGAGACGAATCCAACGGCGACATACAACTGGGGCTATGACCCGAAAAACTACAACGCACCAGAAGGCTCGTATTCGACGAATCCGTACGATGCCAAAGTACGAATCAATCAAATGAAAGAAATGATCCAAGGCCTACATGACAATAACTTGCGTGCGGTCATGGACGTTGTTTACAACCACATGTTCGATGCACAGGCATCAAACCTTCACAAAATCGTACCGGGTTACTACTATCGTTATACGGCAGGTGGCGACTTCGCGAACGGAACCGGTGTCGGGAACGATACGGCGTCTGAGCGCGCGATGATGCAGAAACTCATCGTCGATTCAGTCGTCTACTGGGCAAAAGAATACCATTGGGACGGCTTCCGCTTCGATTTGATGGGAATCCATGATGTCGATACGATGAACAAAGTCCGTGCGGAACTGAACAAAGTGGACAAATCGATTCTCGTCTTCGGAGAAGGCTGGGATCTCGGTACGCCACTTGATGCGGAACTGAAGGCGAACCAAAAGAACGCCTACGACATGCCAGGTGTTGCTCACTTCAATGACAACATTCGCGACGGATTGAAAGGAAGCGTCTTCTACGATGAAGACAATGGCTTCATCAATGGAAAAGAAGGCATGGAAAACCGCGTGAAGACAGGAATCGTCGGTGAAATCACGTACAACGACACCATCAAAGGCTTCACGAAAGAACCGACGCAAGCGATTACGTATGTCGAAGCGCACGATAACCATACGCTTTGGGACAAGTTGGAGTTGACGAATCCTGACGCCTCTGAAGAAGTACGTACAGACATGCACCGTCTCGCTTCGAGCATTCTCTTGACGAGCCAAGGAACGACATTCCTTCACGCTGGACAGGAATTCATGCGTACGAAAGAAGGCGATCACAACTCGTACAAATCGCCAGACTCCATCAACCAGCTTGACTGGAAACGGGCAGCCGACCGTAAAGCGGACGTCCAATACATGAAAGGTTTGATTGAGATGCGGAAAGCAAACCCTGGTCTCCGCATGACGAAAGCGACTGACGTGAAGCGCTTCTTGAAATTCTACAAGTCTGAGGCGAACGTCATCACGTACTTGATCGATGAAGATGCACCAGGTCAAAAGAACGACTTGTACATCACACATAACGCGAACCCGAACGCTGTATCCGTGAAACTTCCAAAAGGAACGTGGAACGTGATTGTCGATGGGGATCGCGCTGGAACGAAGACGATTAAGCGCACGACTGGAAGAGTCACAGTCCCTGCATACCATACGTTTGTCCTTGAACGTCACTAATTCATTGACCCCACTTGCAAACAAGTGGGGTTTTCTTATGTAACAATTATGGGTATTTGGTAATTAATGTTTAAAAAACTAGTCTTTTTGTATGAACACGAGAGTTTGCGTTTGGAATTTCCATCTCTTTCGAAAGGAGAGATTGTATGGCGATTTTCAAGAAGTGGATTCATCGCGTCAACGGAGACGACACAGATATACTTTCGAAAGGGAAAGTGCCCGCATTTCATGTGGACTCCCTATTAATCGAACAATATCCTGATGCCATCTACGTACTCGATACAAATGGTCACTTAATTGATTCAAACGAAAAGATGGGACTTTTATTTGACGATCTCACCATTTCTCCGACAGAGTCAGAAGAGTTCGCGTCTTATCATGCAAGGGCGTTAGTCGGAGAAACGGTTCATTTTGAACTAGTCAAAACATATGAGGGGCAAAAACGTAAACTCGCGGTCACGTGTACCCCACTTTATAAAGACCAACTCATTCAAGGTGTTTATGGGATTGTAAAAGACATGAGCGCGGAATGGGAGACGCAAAACCGCTATGCGATTATGAAAGTAGGGCGTGAATTGCTTGAACAAGTGCCGGGTCTCATGATCATCGAAGCACATGTGAAAGACGGCACGTTTTCATTCTCCTCCCAAGTATCATCGTTCCTTGGCCTTTCAAAACGCCGATTGAACGACATGACACTGAACGACATTCGCGAAACGGTTCATCCTGATGACTGGGAAGAACTGACACAAGCGATTCAAACATTGCGAACAGCCGGGGAAGGGGCAGACTTCGCGATAGAGATTCGCCTTCGACATCAGGTCACACGTAAAGAGTTACCTGTTACGATACGTGGTGCGTTGTCTCTCGAACGGAACGTGTTCACGTACGTTATTTTTTCGACGAAAGACCAGCAACGCATCGAGCATGAATTGACCGATAAAGAAGAACTGTTGCGTCGCGTATGTGAGGCTTCAGACACGGCGATTTGTGACTATAGTTATGATACGCGCCAAATTGAGTTTGCGGCAGGGCAGTTTCAAGCTATCTTCGGTTATACGGTGAAACAGTTCAATGCCCATCCGGATTATTGGAAAGTCGTCATCAATCAGGAAGATTTGGAAAAGGTCAATTTGGCGAATGAACAGACGCGTCATATGAACCCGGTCCACCTTGAATATCGGATTTTTGTCGGTAAGAAGCAGAAATGGATTCAAGAATTCCGTCACCATCTATACGATGAGACGGGGCGCGTGCGAGGGTTTCAGGCGTTAATCCGGGACATTACCGAAGTGAGGGAGCATGAAGCAGAGGTGCTTCGATTGATCGAATTCGACCCGATGACGAATCTTCCGAACCGCGAAACGATGTTCCAGTCCGTCACACGATTGATTCAGACGGACCTCGCATTCGTCTTATTCACGGTGACGTTCAATCGAATCGGTGACATCAATCGAGCTTTCGGTTATGAGTACGGCGATGAATGGCGAATTCAAACGGCGCATCGGTTGCTCGAAAGTGTACCGGACGAAGCGGTCGTCGGTCATTTAGATGGAGATACGTATCTCGTCATCATGCCTGGTCATCACGAAGATGAACAGTTGTTCCAAATCGGGAAGCGACTCACGACATTATCCGATTACTGTTTTCAACTTGAACCGTATTCCGTATATCCGAATATGCAAGTCGGAGTCAGCCGTTATCCGAATGATGCGGATGACGAAACGACGCTCATTCGCCGGAGTTATATGGCGATGGGACGAGCGGGGAAGTCTGGAGCGGCCCCTGTCTCTTTGTATGCCTCGCATATGAACCTTGATGAATTGAAGCGATTCGAATTGTTACGTGACTTGCCGAACGCCATTGACCGGAATGAATTTTATCTCTTATATCAACCGAAAGTGAATGCGTGGACCGGAGAGATCACGGGAGCGGAGGCGCTGATGCGTTGGGATCATCCGACATGGGGTGTCGTGTCTCCGCTTGACTTCATCCCACTCGCCGAAGAGAGCAACCTGTTCATTCGATTGACGGACTATTTGATTGAGGAAGTGTTTCGGTACTTGGCGACGTTACGGAGTAAAGTCCCAATCTCGTTGAACGTTTCCCCGAAATACTTGTATCACGAACAGTTGTTGCATACATTCGAAGCGGCGAGCCGGCGACATGATGTCCCGTTACATTGGCTTGAAATCGAAGTGGCCGAGACGTCAAAACTAGATGAAACACACCATATCATGAACGTCTTTTCTTCGTTGAAAGCGCTTGGGATTCAACTTGCCCTCGACGACTTCGGAAAAGGATATTCGTCACTAGCCTATTTGCAACAGTTCCAGGTGAATACGATTAAAATCGACCGAATATTTGGTCACGGCGTATCGGAAAACAAGCAAGCCCGTGCCATCATTCATAGCCTTGTCGTCTTGGCAAAAGAATTCGATCTCGCAGTCGTCGTAGAAGGGATCGAACAGATGGAAGATTTATTGCTGTTGCGTCAGCTCGGTTGCAAGACGATTCAAGGGTATCTGTTCAGTCCTCCTGTCCGCGGCGATGCTTTCGCGAAGATGATGCATACCGGAAAACTGATTGCCGACCCGCTCGATAATCATGAAATGGCGACAACTCGTTATATTCAAGCGGGAATCACGATCACGACGATTCGACAACAACCGGTATCGGTCGGACTATCCTCAATCGTCTTGACATCACGTTCGGACCAGCACCTTCATTTTTATGCCGCGCTTCGTCTTCCGCTAGAAGGAGAGGTCGAGTTTATTATTCGCTTTAAGGTTGGAGCGGATTTACCTGTTCGTTTACATCGGATGACAGAAGTGACCAATGGGCTATATCAATACACTGCCGAATACGAATCGAGTCCGGGGGTGGAAGCGCAGCTCACTTCTCTTGAGACAAAAGTGACCGGAGACGAATCCATCTCCGATTATTTGCAACTCGTACATCAGGTAGAGGGAATATGAGCGTTCGACCTGTCGTAGGCGAGGATGGATAGTTGAAAGGAAGGTCTCCTTTTCTCTAAGATGGAGAAGAGAGAAAAAATGAGGAGACTTAAGATATGAATGTGTATGAACAAGCGAGCGAGTGGATGCGACAACGGCAAGACGTCCCTTCTGAACGCCTGCAGCAAATCGAACAAGAAATTGAGCGCACCGGTACCTATACGTTGACGACAGAGGAGTTGTGTGAGGGTGCGAAAGTGGCGTGGCGGAACTCGAACCGTTGCATCGGACGATTGTTTTGGCAGACGCTTCATGTGATCGATGCTCGAGACGCCACAACATTTGATGATGTCTACGCGCGGCTTGTCAATCATCTTCATTTCGCGACGAACGGTGGGAAGATCCGCTCGACGATGACGGTCCTTCCGAACGAGTTCAAACTGTTGAATACGCAGCTCATTCGGTATGCCGGATATGAGACGCAAGACGGGATCATCGGGGATCCGATGTCGGTGACGATGACGAAACGGGCTGAACAACTCGGTTGGGTCGGTGCAGGCACGCCGTTTGACGTCCTGCCGCTCATGATTACGGACGGTCAGGATGTTCGTCTTTATGAATTACCGAGTGACGCTGTGCTCGAAGTGGATATCGTGCATGAGGAGTATGACTTGTTTGACGGGCGCACCATCAAATGGCACGCCGTCCCGGCCATCGCCGACATGGAGCTTGAAATCGGCGGTCTCCGTTTTACATCCGTGCCGTTCAACGGCTGGTATATGGAGACGGAAATCGGTGCCCGTAACTTGGCAGACACCGACCGTTATGACTTATTGCCACTTGTCGGCCGTTCACTCGGGCTCGACACGTCGAAAGAACGCTCCCTTTGGCGGGACCGTGCCCTCGTTGAATTGAATATCGCTGTCCTTCAGTCGTTCGAACGGGCAGGTGTCACCATCGTTGACCACCATACCGCCGCAAAACAGTTCAAACGATTCGAAAAGAATGAACGGGAAGCGGGGCGTGACGTCACCGGGCAGTGGAGCTGGCTCATCCCACCCCTATCGCCTGCGACGACGCACGTCTTCCATGAACATTATGACAATATCATCAAGACGCCGAACTTGTTCGCACGAAGTGGATGTCCGTTCTCGGGGTTTCGTCAGCCGGTAAAAGAGGAAATAAAAGGCTAGAACCGAGAGAAAGGATGATTGCTGTGGCAGTCCCACTTTGGAAACGAGCCGTCGCCGGTCAAATCGACCAAGTCGTCTTTCAGACACCGGCCAAATTGGTTGAGAAGGCAATCCGCAAAAAGGTATGGCCAGACAAGGAAGTGAAGCGGTATTACTTACCGACCGTTGTGACGATGGCTGGAGAGGTTTACTGTATGCTGTACCAAAACGGTCAGACACTTGGTGATCGAGTCGTTGGAATAAAAGTCGTGAGTGCGGACGGACGCCCGCTCTCTCTTGAACAGGTCATCAAACGGACACTTTATAAGGACGTCGTCTATCCGGCGACGCTCGGGATTCCGCTCATTCGAGCGCTCCAACAGATGAAGTCGAACAAAGACCTCGAGTTGCCGCATGACGAATTCGCCCATACAAAATTGATTTCGACGAAGTGAAGAGAAGCAGGGCGACCGCATGTCGCTCTGTTTTTGTGTCTCGTTCGGACGAGTAGGAATAGGGGCAGAAAATAAGGTATAATGGGATTGGACAAAAATGAACGACCATTGGAGGCTTTTTAGTTATGACAAAAATCGCATGGATTACCGACAGCATGGCCAACTTCTCACAAGAAGAGGCGGCGCGTCTCGGTGTGGATATCGTCCCGATTCAATTGATTGTGGATGGCAACGGTTATAGTGAAACAAATCTCTCGCTTGAAGACTTGCACCGGTATATGATTGACCAAAAGAAAGAAGCGAAGACGTCACAACCGATTTTCGGAGATTTCATCGGCCGCTACGAGCGCTTGAAAGAAGAAGGATATGACTGCGCCATCGCCGTCCACTGTTCGAACGGATTGAGCAGCACGGCCAAAAACTCAAAAGCAGCGGCAGAGGCGGCTGACTTTAAAGTGTATACAATCGACTCTCACGCTGCGCTCGAAGCGCAACAAGAGCTCGTTCGAATCGGAAAGGCTGCTGAACAAGAAGGCAAATCCGTCGAAGAGATTGTCGCATTGCTCGAGGCATGGCGTGATAAGAAAAACTTCTTCATGATTATCGGAAACATGGAAACGATGCGCCGCGGTGGCCGTGTTTCTTCGGGTGAACTGTTCCTTGCGAACATTTTGAACATTAAACCGATCATCACGCTCGATGAGACGGGGAAAGTCATTCCGTTCAAAAAAGCACGCTCGTTGAAGAAAGCCTATGCGGAGATGGTCGGCGAACTCGAACGTCGCCACGCGGAGAACGGTGTAAAAGACAATCGTGTGTTCGTCCAGACGGCACTCGCACCGAAGATGCAAGACGACCTTGTCGCACTTATCGAGTCGAAATTACCGGGTCTTGAAGTGGTACGGACACGATTCTGTCCATCCATCGCGGTACATGCCGGGTTTGAGACGGTCGGTGTCTTGTGGCTCGACGCTTAATTAATAGGAGGAATATAAGATGGAAGCAATGACAACGTTGACTGGATTGAACGAACGGATCGCGAGCACGGAACAACTGCTCGTTTACGTGTCACATCCAGGATGCAGTGTCTGTCATGCGCTGAAACCTCAAATCGAAGAGATGCTCCATCAATTCCCTGACATCGAGGCGGTCGCAGTGGATTCGGACGAAGTCCCAGAAGTTGCGGGAACCTTCTCCATTTTCACAGTACCGGTCGTCCTCTTTTTCATCAACGGAAAAGAGATGCTACGTCGGGCGCGATTCGTCCCAATCGGGGAATTGACACATCAACTCGAACGCATGCAAGAAATGAGACAAGCCTAATCGAAGCCCATCATCCCACTTGACGGATGATGGGTTTTTTTCGTAGGTGAACGGGTAAAGACCCGCAAACACATAAGGGGTGATTCGATGCGGGGCAAACAATATGTGGGAGAATCGATTGATGTGTATTATGATGTGTCGCTTTGCGTACATGCGGCAGAATGTGTGCGCGGGCTACCGGACGTGTTTGATACGAAACGAAAACCGTGGATTTTACCAGACGGTGCCGAGGCGCCTGATGTCGCGACGGTGATTGAACGTTGTCCAAGCGGTGCGCTCCAATTCGTCCGAAAAGACGGAGGAGATGCGGAGACGCCGGATGTGCCGATATCTGTTAAGCTGAACGACTGGCAACAAATCGAGGTGCGGGGCGACCTTCACATTGAACAAGGGAATGACATCATTTCGACTTACCGAGCGACATTGTGTGGATGCGGGCAGTCTGAGAAACGACCGATTTGTGACCATAGTGGCGCATGTAAAGGATGAGAGGATGAATGAGGATGCATATTCCACTGCATTCAGAATGGCACGACACAAAGTTGACCTTGCATTTGATTTCCCAGCTGCTCGGGAAGATCAGACTTCAACTGGCACCGCCAGAACCGCAGTGGGGGCATGTCTCGTTGCCGCTTATGGTGCAAGGATTCACGACAGGGTTGTTGTTCGAAGGAGAACGAACGCTACAAATCGACGTGGACCTGTTGACGTCTTGTCTCGTCATCCACGTCGAGGATCAGACGGACGCCATTCCGATTGAATCGGGGAAGACGATCAAGTCTTATCACGATGATTTATTCGCGCGTCTTCGCGAACACGGGATACATGTGAACATCAATCCGAAACCACAAGAGATGTCGTTCACAGGCCAGCTCGATACGGACGAGACACCGCTTGCCTATGACGCAGCGTATGCCCGAAAAGGGTTAAGGTTGTTTCAGCGAGCGGCGCACGAACAACTGACATATTTATCAAAACTGCGATGCCGAAAAATCAAACCGGCCCTCTTTTGGGGAACGTTTGACGTCTCGTCACTCGTCATTTATCCGATTGAACAGCCATTCCCGGAGGACAAAGTGATTGAGCGTGTCGCCTTTGATGAACAGTTTGTCGAATTCGGATTTTGGCTCGGGGATGATGTGACGGATCGTCCAAGTTATTTTGTGTTGCCGTATCCGTTTTTGTTCAGACCGTTGCCGACGGAGACGTTGAAGCCGGGCGCGGCTTATTATGACGCGGAAAAGAGTGAATTTTTCTTGCCGCTTGATGAAGCAACGAGTGGTCACGTCCAAGACTTTTTGTCCACCTCGTTCGATATCTTGATGCGTGAGATGGATTGGACGACACGTGATCATTTCTTCATCCCGCTAAAACTAGAGGAGGAGCGTGGTAAGTGAATGGAGATCAAACAGAAGGAAAATACGTTTTACGTTGGGGACGAGGCGAAGCCATCGGCAGAACTGCACTACGTACCGACGGGACCCGACAAACTGATTGTCGATCATACGTATGTCAGTGATGACCTGCGAGGACAAGGAATCGGGGAGAAACTTGTGGTCGCTGTCGTCGACTATGCTCGGACAGAAGGGAAGACAATCATCCCGCTTTGTCCGTTCACAAAAAATCAGTTCGATCGTCATCCTGAATACCATGACGTGTTGGCGACATAAAAAATGGAGTGCCAAATGGCGCTCCATTTTCAGGTTATTCTGCTGCTTGTGGGACGAGGTAAATCAAACCGAACGGGTTATGCAACAAGTTGTCGATTGTCGTCCGTTCGTCTTCACCCATCTCGACCGTGAAGGCACGTCCGTCTTCGAACGCGAAATGGTCACCATCGCCGAACATCGCGCCACCTGAGATGAGGTGGAAGTTGAACGAATGAATCACATGGATGGCATCCTCGATATCAAGTGTCATCGGAACAGCCACGTCTGCATGACCGAACGCTTTCATTCCCCATGACATATAGGCGTTCTCTTCTTCCGTGATGGCCGTCAACAGCGAGTAATCGAGCGCGAGGTCTTCTTCTTTCGACTCTTGCCATTCATCTTTCGAGAAAGAGACACCAGCCGACTCGACCATGACGCCAACCCCACCAGCATTTAAGACGGCATTTGCGGCACGGCGCGCAGCGGCAACGTCTGTCAAATCGTTGACATCGACAATCAAATAGACGACATGCGTATGACGGGCGATTCCTTTTGCGACTTTTGGTGTGAATCCACCCGAACTCGCGTGAATCATCGCCTCGGCGAGAGCCGGGTCTCGTTCGACGACTTCTACAGTAAACGCCTTGCCAGTCTCATCTTCGAGCAACAACAGACCTGCCATCGTGTAGCCTTCACTATGTAAACTAATTTGTTCGTTCACGCCTTCCGCGGAAGACCAGTTCCCTGGAATGGCGAGCATAACTTGTGTACGATTCATGTCAATCATCCTTTTCTGCAAAAGTCAGGCCCCTCCTCGGGAGAGGCCTGGTCTATCTTTTATTATGCCCTATTTTGGCACAAATTATTCTTGATATGTCTTCAATACTTCCTGAAGTGGGATTTGATCAATCTTCCGTCGGCTGATAAACGTGCTCAGGAAGAAGAGGAGAACGACCGCACCGAGCGTATAGACGATATAAATCCACTCGAATTCCAGCGGCAGCACGAGCCCATAATCTTCTGCGAACACGACGATAATGACCCGAAGCGTCAACAAGGCGATTGGAATGCTCAAAAGGGCCGAGACGAGCGCGTAAATGAAGTAACTGTTCAGTATCATCGAGCGGACTTCCCGTTTTTGGTACCCCATGACTTTCAACAAGGAAATGACATAGTAATTCTTCTCGACCGTCAGTGCCGTCAGGACGAATAAGATGCTGAAGGCGATGAGGGATGCCCCGCCGATCAAGACGTTCATCATAAAGTTCATATATTGATTGATGGATTCGGACTGCTCAATCAACCCTTGACGCGACAAGATGGTCGTATAGTCGGAGTCATCTGGGCGCTCCATCGCATAGATGCCATTGAATAAGTCATCCGTCATCCCATCCGAAAGAAGTTCACTTAACGTCGTCCGGGGCAAATAGGCGAAGTCTCCAGAGAATTCATCGGCGATACCCGTGATGGGATAAGTCAGCGTTTCCTCATTCAGTTCGATATCGATGTCCTGCCCGACCTCGAGTCCGAGTTTTAAGGCAAGGGATGACGATACGATTAGTCCGTCAGGTTCAAGTGTCAGCGTGTCACCCTCTTCGTTGCGTAAAGGGAATAAGGTATTGTCGATATCTAAGCCTTTCAAGGTGATCAGTTTCTCTTCAACAAACGCGAACGGATAAGTGAGGAATGGTTCTTGTCCGTCTTCGATTGGCGGTGAACCGTCTGTATACGCTTCGTATTCATAGACGGCCTCATTCAAACCACCCACGGTCATTCGGTCGACGGCTCCGTTCATCATCAGGGCGAAGACGATGAGAATGGTCGAGAACAAAATACCGAGGAAGAAAATGAGAAAACTGCCTGTACTTTTGACGGCATACAAGTATTTGAACTTCGTCTTGCCGCTCGCTCGCTTCAATAGTCGACTGACGAATCGGCTCAGTCGATTCAAGGAGACGTTGTCTCGAGGTGATAGAAGGGCGAGGGCGCTTTCTCCCATGATTTTATAGATGACTGCGCCTGCGACGAGCGCGAAGAATAGCAATGGTGCAAACACGGCCGTGAGAAAGACGAGCGGACTTTGGGCGATGGTGATGGACGGTAAAAGGTAAAAGTCGAGATACAACTGTTTCAACGGGTCCGCAAAATAAAGACCGAGGAAGTAGCCGATGATGAGCATGAAGAAAGCGAAAATCAAGATGAGGACGAGATAGGGCGTCGCGATTTGACGGCGATTATAGCCGATCGCTTTCAACAGTCCGATTTGGCCACGTTCCGCCTCGAGCATGTTCGAGATCAAGATGGCGACGATGATGACGGCAATCGACACGATGAAGAGACTGAGTCCGAGCGCCATCGCTTTCCCAGATGAGATTTCACTATAAATCGCACCGCTACGGATGATATTTTCTGTCTCCATGACGGACACGACAAATGGCAATTCGAGATTGGTCACGACTGTCTGCTCCGTCACACCCGATAGACGGAACGACTCTTGTCCGACAGTGGATTCGAACGATTCGTCCGTCATGAGTAAGAGCGTTTGAGAGCCTGGGTCTAGATTGAAAAAGTTGTCATCGAACAGTGGGAGTGTGTAGTCAGGGAAGAGGACGAACCCGCTGACGGTGAACGGTCTGCCGAGATCAATCGTGTCCCCGATTTCAATCCCGTTCTCTTCAGCATATTTTTTGTTGAGGGCGACCTCGTCATTCGTATTTGGTCTTGATCCAGCCTCTACATAGGAACGGTTGATTGTATCAGATTCCTTCAATATGAGACCACGATGTTCGGCATCACCGAGCGTGTACGTGATCGTTTTGAAGTCACGGAGCTCAATCGTCGCCTCTGGCATCTCTCGTTCGACTGCATCGATGCGAGATGCGATCAAACGATTAAAGACGTCTTCGTCGGTCTGTTTGATGTCGGCCAGTGTGAACGTTCCGGTTCCAGCGAGTGTGGCGATATCGGGATCACGTAATTCTTCTTCCGTTACCCGGTTCAGCATCTCGATGGCGAAGTCTTCCTGGTTCGATTCCTCCAAGTATTCTTCGGTCGGAACTTCGATTCCGCTGATCCCATAGAACATCATCGTGTACGTGAGCGAACTCATGACGATGATGATGGCGATGGCGAGCAGTTGCATCCATTTTTTGCTGAGCGTCTTCCACACGTTTTTGTACAGCATGTCGCCACCTCCTTATCCCCAACGAATGTCACGTGCCGCGACGCGGGTGTCATTATGGATCACTTCGACAATCCGACCGGAATTCATCTTGATGACATCGTCCGCCATGTCGCTGATTCCATTGTTATGCGTGATGACGACGATCGTTTTTTGATACGTCTCGTTCAGTCGTTCCAATAGCTCGAGCACCTTCTTCGAATTCTCTTCGTCAAGCGACCCCGTCGGTTCGTCACAGAAGACGATAGCTGGATTTTTAGCGAGACTACGGGCGACGGAGACCCGTTGCTGTTCACCGCCGGACAATTGATAGGGATATTTGTCACGGGCTGTCGCGAGTCCGACTTGATCGAGCAATTCATCGATGGGGAGTGGGTCTTTCGTCAAATCAGATCCGATTTGAATATTCTCATAGACAGTCAAGTTTTGAAGGAGATTGTATTGTTGAAAGATAAATCCGAGATGGTCGCGTCGGAATGTCGTCATCTGTTCAGGAGATAAATCGGTCAACACCGTGTCCCCGAATGTGATCTTGCCGCTTGATACGGTATCGAGTCCGCTGATGACGTTGAGTAATGTACTTTTCCCGCTTCCACTCGGTCCGAGGATGACGACGAATGCACCGTCACGAATGGTTAGGTCAATCTCTTTCAAGGCGGCGGTCTCTACATCGCCGGTCTTGTAAATTTTATTGACGTTCTCGAGTTGAATCATCTCTCGTTCGCCTCCTTTGTTCGTTATGTATCATGTACCCGTTTCGAGGTCAGATTGGACGAGCTGCACATAGGATGTTTTGAAAAAATAGTGAAACCGCTTCACCTGTGATAAAATAATATAACCAGGTACTAAAAACTTTTTTTAAGGGAGAACTTTCCATGAAGATTGCTTATATCACGGACAGCACGATTGTCCTTCCAGATGCTTTAGTGAACCACCCAGACATTCATATCGTCCCTCTTTATGTCGTCAAAGGGGACCAACCGTATAAGGACGGGATTGAAGTCGATGCGACGACCGTCTATGAGTGGATCGATGCCGGGGAGCGTGTGTCGACGAGCCAGCCTGCCATCGGAGACTTTGTCACTCTCTATGAGAAGTTGAAAGACGAGTACGATATGGGAATCGCCATTCACTTGTCGTCTGACTTGAGCGGAACGTATTCGGCATCCGTACAAGGGGCCGAAATCGCAGAATTTAAGTTACTCGCTTTCGATTCACGAGCAGGCATCTATACGATGGGACTCATGTTTGAGGAGTTGATTGAACGTGTCGAACGAGGCGATGCACTTGAAGACGTCGAAGCCTACATGAAGGAGCGCGTCGAAGATGTTCGCATCGAGTTGACGCTTCAAAATTTGACGCAGATGCAAAAAGGCGGACGTATCTCAAAATCGAAAGCATTGATCGGGAATATGCTTCAATTGAAGCCGGTACTTCGATTTGAGGATGGATTAATCGTTCCTTATCAGACCGTCCGCACATACAAGAAAGCACAAGCCCACTTGTTCGAAGTGTTGCGTGCGGCGATTGAGTCAGGAGAATGTCAGGATGTCTCGATTTTCCACGGGAACGTCCCTGAACTCGCGCAAGAATGGAAAGAACGACTCGGTGACAAGATTCCGATTCGGGTCGACACGCTCGCACCGCTTCTCGGGGCACATACGGGATCTGGGTCGATCGGGATTTCATATTTGAAAGCGAAATAAGACATGAAGGCGATGCTCGTGAGAGGATCGCCTTTTGTATGTTTCAATGTTGTTTTTGCTTCCGTAAAAAGAGAAACGTGATCGTCAGCGAATAGATCAAAAGAAATGTGATGAGAAACATGGAAAGGTCCATTGTTAGCCTCCTTTCTATGACTGTTGCCGACTTGTTGTTAAGTAAAACATCTAAATGGGAATAATTTCAATATTTCATTGTCTCAACTTTCAAACAATTGCTGGAATGTTTTTGCATTACGGGTCATACTAGAAAAAATGAACGGGAAAAGGGGAGAAGACGATGCGATTTCGGAAGTATCTAGTTCGGAGCTGGCTCGCATGGGCCGTCGTCTTCACAGGTGTGACGTATTTGACTTTGCACCACCTCGAATCGTTCGACTGGCCGTTGTTTTGGTTTATCTATACACTAGGTGCTTTGTTCGTCATGAACCCGCTCAAGCGTAGACATCTGCATTTCACGTTCCATGAGATGTTCGTCTTTATCACGTTCTTCCTCTATGGACTCGCCCCGGCCCTCCTGATGGGACAGCTCCTCTTGTTCACCTTTCAGGCGAGGACGTTCAACCGTCGGGTAGGGCGTCGTCGTTTCTTACATTTCTATCCGCTCAATACGGTAATTGAATGCCTCCTCGTCCTATTGCCAGGCCTAGCCTATATCGGCCTCGGTGGACGCATCGGTGAACCGGTTCATTTGATGCAACAAGGCGTGGCGATGTTGGCGTTCTTAGGTACGCTCTTCCTCGTTCTAACGATGAGTTTTGCCCTGTCGTACTTCATGGTCGGAGAACGAATCCCGTTACCGATCATGTGGCGGTTGATTCGATTCGATTGGCTCGTCGTGTCACTCGAACTGTTGTTCACGATGATTGCGATTGAATCGTATCTCGTGTTTGGATATGTCGGGCTGATTGTCACATTCTTCGTTCTATCCGTCTTAAAGATGACGATGTCGAAAGCGACGGAGACAGAAGAGACGAAAACAAAAGTCGATCAGGTCGAGCGATTGAAAGAGCAGCTCTATCGTGTCGATAGTGAACAGCTGTTGATTGAAAAGTTTTGGAACGGACTACGTGACGTCGTTGAAGTCGAACGTGGTTGGCTGCAGGTCAACCGAAAAGGGGAGCGGACGTTTTATGATATGACGGGACGCATCATCCCGAGTGTACCGGACGCTTATACGATCGAGCGCTATCAAGACGAGGATGAGCCATGTTTCGTCTATGATTCACTTCATGAATGGCATCCCGACTTGCAACAACAGCAACAAGAGCTTCATCATTCGGCGCTCGTTATCCAGCCTGTTTGGGGAGCGGAAACGGCCGTCAGCTGTATGGTGTCGACGACAGCGAACGGCGCGTATGAGATGCCGATTGCCGTCGAAGTGAATCGGCTCCTCAAAACGTTGTCGTGGTCAATCGAGCGAATCGATGAGCGGGACCGCCTTCAACATGAGAGTTTGACGGACCCGTTGACAGGTCTCCATAATCAGCGGGCGTTACGTAACTGGACGACAGAACGATTGAACGACGTCGCATCCTATCCACTATCCCTTTTCCTAGTTGATTTGGATCATTTCAAGTCGATCAACGATACATATGGACATGCGTTCGGGGACGAGGTGTTGATTGAGGCCGGACAATTGTTCACGCGTAGCGTTCGGGCGACAGATTTGGTGACACGGTATGGTGGCGAAGAATTTGTATTCGTCTTTCCTCGGATGGATGAGGCTGCAGCCCAACTGGTCGGTGAAAAGATACGCGACGCACTGAAACGACATGACTTTGGCACGGAAGGGACACGCATTACGGTGACGGCGAGTATTGGGATCGAGACGATTCATGAATATGAAGACCTCGATACGGTACTCCGGCATGCGGACCGAGCCATGTATGTCGGTGCCAAGTTCAATGGTCGTGACCGGGTCGCCCACTATCAAGGATTATCAACAGAAGTCAGATGAAAGGAGGATCCGCCAAATGGCAGATCCTCCTTTTGTATGAAAAGATTATGAGTTCGTATTATAAAGTTCCGATTCAACCGCATGAACGGCGGCTGACCAAGAGCCGTAACGATGTAAGATCGCTTTTGTCGAAGGTTTGTTGTTACGCTTCGCCCATTCCCGATATGCTTCGAATGAGAGGGAGAAGCCCATTTCCTGAATAGCTTCACGGAGCGCGTTGGAGAGTTCCGTTTTCGAATAGGTGACACTTGCCTCAAGTCCTGCCTCGGCACAGGCATCATGCCACGAACCGAACGTCTTGACGATGTGATAATGGCTCGGTGCCTTCGGATGGAGCTTTCGCCATTGCTGATACTTCTTCAAGGTGATGATCGAGCCCATGTCTCGCGAATAAAGCGCAAGTGTCTCGATGATGTCCTCGCGTGTATACTTTGGCATTTTGTCTGGCAATTCGACAGTTGCTTCTCCATGCCATTCATAGCCTGCGATGGCAAGTGCCTCAGCCCATGACCCGAACTGTCTGATGATCGATTCAGGAGATGGCCAATTCTGTTCCATGGCAAAGCGACGATAGACAGAACGGCGCGGACGTTCCTTCAGCAAGTCCCCGAGAAGGCGGATGCAATGGATCATCCTCTGCTGTTCAGTGGACAGGTGATGGGATTTAGTGGTTAGCGTTTGACTCAATGATGGTTCCTCCTTCCGTGGACTCAAATATGAACCGACAAAGATGAAAAAAATGCTCCTACAATCATACTATCGGATGGTTTTTCGGATTTATTAACGTGATTTTGAAAATTTTTAAACATATTCTAAGAAATGGATAGGTCTAAAGTCACAGATAAAGATTTCAAAAAATGGTAACAGTTCTATTACAAATTAAATCGAATTTCGAGATAAATGTAAACAAAAAGTTTTAATCAACCAAAAATGTCATATTTTTATAAAAAAGTACCCAACTGGAGAAATGGGGTCATCGCCTTCGCTCCAGATGAGTACCCTTCTATAATAAATTTAATTTTCAGACTAATCAATCGAATATTGAAATTACATCAAAAAATTTTTAACAGCTGGTCAACGAAAGTCCAATTCTGCTAAAATAGGCGCATTGAGTGAAAAACAGAAAAGAGGATTACCATTATGACAGTTTGGTTATTTTATACGTTGCTCGGATTGATCCAGGGATTCACGGAGCCGATTCCGATTTCATCAAGTGGACATCTTGTTATCTTCCAAGAATTATTTAACATCGACTTGCCGGGATTGTCATTTGAAGTTTTCGTAAACTTTGCTTCGCTCCTCGCGGTTTTGACGGTCTATCGTAAAGATGTCATCCGTCTCATCGTCAGTTTATGGACGTTCCTATTCAAGAAGGACCGAACGGAAGAAACGATGGTCGATGTGAAGTTTATCGGCTTGCTCCTCGTCGCAACGGTTCCAGCCGGTGTCCTCGGTGTCATTTTCGGCGACTGGATCGGAGAAGTACTCGGTGGCGTCGCGACGGTCGGATATACGCTCATCATCACAGGTCTCGCGCTTTGGTTCATTCGAAATATGCGCGGGAATAAAGGGGACGGCGGTATCACGTTACGTGACGCCATCTTGATTGGGCTCGCCCAAGCGGTAGCACTTATCCCAGGCATCAGTCGCTCTGGGGCGACCATCGTCATGGCGATGTTACTCGGGATCAAGCAGGAATCAGCACTTCGTTTCTCATTCTTCCTGTTCATCCCGATCAGTCTCGGAACGATGATTTTGGACGGTCCGGCTTTGTTTACGAACCCGGAGACGAGTGACTTGTTCGGCCCGCTCATCTTGGCGTTCATCGCCTCGTATGCGTTGACTGCGATTTCGTTGAAGTGGTTCCAACACGTCATGGCCAAAGGCGAACTGAAGTATTTCTCATATTATTGCTGGATTGTCGGGCTTCTTGTCGTCCTCTTTCTCGCATAATCGAGGCGCTACTCTCACGAGTGGCGCTTTTTGTTTTGCGAAATAAAAACAATTGCGATACAGTAAATCTGTACAAACAAATATTCCTTCGGGGTCGGGTGAAATTCCCAACCGGCGGTGATGGGCCATGCCCTAAGTCCGTGACCCGGGCGCACGTGTGCGAACGGTGGATCTAGTGAGACTCTAGAGCCGACAGTATAGTCTGGATGGGAGAAGGAACAAAAAACAGGTCCGCGTGACCTGTGCTTCGTCGTACGCTTTTCTGTAAAGAAAACGTTTATTTGGCTTGTTCAAAAGCGACGAAAACCCTCCCACCAAGACCCTAAGGACCTTTCCTTAGGGTCTTTTGTTTGTACGGAAAAAAGGAGGGAGAACGATGAAACAGTACATGAAACAGGCCATCCAATTGGCGAAATCGGCCGATGGACAGACTGGGGCGAACCCGCTCGTCGGTGCCGTTCTCGTCAAAGACGGTCGCATCGTCGGGCTAGGCGCCCATCTCAAGGCGGGCGAACCGCATGCCGAGGTTCATGCAATCAAGATGGCAGGTGCGGCAGCGAACGGAGCAACACTTTTCGTCACGCTTGAGCCGTGCTCGCATCACGGGAAAACACCACCGTGCGCCGACTTGATTGTAGAGTCCGGGATCAAACGGGTCGTCATCGCCATGGAGGACCCGAACCCGCTCGTTGCCGGAAAAGGAATCATGCGTCTCCGGTCGGCTGGGGTCGAGGTCGAAGTCGGACTGCTTGAAGATGAAGCAAAGGAATTGAATCCAGCGTTCTTGCGAGCGCTCGAGACGAAACGACCGTACGTCATCTTAAAGACGGCGACGAGCCTCGACGGGAAAGTTGCCTTGGAGTCGGGTGAGAGCCAGTGGGTGACGAGTTCGGAAGCTCGTCGTGACGTTCATGAACTACGCGCGACAGTCGATGCGATTTTGACGGGGATTGGAACGGTGCTCGCCGATGATCCGGCACTGACCGTTCGATTGGACCGAGAGACACGTCAGCCGAAGCGAGTCGTCCTCGACCGTGATCTTCGCTTGCCACTCGCGAGCACGCTTGCTCGAACGGCTGAAGACGTACCGGTCCTCCTGTTCACTTCGTCAGACGATGAAGAGAGACGGGAACGGGCGCGTGCTATGGGCATCGAGCTATTCGATTATACGTCACTCGGGAGCATGCTCGAGACATTGTACGCGAACGGGGTTGGGCGCTTGTTGGTGGAGGCGGGACCGACGCTTGTCACGTCCCTTCTTGACGGAGGGTATGTCGATGAATGGGTCGCCTATCAATCACCGCGCGTATTCGGCGGAAAGAACGGCATCTATCGCTCGCAGCAGGAAGGCTCGATCGATGCGATTGCTCGCTTTGGCATTCATCAGGTCGAGACGATTGGACCTGATCTGAAAGTCGTCCTTCGAAAGGGGGCGCTCTGATGTTTACCGGAATCGTAGAAGAAATCGGTTCGGTCAAAGCGGTGAAGCGAAATGGACCGTCCTTACGGCTCGTCCTGTCAGGTACGAAAGTGCTCGAGGACGTGAAGGTCGGGGACAGCATTGCGGTGAACGGGATTTGTCTGACGGTCACGACGTTTGACGCGTCGACGTTCGCTGTTGATGTGATGCCAGAGACGTTGAAGGCCTCCAGTTTAGATGGGGTCAAGCCGGGCACACGAGTCAATCTGGAGCGGGCGATGCCAGCGGACGGACGATTCGGTGGGCATTTCGTGTCCGGACACGTCGACGGCGTCGGACGCATCGCCAAGAAACGTCCGCTCGCGAATGCCGTATATGTCGACATTCAATGCGACCGTTCGCTTCTTTCATACATCGTGCCGAAGGGATCGATTTCTGTGGACGGGACAAGTCTGACCGTATTTGACGTATCAGAACGTGGATTTACCCTGTCCTTGATCCCGCACACGTATAGCGAGACCGTTCTCGGATCGAAGCATGTCGGCGACTCTGTCAATTTGGAATGTGATCTGTTAGCAAAATATATGGAAAAATTAGTCGGACAGTCGAAGATGACACTCGAGTCTTTGGCGTCACAAGGTTATGGAAAGGCGGGATGGTAATGTTTGATTCGATCGATCGAGCGATTGAGGAGTTAAGACGCGGACGTCCCATCATCGTTGTCGATGACGAGGACCGTGAGAATGAAGGTGACTTTGTCGTGCTCGGTGACAAGATGACACCTGAGACGATGAACTTTTTAATCACGGAAGGAAAAGGACTCGTCTGTGCAGCCGTCGCCGAAGAAGTCGCGGCACGCCTTGACCTTGTGCCAATGGTGACGAACAGTACGGACCCACATGGGACGGCATTTACGGTCAGTGTTGACCATGTCGATTCGACGACAGGCATCTCTGCGAGCGAGCGCTCCCATACCGTTCGCGAATTGGCGAATCCGTCATCACGTCCGTCTGACTTTCAACGCCCAGGACACCTTTTCCCACTCATCGCCAAAAAAGGAGGCGTCTCCGTGCGCCGTGGCCATACGGAAGCGTCCGTCGATTTGGCACGACTTGCAGGCAGTGAACCGGTAGCCGTCATCTGTGAAATCATTCGTGAAGACGGGGAGATGGCCCGCGTACCGGACTTGGTGCAAGTCGCCAAACGTCATGAATTGGCCTTCATCACAATCGAGGCATTGGTCCGATATATGGAGACAGACCTTGTCACGCGCGAAGCGGACGTGTCACTTCCCTCATCGAAAGGCGCGTTTCGGATGATCGGATACGCGAATCGGTTCGACCGACACGAGCACGTCGCTCTCGTGACCGAGACGCTGTCGGACGTCCCGCTCGTTCGAATTCATTCGGAATGTTTGACGGGAGACGTCTTCGGGTCGTTCCGATGTGATTGCGGTCCACAACTCGATGCTGCTATCGGTCGAATCGAACAGGAGTCGGGCATCGTCCTTTATATGCGCCAAGAAGGACGAGGGATCGGACTCGTGAACAAATTGAAAGCATACGCCTTGCAAGAGGAAGGGTTAGACACGGTCGAGGCGAACGAGGCGCTCGGATTTCATCCCGACATGCGTGACTATCGTGTCAGTGCGGCGATGCTCCGTGACCTCGGAGTGACCCGTGTTCGCCTCATGACGAATAACCCAGAAAAAGTCGATGCCTTAGAATCATGTGGCATCACCGTCGTCGAACGTGTACCGCTCCATGTCGGTGCGCACGAAGCGAACGAGTCATATCGAATGACGAAACAACTCAAAATGAACCATATCGGAGGATGAATGAGATGACATATACATTTGAAGGTAACTTAGTTGGAGAAGGCTTAAAGATTGGAATCGTCGTCGGACGATTTAACGACTTGATTACGATGCGTCTACTCGATGGAGCGAAGGATGCGCTGAAGCGTCACGGCGTGAAGGAAGAGGACGTCTCGCTCGCTTTCGTCCCGGGTGCGTTCGAGCTCCCGCTCGTTGCGAAAAAAATGGCGATGAGTAAAAAATACGATGCGATCATCACGCTCGGTGCCGTCATCCGTGGCGCGACACCGCACTTTGATTATGTGTGTAACGAAGCGGCCAAAGGAATCGCGCAAGCGAGTTATCAATCGGAGGTCCCGGTCATCTTTGGCGTATTGACGACGGAAACGATCGAACAGGCGATTGAACGGGCTGGTACGAAAGCAGGAAACAAAGGTTGGGAAGCGGCGACGTCGGCCATTGAGATGGCGAACTTATTGAAGCAAGTGTGATGTCGAACCGGGTGCATCGTCACCCGGTTTTTCAATTGGTATAAGCAGGGTAAAAAGACTGAAAATTGGGTAAAATAAACTCATGGAACGATTGATTTCATTTCAGACAATAAGGGAGGTTTGGCACATGGCAACTTCGCATGAATCATTGACGTTACAGTTACAACAACAAGAGCGACTCCATCACCTGCTTTCGTCACTCCTCAATCGCTTTTTAACAACAGAGATTGCGGATTTCAAAAAGCGGGTTGACCAGTCGCTAGCCGAACTTGGACATTATTTCGCGGTCGACCGCGTCTATGTCTTCGATTACGATTTCACGAACCAGGTTTGTCACAACACGTTCGAGTGGTGCGCCGAAGGCATCACCGCCGAAATGGACAATCTTCAAGACGTGCCAATCGATGTGTTGCCCGAATGGGTCAACACCCATGTCGCGGGTGAGACGATGTATATTCCGCGCGTGGCTGATTTACCAGAAAATAGTGTCGTCCGCGGGATTCTCGAACCGCAATCCATTCAAAGTCTGCTCGCAGTCCCGATGATGCAAGGGAAGACGTGCCAAGGATTTGTCGGGTTTGATTCCGTCGTCTCGGAACGGACGTACACGGAATACGAACAACAGGCACTGCAAGACTTCAGTAATGCACTTCTCGGGGCGGTCGAACGACATCGGATCGAGGCGGGACGCGAAGAAGCACAGCGTATCCTTGCCGAGCGGGAAAAAGAAATGATCGATTATCAAGAAGGACTTGTCCGTACACTGTTACGCCTGTCAGCACTCCGCAACAATGAGACGGGGAACCATATCGAGCGGGTGCAGGATTTGTCGACGCTCTTTGCGACGATTTTATATGATCACCATCATCCGGATGTGTCTCCTCTTTTCATCGAAGGGATTCGACTCGCGGCACCGCTTCATGATATCGGAAAGATCTCTGTCCCGGATGCGATCTTATTGAAGGCGAATAAGCTATCCGATCAGGAATGGGTATTCATGAAAGATCATGTGCGCGTCGGGGGCGAGGTGTTGAAGGATTTACAAACACAGTTTCCTCATAACTACTTTATCCAGATGGCTTACCAGATTGCCCTCTATCATCATGAACGTTGGGACGGGACGGGATATATTAAAGGCTTGAAAGGGGAAGAAATCCCACTTGCGGCACGAATCGTCACCATCATCGACGTCTATGACGCTCTTCGTACGGTCCGCCCGTATAAACCTGCCTTCTCACATGAAGACTCGATTGTAGCGATGAAAGACATGAACGGAGCGTTCGATCCGACGCTATTTGAACTGTTCTTGCTCCATCAAGAAGAGATGGCCATCATGTTCGAACAGACTTTTAAAGCACACTAATAAAGGAGACGCTCCCCCGAGGGAACGTCTCCTTGTTGATTAGAACGTTTCAGATGTCGTCTTCGCTTGCATGTGGAGTTGGATGTAATCCGGACCACCTGCTTTTGAATCCGTTCCTGACATGTTGAATCCACCGAATGGCTGGTAACCGACGATTGCGCCAGTGCAACCACGGTTGAAGTAAAGGTTACCGACGTGGAAGTTTTGGCGAGCGAATTCTTGGTTCGCGCGGTCACGTGTAAGCACCGCACCCGTCAAGCCGTACTCTGTGTTGTTCGCGATATCGATCGCTTCTTTGAAATCTTTCGCTTTTGTGAACGCAACGACAGGTCCGAAGATCTCTTCTTGCATGAGACGCGCTTTCGGGTCGACGTCTGCGACAACTGTCGGCTCGATGAAGTAGCCTGTTGAATCATCCGCGTTTCCGCCAGCGACGATGCGTCCTTCTTCTTTAGCGACATCGAAATACGATGTGATTTTCTTGAAGGCCGCTGCGTCGATGACAGGTCCCATGAAGTGTTCATTCTTCTCTGTGTTGCCGACAGAGAGTTCGTTCGTAAGTTCGACGACGCGGTCAAGTACCGTGTCATACACACTGTCCACGATGACGGCACGTGAACAAGCTGAACATTTCTGACCTGAGAAACCGAATGCCGATTTGACGATCGATTGTGCAGCGAGTTCGAGATCCGCTGACTCGTCGACGACGATTGTATCTTTTCCGCCCATCTCTGCGATGACGCGTTTGAGCCAGATTTGACCTTCGTTCAATTTAGAAGCACGCTCGTTGATGCGGAGTCCCACATCACGTGAGCCTGTGAAACTGATGAAGCGTGTCTTCGGATGGTCGACGAGGTAGTCACCGACTTCTGCGCCAGGTCCTGGGATGAAGTTGAGCACGCCTTTTGGAAGACCTGCTTCTTCCATCACTTCGACGAATTTCGCAGCGACGATTGGTGTCGTCGAAGCTGGCTTCAAGAGAATCGTGTTACCGGCAACGATTGCCGCGACAGCTGTACCGGCCATGATTGCGAACGGGAAGTTCCATGGGCTGATGACGATCCCGACCCCGAGTGGGATGTAGTCATAACGGTTATATTCGCCTGGACGGCTCTCGACTTTCTTACCTGGCTTGAGTTCGAGCATTTGACGTGCATAGTATTCCATGAAGTCGATTGCTTCTGCCGTATCCGCATCCGCTTCGTTCCATGGCTTACCAGCTTCTTTGACGAGGTAAGCCGAGAATTCGTGCTTACGTTTGCGGACGATGTTCGCCGCTTTGAACAAGACGTCTGCACGGACGGCTGGGTCGACGTGGCGCCATGAGTCGAACGCTGTGAGTGCTTCTTGCATCGCACGTTCTGCGAGCTCTTGGTTCGCTTTCGAGACGCGACCAATCACTTCTTCTTTGTTCGCTGGGTTGTAAGACGTGATTTTTCCTTCCGTCGTAACCTTTTCCCCACCGATTACGAGCGGATAGTCTTTCCCAAGCTCACCGTTCACTTTCTCGATTGCCGCTTGGATCGCATCGGCATTCTCTTTTTGTGTAAAGTCTGTGAATGGTTCATGTTTGTATGGAATCATTCTCGTTCCCCCTTAAAGTGATGTTGAGCGTTAAAGCGCTTACGTCTGTATTGTATCGAAATTATCGTAGAAATCCTAGTGAAACAATTTTCCAGAAACACATGCCATTGGAGCGACGATTCGAGACATGGTAGGATGGGGGAGAACACGGCTTTAGAAAGGACGAACAACATGAAAAAATGGCTCATTCCGCTTCTCCTCGTCTTCACGCTCGGGGCATGTGGGAACGACGAAGAGGCGGTTGTAGAAGAAACGAAACGCGCATTGCCGGATGCTGTCACAGAAGTGTATGCGGACTATCAAGCGGCGCTCGAGTCGGGCGATGCCGAGGCGCTCACGGCCATCGATTATGCGGGTCGCTTGACCGACATCCCGGCGACCGGCGCTGTCACGCGTCAGCTTGCCCCAGGAGATATCTATGAGAGTTGGGTCAACGAGGACGAAGACGTGGCGTTTCTCGTCCATGAAATGGTCGACCAAGACGGCAATCCGCTCCCGAACCGCCTCAGTAAAGTTGCTGTGAAGGATGGGGAGGACTGGTCGCTCGTCATCACGCCGACCGCGTTACCAGAGGACGTGATCGCTGAAGTCGGGGAACTTCTCATCGGGATACAGGCAAACGAATATGGGGTCAACGCGGAAGCGAACGCCCGTCTTGCGGAAGTTCCGGAAGATGAGGCAGGTCCGATTTACGACCGAGTCAATGCACAGACCGACTATACAGCTTTAGAAGCGGACAATAATGTCTTTCTTCTGATGGCGGAGACGTTGACGGTCGAAGAGAACCAAGCGATCATGGCCGATTACTTTAAAGCGTACGAGAAGTGGTACACCGACAATGAGGCGTCGCTTCGAGAAGCGGCCGCCACCGAAGACCCGATCGAGTATATCGAAGCACTCGACCCGTTAAAGACAAAACTAGAGGAAGCGATCGATGGTTTTGACGAACAACTCGTCGACCCGTCGTTCGGTTAAGGAGGAAAACAGATGCTCGCACCAACATTTTCATTACCGAACCAAAACGGAGAGATGGTCTCGTTAAAAGACTATTTAGGAAAGAAAGTCGTATTGTATTTTTATCCGCGTGACTCGACACCCGGTTGTACGACGGAGGCATGTGATTTCCGCGATGCGATGCCGAAGATGGAAGGCGCGGTCGTCATCGGAATTTCAGCGGACAGCCAAAAGAAGCACCAGAATTTTATCGCCAAGAATGAGTTGCCGTTCGACTTGCTCGTCGATGAAGATCACGAAGTGTCTGAGTTGTACGGTGTCTGGCAATTGAAGAAGAATTACGGGAAAGAGTACTACGGTATCGTCCGTTCAACTTTCCTGATCAACGAGGACGGCTACATTCAAGAAGAGTGGCGTAATGTCAAAGTGAAGGGACACGTCGAGGAAGTCGTGTCTGCAATTCATTCGTAAAACGAGCAACTGGAGGAATCGCCTCGAGCGGTTTCAGACTGTAGACAAACCATAGGTCTACAGTCTTTTTTTGACCAATCCAGGCACGGCTCGCTTTCCTAGAGGCAAGCAGTGAGCCGCATCGCGACTTTCGGTCGTTGCTGGGTCTCACTTTGCTTGCTATTCTCTCAGGAGTCTCGCCTGCCCGTATTTGATTATTGCTCTCAATCCGACACGAGAGGTCTTTGTACTTTTACATCCGATCCATTTCTGATCGAGATGCAGTCCATCGATTAACGATTCATATTGATTGTGAAATCGGTGCTTCTTAGTGCGGAGATATATTACAATCATATTTCGAAATAAATTTTAAGGAGCGTATGAGGACAAGGGTTCAGGGAAAATATTACAATTATATAACGGTGTGAAAACGCTTTCTTAGGGTGTGGCGCCTTGACTCGATTGTGAATGTTCTGAAAAATATAGAAGAGCGCTCAAATCAAGAACGTAGGAGGAGAGCAACACGGTGAATCAAATTGAAAGTTGGCTGTCGAGTTTATCAAATCTCGTCTGGGGGCCACATTTATTAATCTTACTTGTCGGGACAGGGATCTTTCTGACCGTCCGTCTCGGCTTTATTCAAGTGACGAGGCTTGGTGTCGGCTTGAAAGAGGCCTTTATTCCAAAGAATGAGAAACCGAAGAAGAAACAACGTGGGGACATCTCGCATTTCCAAGCGTTGATGACGGCTTTAGCGGCCACGGTCGGTACCGGAAATATGGTCGGTGTCGCGACGGCAATCGTCCTCGGGGGACCGGGTGCAGTCGTTTGGATGTGGTTATCTGGTTTTGTCGGAATGGCGACGAAATATGCGGAGGCCATCCTTGCGGTCAAATATCGTGTCGTCGATGAACGAGGCGAAATTGCCGGTGGGCCGATGTATTACTTAGAACACGGGCTAAAGAAAAAGTGGCTAGGCATGTTGTTTGCCTTATTCGCATCAGTCGCAGCCTTTGGGATTGGGAACGGGGTACAAACGAACTCAATCAGTCTCGCCTTGAACAATTCGTTCAACGTCCCAATGGTTGTGACAGGAATCGTCATGATGGCGGTGACGGCGTTTGTCATTTTAGGTGGTGTCAAATCGATCGGGAAAGTCGTCGGGATTTTTGTCCCGTTCATGATTCTTGCATATGTCGGAAGTGGGCTCGTGATTCTTATCATGAACCTTGAATTGGTACCGGGTGCCTTATCGACGATGTTCTCGAGCACATTCAGTGCCGAAGCTATCGGTGGGGGTGCGTTAGGTGCCGCGATTCGCTACGGGGTCGCGCGCGGTGTGTTCTCTAATGAGGCAGGACTTGGATCTGCACCGATCGCGGCAGCGGCAGCAAAAACCGATTTCCCGGGACGACAAGCACTCGTCTCGTCGTCTCGATGACACAGGTCTTGATCGATACGCTCATCGTCTGTTCGATTACCGGACTCACGATTGTCATGGGTGGTCAATATACGGAAGGACTTGAAGGAATTGCCTTGACGCAAGCGTCATTCGCTTATTTCTTAGGACCAATCGGTGAAATCATCGTGACGGTCTCACTCGTCTTCTTCGCCTATTCCACCGTCCTTGGCTGGTGTTATTACGGGGAACGTTCCGCGTACTATTTACTTGGGGAAAAAGTCATCGTCCCGTATCGTGTCCTCTATATTTTAGTCGCAGGGCTCGGTGCAATGACGACGAACTTAAATTTGATTTGGTCCATCTCGGATGTGTTCAACGGTCTCATGGCGATTCCGAACTTGATTGGACTCTTGTTCCTATCAGGTGTCGTCGTCGCCGAGACAAAACGATTCGAACTCGAACGAAAAAAAGAAGCGGTGCAATCTGCCGCCTAATGAGAAACCCGCCGACACGTGTCGGCGGGTTATTTTCATACCTTGAATTGTCGAATCAATGAATCGAGTTCTTCCATCTTTTGTTGCGACTGTTCGGTCGCGCGGTTCAATTCAGCGAAGCGATCGACGGACAGCGTTACTTTTTCAGCGATTTCCTGTGTACCGAGCGCTCCGTTGTTGACGGTCGTCGCCACGTCTTGAATGACACCGATCATGTTCGATGTCAATTGCTCAAGTTCACCCGCAGCAGCGGCGAACTCGGTCGCGGTCGTCTCGAAGCGACCTGCGTCCTCGCTATATTGTCCGGCTGCCTCCTCGAGTTGGTCGTAGTCTTTCAAGACATTCGTATCGAGGAAGTGAAGCATCTGCCCGGAGCTTTCATTCAAGTGGTCGACCGAATGAAGAACGGTCGTCGAGATTGCTTGGATGCGTTCGACGGTCGCCCGGCTCGTTTCGGCGAGTTTACGAATCTCATCGGCGACGACGGCGAATCCACGACCGGCCTCACCGGCACGTGCTGCTTCGATGGAGGCGTTTAGCGATAACAGGTTCGTTTGGGCGGCGATATCAAGGATGTCATTCGTGAGGGTCGCGATTTCCCGTACAGCTTTCGCGTCTTGCATCGCTTTCTCCAAGTTCGTGCGCGTTGAGTGAAGGACGCTAATCGCGTTCTCTTTCGCCTCTACCGCATGTGATTTAAGGGAGAGGGCGCGTTCATCGATTTGTTTCGCTTCGACTTTGCGCTCATCGGCCATGGTCACGATGTGGTGAATCGTCCGTTCCATATCGGATGCAGACGCATTCATTTCTTGCGCGCTTGCCGCGGTCTGTTGCATCCCGGCGGTCAAGTCTTCCGTCGTTGCGGCGGTCGTCGTCATATACGTGTCGAGTTCTTTCAACTCTTCATACATATGTGTCGATTGTTTCGTCACACCCGTTGTGACGTCGTTTACTTGAAGGATCAACTGACGCAAGTTGGCGATGAACTGATTGAAGTCACGGGCAAGTCCAGCGAACTCGTCGCGGCGCTTCACAGGAATCGACGTCGTCAAATCCCCCTCGCTCGTCGCGAGTTCGTGCATCTTCGTCTTGAACTCTTTGAGCGGCTCAAAGATGGAACGGAAGATGAAGAGCATCATGAGGATGGTCATGACGGCAGCGACCCCGAGAACAACGAGGAGCGTCAGCTGAACCTGTTCAAACATTTCAGCTGCTGCGGCCGTGTCTGTCTGAATCGCTTCCCGGTTCAGGTTGACGAGGAGGCCAAGCGAATTCGAGAGGGTGTCCGCACTAGCGGTAGCCGTGTCACGAATGTACGCTTCCGCAGCTTCTGTACCTTCTTCATTTGAAATACGGATAAGTTCATTCATGACGGTCTGGAAGTTGGCCCAATCGGAACTTGCTTGATCGAAGAGCTGTTGATCCTCTTCCATGATAATCGTCGCTTCATATCCATCCATCCGTTGCTCTAAGATGGCGACGGACGCTTGGATGTCTCGTTCGATATTTTGTTTCGTCACCGCGTCATCGACGAGGGCGTGGCGAATGAGATGGCGGCGAATTTCGAGCAATTGTTTATCGACTTGATGAATCTGGTCCATCCCCGGTACCCAGGAAACGGTCATATCTTCTTGAGCCGCTTTTGAGGCGTTCAAGGCATACCAAGAGTAACCGCTTACACCAAGAAGCAACACAAACATGATGCTGAAAGCGGTGATTAGTTTATTTCGGATCGACATATGATTCCTCCTTAACGAATCGTTTCTATCATAATCAGAATCCGTCGCCGACCGTATAGCTGATTTCGAAAGCGGGTCAATATTCGGGGTGGATTCCCCTAGTTTCATAAAAATGAGACAATTTAGAACGAGATAGATTTCCTTTTTTGTCTTCTGAAAAAGTGGTATGATAATGAACGATGTATTGAAAACTGTTGGAGGTGGGAATTTTGGCTCGTATTACAGAAGCTGAAGTTCGGCACGTCGCCGGACTTGCCCGACTTGCGATCACGGATGAAGAAGTGACGCACTTCACGGAGCAATTGACAAAAATTCTCGAGTTCGCCGAGCAACTCGATGAGCTGGATACAACGGGCGTCGAACCGACGACCCATGCCCTAGATTTGAAAAACGTACTACGCAAAGACGAGGTTCGTCCATCGCTTCCACGTGAGGAAGTCGAACGGATGGCACCTGACTGGGAGAACGGTCAAGTCCGTGTCCCTGCGGTCTTTGAGTAAGGAGGCCTTTCATGAGTTTATTTGACCACGGTGTAGCGAAATTGCATACGCTATTAAAAGAAGGCGAAGTCACGGTCACGGACCTCGTCAAAGAGTCATTCGATCGTATCGAAGCGACGGATGAAAAAATCGGTGCGTTTTTGACGCTCAATGAAGATGCGTTCGAGCAAGCGAAACGCATGGATGAGCTCGCGAAAACTTCAGACGATCCGCTCTTCGGTATGCCAATCGGCGTAAAAGATAACATCGTCACAAAAGGGATGCGCACGACATGTGCCTCGACGTTCCTCGAGAACTTCGTCCCGGCACACGATGCAACAGTGGTGGAGCGTCTTCACGACGCCGGCGCTGTCACGATCGGGAAGTTGAACATGGACGAGTTTGCGATGGGTTCATCGAACGAGAACTCGGCGTTCAAACCGGTCCGTAACCCATGGGACCCGACACGTGTACCAGGAGGTTCTTCAGGCGGTTCAGCGGCATCGGTCGCAGCTGGGCAAGTCCTCTTTAGCCTCGGTTCGGATACGGGTGGTTCAATCCGTCAACCAGCCGCTTATTGCGGTGTCGTCGGGATGAAACCGACATACGGTCTCGTCTCGCGCTTCGGCCTCGTTGCTTTCGCGTCTTCACTCGACCAAATCGGTCCGCTCACACGTACCGTTGAAGACAATGCTTACTTATTGAATACGATTGCAGGACATTGCGACATGGATTCGACGTCAGCCGAGGTTGAGGTGCCTGACTATACGGCAGCACTTAACCAAGATTTGACGGGGATGAAGTTCGCCCTTCCAGAAGAATTTATGGCAGAAGGCGTCGCGCCAGGTGTCCGCGAACAAATCGAAAAAGCGATCGAGACACTCAAGTCTCTCGGTGCGACAATCGAGACGGTATCCATCCCGTCCGTGAAGTACGCACTTTCGGCTTACTACTTGCTCGCATCGTCAGAAGCCTCTTCGAACTTGGCTCGTTTCGACGGCATCCGTTACGGACGCCGCGCCGAAGCGGACACGCTCGACGAAGTGTTCACGTATTCGCGTGAACAAGGATTCGGTGATGAGGTCAAACGCCGGATCATGCTTGGGACATATGCGCTCAGCTCTGGTTATTACGATGCGTTCTACAAGAAGGCACAACAAGTCCGTACCCTCATGAAACAGGACTTCGCGAAAGTGTTCGAAGAGTACGATGCCATCGTTGGACCTACGGCACCGACGACAGCGTTCAAACTTGGCGAACAGCTCGACGATCCGCTCACGATGTATGCGAACGATATCATGACGATTCCGGTCAACTTGGTCGGCATCCCGGCAATCTCGGTCCCGGCAGGTCTCTCAGAAGGACTTCCGGTCGGTCTTCAAATTATCGGGAACTACTTTGATGAATCAACACTTTACCGCGTGGCCCATGCTTTTGAACAAGCAAACGGCGGTTTCAAGATGCCACAGCTCTAAGGAGGACGTACGATGAACTTTGAAACGATCATCGGGATCGAGGTGCACGCCGAGCTGAGCACGAAGTCGAAGATTTGGTGTGGCTGCTCACGCACTTACGGTGCCGAAACGAATACACAGACGTGTCCGATTTGTCTCGGACACCCGGGCGTCTTGCCTAAATTGAACGAAGAAGCGGTCAACCTCGCGATCAAAGCGGCGATGGCACTCAATTGTGAGATCGCGACAGATACAAAATTTGACCGCAAGAACTACTTCTATCCTGACACGCCGAAAGCGTATCAAATCTCGCAGTTCGACAAGCCGATCGGCTCGAACGGTCACGTCGACGTCGAAGTGGACGGAGAGATGAAACGATTCCGCATCGAGCGCGTGCACTTGGAAGAAGATGCTGGGAAGATGAACCATACGGGCGAGAAACATTCGGTCGTCGACTTCAACCGGACCGGTTCACCACTCATCGAGATTGTCAGTGAAGCGGATATGCGTTCGCCGAAAGATGCGGTCGCGTATCTCGAACGCTTGAAAGAGGTCCTCTCATTCGCTGGCGTCTCGGACGTCAAGATGGAAGAAGGATCGCTTCGTTGTGACTGTAACATCTCGGTCCGTCCATACGGGCAAGAGAAGTTCGGGACGAAGACAGAGCTCAAGAACTTGAACTCGTTCTCGAACGTCTTGAAGGCACTCGACTTTGAAGAGACGCGTCATCGTAAATTGCTTCTCTCAGGCGGCGTCATGCGTCAAGAGACGCTTCGCTATGATGAGGCAGCGAAAAAGACGATTCTCATGCGTGTCAAAGAAGGGGCAGCGGACTACCGCTACTTCCCAGAACCGGACCTCGTCCGTCTCGAAATCGATGAGGCATGGAAAGAGCGCATTCGCGCGACGATCCCAGAGATGCCGGCAGCACGTCGTGAACGCTACATGAGCCAATACGGTCTCTCGGCATACGATGCGAAAGCCCTCACGTCGACGCGTGAATTCTCGGACTTCTTTGAAGCGACGACAGCGGCTGGAGCTGAACCGAAGGCAGCAGCGAACTGGCTCATGGGTGAAGTACTCGGTCACTTGAACAAGTCGGATGAAACGGTCGAGACGATGAAGTTGACGCCGGAATCACTCGCAGAACTCATCCGCTTGATTGCGGAAGGCACGATTTCATCGAAGATTGCGAAGCGTGTCTTCACAGCGATGATGGAAGAGGGCGCAGAGCCGAAAGCGTATGTCGAAGCGAACGGTCTCGCCCAAATCTCGGACGAGAACCTGCTCCGCGGCTACATCCTCGAATTGTTCGAGGCACATCCGCAAATGATCGAAGACTTCAAGAACGGGAAAGACCGTGCGAAAGGCTTCATTATCGGGCAAATCATGAAACAGACGAAAGGGATGGCGAACCCGGCACTCCTCGATGGCTTGTTCCACGAAGAGATCGCAAAACGCTAAGCAGGCGGCGAGACACTTGTGTCTCGCTTTTCGCTCGAGTTGAGCACAGGGGAGAGAATCAATATGCAACGGAAACGTGCGCGGGTCATTTATAACCCGACATCTGGTAAAGAAGTGATCAAACGGGAACTCCCGTACATTTTGAACCGCCTCGAGGATGCGGGTTATGAGACGTCGACGTATGCGACGAAAGCGATTGGTGATGCCACGCTCGAAGCAAAACGGGCCTCGGCGGCCGAATTCGATCTCATCATCGCCGCAGGTGGAGACGGGACATTGAATGAAGTCATCTCAGGGCTTGCACCGCTTGAGAATCGTCCGACGATTGGTCTGATTCCGGTCGGGACGACGAACGATTTTGCCCGGGCGATGCGAATCCCGCTCAGCGTCGTCGGTGCACTCGACGTCATTTGTGACGGGTTCGAGATGCCCGTCGACCTTGGGGAGATCGAAGGCGAGAAAGGTGACATCCACTATTTCATCAATATCGCTGGTGGCGGGATCATGACCGAACTTTCGTATGAAGTGCCATCGAAGTTAAAAACGGCACTCGGTCAGCTCGCCTATTACGTGAAGGGGATGGAGAAACTACCGCTCATCAAACCGACGTATATCGAGCTCGAGCACGATGAAGGAACGTTCCAAGGAGAAGTCATGGTCTTCCTCACATCGAACTCGAACTCGGTCGGTGGTTTTGAAAAAATCTCACCCCATGCGTCGTTGAATGACGGGTTGTTCGACCTGTTCATCCTTCGGAAATGTAACTTGTTCGAATTCATCCATGTCGTCCGTCTTCTCCTCCGTGGGGAGCATTTATCAAGCTCGCTCGTCGAACATGTGAAGACGAGCCGCGTCAAGATGAAGACGACAGAACCGATGAGCCTGAACATCGACGGCGAGTACGGCGGGGAGTGCACCGGCGAGATGCGGAACTTGTTCCGTCACTTGACGGTACTCGCACCGAACGCCCGAATCCGTGAGATGGAAGATTTGAATGCACAATATGAACGCGAACAGATGATCAAGCAATTGTTCAATGTTTCGCTCGATAAAGCAGAGTGAAAAGATAGGAATGACGACATCAGTCATTCCTATTTGCAATGGAAGGAGCATTCGTATGCTACCAGTGAAAAAGAATGATCGTCTCGATGTCCACGTCCACGATTTGACCCATGAAGGGGCGGGTGTGGCACGTGTCGATGGCTATACGCTGTTCGTTCCGAACGCGTTACCAGGAGAGACGGTCGAAATCGTCGTGACGAAGACGAACAAGCAGTACGGGTTCGCCCGATTGTTGAACGTGAAAGAAGCGAGCGCGGACCGCGTCGAGCCGCCGTGCCCAATCTTTTATCAATGTGGCGGCTGCCAGCTGCAACACTTCAGCTATGAAGGACAACTTCGCCAGAAACGGGAACGCGTCGTCGATGCGCTCAAGCGCCTCGGTCAGTTCGACGTGCCAGTACATGACACAATCGGCATGCCGGAGCCATGGCGCTACCGCAACAAGGCTCAAGTGCCGTTCAAACAAGAAGGAGACCGTCTCGTCTCGGGCTTCTATCGCCCACGTTCGCATGACATCGTTGAGATGAGCGAATGTTTGATTCAAGATGAGCGCAATGACAAAGCTGTTCAAGTCGTTCGCGACGTGTTAGATGCACGTGGTGTGCCGGCGTATGACGAGAAGACCGGACGTGGGGTCATCCGTCACGTCATGGCCCGATATGGATATCATTCGGGTGAACTCATGATCGTCCTCATCACGAAGACGACGAAACTAAAAGGTGTGAATGAAATCGTCGCCGACATCGTCGAGCGTCTTCCGGACGTGACGTCGATCATGCAAAACGTCAACCCGGACAAGACGAACGTCATCCTCGGAGCGACGAACAAGTTGCTCTACGGCCATGAGACGATTGAGGATAAAATCGCAGGACTGACGTTCACGATTTCCCCGCACTCGTTCTTCCAAGTCAATCCGGTCCAAACGGAGAAGCTGTACGGAAAAGCACTGGAGTACGCACAGTTGTCAGGTACGGAGCAAGTGGTCGATGCATATTGTGGTATCGGGACAATCAGTCTGTTCCTCGCCCGAAAAGCGGCTCATGTGTACGGCGTTGAAGTCGTACCAGAAGCCATCGAGGATGCGAAACAGAACGCGCTCGTCAATGAGATGGATAACGTGACGTACGCATGTGGAGCGGCGGAAGACGTGCTCCCGCAGTGGAAGAAAGACGGCGTAAATCCGGACGTGATCGTCGTCGACCCACCACGAAAAGGCTGTGCTGAGTCGTTCCTCGAGACGATGGTCGAGATGGGACCGAAGCGGATCGTGTACGTCTCTTGTAACGTCGCGACGCAGGCTCGCGATATGCGTTATCTCGCCGACCGTGGCTATCGTTTAATGGAGGTGACGCCGGTCGACATGTTCCCGCATACGGCGCATGTGGAGACGGTGGCATGGATGGAGAAAGTAGAATAAGATGATAGTAATACGCCTTCGATTGATTCAATCGGGGGCTATTTTTGTAAGCAAACGAAAGGGGAGTCGGAGATGAGAAAGATCATTGTTCTGGAGCATCTATCGTTAGATGGCGTGATTCAAGCACCAGGTGGAAAAGAAGAGGACATGAGTGGGGATTTTATGCATGGGGGATGGACGGAGCCGTTTTCGAGCCAAGAGCTAGGGATTTGGATTCGGACGCAAATGAACAGTGAATTTGACCTGTTGCTCGGTCGAAAGACATATGATCAGTGGGCGAGTTATTGGCCGCATCACGATGATGTCTGGCCGGAAGTCAACCGTGCGATGAAGTATGTAGTTACGCGGCAATCACGGGATTCGCTTTGGGAATCAACGACGTTTCTGACAGAACCGGTCGAAGCGTTGAAACAAATCAAACAAGAAGATGGACCGGATTTGCACGTCTGGGGCAGCAGTGAACTCGTGCACACGTTACTCGCGAACGACCTCATCGATGAATACCGATTGATCATGTATCCGATTATCATCGGTTCCGGGAAGCGTCTGTTCCCGGACGGTAACATCTTACCACTTCAACTAGATGCGATTGAGCAACAGTTGATGCCGAACGGGGTCAGTATCGTCCGCTACGAACGCATTCAAAAAGATGGAGCGGAGCTATGAGAATCGAGCAGCACCTCGAGATGACCATTTCAGAATCGATGGATACGGAACTGATTGAGCTATTACAACATGCGTTTCCTTCCATTTATCCGAATCGCCGTTACTTCAAGCAACTTCCTCATCTCCGATTGATTGCGTATGAAGACGAACAAATCATCGGGCAAGTCGGGTTAGACTTTCGTGTGATGAATGTGGACGGGGAGCCGATTCACGTGCTCGGCATCATCGATTTATGTGTGAGAAAAGAAGTTCGGGGACGTGGAGTTGGACGTGCAATGA
The DNA here is from genome assembly GCF_018617435.1 of Exiguobacterium sp. s34. NCBI lineage: Bacteria > Bacillati > Bacillota > Bacilli > Caryophanales > Exiguobacterium > Exiguobacterium sp. s34. The sequence goes on along the minus strand of NZ_JACSKE010000001.1, from coordinate 123,982 downwards.
TGGAAGAAGTCATTGCCCTCGGAGAAGAGTACCCAATCGACTTTCTCCTGTTGTTCGCAGACCGACCAGACCTTTACGAACGAATTGGGTTTCACACGGTATCAAACACGTGCACGTGGCTTCAAATCGATGACGAGAACCAGACGACACGTGGGATAGGTAAGGCACCATTTGACGAACTAATGGTCCGGTCGGTCGGGGATAAGAGTTGGACGGAAGGGAAACTCGATTTGCTCGGATACTTATACTAGGAGGGTCTAGATGAATCTTGAACAAGTATTTAGAAATGTATAAAGCGTATGAAAAAACATTTGGTGACCGGAAACGAGTATACGAAACGAGCGGAGAATTATGTGTTTCAGAAACGATTGAAAAAGGAGTGAATTCGAGACGAATTCACTCCTTTATTAGGAAAAGTGATCATTCACATGCCCAGCCGTCGTTGTCACGATCCATTTTAGGTTGATACGCTGGATGGTCGGAAGAAACACCACCTGGATAGGTTCCTCGTAAGTCTGTACAGTTTTGGAAGTTCTCAGAGGGTTGCGACGTTTGAGTATTTGATTCGGTCGATTCCGAAGCTTGTGCCTGTTGCTCAAGTTCATTTTTCATCTCTGCGATGGCAGCTGCAGCCTTTTCCTGTTCTTCTTTTCGAACTGATGCAATTTTCTCTTCTACTTGTTGTGCAGCCTCTTCTTTCACACGTTGTAACTCACTTTCAAATTCTTCACGTAATTTTGTTTCGGCTTCTTCAAGTCTCTGATTCGTTGATTCTCTAGCGTCTGACAGTTGTTGCCGTAAGTCTTCGTTTTCAGATAAATAGGTATCCAGTTGATCTTGTAACTTTTCTTTTTCAGAATTGGCGGAACTCAATTTTTCCTCAATGAGCGATAAATCTTGCTCATATTGTTCCATTGAAATCGTCTCTTCGAAACTACATGAAGCTAATAGAAGAACTGATGAGAGGACTGCGAAAATGATGAAGAAGCGAGGGGAAAGTAGTGATTGCTGAACGTAATTGCTCAAAATAAAAGTTGTCACAATAAGTAAAACTATTAGGAATAGCCCGACTAACAAAATATTTTCCATACCATATCCTCCTTTCTCTTATCGACATCCAAAACAACCCACTTATTTATATTTATTTTACCAATTTTTAAATTGATAAACGGAATGAATGAAGTATGTTTTCAATTGATTATTGTTTTTTCAATTCATTGCTGATTATGGTTGATGTATGAGAAAGGTAAGAAGTGAATTTTCGCGAAGAAGATAGATACACAAAGGAGGGATTTGATGAAACAATATACGATTCGAAACCGTAACGTCCCGCTTTCCTTACATGATGCCGTCATCACAGAAGCGACCGTGATTGGTTCAACCATCCGTCTCGTGTTTGCGGATGGAATCCGAGATTTGTTTACGAAGGAAGCGGTGTGGACAGGACGTGCCACCGTGACGATTCCGAACATCGATTGGGACTCTTCTTCACTTACACGATTTGGTGAAACGACCTATTTGATGTGTCCAATCGAGCAACTCAGTCAGTTCGTCAAAAGTGGGCGGTTCGAGATTGTCGATGAGTTGTATGGTTATCGCCAGCTCTTATTCCGCTGCATGTGGTTGACTGATACGACGTGTGAAACGGTAGAACTGAGTCTGTCCCACGCAAGCGAGCTCGTCATTCGATGGGAAGACGATCCTGTGGAAGAGATGTATGAATCTGAATCATTTTGAAGAAAGCGTCAGTCCTACGTGCTCAGCGACGGCTCTCGCCACATCCTGTTTTGATCGGTGGTTCGTGACAATTTTAGCTGCATGAATTTCAGATTGAAATGCGGATTGGCAGCGGTCGATTTGGGATTTGCCCCAGGAGTTAAACCATTCGAATCGTTTATTCAAGCGTCTGACGAGCGTTCGTCGATTCGCTTCAAGGATGAGATGGCGCACGTCAATCCCGTCTCGTTGAAGCCGCCCGATGATTTCGTCTACATACGTTGCGTTCACAAGTGTCATCGGAACGAGAATGACCCCATCAAAGGATGTGGCGATCTTCAACAGCATCTGATAGTTGAACTCCCGCCATTCCGGATGGTGCTGAAAATCAGGCTGTTGAAGACTTTTCGGCAATTGGTCCCGAATGAAAAAGCCGGCTTGTTCCGGGTCGTACAGAAATGCGTTCGGTAGCTGTTTCTCGAGTATCTTGGCACACGTCGTCTTGCCTGAACCGAAAGCGCCGTTGATCCATATAATCATTCCTTCTCCTCATTTCATTGTCATTGTTCCTTTATTATATCGAACAGTGTGGTGAAACAGTTGATACAATCCGACAGACATAATAGAATAGATGAGTGATTTTGTTGGACTGTATGGATGAAAGGAACTGATTTTACGATGAAAGAAAACTTTTGGCGCGACCTTCCGCGTCCATTCTTTATACTTGCCCCGATGGAAGATGTGACCGATGTCGTCTTCCGTCACGTCGTTGCTCATGCGGGGCGCCCAGATGTCTTCTTCACAGAATTCGCCAATTCGGATAGCTATTGCCACCCTGAAGGGAAAGGTAGCCTTCGTGGCCGTTTGACATTCACGGAAGATGAGCAGCCGATGGTCGCCCACATCTGGGGAGACAATCCGGAATATTTCCGTCAAATGAGTATCGGTATGGCCGAGATGGGTTATAAAGGACTCGATATCAATATGGGATGCCCGGTCCCGAACGTCGCAAAACGTGGGAAAGGGAGTGGCCTCATTCTCCGTCCGGAAGTCGCGGCTGAGCTCATTCAAGCAGCGAAAGCCGGCGGACTCCCGGTCAGCGTCAAGACGCGTCTCGGTTTCGCGAAGCTCGACGAGTGGCGCGACTGGTTGACGCATCTCTTGAAACAAGACATCGCCAACTTGTCGATTCACTTGCGCACGCGCAACGAGATGAGTAAAGTCGACGCTCATTGGGAAATGATTCCGGACATCGTGAAGCTTCGTGACGAGGTTGCACCGGATACGCTCATCACGATCAATGGGGACATCCTCGACCGTCAAATGGGCCTCGAACTTGTTGAGAAATACGGGGTCGATGGTGTCATGATCGGTCGCGGGATCTTCAAAAATCCGTTCGCGTTCGAGAAAGAACCACGCGAGCACTCGATGGAAGAGCATCTTGATCTATTGCGTCTGCAACTGGACCTTCAAGACAAATTCCAAGAGGACGTGCCGCGTTCGATTTCGAACTTGCACCGTTTCTTCAAGATTTATGTCAAAGGATTCCGTGGGGCGAGCGAGCTTCGTCATAATCTGATGGAAACAAAATCGACGGACGAGGTACGGGCGTTGCTCGACGCTTTCGTCGAGAAATATCACGAAGAAGAGGCGGCGCTTGCTGCTGAATAAGCGATGAGGTTCAGCGAAAGCTGGACCTTTTTCGTATAATGATTGGAAAGGAGTGAGGCGAATGTTCAACATACGAAAAGAAAGACCGGATGATGAGCGTCGCGTCGAAGCGATTGCGCGGGAAGCGTTTTGGAATTTATATTTCCCGGGATGTCATGAGCATTATGCGATTCATCAACTGCGAAAACATGAAGATTACTTACCTGAATTGTCATGGGTCATCGAGGTGGACGGAGAACTGGCCGGCGGGATTTTTTACTCGAAGTCGAAAGTCGTAGACGGAGAAGGGTCGGTTGATACGATCACATTCGGTCCGGTTTTCATCGACCCGAAGTACCACCGACAAGGACTTGGCAGACATCTCATTACACATTCGATTGAACATGCAAAGTCGCTTGGCTATCGTGCGATCCTGACACTTGGCTATCCGTATCATTATGAGCCATATGGATTTGTAGGCGGGAAGCGATATGACATCGCAATGCCGGACGGACAGTATTATAAAGGACTGCTCGTGTTACCTTTATACGAAGGGGCGTTAGAGGGGGTTCGGGGTATGGCGGTATTCACAGAAGGTTTAGAAATGGAGGAAGCGGAAGTAGAGGTGTTCGACGCTACGTTTCCGAAGAAGCAGAAAGAAGTGCTTCCGAGTCAACGGGAGTATGAGTTCGCTTCGACTGAGCTGGATGAATCATAAAGAAATGCCAAGGAATCATTTCCTTGGCATTTTCTCTTGTTTCTTACCTAAATAAAGGATATTTTGGATATATCGGCTGTTACTACATATTAGGAAATATGCGACAAGATTGTTAAGAACACAAGCATTGAATTCGTTTTGACATAAAGGGCTAATGATTGTGGATGTGGATGGAAGAACTGAAGTCGGAAGATTGAACGGATCGGTAAGGAGGAGCAAGATGGATTCACGAGAATGGAAGGACTGTATCATTTGTTTTGGGTTGATTGCGGGGACGACACTCGGTGTAATTCTCTCGTTCTTCTTCAATATACAGCTGACATATGGTATTGCGAGCGGAGCGATGGTTGGCTACGTCGGAGGGCTTGCCGTATCGATTTGGAAAAAATGATAGATCATCGTTTAAATACCTCGTCGCTATGACGAGTTTTTTTTAGCTTGTTGTGACGAATGATGTTGTATCGGGATCTATATAAGTGAGGAGCAAGGAAAAGGGGGGAAAGGGATGGATGACCAGGTCATCATCGATTGGTACTGGGAACGATCCGAATATGCGATTGTCGCCACAAAGAAGAAATACGGGAGTTATTGTCATCGTGTCTCCTATAATATCTTACAAAATCACGAAGATACGGAAGAGTGTTTAAACGACTTATACATGAAAGTGTGGGAGTCGATCCCACCGACGCGTCCGTTTCGACTTGGGGCGTATTTGACAAAGATTGTACGAAATCTCGCACTGCAGCGCTATAAGAAGAATCATGCGAAAAAACGGGGTGGTGGAGAAGTGCCGCTCGTCTATGAAGAATTGGAACATGTCCTCACGGAATCGATGAAGGACGAAGAGGTCGTCGACCTGATGAATGCATTTCTTTCAGACCTTCCTCGACAGACAAGGTTGATTTTCATGCAACGCTATTTTTACCTTCACTCCATTCAAGAAATTGCGAAAAACCATCAACTTGGGGAGAGTCATGTCAAAATGACGCTGAAGCGAACACGTGATGCTTTACAGCGTGTACTCCAATCAGAAGGGATTCAAGTATGAATCACGAAAAATTACTTCAACTACTAGGTGAAGTGGATGACCGCTATATAGAGGAATCCATGGTGATAGAGCGAAGACCTTATCAACGACTCAAATGGGGGGCAGGAGTGGTACTCGCCGCCGCTGCGGGATTCATGCTCTTCACATCGAATATTTGGAATGAACGTATTCCGTTATCCACGGATTCAACGGCAAACTCGGTTCACATCATCGATGAATCAGAAATAAGACAAGGTACTTCTCAAGAAAACTTGATGGACATGACAGAAGATGAACTTTTTTCGCGGTGGAATCCGGTCGTAGTCAAAGGAACGGTCGAGAACATCCGGCATATCGAGATTGATTTTAACGGAGAGCTCGAATATCAGTCGCTTCTCACCATACAAGTGTCAGATGTGTATCATGGCGATGTGCAAACTGGACAAGAACTGGTCGTTCGTGCCGATGCAATCGGAAGAGCGGAACAGGAAGAGCATACTGACGTCATCTCACACGTGCATCAAGGGATGGAGGGCATCTTTATGCCGATTCCATATGATGACGAATTCATCTGGGAACAAAACGGAGAGACGCTTCGACTGAAAGATATTGCGGATTACGGTTTTCCGGACGGGGAACGTTATCTGTTTTTAGATACTCCGAGCGGACTGCTATTTGAACGGGACGCCTATCCGTCGTTACAAGATATGAACTCTTTAGATGAAATAGAACGTTGGATGATCTCACGATTTAAAGCATCAGAATAATCTACATCTCATATTATTAGGAGGGCGAACGATATGGAACGTACAATCACCGTAAAAGGAACAGGGAATGTCTCATCTCGACCAGATTTGATTGTGATTCACATGGACCTCGTCTCAAAAGCACCGCGTTACGAAGAGACGATTACAGAGGCAGCAAACGCGGTATCACAGCTCCAAAAGGCGATCGTGCGTGCTGGATTTGAGAAGGCGGACTTGAAAACGAGCGACTTTTCCATCGATACGGAGTATGAGCGGTATCAAGATAAACATAATAATTATCGGTCGCGCTTTGTAGGTTATGTGTGTAAACAGAAGACGAAACTCGAGTTCCCACTCGACACGTCCAGACTATCGGACGCGATTGAGCAAATCAGTCAATCCCGGGCGAACCCGACACTCTCGATTCGCTTTACAATGAAAGACCCGAACGCGATTGAAGATCAGTTATTGGTCAACGCTGCAGAAAATGCGAAAAAACGGGCAACACTCCTCGCAAAAGGCGCAGGTGCAACGTTAGGAGACTTGCTACAGATTGACTACACGTGGGGAGAGATTCATGTCTTCTCACCTACGAACGTCCTCTATAGTCAGGAGATTGTCTATTCTGAGTCACGGATGCCAGAAATCGAGCCTGATGATATCGATGTGAGCGATACGGCAACGTTCGTCTGGAGTCTCAAATGAGGCGACTGACCTTCCTGACTCTTTTCGCATTATCGATTGCACTTCCTGTGTCTGCGCTTTCCTGGGCGTATACATTTGTCGTGTTTGAACGAAATGTGTATGAAGTGCTCGATACGACAATCGATGAGGATTCGCTCGGTGACGTGATTGGTGAAGTGGAAACAACGGTCAACGACGAGACAGGGCGTTATTACGGGAATGCCTCGAATGGATATCCGATTGGAACGGCCTATCGTGAAATTGATGGGGAAGGCTTTGAAGACGTCATTGCGGTTGAGGACGGTTCGGAATGGAAACGGGCGGAATACCGATTCAGGGCTCCATACCACACGAGCGACTTTATTAAATTCTTCGGCTATGCCTTGCTCGTACTCGGTGTTGTTCTGGTGAGTTGGACGCTCTTCCAGCGAAGTGCACTGTACAAAAAAGAAGCATGAACGAACGCTGAAATGGGAAGGGAGATAAAGAGAAGTTCGGCAAAGGGGGATTCACCATGAATATTTTGATTATCTTTGATTCCTTGTATGGGCATACAGAAAAGATTGCTCATGCGATGCAGGAAGAGCTGTCGAAAGAACATGAAGCGCGTATGGAACATGTGTTGAATATTGGGCTCGGTGACTTGGCTCATGTCGATCTTGTCGTCATCGGCTCACCAACGCATGGCGGGTATGAGACGGAGGACATTAAAGTGTTTTTAGACGGAATCTCAGACAACGCGCTTCGCGGGAAGCGGACGGCCGCGTTTGATACAAGTGTCGTCAAAGAAAAACAAAATCCGATTCTCGGTAAAATCATCGACTGGTTCGGTCATGCGGTGAACCGCGTCGAAGGGGAAATGATTGAAAAAGGCGCAACGAACGTCCGAAAAGAATCATTTTTGGTTGATGGGGAGACGGAAATGTTGAAAGCAGGCGAACTTGAACGTGCGAAAGCATGGGCGCGGGAGTTGGTCGGATAATACATTGGAACGCATTCTGCGAGCAGAGTGCGTTTTTTTAGTTGAATCAGACGAGAATGCTGAAAAAGCGGGTAAATATTAGTATTCAACTCTTTAGAAAGGGAGCTGGTTGTGATGAAAAAAATGGAACGGGATGTGTTCGTCGGATGGGTGGTCGTCTTGGTCGTTATTTTGGTGCACTTCCTCATCACTGTCTCTCTCGGAAATACGTATTTTGCCGAGTCCTCGCTCAATCGCATGTTGTGGCTCTCGAGTTTTCCTGCATTTCTAATTGCTTTCGTCGCAGCCTTTTCTCAAAAAACGAACACGATTCTTCTAGCGGTTCGCCGCGGATTATTATGGACCGTTGAGTTGATTGTCGCGTTCACGGTTCTCGCCTGGGTGTTTCGGTCGTTTGAAGGATTGTATGCGAACGCGGGTCTCTATTGGTTGTTCGGTGCCGTCTTGATTGGTCCGATTTTCTATGTGATGGCTTTCCGACGGCAACATACGAAACGAATCCGAACGCCTTGACAGCAAACGTCTTCTTTTACAGAAGGCGTTTTTAGATTGCACTAGGATGGGAATGGTGTAGAGAGAAAAGAATTGGAGGAGAGTGCGATGACCCAGTATTTTTCATCATCCTATGAAGAATCGCGAGAAAAGTTCAAACATTTATTATCTGAGGTGAAACGATATTATCCAAAAGCAGAGCTGTTAACGCACTCAATTGGGGACGAAAGCATCGACATCATCTTAGGGGAACCAAAACGAGAGCGGAAAGCAATCCTTCTCATGACGATTGGGGAACATGGGATCGAAGGATATGCGGGTGCTGCGGTGACGCATCAATTTGTGCAAACGCAATTGCCTCATGTGCGACATGAGACGACAGGCATTTGTCTCATTCATGCCGTCAATCCTTGGGGAATGAAACACTTCCGACGGGTCAATGAGCATAATGTCGATTTGAACCGAAACTACGTCATTGACCGTGAATCGGTGCCGTATAACGTCAACCGTGAGTATGAACTGATGCGACATCTGTTCGTTCCAGACGGAGTGATTGACGACTACCATGAAGCGCGTGAACAAATTTATTCATTCCTCGGTTCTGGGATTAAGCTCGACGGATTCAAGGCGATGAGTGGGGCGAAAGGGATGGGGCAGTATCAATTCCCGAAAGGTGTGTACTATGGCGGAGACTCGGATGAACCATCCGCCATCTTCTTGAAAGGGATTCAACACGATTTACTCGAGCGTTATGAACGAGTCGTGCATATGGACTGGCATACGGCGCTCGGTCCGACAAACGAGGTGACGATGGTCATTAGTAAGCGGGACGGCCGAACCGAAGATGAGTTGAAACAAGCGTACGGCCTCGACAACGTCAACGTGTATGACCCGGACGAGGTGCTCGGGGACTCGACGAATCACTTTTACTACGTACGCGATACGGAATATCCAGACAAAGGACTCGTCTCCGCCTTATTCGAGTTTGGGACGTTCGGCACGTCGACGAAAGCCTCGATTCGAGAATTTCTGACAATCATTTTAGAAAATCGTCTTTATTTTGAAGGAACAAAAGATCCCGAAGCGCGCAATGGAATTCAAAACGAATTCATGGCAATGTTCTATCCGGACGACTCAAGTTGGCGCGAAGCCGTGTTACGAGAAGGAGCGAAGGCCGTTGAAGGGTATTTAAAAGGGGAATCGCTCTGGCGTGACACATGAGAAGGTTTTTAGGATTCGGAAACGGGAACAAGTAGGTTGTGAGTATTTACGATTAATCAAAACGATGGAGGTTGGATGATGGGATATATTACAGCACATGACGGTACGAATTTATACGTGGAGGATGTCGGTTCTGGGGAGCCGATCGTCTTCTTACACGGTTGGCCTGCGAACAACAATATGTTCGAATATCAGAAGAATGCGTTAATCGAAGCCGGCTATCGCTATATCGGAATCGACTTCAGAGGGTACGGGAAATCGGATGCACCGGCGACAGGGTATGACTATGAGACGATGGCATCTGATGTGCATATGGTCGTTTACGGGCTTGGCTTAAAAGACTTCACGCTCGTTGGTTTTTCAATGGGTGGTGCGATCGCAGTCCGCTACGCAGCCGACTATAAAGAGGATGGACTCAAAAAGTTAGTCTTAGCGGGAGCGGCAGCACCGATTTTCACACAACGTTCAGACTATCCATACGGCATGACAACGGAAGAAGTCGACGCGTTGATTGAAGATACGCGAGCCGACCGACCGAAAATGCTCGAAGGGTTCGGAGAAATCTTCTTTGAGAAAGAACATTCGAAACCGATGCAGAATTGGTTCCACCATCTCGCACTCGTGGCCTCGAGTCACGGAACGATTGCCTCGGCACAGGCACTCCGGGACGAAGATTTGCGCGATGCTTTGCCGAAGATTGACGTAGAGACGTTAATTATTCACGGCGTACATGATAAAATCTGTCCATTTGAGTTTGCAGAACAGATGGAGCAAGGCATTTCGAACGCTCGGATTGAGCGTTTCGAAGAGAGCGGACACGGCACCGTGCTCGATGAACGAGAGAAATTTAACGATACACTGTTGCAGTTTGTTCAATAATTTATGGGCTCCTAAAGGGGCCCTTTTGTATGTCTGGATGGATAAGAACCAACTAAAACGGGTATAAATCAATTGGAGTTCCCTTCCAATTCTTTTGAATCACCGAAACATCGCTGTGACCAGGATCACGATGTTTTTTTGTGTCGTTTAGGAGAAAGGGGATGATTACAGATAGGAACATGGATTTAGTTCAACCTGTCCTACCATTCATGGTACAATAACGGGGTGGATTAACAGATTGAGGAGAGATTTAAATGAACATCGCTTTCTTTTTATATCCGAAAGAAGACGTCAAATATTTGGACCCCGAATCAACGGTACGACAAGCACTTGAAAAGATGAAACATCATCGATTCACGTCTGTCCCACTCGTTTCGGAAAACGGATTTTACGCCGGGACGATGACAGAGGGGGATTTGCTCTGGGCACTCGCAGAACAGCTTCGTGGGGAAGAAGACTATGAAAAAGTGCTCCGGACACGTCTAAAAGATATCAAGCAACGCGTTCGCTATAAGCCGGTATCGATTACTGCTCAAATCGAAGAGCTCGTCGATGCGATCACGGATCAAAACTTCGTGCCGGTCGTCGATGACGGCAAATATTTTATCGGCATCATCCGACGCCGTGACATCATCGAGTATTACTCGACAAAGTTGAAACAACTCGAGAATGAAGTCCGATAAATAACAAGCCAGAACCGACTCGCGGTTCTGGCTTGTTTTATGTTTCTTTCTGCTTTGTTTTCAAAAACGGAAGTGGGGCAATCATTGCGATGAAGTAAATCAAGGTGATGACGAGTAAGAGTATGATTGCCGGCAAATATGGGGCAATCAGTGGAATGACAAGCAAGGCAGCTAGCATCGAAAGTCGCTTCCACGACACATTGAAGAACAGACGGTTGAAGTAAATGACACCATATCCAAACAAGACAATGGCGACATACAGTGTGATGCGATGTGCCAAATCGAGCGTCTGCATCGGGTCGTGCACGATGGTGATCTTGACGACGGCGAGTAAGATGATACCGAGGAACATCGAGAGGTGTGACCAATAGAACCCCGCCTTGGCGATCTGATCCCGTTTATCCGTGTGCATTTCTTGAAAACGACTTTCTCTTGTTTCATCGTCTTTCACATAGGAATACCAAAGCAGAACGGTCAGCGTCAGCGCAAGAATCATCGTCAAGACGACATCAGAAGTCAAATCTTCATCAATCGCGGCGCGACCGGTCGACGCAATCGTTTCGCCAAGGGCGATGACGAGGATGAGGTAATGTCGCTCAAGGAAGTGCCAGGACGACACTTCGAACTGCCCTCTGTTTTTCTGTACAAGAGGACCTAATACGGCGACGATCGCGACAATCCCCCATACAATCAGGCGTACGTTCCCTTCAAACAGTGAAGCAACGAGGATGATGATGCTAAATGATACGTTGTACGGTACGATGGCGAGCATCGCTTTTTTCGTATCATCATTACTGTGCAACAAGAATAGCGTCGAATGTACGGCGACAATCACTAAAAAACCAAGTCCGAAGATGAAGCCATCTTGATCATAGGCTTTTGGGATGGCGACGGAAATCAGCATAAATCCAATCATCCCGAGCGTCATGAAGATTTGATGGTTTCTTCTTGTCAGTTTGGTCGTATTCGTCAACCAAATATACCCTTCGAAGATATACCAAATGAGGGCCATAAGGACGAAAACCTCTAAAAACGTATGAAATGTCAGATGATGCTCGAGCTTCAACGTAAGTTGAATGAATGTAAACACAAATACTAAATCAAAAAACAGTTCAATCTTTTCTACCTTTTCATGATGAGAGGGCATGGGAGAACTCCTTTTCATAGATTCATTGTTATTTACCCGTCCATTTCACAAAAAACCCTTCATTTCAAAAATGAAGGGCAAATATCAAGTAAGGGGTGGAAAATGGGGAAGTACATATTTTCCTAATTCATCGATGACTTCTTCGGCCGGACGTTCTCCGTCGAAGAGGGCGAAGAACAGATGATTCACTCCAATCGCACGATACGCTTCGAGCAATTTAATCAAATGGTTGCGACCGATTCGGAAACCGAGTCGAATCGGTGTCGGTGGCTCATCTGGGTCAAGCGTCAAATCAAGATGCATCGGCATCGAGAACGGACGGAATGTGCGACCGTGCGCCTCACCGCTCGCGCGCCACGCGTCGAGCACTTGTTGTTGTGCGAAAGGTGCTTGCGGATAATACATCCACCCGTCCCCATTCGCCCCAAGCCAGTCCATGTCTTGTTGCGCGAACCCGGTGATCATCGTCGGGATCCGTTTTTTCGGACGTGGCACAAGCGTAGCCTGTTCGACTTCCCCATACGGTGAGTCAATGGTTGGGTAGTTGTTGTAAAGCGCCTGCTCCATGACACGAAGCGACTCTTTGAATTGGTCGCCACGTGTCGGGTGGTCGACTCCGAGCCCTTTGAAATCGGCACGACGGTCACCTGAAGAGATGCCTAAAATCAATCGTTCTGGGAACAACGATTCAATTGTTGCGACTTCCTTCGCCGAACGAAGGGGATGACGGAGTGGCAAGACGAGTGCAGACGTACCGAGTGCGATGTTTTTCGTTTGACCGAGTAAATGTGTTCCGTAAATCAGCATGTCGTAAATCTGACCGACGGCAGGGTCTAGGAAATTCGGGTCTTTTAATAAGACGTCCCGTAGCCATAACGCTGTGAAGCCGTAGTCGTCGGCCTTTTGGGCAAGTTCGACTTGGCGTTCGAGAGTCGGGGTACGCATCTTGAAATTTTCTAAAGGGATGTGGAGGCCGAGCGTGAGCTCGCCCTCCCGGTACATCCAATTGTAGCTTTTGTGATTGTTGAACATGAGGTCCTCCTTAGTTTGCTTCCAAACGACGTGAGATGGCTGTCAAGATGACGGCGATGATGACCATGATGCCACCGACCCAAGGGGTATGCACAAGTCCGATTGAATCGGCGACGATTCCACCGATTGTTGCACCTAAGGCAATCCCGATGTTGAAGGCAGCGATGTTGAGCGCTGATGCGACATCGACAGCGGCAGGTACATATTTTTCAGCCAATTGTACGATATACAGTTGAAGTCCAGGCACGTTCATGAAGGCGAGGAGACCCATCAAGACGATTGCGATGAGACCGGCCACTTTGAATGGAATCATGAACGACATGATGATCATGACTGCCGCGTGAACGATAAACATATAGAACAATGCTTTTGCTGGATTTTCGTTTGCGAGCTTTCCGCCGACCGCGTTCCCGATGGCGACTGCGATTCCGTAAACGAGTAAGACGACACTGATTAAACTAGGACTGATTTTTGTCACGTCTTGCATGATTGGTGTCAAGTACGTGAAGGCGACGAACGTTCCGCCGTAACCGAGTGCTGTGATCAAGAATCCGAGCATGAGACGACCATTCGTGAGCAATTTCTTCATATCTGAGAACTTCGCTGGTGGTGACTGTTTCAAATCTTTCGGAATCAAAAAGAAGCTTGCGATTATTGAAACGACACCAAGTGCTGCGACAGCGAAGAATGTTGCACGCCATCCGAACGCTTGACCGATGAAAGTACCGAGTGGGACACCTGTGACGGTCGCGACGGTTAAACCTGTAAACATAAGTGCGATGGCACTCGCTTTTTTATGCGGTGGTACAAGTTGAACGGCAATCGTTGCCCCGATGGAGAAGAAGACACCGTGCGAGAACGCGGTGATAAATCGGGCGACAATTAAGAGTTCAAAACTAGTCGACATGGCAGAGACCAAGTTTCCGCCGATGAAGACGACCATGAGCGCCATGAGTAACGTTTTGCGGTTCATTCGGTTTGTGAGTGCCGTCAAAATTGGTGCACCGACAGCTACGCCAATCGCGTAACCCGAGATAATGAGACCAGCGAGTGTGATGCCGATGTTTAAATCACTTGCGATTGAAGCGAGAAGACCGACCGGGACGAACTCGGTCGTTCCGATGCCGAAAGCGCTGATCGCGAGGGCGAGTAATGCTAACCCTCCATTTTTAGGTGCCTGTTCTTCGACAGGTTGCGTGTACGGTTGATTCATGAATAGTTCCTCCTAAAATAAATGAATAGTGTGGAAGACGAGGGCCCTTCGTCTCCGAATAGCAAAGACATTTCTCTTTCCTCTGTTGTTCAGTACGGTCGAAAAAGTACCTTACCGTCTCAAGAGGGTGTTACGAGCGAAATGAACTTGTATGGATTTGCTATAGTTGCTATCATAAGTGCATGAAAACTGTTTGAGAAGTACGTACTTTTTAGTGCGGTAGGCACCAAAAAGTGCCTATGGAAGAACTGGAGGAAACGATATGCCATATAACATTCCGGTCGAAGCGACACTTGATGTGATCGGCGGCAAATGGAAAGTCGTCATCATGTGTCATTTGATTAAAGGAGAGCGACGGACGAGTGAGCTTCGTAAGCTCATGCCGAACATCACCCAAAAGATGCTCACCCAACAATTGCGTGAGCTTGAAGCGGACGGGGTTGTCGTGCGTACGGTGTACGAGCAAGTGCCGCCGAAAGTCATCTACTCGCTCTCAGAGTATGGATGGTCACTAAAACCAATCCTAGACGCCATGTGCGCTTGGGGTGAGTGTCACATCGATCAGACAGGAGACGAGGTCATCTCCTAACATTCACGGTCGTCCATGATGGACGACCGTTTTTTGTACATTAAAGTCGGGTACAGGGACAGAGACAAGGAGGGACTTAGGATGGACTTGAAAACTTATATGTTTACAGATGACGGATCCATTCCGAATCATCCGGATTATCCAGCGCTCCTCTATCGTGGTGTCTTTGATGATCCGAGCGGGATGCAGGAGACGTTCGCTCATAACGAATGGACGAACAGCTGGGTGAACGGGGTGTTCGACTATCATCACTATCACAGCAACACGCACGAAGTATTGGGGGTATTGAACGGCGAAGCGACGCTTCAACTCGGAGGGACGAACGGTGATCTCGTACGCGTACGTGCGGGGGACGTGCTCGTCTTACCGGCAGGGACCGGACATCGTCGTATCGAAGCGAGTTCAGACTTCCAAGTCGTCGGGGCATATCCGGACGGTCGTGACTATGACACGTTGACCGGGAAGACGGAAGAACGCCCAGACAATTTAAAACGCATTGAACAAGTCGAGAAGCCGATGTTTGACCCTGTCTTCGGGACGACGGGACCATTACATGAAGCGTGGACAAAGGAGGAAACGTTATGAATCAACGACTACCACATTCTTTATTACTCGCGGCGTTAAAACAAAACGTCGTCGAATTGAAAGACGGACGCGAGATGCGGGCACTCGGGCAAGGCACATGGCGCATGGGAGAAGAGAAATCGAAGCATGACGCTGAAGTGGAGGCACTTCGGACAGGGCTCGACTGCGGACTCCATGTCATCGACACGGCGGAGATGTACGGCGAAGGGGAATCCGAAAAACTGGTCGGTGAAGCCATCCAAGATCGACGAGAAGAGGTGTTCCTCGTCTCGAAAGTCTATCCATACAATGCGTACGGAGAAAAACTCGTCAAAGCATGCGATGAGTCGCTCAAACGACTCGGGACCGACTATCTCGACCTTTACTTACTCCACTGGAGAGGCGATGCCCCGCTCGAGGAGACGATTCAAGGGATGGAGCAACTGAAAGCAGACGGCAAGATTCGGGCGTGGGGCGTCTCAAACTTCGACGTCGAGGATATGAAAGAACTTCTGGCCTTGCCGAACGGTGACAACTGTGCGGTCAACCAAGTGCTCTATCATCTCGGTAGTCGAGGAATCGAGTATGATCTGACTCCTTATTTGAAGGAACAAGGAATTCCGGTCATGGCGTACGCACCGCTCGCCGAAGGCAGTGACGTGAAAAAAGACGTCTTTGAAAACGAGACGGTCAATCGACTCGCGGAGACGTATAGCGCCTCGGTCGCGCAAATTTTACTGGCTTGGACGATTCGGAGTGGACACGTCATCGCCATCCCGAAAGCCGGGCAGGCTGAGCACGTCGAGGAGAATGCGGCAGCGCTCTTACTCGATTTGAGTGAGGAAGATATTGCGGCGCTCGATGAGGCGTTCCCGCCACCGACGACGAAACAACCGTTAGATGTCATTTGACGAGAGGAGCTGGACCAATCAATCGGTCCAGTTTTTCTTTTGTCGAAATCGATTGTCTTTTTCGTGTTGCGGGTAAATAAAGGAAGGACTTGCTTGTGTAGACGAGACTGATACGACAAGGGAGCTGAATTCAGAATGGAACAGACGTATACCGCCGAAGAATTCAAAGACAAGATGTACACGAATTTGAAAGTACGACCAAGTGATTCTGTTATCCTCATGTGCTCCATCTTCATCGCTTCAATCGGACTAAATATGAACTCGATTCCAATCATTATCGGGGCAATGTTAATTTCGCCGCTCATGACTCCAATCTTGAGTATCGGTCTCGCCTTGTCGCTCTATGATATGAAGCTGCTTCGGGCAGGTGTACGTCTGCTCCTTGTTCAAGTCGCGGTCAGTCTCACCGTCGCGACAATCTATTTCGCCATTTCACCGATTACGTATGCGAGTAATGAAATCATTGCCCGGACCGAGCCGACGATTTGGGACGTCATTATCGCCTTCGCCGGGGGGACGGCCGGAATCATCGGGGCACAAAAGAAGATGAGCAACAACATCGTCCCGGGTGTAGCCATCGCGACCGCCTTGATGCCCCCGCTCTGTACTGTGGGATATTCGATTGCGACGTGGAACGTTGACTACTTGATCGGATCGAGCTATCTGTTCGTCATCAACTGTGCGTTCATCGCCATCGCCACGTTCATCGGGGTCAAGTTCATGGGCATCTCACAAGTGTTGACGAAACAAGACGCCAACCATAAAAAAATCAATCGACTCCTCATCGGGTTGTCTGTCCTCATCGTTGTGCCAAGTATCTTTTCGGCTGCGACACTCGTACAAGACAGCATCGTC
This sequence comes from Exiguobacterium sp. s34, assembly GCF_018617435.1. Taxonomy (NCBI): domain Bacteria; kingdom Bacillati; phylum Bacillota; class Bacilli; order Caryophanales; genus Exiguobacterium; species Exiguobacterium sp. s34. The sequence continues at coordinate 106,873 of NZ_JACSKE010000001.1, read as the reverse complement.
CGGACAGGGATCAACAACTTCATCGAAGAAGAGTTTTCAGACGCCATCATTATCAGTCAAGACTACGAAGAGGATAAGGACCTCCTCCTCGTGACGACGACAGGGAAACGGCTGACCAATGAAGAACTTGCGGAGATCGAATCCCGATTGCCGGACTACGGACTACATGCCATCGAATTGTCGGTGACACAGGTCCCGGATTTGAACGGGTTATCTGGTGAACAGGCAGCACGCATTTTACAAGACTATCTTGAAAGTCGGTTGCAACAGTTCAACTTGTTCGACAGTCGTCAAATCAATTTGGAGGACTTGCCGTTCGAACTGCAGAACGAAGTCAACCCAAACTAAAAGACCATCGATTTTTCGATGGTCTTACTCGTTAGTTTGCGAGCGGATGTTTTAAGAGATAGTCTTCAATCTGATCGATCGTTTCTTTCAAGACGCCGTCTGCGAATGGCGATTTGAGGCCTGCCAGTTCGACGAGTTCGAGGAACGATCGGCTTCCGCCTGCCTGACAGAGCGTGAGGTAATCGCTCCATGCCGCTTCGCGGTTTTCATGCATGCGTACCCAGAACTGGAACGCACACACTTGCGCGAGTGTATAGTCGATATAGTAGAACGGGCTTTGGAAGATGTGCCCTTGTTGGTGCCACCATGCGCCTGATTCGAGATAGTCGTTCGTCTCATAATCACGATGCGGAAGATAGACCTTCTCCAAATCGCGCCATGCCTGACGTCGCTCAGCAGCTGTCATCTCTGGATTACGGTAGACGACGTGTTGGAACTCGTCGACGAGCACGCCGTATGGAAGGAACGTCATGCTGCCAGCCAAGTGGTTGAACTTGTACTTGTCGACTTGGTCGCCGAAGAAGAGCTCCATCCATGGCCAACAGAAGAACTCCATTGACATCGAATGGATCTCGCACGCCTCGTACGTCGGGAAGGCGTATTCCGGAGTCGTCAAATGACGGCTCTCATATACTTGGAACGCGTGACCGACTTCGTGTGTGAGGACGTCGATATCTCCGGCTGTGCCGTTGAAGTTCGAGAAGATGAACGGAAGACCTTCAGACGGTAAGTATGTGCAATATCCGCCGCCAGCCTTACCTGGTTTCGCCGTCAAATCGAGAGCGCCGCGCTCTTGCATGTATTGGAAGAACTCGTCCGTCTCGTTCGAGAGCTCATGATACATCTTGTTTCCACCTTCGATGATGAACGATTCGTCCCCTTGAGGTGTCGCGTTACCGTCTGGGAAAACGAACGACTCATCGTAATAGTAGAGGTGATCGACGTCGATTCGTTTCGCCTGCTTGTCTTTCAACGCAGAAGCGAGCGGGACGATCACGTCACGGACTTGTTTCCGGAAGTTGTCGACCATCGACTCGTCATACCCGACGCGTTGCATGCGTGCATAGCCGAGCTCGACGAATGAAGGGAATCCGAGCGCGTGGGCGATCTCTGTACGCACGCGTACGAGGTCACCGTAAATGCGGTCGAGCTCGTCACCGTTATCAGAAAGATATGTATAGCGGGCAACGGATGCGGCTTTTCGGACATTACGGTCAGGTGATTGAAGGTATGGACCGAACTGTGACAAGTTGAGCGTCTTGCCGTCAAATTCGATTTGTGCTGCTGACATGACTTTTTGATAGGACGTCGCGAGGCGGTTCTCTTCCTGCAGTTTCGGGATGAGTGACTCTTCGAACGTCTCGAGCGCACGCTCGGCGAGGGAGAACAGCTGGCTGCCCCATTCCGCTTCGAGTTCAGAACGAAGCTCGTGGTTCGTCAAGACGCGATAGTACGCTTGGATCTCTTTCTCATAGACCGGGAGAGCATCGTCAAAGAAAGATTGTTCTTCCTCGTAAAAAGTATCGCGCGTGTCGACCGAGTGTCGGATCGCGACAAGCTGACTTTGTGTCTCAAAGTCGTTACGTTCCTTGTTGATTTGGCGAATAAGTTCGTTCGCTTCCTCGAGTGTGCTCGCTTGCTGTAATTCGGCAGAATAGTCCGACAATCTGCTGTTCAAAGCGTCCAAGTCGGGCCGTTCATATGACAATTTTGTGAAAGTCGTCATTGTAAGCGCCTCCATCGTGTGAAATTTTTATAAAGTGTAAAAAGGGCTTGCAAAAGCGATTGCACACTCGTATTCTTACGATGTGTAAAACGATTTCGCACTACCTTATACCTACTATACCGTTTATAAGGTAGGGATTGAAGTTTTAGCTTTTCGGGTATAAAAGTGAAGACTTCGATTCAATAGAACATGTTGGAGGGATTAAGCTATGGGATTCTTTAAAAAACTATTTGGTGGTAAAGAAGAACAACTCAACGCGGTTTCACCGCTTACAGGAAAGGTCGTCGACATCACGAACGTACCGGACCAAGTATTCTCACAAAAAATGATGGGTGACGGAATTGCGATCGAGCCGACAGAAGGTAAAGTCGTCTCACCGGTCAGCGGAACAATCGCTACAGTATTCCCGACGAAACACGCGATCGGTATCAATGCCGACAACGGTGCAGAGTACTTGATCCACATCGGTTTGGATACGGTAAACCTTAAAGGTGAAGGCTTCGAGACACATGTTACAGAAGGTCAGTCTGTCAAAGCAGGCGACCCGCTCGTCACGTTCGACCTCGATTTCATCAAAGCGAACGCTCCGTCGACAATCACTCCGATCATTATCACGAACCATGACAGCTTCGGCGTGAACAAACTTGTCGCAGAAGGCGACACGGTGACAGCTGGATCTTCAGAAGTCGTCGAATTGACGAAGAAATAAGAGAACGATCAAAACTCGGGAGCTCACGCTTCCGAGTATTTTTTTGTGAATTCGGGAATTATAATAAAAGAGAGGAAAGGGGGAATTGAGATGGATGGTAAAAATGCACCGTATCGGGGATACGGGGACCGAATTCGGATATTACGAGAGCGGGCTGGATTGTCAATCGAGACACTTGCGGATCAAATCGGCGTGGCCCCATATTTTATTCGACGTACCGAACTGAGTGAGGTGTATCCGACGATGCCTTACATAGAGGCGCTCGCAGAAGCTCTGCGCATCGATTCGAATTATTTGGCACGCCACATTTGGACAGGGGAGTCACTCAAAGTATTGATGCGTGGGAAAGTCCCCGAACTCGAACAGATGAAGCTCGCCTATGAAGAAGCGATGCACGGGAAGTCCGTCGAAGAGATGCAGCGACAGCTTGAGGAGCGGATGCGCATCTTTGACTTGATGCATGAAGAGGAGTTGCAGCGCATCTTCGAAGAAGACGAAGAACCGACGACACACCATGCGCTTGAGGCACTCGTTGACGCGGTCCTCGACCTTGGACGGTCCCATGACACGAATCGGCACATCGTCCCGTTCGCCCGTTACGTGGAACGACTTGTACCCGATCAGTTCGCGGACAACTCCTTCCAGTATGCAGAGTACGGCGTCGTGGATAAATCATATAAATTGCAATAATCATAGAATAAAAAAATGACCAGGAGAATCATTTCTCCTGGTCATTTCCATTGATCAGCGCATCGGACGCGCTTCGTAGCGTACTTTCGGACGTGTGCCGGCAAGTAAGAAGCCGAGCACGATATTCAAGATTGTGAGCACCCATCCGACATACCCGAACGTGTAAGCGAGGCTCGCTAGCACTGTTTGCCAGTCGAGCAGAGCTGCTGCGTCGCCGCGGAATGTGAAGCGGATGACGGTGAAGCCAATGAGTGTCGTTGCAGTAATCATGATGCCGATCCATGCGCCACCGAAGCGAGACGTTTGTGGACGTCTGCTGACCGGATACCAAAACGCGAGCGTTCCGATAAACGTACTACCTGCATACGCAAGCAGGATTTGCCATAACGCATCCGCGTCTAAGAAGACGGTGTAACAGATGAACGTCGTGAGCGTCGTCATAAACGTAAAGATTAAGGCCGCGAGTAATCGTGATCGCATAGTTCGTTTTCCTCCTCATTTTGCACATTCTTTAGAGTAAACGAAAACGAATTTGCTGTAAACGTTATTGGCGGTTTTGTAATATTTGTCGCCATTGTTTAATGGCGTTCGTTCCATAGAATAAGACGCCACCACGATAGAATTTCGAGCCGATCCAAAGCGTCACGCCAATCGTCCCGATGAGTAAACCGATCGAGAGCGCGACTTCCCACACGGCCACATCGACGAGCATGACTCGAAGGAACATGAGCATCGGGGCAAAAAATGGGACGAAGGATAGAATCGTCACGATCGTCGCATCCGGATTGTTCAAGCCGAACATCGCCACTAAGAACGCTGCGACGAGAAGCATGATGACTGGCATGACCATCTGTTGCGACTCTTCGACGCGGCTGACGAGCGAGCCGAGAACGGCGAAGAGGGACGCATACAATAAGTAGCCGAGTAGGAAGAACACAAGTAGATAGATGACGGCTCGTGCGTTCCCCGCATTTTCGATGACGGTTGTCGCTAACTCACTGCCGCTCGCACTGACATAACCGAATCCGAGGAAAATCCCGATTTGGATGAGGGCGAGCGTCCCGATTGCGGTCACTTTGGCGAGCATATGCGTGACCGGATGGGTCGTCGAGATGATGAGCTCCATGACACGCGACGACTTCTCGGTCGTCACTTCCGTTGAAATCATCGACCCGTACGTAATGATCGAGATATACAAGAGCATCAACATGACATAGACGAGTGCCGAAGATGAGAGAAGTTCATCCGAGTTCTCACCTCCGCGCCCGAGATACGACTCATCGAGCTGAATCGGTTCGCTGAGAGCGGTGATGACGGCTGGGTCGACATCGGCTGATTCAATCAATTCCGCGTTTCGCAGCTGTTGAAGCGATGTTTGCAAGAGAGTCGTAAATTCCTGTTCCGGACGTTCCGAGATGACACGGGCGTCGTAGCCATCGACGAAAGCGACGACCCCGTACTCGCCGTCGTTGATTCCGGTCCGCGCTTCTTCTTCAGTGATGTCACTCACGGCGACATCCTCATAGCCGAGCGACTTCATCGTATCAACAAGCGCTGGATTCTCCGATACGACGAGGGCACTCGCCTGTTCGGAATCCTCGAACGAGGACATGATGCGGTCGATGTTCGTAAATCCAAAGATGAAAAGAATCGTCAACGCCGTTGAGATGACGAACGCCTTCGAACGGATTCTCGATTTGAGTGTGAATGCATAGAGCGGTCCAAAGTTATGAAACATGCTGTCCGACCTCCTTGATAAAGATGTCATTGAGCGATACCGGTTGACGCATGAACGTCTTGACGTTCGCCTGATGGCGGACGAGTGTCGATAGAACGATATCACTGTCTTCGAACGAATGCAGGCGTACTAAGTGACCGGATTTGTACGGCTCGATCGTCTCGACGACAGGAAGTGCTTCGAGTAATTGGATTTGGTCCGTCTCAATGAAGAGAGCCGGTTCGGCGTAACGCGACTTGATCGTCGGTACGTCACCACTGACGACGGCACGACCGCCTTTTAAAATCCCGACATGTTGACAGAGCTCTTCGACATGCTCCATCCGGTGGCTTGAGAAGACGATGGTCGTCCCCGCGTCGCGCAAGGCGAGCACTTCACGTTTCAAGATTTCGACGTTGACCGGGTCGAGTCCACTGAATGGCTCATCTAAGATGACGAGTTCAGGGTTGTGGAGCAGGGCGGCGACGAGTTGAATCTTCTGCTGATTCCCTTTTGACAGTTGTTCGACGCGCATCGTCTCATACTGGGGGATCTCCAGCCGTTCGAGCCATGATTTGACCGCACGTTTGGCATCGCTTGAGCGCATGCCTTTCAAACTGGCTAAAAAGACGAGTTGTTCGCGTACTTGTGACTTCGGGTAGAGGCCTCGTTCCTCTGGTAAGTATCCGACGATTCGATGGTCGACTGCTTTTCCGTTCCATGTGATCGTTCCATCGGTCGGTTTTAAGATGTCGAGAATCATGCGGAATGTCGTCGTCTTTCCGGCGCCGTTCGCTCCGAGTAGTCCAAACATTTCCCCTTGTGGGACGCGGAAAGTGAGGTCGTCGACAGCGGTGAAGTCACCGAATTCTTTGGTGACTCGTTCGATCTGTAATGCCATATGCTTATACCTCCTTAGAATGTCTCTACTCCTATCGTACGCCACCGTGAGCAAAAAGTTTCACTTTTTCTGGCAAATGATTTATCTTGAAATCAAGATAATAAAGGAGGGTGACAATGAATACGCAGTCTACAGGCATCCATCACATCTCATCGATGGTTCAAGACCCGCAACGTACGCTTGATTTTTATGGGCAAGTACTCGGTCTCCGTTTCGTGAAACAGACCGTCAATTTTGATGACCCGGGCACGTATCATCTCTATTTCGGGGACGAGGTCGGCACACCGGGGACCGTGATCACGTTCTTCCCGATTCCAGGGTTAGGGAAGGGTCAGGTCGGAAGTGGCCAGGTCGGTGTGACGACATATCTCGTGCCGGCAGGAAGTTTACCGTTCTGGGAAGAAAGACTACAACAGCATGGAATCGCGACCGTTGCCACGGAACGGTTCGATGAGCCGTCGCTTCTTTTTGAAGACCCGGACGGACTCGTCGTCGAACTCGTCGCACGGGCTACGACGAAACAGACGCACTGGGTCATCCCGGGCGTCACGAAGAATGAGGCGATTGTCGGATTTGCCGGCGCTACGCTTTTATCAAAATCACCGGAAGAAACCGTACGTTTGTTGGTGGAACTTTTCGGATTTGAACGGATCGAAGAAGATGAGGAATGGATTCGTCTGAAAGGGACGGCTGACTACGGGAACGTGATCGATGTCAAAAAGACGATTCTTCCGAACGGTGTGCCGGGAACGGGGACGGTCCATCATATCGCTTGGCGGGTTGCGGACGGTGAACGTTATTCTACCTGGCAAGATGCCATCTTTGATCTCGGACTGAGACCGACCGAAGTGAAAGAACGGAACTATTTCCGCTCGGTTTATTTCCATGATGCCGGACGTATCCTGCACGAACTGGCGACAGACGTACCGGGATTCACCGTGGACGAATCGGTCGACACACTCGGTGAGACGTTACGTTTACCGCCATGGCTTGAAGCGGACCGCGACAAGATTGTCCGTACGTTACCAACCATTACAATCCCGAAAGGAGAACGCATATGATTCATCAATTCATTCAAGGAACGAAAGAAACGACGCTCGTCTTATTACACGGAACAGGGGGTAGCGAGCAAGACTTGATCCCGCTCGCGAAAGAGCTGTCACCGGAGTCAAACGTCCTGACGCTACGAGGGGATGTGCTTGAGAACGGGATGACCCGATTCTTCCGTCGTCACGCGGAAGGCGTGCTCGATCTTGAAGATTTAAAAAAGCAGACGGAACGCTTCCTTCAGTTTTTAGATGATGCTGCAGCGGAATATGGGATCAAACGAGACAAGATGATTCCGATCGGTTATTCGAACGGGGCAAACTTGATCGGTTCTGCGCTGTACCGCCAACCGGCCTTCGGCGCTTCACTCTTGTTCCATCCGATGGTCCCGGACCGCTCGCTCACTTTACCGGATTTGTCAGGGACGAACGTGTTCATCTCGGCAGGAGAGCGCGACCCGATTTGCCCGAAAGCAGAAACAGAAGAGCTGACATCGACACTCCGGAATGCCGGAGCGGACGTCGAGCTCTTCTATCATACGGGTGGGCATGAAGTGCGCATGGAAGAAGTCGAGGCGGCACGGACATGGATTGCCGCTCACCTCGACTAATTCGTTCAAGCCATTTTTTTCGGTTTGTTCGGACGAGAATAGACGACGAGGACACCTCGGTCAATCAAATAGGCGGCGAATAAACGTTTTGCTTCCTCAGCACGCACAGTTCGGTCGATTTGGATATACAATCGGCCGAGCTTTTTTTGTGAGGTTCGCGTGAGCAACCAAATCGAATCGAGCGTATACTGCCAGGTTTGGAGTGTGTCGCCACCGATATATAAGTAGCGATTTTGCGTACGCTCGAGCAAATAGTTGAGCCACCAGACGTCACGGACCAGTTTGGCACAGACACCGAGCACGAACGTGAGACCGAGGAAGGCCATGCTAGACAACAGAGGATGAATGGCAGAGAAGCCGTTGCGGACCGATTCAAAGGCGATCATGAGTAGCCCGACGGAAAAGCTGCTGATGAACCACCAAAATCCGAAGTTAGAGAATGAACGTTTTGGGTCATGAACCATATGATGTCGATTCCGGATGATCGAAGCCATTCTCTCCACCTCCTTTATTAGAATATTCTGAATATTTAGTAACACTACTATACTATACTGTACCCAATCCCGTCTATTTGAATACGCTCACAACGTGCTGAATCGTGAGGATTTTTTGACGTTTCGGCTTGCAATCAGCGAATTATGGGAATGATGACAATGAAGACATGAAAATTTTGTTGAAACGTAATTTCACTTGGCGAGGGAATCGATTATGATAGGTGAGGGATTTTTCCATATGACCTTTCATGAATTCCGTATGCAAAGAGCACGTGAAAACATGAAGGTCAGCTTCATCGTAATCATCATAAAGAACTAGAGGGAATGTTATGAGAAATTATTGGTACGACAATATTAAGGGAGTGCTCGTCTTGCTCGTCGTGTTCGGTCACCTGTTGACGGACGTACGTGGCGCATACGACGATATTCTACCGAAGTGGGTGTATTTGTTCCTGTACACTTTCCACATGCCGTTATTCATTATGCTCAGCGGTTATTTTTATCGAGAGAACCGATATTTACGTGTGATCCAGTTGTTCGTCGTCTACGTCATCTGGCAAGTCATTCTCGGTTCATGGTTCGCCTTCACAGAAGGAATCCCGATTTTCTCACTTGAGAATCCGGGACTGAATCTGTTGAAGCCATACTGGGCACTTTGGTATTTGATGGCGATCATTTTCTGGTACATCATTACCCCATACGTGACACAATTGAAAGGGTATGTTCTCTATGCGCTCCTATTCGCGCTCTTATTCGGGTTCCAGGCCGAGGCGACCGGGTACTTCGCGTTACGAAAAGTCATCATGTTCTATCCATTCTTCCTGATTGGGAACTGGATGTCCGAACGGAATACGCTTAATTTCTTCGAACTTCCGAAACGGGCAGAACAACGAAACCGTTATCGAATCGGTGGAGCGATTGTCTTTGTCACGCTGACAATCGGCTTATTGATTTCCATGCGCGTCCAACAAGATGACACGTTCTATCATATCGGGAACTTGTTCAAGTTCCGTTTCGCCTATGATACGGCGGTGCCGGAAGCGATGTGGAGCGGACCGTTTGCCTTCTTGATTGTCTATACGGTGTCTCTCCTCATGTCAATCAGCTTCGCACTCATCATTCCGGGACGAAAGCTGCCTATTTTCTCTCGGGCAGGGCGATATAGCTTGTACGTGTATCTCGTTCACGTGTTCTTCGTCGTCGCTTGGAAGGCGTTCGTGCCAGCTGGATTTATGCCGACGTCTTGGATGCAACTGCTCGTCTTGTTCGGCGTCGCATTCGTGATGGTGCTCGTGATTATCAGTCCACCGATGGTCCGTCTGTTGCGTCCGCTCGTCGAAATTGATGTGAGGCGCGTACAAAATACGAAAGGTGTGAAAGGGTAAAGTCTTTTCTAAACGCTTCATTTCCGCTACACTTTATAAAGAAGAAACGAAACTAGAGTTAAGGAAGTGACCCTATGCCATACGAAAATGGAATGCACAGCACAGAAGGCGACGTGAACGTCTCTCGTCACGTCGTGGAAATGATCGCCGCAGTCGCGGTGAAAGAAACGAAACACGTATCGTTCACGCAGGAAGACACGAAATTGTCAGAACGTGCGCTCATGAAACATGTGAAAGTGGATGAGTCAGAAGAAGGCATCACAATCAACTTATCGCTTTACATCGCATATGGTCAGTCGATCATCAAGACGGTGACGGCTGTTCAAGAGCGAATCACGCAAGATATGGATACGATGCTCGCGATGACACCGCGTTCGGTGAACGTAAAAGTCGTTGGCATTCAACTGTAATGGGGAGGGGAGAGCGGAAGCTCTTCTCTTTTTTTGATTTTTGCGAAAACGGTTGCATCAAGATAACGTTTTCATTTATAATAGAAATCGAACAAGTGCAACCGTTTGCATCATTGACCAAACGTGCGACGGGTACTTGTCAAGTTCCCTAAATGTAGTCTGACGACACAAGCATTTGAAGGAAAGGCGGAAAGCATGTATGTCAACGATTGAAGCAGTGATTTTCGATTTGGACGGTGTCATCACTGACACGGCAGAGTACCATTACCTCGCTTGGAAGCAGCTCGGTGAAGAGCTCGGAATTCCATTTGACCGCGAATTCAACGAAACCCTCAAAGGGGTGAGTCGGACTGAGTCGCTCGAGCGCATCCTTACGCTCGGCGGAAAACAGAACGATTTCACACCGGAAGAGAAAGAAGAACTCGCCCAAAAGAAAAACGAGCATTACGTTGAACTTATTCAACATATCTCATCTGACGATTTGCTTCCTGGTATCGTTTCATTCCTTGATGAAATCAAAGAGGCGGGACTAAAAATCGGAATGGCTTCTGCTTCAAAGAACGCGTTTGCGGTCGTTGACGCACTAGGCGTCCGTCATTACTTCGACCATATTGTCGATGCAGCCACTGTCGCCCAGTCAAAACCGCACCCCGAAGTGTTTTTGAAAGCCGCTTCTGCCCTTGGCGTGAAACCCGAACTCGCCATCGGCGTTGAAGACGCGGCTGCAGGCGTAACTGCAATCAAAGCGGCAAACATGTTTGCTGTCGCCGTCGGAGAAGAATCGATGCTCGGTCATGCAGACCTCATCGTCGCTTCTACTGACGAACTTTCACTCGATCGCATCCTCGAACGCGCTCGCGTGTAATGGACTACAATCATCTTCCGTGAGACGGCGACTGCCCCGAACAGTCGCCGTCTTTTTATGGTCCAAAAGTCCCAAATAGACAATATTGCCCAAAAAGAGATGACAAGCACATTACAAATCCGTTACACTTTTATAGAAGATATCAAGGGATAATTAGGAATTACTGATTTAAAATAGGGAATTCCTAAAATTAATTGGATGTAGAAGGGGATTTGTGTATGGAATCTACGAATGTGAATGAGCACATTTACAGAGAATTGATGGAAATCGAGGAATCGTACCGTCAATTACAACGACGTGCAGAATATTTGATCGCGGAACTGAGTCGAGACAAAGAGGAAAAAGACTCAATGACTGATGCATCAAAACGCCTACGTCCACGTCGTGTAAATCAGCGCTATCCGCTCGAAGTATATGTTCATCAAGTGACGGATCTATTGAAAGAGCGTCAGACGATGAGCGTACGTGATATACAGATGGAGCTCGAACTTCGTTACCGTCATCACATCAGCAACATTTACCAATTGATGGTGAAGATTGAAGGGGTGAACCCGGAAATCAAAAAGATTGGCCGCGGCCTCTATACATATGAACCAGCAGAAGAAGTAGCCGTAACATTTTCATAATCTTGAGCCGATGGGGAACGCCCCATCGGCTTTTTGTTGTAAACGGACTGATATCAACTCATCGATTCAAAATATGATATAATTCGCCAGAGTCTATTTTTTTGAGAGAGGAACTGTCGGCCCATGCTATGGATTGCCATGTTGGTCAGTTTTGTGATGGCCATCTTGATTACACCGCTCGTTCGTCGATTCGCATTCTTCATTGGTGCGGTCGATCATCCGAACGCACGAAAAGTACATTTACGGACGATGCCACGAATCGGTGGTCTGGCGATCTTCATTGCCTTTTTCATCGGCTATGCGTTGCTGCTTCCGACGAGTCGTTATAATGACGCCATCTTGATCGGGGCCGTCGTCATTCTCATTACCGGACTGATCGATGACCGCTTCCAGTTGTCGGCCCGCGTGAAGTTGATGGGGCAGATGATTGCGACGGTCGTCGTTTTGAACTCTGGGATGCGCATCGAGCTCGTCAACCTCCCGTTCGACCAGCAACTGTATCTCGGGTCATGGAGTATCCCGGTCACGGTTCTCTGGCTGATTGGGATCACGAATGCGATCAACTTGATCGATGGGCTCGACGGGCTCGCAGCAGGTGTGTCGAGTATCGCCCTCGGAACGATTGCTGTCCTAGCGATCATTCAAGGGAACGTCTATTTGACGATGATGGCCCTGTTGTTGCTCGCGAGTACACTCGGCTTTCTCGTCCATAACTTCTACCCAGCGAAGATTTTTATGGGGGACACGGGAGCGTTATTTCTCGGATATATGCTTGCCGTCTTCTCGCTGATCGGTTTTAAGAACGTTACATTGTTTTCACTCGTCGTTCCGGTCTTGTTGCTCGGCTTGCCGATCTCGGATACGATTTTCGCGATTGTACGTCGGCTCGTCCAAGGGCGACCTCCGATGTCGCCTGATAAATCGCACATGCACCATCAGTTGATCGACATGGGGTTCACGACACGCCAAGCTGTCTTGCTCATGTATGGGATGACCCTTTTCTTTGGGATCTCTTCGATCTTATTTGCGAAGACGACGATGATCGGGGCGGTCATCACGTTCGTCGTGGTCCTGATCGTCATTGAATTGATTGTCGAATCGACCGAACTCATTCATCCGAACTATAAACCAATCATCCGTACGTCCCGACGACTTTTGGGTCGTCCGAGGACATAAACAAACGGCCGATATCGCCAAGCGATATCGGCCGTTTTCGTTAGTAAATCGTCGTCTCGGTCATCGAGTCATCTGTCTCATCCGTTGACGGTTCGTCTGCCGTGACGGGCATTCCTAGCTCTGTTTGGAGAAGGGCTTGCGCGTCGCGGAGGTCAGCGGGGTCAAGTTCGTAATAATAGACACCGTTCAACGTCAAATCGGTTCCTTCAAGTGTTTCACGATTGAATGACTTGAGGGATTTCGCATACGGTTGAAGCTGTGAGGCTTCTGACAAGGACATGTTCGTTCGAATATTCTCGCCGACCGCATTCATGATCCGGTTCAACTTGGTGAACGAGTTGATCGTGGTCGCCTCGTTGATGATGGCCTCGATCACTTGTTGCTGTCGACCGGCCCGACCGATGTCACCAGCTGGGTCTTCTTTTCGCATACGGGCGTATGCGAGCGCTTCTTTCCCGTTCAACACTTGCACGCCAGGCTCTAACTCGACGTTCCCGGTCGCTTTTCCGGAGATTGGGATGAGGACGTCGATTTCGACACCTCCGACCGCATCGACGAGGTCTTCGATTCCGTCAAAGTTAATGGTCGCATAGTAGTCGATTGGAATATCGAGCAAATTCTCGACGGTCGCGATCGTTGCATCGATGCCTCCGTACGAATAAGCATGGTTAATCTTGTCTTTGAACGGGTCGCCTTCATCGAGGATAATGTCGACATACGAGTCGCGCGGAATGCTGACGAGTGTCACTTGACGCGATTCCTTGTTGAACGTCGCCACCATCAACGAGTCACTTCGACCTTCTTCGAGTGAGGCGCCGCCATCGACACCTGCTAATAGGACGGAGAAGTGATCTTTCGTCAAGTCGATGGTTTCGTCACGACGCTCTGATTTGTCGCCACGCTCCAACTCTTTGTTTGCATTTTCGGCGGTATCGTTTGCTTTGAAGACAAAATACCCGAAAGCGGAACCGCCGATCAGCAAGACGACACCCAGCACGATGAGGACGATTTTCCAAGGTGACTTTTTCTTGCGTGGGGGTGTTTCCATATGGATTCCTCATTTCAGTTGTTTCTTTTAGTATAGGCGTTTCAGCGTTTGAAATCACGTTCGATGATGCGGATATCGTGAGTTTGTAGTGTACCTTGACCGTTCGTCATGTCTGTCAACCAAGCGAGTGCCGTATCCGTTTCTTCGACGGGGACCGACACGTGGAACGTGACGAGGTCGGCGTAAGAGATGTCGTCGAGCAAGTAGGTGGACTGTCTCAATTCGTTCTCGACTTTGCCGATCCAGGTGTAGTCGACGGTAAGCGTCAATTGCTGCATTTGCAAACGTTCGACAATCCCGATCGCGTCGAGTCCCTCGCTGACGGTCCCACCATATGCTCGGATGAGCCCGCCGCCACCTAACTTGATTCCCCCAAAGTAACGTGTCACGACGACGACCGTGTCTTTGAGATGACGCTTCCGTAACACCTCGAGCATCGGCATGCCCGCGGTGCCGCTCGGTTCCCCGTCATCGTTCGCTTTTTGATGTTCATTTCGTTCCCCGATGATGTAGGCGGAACAGTTGTGGTTTGCGTTCCAATGCTCTTTTTTGATGCCTTGGATGAACGTCTGCGCCTCTTCCTCGGTTTCGACACGTTTGAAGTGAGCGATAAATTTTGATTTTTGTATAACGACTTCGTATGTTCCACTTTGTTTTATAGTATAATTTGACTCAATAGACATTTCTGAAAATTCTCCTTTCTATTTTTGAATATTTTTTTTAGAATTCAAGTAGGCACATACGCTTCACTTAGCGAATGCAATTATAGAAAATCTCTCATGTTCACTGTAAACCTGTTTTAGAGTGGACGATATATAAGGATAGATGAGGATTAACTACCGAACTATTAGGGGATGGCATCGTGAATCATATTACCGATCGGACAGCTTTAGAACATATCATAACAAATATGATTGAAACGGTGACGGAAAGTAAAGAGGAGATTGTCCGTATAACCGAAAGTTCAGCAACTGAATATTCAGCAATTCAAAACGAGTTAAAAGAATTGACGGATAAAATCGAGTTCTACATCGAGGAGTCCGATCGACTCGACCGACTCGTGAAAGCCGCAAAAGCCAAGCTCGTTCAAGTCAGTAAAAAGTTTCATATACATAGTGAGCAAGAAATTCGTGAAGCCTACGAACGGGCGAATCAGATGCAACTGGAACGTTTTCTCGTTCAAAAAGAAGAGATGGCGGCACAGCAACGGCGAAATGATTTAGAACGGCGTCTTCTTATTTTAGAGGATACGATTGAACGGGCCGAAAAATTGATTGGTCGTGTCAGCGTCGTCTTGAACTTCTTACGAGACGATTTGCAACAAGAATATTCGGACATGATGAAAAAGCAGGAGATGGCCATCGGTGTATTCGAAGCGGCCGAGCGCGAACGGCGCCATCTGGCCCGCGAGATGCACGACGGACCGGCGCAATCGCTTGCCCATATTTTGATACGTGCCGATCTGATTGAAAAGACGTTCGATAAACGAGGGAAAGACGAGGCGTTTGCCGAATTACATGAATTGAAAAAGTTGATTCGTGGAGCACTCGTCGACGTACGTCGCTTGATTTACGACTTACGCCCGATGTCACTTGACGATTTAGGCTTTTTACCGACGCTTGAGCGCTATCTCCACCAAACGGAGGAGTATACGGCCATCAAGACACGCCTCAACTATCGGGGATCACGCGCCCGTCTGCCAGAGAAGTTAGAAATCAACGTGTTCCGTCTCGTACAAGAAGCGGTACAAAATGCGATCAAGCATGCCAAGACGCCAGAGATTATCGTCAATGTCGAACAGGCGAGCGATGTGATTCACCTTCACATCCGCGACTATGGCATCGGTTTCGAGCCGAGTACGATTGGCGAAGAATCATTTGGGATTGTCGGGATGCGTGAACGAATTGAGTTGGTGAGCGGAAGTATCACCATTGACTCGGAAGTCGGCAAGGGGACGGTCGTCCGGATGTCGATTCCGATTCCGTGAGAGAACAAGGGGGAAGACATACATGGAAATGACACAGACACGCATTGCAATCGTGGATGATCACGAACTATTCCGCGAAGGATTGAAGCGGATTTTTGATTTAGAAGATGAATTTACGGTCGTCGCAGAAGGGCGTACGGGTCGCGAGGCGATTCGCATCGCTGGCGAACAAAAACCGGAAATCATGATCTTAGACATCAACATGCCGGACATGAACGGGATCGAGGCGACGAAACAACTGTCTCTCCTTTCACCGGAGACACGCGTCCTCATCCTTTCGATCCATGATGACGAATCGTATATCACGCATGCGCTCGAAGCGGGTGCGTCTGGTTTTCTATTAAAAGAAGTGGCGTCGACCGAATTGATTTCGGCGGTCCGCGCCGTCGCTCGGGACGGGGCTTACCTTCATCCGAAAGTAACGACGAACGTCTTGAAAGAGTACCGTCGTCTCTTACAATTCAAAGGGGAGCAAGCGGGTCGTGGCGTCGAGAGTCGCACAGATGATCCAGTGTATCAATTGTTGTCACGTCGCGAGGTAGAGGTGTTGCACCTTCTCGCGGACGGTCGATCGAACCGAGATATCAGTGACATGTTGTTCATCAGTGAGAAAACGGTTAAAAACCATGTGTCCTCTGTCCTCCGTAAAATGGATGTGAATGACCGGACGCAAGCGGTCGTTGATGCGATTCGCCGAGGTTGGGTCGAGATTTGAGCGTCACCGATGCTTTACCTCGTTTTTGTGTTACAATATGGAATGGAATCCTAACATAATTGGAAAAATGAAACGACGTAAAGTGAGGATATAGTATGGGAAACATTGCGATTTTAACCGACAGTACCGCCTATCTGTCGGATGATTTTTTGGCACGACATGACGTCCATGTCGCACCACTCAGTGTCATCTTCGATGGCGCGTCGTACCGCGAGTCGATCGATATGTCGACAGAGGCGTTTTATGAGCGAATCGAGGCAGGCAAACTACCGACGACGTCGCAGCCGGTCATCGGTGAGACGGTCGAGTTGATTGAAAACTTGCCAGACGATGTGACGGATGTGATCGCCATCACGCTATCAAGTGGCATCAGCGGAACGTACCAATCGATGGTCGCGATAAATGATATGGTCGATGTGACCGTTCATGCGTTTGACTCAGAGATTTCTTGTATGCCGCAAGCATTTCTTGTGGAAGAGGCGTTAAACCTCCGTGACAAAGGAGCGACACCTGAAGAGATTATCGCCCGACTCGAGACGGTCCGTAACTCGATTCGCGCCTACTTCGTCGTCGATGACCTCGACCATCTACAACGTGGTGGACGATTGAGCGCCGCGCAAGCGCTCGTTGGCTCGTTCTTACAAATCAAGCCGGTCCTACACTTCCAAGACAAATTGATCGTCCCGTTTGAAAAGATTCGTACGTATAAGAAGGCTGTGCGTCGAATCGAAGAAATGATGGACGAGTCGATTGCCGGAGACGGTGAGGGATACTGTATCGGAATCATTCACGCTAACTGCCCGGAGCGTCAGGCGGAAGAAATCGCTTCGATGAAACAGAAATTCCCGAAAGCACACATCTCGGGAAGCCATTTCGGTCCGGTCATCGGAACGCATCTCGGACCTGGTGCAATCGGCATCACTTGGTATCGTCGCGAATGGTAAACCAAAAGACGACCGTTTCCGGTCGTCTTTTTCAATGGAGGAGGGAATGCGATGGCGAAATATCGCCAAATATTTGAGCGCTTGGCAGAAGAGATGCGCAACGGCACGAGACCTGCAGATTCGAAACTTCCGTCTGAGACGGAATTGATGCATCAGTTCGAGGCAAGTCGGGGAACGGTCCGCAAGGCGCTCGATCTGTTGCAAGAGAACGGTTATGTCCGGAAGCATCACGGGAAAGGCGTCTTTGTGTTGAAACGTGACCAGATCGAGTTTCAATTCAACGGCATCGTCAGTTTCTCGGAAGTGTACGCCAGCATGCTCGGTCGTTCCATTCAGACGCACGTTGCGGCGTTCGAAGAGATGGAGGCCCCATCTTGGCTCGTCGAACGGATGAACTTGAAGGCGGGGACACATGTGTTTCGCATCGAGCGGGTCCGGAACTTTGACGGGGAAAACGTCATCTTAGACATCAACTATTTCGTCAAAGACCTCGTCCCTGGATTAACAGAAGAGATTGCCGCTCGTTCCATCTATGGATATATCGAAGGTGAACTCGGTCTGCAAATCAGCTACGCCAAACGGAAAATCGCGGCGGAAGACGTGACTGAGCTCGACCGGATGCGTCTAGATTTGCACGACTATGAGTACGTCATCGTCATCACGAACGATACCTTCTTATATGAAGGGCAGCAATTTGAATATACGGAGTCACGTCACCGCTTGGATAAATTTCAGTTCAGTGATGTTGCTCGGCGCTAGACCTCTTTCGAACTGGAAGAGGTTTTTTTGTTTGACGGAGAATGGATAAGGGGATTTTTTACATGAATAATCACTAGAATGTTTCTTGATAACTTGTATATATAAGTTGTTGACGTAACTTATATAGATAAGTTATACTTTGTTTGTACTCATAAGTAACCGTTTTCATTAATCGTTTTCAAACAAAGGAGGACATTAAACATGAAGGCAGATTATCGTCAAATTGCCGCGGATATTTTAGAAGCGATCGGCGGCAAAGACAACGTGGACAAAGCCGCACACTGTGTGACGCGTCTCCGTCTCTCGCTCAAAGACCAGTCAAAAGTCGATGAGGCACGTGTGAAAGAAGTCGATCTCGTCAAGGGGGCGTTCGAGAACTCTGGCGTGTATCAAATCGTTATCGGAGCCGGCGATGTCGATCGCGTCTATGCCGAGTTCATCAAACTCGCGGGACTCGAGGCGGCAACGGTCGCCGAGGTCAAATCCGCAGGCGGCAAAAAAATGAATCCGCTTCAAAAACTCGTCAAAGTCTTCTCTGACGTCTTTATGCCAATCATTCCAGCCATCATCGTGGCCGGTCTCCTCATGGGGATCAACAACTTACTTGCTTCAGAAGGCCTCTTCATCGAAGGGCAGACGCTCATCGAGGCTTATCCGAACCTACAAGGACTTTGGGACCTGATCAACATGATGGCGAACACGTCATTCGTCTTCTTACCGGCACTCGTCGGATGGTCGGCGACGAAACGTTTCGGCGGAAGCGAAGTACTCGGGATCGTCATGGGTCTCTTGCTTGTCCACCCGGACCTCTTGAACGCATGGGGCTACGGGACGGCAGCACTTGAAGGCGAAGTACCGACATTCGATATCCTCGGACTCTTCGAGATCGAGAAAGTCGGATACCAAGGTCAAATCTTGCCGGTCCTCGCCGCGGCTTATATTTTGAGCCAAATTGAGATGTTCTTGAAAAAACGTGTACCGAACGCGATTCAACTCTTGGTCGTTCCCATCACGACAATCGTCGTCACTGGATTCCTCGCACTCGCAATCGTTGGACCGGTCACACGCGGAATCGGGAACTTGATTGCGACAGGACTTGTCAACACGTTTGAAGCGGTACCGGTCGTCGGGGCACTCCTCTTCGGATTGTTCTATGCACCACTCGTCGTCACAGGGATGCACCACTTGTTCATCGCCATCGACCTTCAGTTGATTGCCGATACAGGCGGTACGTTCATCTGGCCGATGATCGCACTCTCTAACATTGCCCAAGGTTCTGCCGCACTTGCGATGTTCTTCGTCTACAAGCACAACGCGAAACAAAAGAGCATGGCATCGACTTCAGCAATCTCGGCTTACTTCGGGATCACGGAGCCGGCGATGTTCGGGGTCAACTTGCCGAATAAATTCCCGTTCTACTCTGCGATGATCGGGTCGGCGATCGCAGCCATCTTCATCACATTGAACGATGTTCAAGCGATCGCAATCGGTGTCGGAGGACTCCCTGGATTCCTCTCGATCTTCACAGACAAAATCCTTCTCTTCATCGTAGGCATGATCATTGCGATCATCGTCCCGTTCGCGCTCACGTTCATCTTGTCGAAGCGCTACATGAAGAAAGGTGAAATCGAAGAAAATAAAGTCGCATAAGCATTGACTCGGGAGGGAGGGACGGCAGTTCTTCCCTCTTTCTTATTGAAATGAAAACTCTTACAAAAAGGAGATGTCGTTGATGACACAGAAAAATTGGCGCAAATCAGTCGTCTATCAAATTTACCCGAAAAGTTTTTACAGTCCGGAAGGGAACGCGACCGGATCGATCAAAGGGGTGACGGCGAAGCTAGATTACTTGGCAGAACTCGGCATCGAATACATTTGGATGACGCCTGTCTATCAGTCACCTCAACACGATAACGGCTATGACGTGAGTGATTACTATGCCATCGACCCTTCATACGGTACGATGGAAGACCTCGACGAATTGATCCGTGAGGCAGAGGCGCGGGGCATCGGCCTTATGATGGACATCGTCGTCAACCACTCGTCGACCGACCATGAATGGTTCCAAAAGTCACTATCGGGAGACGAACGATACCGTGACTACTACATCTGGCGTGACGAGCCGACGAACTGGGAATCGAAGTTCGGTGGGAACGCGTGGGAATATGATGAGAAGAGCGGACAATACTATCTCCATCTGTTCGACGTGACCCAGGCCGACTTGAACTGGGAGAACGAGCAGATGCGCGAGGACGTCTATGAGATGATGCGCTTCTGGCGCGAGAAAGGGATCAAAGGGTTCCGTATCGACGTCATCAACTTGATCTCAAAAGAACAAGACTTCCCAGAGGATGAGTCGGACGGCCGGAAATTCTATACGGACGGTCCACGTATCCACGAATATTTGAAAGAGATGAACCGAGAGGTGTTCGACGGTCATGACGTCATCACGGTCGGTGAGATGTCGTCGACGACGCTTGACCACTGTGTGCGTTATTCGAACCCGGACGAGAACGAGCTCAGCATGACGTTCAGCTTCCACCACTTGAAAGTCGACTATCCGAACGGCGAGAAATTCGTCGCGGCACCGTTTGACTTCATCCAATTGAAAGACATCATGTCGACGTGGCAACAAGGGATGCACGGAAAGGGATGGAACGCCATCTTCTGGTGCAACCACGACCAACCGCGTGTCGTCAGCCGTTTCGGGAACGACACGAACCATCGCGTCGAGAGCGCGAAGATGCTCGCGACCGTGCTCCACGGGCTCCAAGGGACACCTTATATCTATCAAGGGGAAGAGATCGGGATGACGAATCCTGGTTTTGACGACTTGAATGAGTATCGAGACATCGAGACGCTCAACAACTATAAGTTGAAACGCGAAGAGGGTGTGTCGCATGAAGACATGATGGCGGCCATCAAACAAAAGTCACGCGACAACTCGCGGACGCCGATGCAGTGGGATGCGACGACGCATGCCGGTTTCACGGATGGCACACCGTGGATCAATGTCGCACCGAACTATCAAGACGTGAACGTCGAAGCGGCGCTCGATGACCCGAACTCGGTGTTCTACCACTACAAGAACTTGATTGCGTTACGAAAAGAACTTGACGTCTTGACGGACGGGGACTACACGCTCCTCACGCCTGATTCGTTAGACGTTTGGGCATATACACGGAAGACCGACCGCGAGGAGCTCCTCGTCGTCGCCAACTTCTATGGAACCGAAACGACGTACACGATCCCGGAAGATTTCGAGCGGGTGAGCGTCGTCAGCCACAACTACGACGTGCCTGAGCTCGACGGGACGACGTTGTCCCTTCGTCCATACGAGGCGATCATGTTCTATAAACAGAAATAAGCAAGTGGGACCCGACTCTTTCGTCGGGTCCTATTTGTGTTTAGTCGATTGGTTGTCCTTCATAAGCTGAGTCGCAGTCGCGTCTCCAATTTGCTAGCGTGAAAGGAAAAAGGAGCAAGGAAATATGGGGGAACTCATCGTCGCATCAAACGGGACCCGTGCCATCCGTTTCGGCATCTGCCAACGCTGCCTCAGCACGAACGTCCGGACCTTCACCTGTCATCACGGTTCGTGTGCTTACTGCCGGAACTGTCTGTATCTCGGACGCGTCTGTCGCTGTGACTTTTTAGAAGAAAGGGACATCACGACTCCACCCGAGACGACCGAATTGACGATGCCGTTCGAACTCGCACCTGCCCAAACGCGGGTCGCGAATCAGTTGCTCGCTTGGTGGGACGACCGCAAGACCGGGCTCGTCCACGCGGTGTGTGGGGCCGGGAAGACCGAGATGACGTTCCCAGTGATCGAGCGGGTCGTCAATGAAGGGAAACGGGTGTTGATTGTATCCCCACGGAAAGACGTCGCCCTAGAATGGGTGGAACGACTCGAACAGGCATTCACCGTACCCGTCACGAGACGATACGGAGGCGGGGAAAAAGATTCCATCGGGATGATCACCGTCGCGACCGCGCCGTTACTACTCAATCTATGTCATGTGTTCGATTATGTGCTCGTCGATGAGTCCGATGCCTTCCCGTTCGCCTTTGACGTCACGTTATGGCGCACCATCCTTCGTGTCGGTAAAGGTGTGTTTGTCTTCATCACGGCGACCCCGACCGTATGGCAACAGATGTTTTCGACGGTCCACCTGTCTCGCCGTTATCACGGGTTTGATTTACCTGTGCCGACACTCGTCAAACAGACCGATGAGCGACTCTTCGACTTCTGTCGACGTCATGCATCGAAACCGTGTCTCTTGTTCGTACCGACGAAGCCTGATCTGGAACGGTATCAAAAGACGTTAAAAGACGCAGGATTTACGTGTCGGATTGTGTCTGCCGAGACCGATGAGCGGACTGACGCGCTTCACTGGCTCCAAGAGACGAACGGGATTGTCCTCGCGACATCGATTTGGGAGCGAGGGATGACGGTTCGGGACGTGCAGGTCGGGGTGATCGAGAGTGAGCATCGGCTCTTCTCGACACGCGGGCTCATTCAAATGGCAGGCCGGTCCGGGCGAAAACCGGATGCGCCGACGGGGGAGGTCTGTTTCTTTTACAGAGAGCGGACGTTCCGACAAGACCTCGCCATTCGCGCGATTCAGAAGGCGAACAGACGATGAACTGTCTCCTTTGTCATCAACCGATGACCGTCACGTGGACACCAGCCACGTTATGGAAACGTGACTGGGTGTGCCCATCGTGTGAGGACCGACTGACACCGCTCCATGCAGGCTGTCCGCGTTGTGGTCAACCGAACGAGACTGGTGAGACGTGCCCGGACTGTATCCGCTGGCTCGCACTCGGGTTGGATTTGACTGTTCATTGTCTATACGCGTATGACGAGGCGGGTGTAGAATGGCTACATCGCTTCAAGTTCAGTGGAGACGTCGCCATCGCCGCATCGGTCGCACCAGTGCTTCGTACGCTAAGAGAACCGGGTGTGACGTATGTACCCGTCCCGCTTAGTGATGAACGACTCCGATTGCGTCGCTTCAATCAAGCAGAACTGCTCGCGCGAAAGATCGGTCCGACCCGGCAACTGATCAAAAAGAACGAGGTTTCAAGTCAACGCGAACTCGGGAAAGAAGAAAGACGACACCGAACGAATCCTTTCACTGTACCAACTTCAGTGAAATGTGGGAAAATCATTCTTGTAGACGACGTCTATACGACGGGGACGACGCTCCATCAGGCAGCATTTTCGTTACGGCAGGCGGGTGCGACAGAAGTTTCTGCGATTTGCTTATTTCGGGCGCTAAACAAATCAAAAACGCGTCCGATATAAAGAGCAGAGGTGAAACCAATGGATGCAGCATCTTGCCAAATGTGCGGACGCTTGTTTATGAAACAAGGTCGCTCGCCTTATTGCCCATCATGTAGTGAAGTCGACTTCCAAAACTTTTTGAAAGTCCGTGACTTCATTCGTGAACCAGAAAACAAATCAACGAACATCGGCACCCTCGTCGAAGCGACAGGTGTGTCAGAACTTGATATCACGCGATATATCCATGAAGGACGCCTGATCATTAAGGACAACCCGGAACTCTTGGTCGGCTGCGTACGTTGCGGTCAACCGACGAATGAAGGGAAAGTGTGTTCGAACTGCCAGAGAGATATGCAGAAGGAACTGTCTAGTCTACAAGAGAGCTTGACGAAATCGTCATCTGCTCGCGCTTATCGTTTGGATTAACATCATGAAGAGGGGGAAGACGCATGCGCATCGATTCAGCCAAGTGGGTACACTTACCGAACACTTATGAAAAGAAAACGCAAGTCGAGCCGAAGCCCGCGCCATCACGCCAAACGGACCAATTGTCAATCTCGGCGGAAGCCCGCGCCCGGTTTGAAGAACCGGTGAAACATCCGGATCGTCTCGCAAAAATCGACGCTTTGAAAGCAGAGATTGATGCGGGCACGTATTCACGGGACGCGCGTGAAATCGCCAAACGCTTTCTACAAGGATGAATGGAAGCGAGGTCCGTTTGAGGCCTTCGCACTGAATAACACGGCACGGAAGCTGACTAAATAAGGGGCACCCCTTTCTTTAGTCGGCTCTTTTTTTGAGAAAAGGAGAGACTCATGCTCACATTACATAAACGTTTACTCGAATTGGCCTATACGAAAGAACAGCTGCTCGTTCAAAATGACATGGCCGCTTTTAGCGCACTCGTCAAAGAAGAGGCGAAACTCGTCCGACAAATCTCACAAAAAGAAGCAGAACGACTTCAAGGGACGTATGAATTGGACGATGAAGAGATAGAGGAACTGAGACCAGTTTTGTTCGAGTTGAAGCGTCAGAACGAATTGAACGCGTTGCTTCTTGAACAGTCCCTTCGTTATATTACTTGGCACTTGGACATGCTCTTGCCAGAAGCAGATGATTTCACATACGGACAACAGGCGTTTGAAACACGCTCGTTCAGCCGTGACGTTTAAGGAGGAAGTACAGAATGGGTTCAACATTTATGGGATTAGAGACGGCGCGTCGCAGTCTGACGACACACCAGTGGGCGCTCCAGGCGACGGGGAACAACGTGGCGAACGCCTCAAACCCTGGCTATTCACGCCAACGTCTCACCCTCGGGATGACGGAACAACTCTCGGTCAACTTCGGTGGCACGAAAGCCGGACAATTCGGGACCGGAGTGCGTGGGGAGACACTCGCTCGGATTCGCGATCTCATGATCGACCAACAGTATCGGGACGAATCGGTGAAGAACGCGTTCTATGCGACGAAAGAGGCGGCGTTCGGTCGGATGGAGGATATCATCAACGAACCGTCTGAGAACGGGCTTGCCAAATCGCTCGACTTGTTCTGGGCATCGCTCCAAGACTTGTCGGTCAACCCGGACGATACAGGCGCGCGAAGCGTCGTCCGTCAGCGGGCAATGACGCTCGCCGAGACGTTCAATTACATGTCTTCGTCGCTGACGAAAGTGCAAGATGACTTGAAAGCGGAAGCGGGCGTCGTGTCGAAAAAGATCAACGACCTGTTGACGAAAATCAATGACGTCAACCGTCAAATCGGGGATGCGGAACCACTCGGCGTCCTACCGAACGAACTGTATGACGAGCGTGACCGTTACATGGACGACCTCTCGCAATATATCGAGTTCGAGCGTGTGCCCGTCGATTACTTAAACGGCGAGACGCGAGGGAACTCGCAACGCGTCGCAGAAGGACGGATTGATATCCAAATCAGCGTGCCGGGAAATCCAAACCCGATCAAATTGGTCGACGGCATCTCAGGTGGCGTCGGGGAAATGACCGAGTCGACGTATCGTGCGGCAGATGCGACGACACCTGAGACGATGACGCTCCAAGACATGCCGAACGGTAAGTTGCGAGCGCTCGTTGAGATGTACGGAAGCCAAACGGGTCCTGAAGCGGCGGACGGGGCGTATACGAAGATGCTCAAAGACTTAGATGAGATGGCGAGCGTGTTCGCGACGGCGTTCAACGATGCACATATGACGAACAAAGATGCGTCAGGGACGGACGGGCGTAACGATTTCTTCGTGAACTCGGATACGAATACGAATGCCGATATCACGGCGTCTACGATTGAAGTGAACGAGACGTTCATGAGTAACCTCGATTTGATCGCAGCCTCGAAAGACGGCAATATCGGGGACGGGAGCGGCGCGCTCGAACTCGCACGCCTAAAAGAGATGGCCTTAAGCTTTGCCGGGTCGGCCACGACGACGACTTCGATTGGGAAGTACTATCAGAACGTCATCGGGAACATGGCGGTCGAGGCGAGCCAGAACGCGAACCTCGCGAAGAGCACGTTCGCCCTCTTGAGTAGCTCGGACCAGCGCCGCCAGTCGGTGAGCGCGGTCTCGCTCGATGAAGAGATGACGATGATGATCCAATATCAACATGCATACAATGCGGCGGCACGTAACATCACGGCCGTCGACGAGATGCTCGACAAAATCATTAACGGCATGGGTGTCGTAGGGAGGTAATGACTGATGCGTGTCACACAGACGATGCTCACACAGACGAACTTGAAACACTTATCGAGTAGCTATAATACGCTCGCCCGCGTCCAGGAACAACTGATCAGCGGGAAGCGGATCCAAAAGGCATCAGAGGACCCGGTCGTCGCGATGCAAGGAATCCGATATCGGACCGAGGTGCGTGAAGTCGATCAGTTCCGCCGTAACGTCAGCGAGGCGACGAGTTGGATGGACATGACGGACTCGACATTGAACGAGGTCACGGAAGCTGTCAAACGGATCCGTGAGTTGACGACGCAAGCTGCGAACGATACGTACGAGTCGTCGCAACGCGCAATCATCAAGAGTGAGGTCGACCAGTTAATCGAACATATCGGCTCACTCGCCAACTCGAAGGCGGGCGAGAAATATATTTACAACGGGACGAAAACGGACAAACCGCTCATTGACATGCAGGCGCTCAAAGACTATTTGAACGAAGAACCTGGAGCAACGCTTGAGTCTATCTATGGGACGGACGGTCCTCCGACGGCGAGCGGGAAAATCGAGTTCGAAGTCTCAAAAGGGATCACGATGCAAGTGAATATGCAGCCAGAGACCGTCTTCGGACGAGAACTCTTTGAAGGATTGAAACAATTGAGCGGCTTGCTCGCCGATGAGAACACGGGTGGTGCTGATTTGTCGGCCCAGCTCGAGACGCTCGATACGATCGGGCAAAACTTGATCACCGAGCGGTCTGAGCTCGGGGCCCGGGCGAACCGTTTGGAGCTCGTCGACAACCGTCTACAAGACCACGAGATCATCGCCAAGACAATCATGTCCGACAACGAAGATATCGACGTCGAGAAAGTCATCATGGAGTTGAAGTCGCATGAGACGGTCCACCGTGCGGCGCTCTCGGCAGGGGCTCGAATCATTCAACCGACCCTCCTTGACTTCCTCCGGTAATCGGTCATGAATCTCGCGAGACTTGAAATGCGGCAAACCTTTGCCGCCATCCAGATGACGTCGAACCGACCAGTGCTCGAGATGCGTCAAGCTCGGGCGGACATGTCGATGAAGCAAGGCAAGGCCGAGATGACGCAACAGACGACTCAAGGGAAACTTGACATCGACTCCTCGGTTGCTCGGAGTGAGAGTAACCTGAAAGGCGCGCTCGAACTCGGAAAATCGTTCGGACAGATGGGGGAACAAGGGGCTCGCGAGGCGATGGCGAACATTGCCCGTGAAGGGGACCGTCTCATGCGCATCGAGAACGGGAACCCGATCCCTTCAATCGCTGCAGAGAAAGTGAACGACCCGTATCCGATCGTCGAGATGGGTTATATGCCGAAATCGATTGACCGTGTCAAGTTGACGTATACGCCCGCGGATGTGAAAATCGAATGGAATATCACACCGCCCCAGATTGATGTATCGCTCACACCGGCTGACATCTCGTTCACGCCATGGACGACGGACATTTCCCTCCGTCAACAGGCGTCGCTCGACATATGGCCGGTCGGTGGGATGTATGATGAAACGCGTTGAAAGTGAGGACAATCCATGTTCATTGAAACAGACTACTTTGGCAAGATTGAAATAAATGAAGCGGAGACGATCACATTCGTCAGTGAGATTCCAGGATTCCCGGACTCGAAGACGTTCGTCTTGATTCCGTACGGGGAAGAGTTGCCGTTCTGGTCGCTCCAGTCGATCGAAGAGAAGGCGTGCGCGTTCGTCGTGACGAATCCGTTCTGGCATAAGGCGGACTATTCGTTTGAACTGTCGGACGGGGCGAAAGACCAGCTCGGGATTGCGGAAGCAGAACATGTCTCCGTCTACTCGATCGTCACGCTCCGTGAGCCGTTCGATGCGTCGACGCTCAACTTGAAGGCACCGATTGTCATCGAGACGAAGGAACGACGCGGGAAGCAAGTCATCTTAGATGACGCCTATCCGGCCCGTTATCCGCTCGGCGGCACGAAAGCGGAGGTGCGCTGATGCTCGTATTGAAACGGAAACAAGGCGAGGCAATCCAC
Source organism: Exiguobacterium sp. s34 (assembly GCF_018617435.1). Classification (NCBI taxonomy): domain Bacteria; kingdom Bacillati; phylum Bacillota; class Bacilli; order Caryophanales; genus Exiguobacterium; species Exiguobacterium sp. s34. The sequence continues at coordinate 78,701 of NZ_JACSKE010000001.1, read as the reverse complement.
ATCGGGGACGATGTGACGCTCACCGTTCTCGCTATCGAGGGCGACCAGGTGAAGCTCGGCATCGATGCCCCGCGCCATATCGATATCCATCGTCATGAAGTGTACATTCAAATGCAAGAAGAGAACGAGTCAGCACGAGACAGTGCCAACTTGATGAAGCAGATGATTCAAAAGCAGTCGGAAGCGTGAGCTTTCGACTTTTTTTGTAAATTTAGAATGTAAGGGTGACATGTTTCACCTAGTTGGGATAGGATGGAAACGGAAAGGGAAGGAGGAGAAACGGTGGGAACGGTCATCAACCAATTTTTAATCAATATCAGTCTCATCTTTTTACTCATGTCACTCACGCTCTATGTGATGCGGACGGTCTTACCGATTCAGCCGTCCTCCCCATTATTTGTCCGCTTTTGGTTCGGGGTGTCGAACGGATTGACGGCGATTCTGTTGACCCTCAATGCGATTGAACTCGGTGACGCGAGGATCGACCTCCGCCTCATCCCGATCGCGTTGTCGGCGACGTACGCCGGACCGTTCGGTGCCATCGTCACGCTCGCGCTCATCTTTATCGGGCGGATGACATTACACGGGATGAGTGCCCCGTTCGTCGATTCGATTCTCATGTTCATCGCCTTTTACATATTTTCACTCATCCTCTCGCATATGCCGATGCATCGGTCACGAGGGTATGCCGTCTATATCGGGTTCGGTGCGCTCCTCGTCTTGATGCGGGTGACCGGTAGCGTTGATGCGACGGTGTTCGTGAACGTCTTCGTACCGTATTTCATCATGCTGTCGCTCGGGGCATGGCTCTGTTACTGGGGGGCGAAGAAGCTCGAGACGCATCTATGGATGTTCCTTCTGCATACGCATCGGGCGACCATCGACGAATTGACGGGACTTCCGAACCGTTACCGGACGCTCGAACAGATGAATGACTTAGAAGTGTCCGGGAAGCCGTGGACGTTACTCGTCATCGATGTTGATCACTTCAAACAGTTGAACGATACATATGGTCATTTGGCCGGTGACGCCGCGCTCCGGCATATCGGTCAGACACTCGAACGGCATTGTCCGCCGGGCGGGTTCGTCGGTCGTTACGGCGGGGAGGAGTTCCTGCTCGTCATCGAAGGTAGTGAACAGGCCAAAGAGTTGGCGGAAATGTTAGTCGAGACGGTGCGCCATACGACGTTCGAATGTCAGGGCGAGGTCATTCCGATGACCGTCTCGATCGGTGCGGCGGTCGCCGGGCACGAGCCGAGCATGGTCGTGTTCGAGCGGGCGGACGAGGCTTTATATGATGCGAAACGGAATGGACGGGACCAGGTACGTTTCGCCTAAAAAATCCCCTATAACCGTTGGCGATGTGTGTCCAGCGGTTATAGGGGATTTCACGTTTAGTGAATGTTTTTCTTCTTGAACTGTCCGCCCCGGACGTCGTGAATGTTTCCGATGGCGAGGAACGCTTTCTCGTCATAGTCGTCGAGAATGTCCTTTAATTTCGTCTCCTCGAGTCGGCTGATGACCGTGAAGACGACTTTCTTCCCGTCCCCGGTGTAGGCACCTTCCCCGTGGAGATACGTCACGCCACGACCGAGCCGGTCCATGATGGCTTGGCCGATCTCTTCCGGTGCGGTCGTGATGATCCACGCCGCTTTCGACTGGTCAATTCCTTCTAAGACGACGTCAATCGTCTTGAAGGCGATAAAGTACGTGAGGAGCGAGTACATCGCCCGGTCCCAGCTGAAGACGAAGCCGGCCGTCCCAAGGATGAAGATGTTGAAGAACATGACGATTTCCCCGACCGAGAACGGTAATCGGTTCGTGAAGGCGACGGCGAGAATTTCGGTCCCGTCGAGCGATCCACCGGCGCGGATGACGAGCCCGATGCCTGCCCCGAGCAAGAAGCCGCCGAAGACGGTCGACAACAAGAGGTCATCTGTGAACGGTTGGATGTCATGCAGGACGATCGTGAACGCCGACATGAGTAGGATTGCCGTCAACGTGACGACGGCGAACGTCTTCCCGATTTGCCGATAGCCGAAATAGATGAACGGCAAGTTGAAGAGGACGAGCCAGATGGCAAGTTTCGTCTCGGTCAAAAAGGAAACGATGATCGAGACCCCGACGATCCCGCCGTCGATGATTTGGTTCGGAACGAGGAACGCTTCCAACCCGACCGCGAAGACGAGGGAACCGAGCAGCAAGAGGACGACTTTCGCAAACAGTTCGGACGCTTTGATCGGATTATGTTCGCGCCTTAAACGCTGCACTTCCTCCGGTGTCGGGGAAGGCATGGGTGTACGCTGCATACGTGGTGCCCCCTTTCCATTTTCTTAAGTATACCAAAACGAGTCGAGGCAAAATCATTTGAGACAGAGAATCTGACATGAATATTCAGAATAGATTGATGATTTCTCGTGAATTATTTCGATATTGTTTTGTGATAGGCTAAAAAAGTTGTTGAAACTGAGAAGGAGGTCAATGAAACATGAAACGAGAGAATAAAGTCTGGTTGATGGGATTTCAAATCTTCATGAACATCATAGGCGGACTCATTGCGGCGTACGGGTTGGAGTCCGTCCTCATCCCGAATAACGTGTCGGACGGGGGCATCACCGGGATCAGTATCGTCGGGTCGCAGCTGACGGGGTTGCCGCTCGGAATCTTCATCGGGATTCTGAATATTCCGTTCATCTACCTTGGCTATAAACAGATTGGAAAGAGCTTCGCCATCCTTTCGGTCACGGGAATCGCGTCGTTGTCTGTCGGTACGGTGATCATGCACCGTGTACCGACCATCATCGAGGGCGACGCGCTCCTTATCACCGTGGTCGGCGGAATCATCCTCGGGTTCGGGATGGGGATATCCCTTCGTAACGGGGGCGCGCTCGACGGGATTGATATGCTGGCCGTCCTTTTGTCCCGTAAATTGCCGTTCGGGACGAGTGACTTGATTCTATTTTTGAATACGTTCGTCTTTATCGTCGTCTCGACGGTGTTCGGGCTTCAAGGGGCCGTCTTGTCCGCGATCGCCTACTTCATCGCATCCAAAGTGATACATATTGTCGAAGAGGGATTGAGCGGGGCGAAGACGTTCAAGATCATCACGAGTGAACCGCATGAGCTGGTCGAGACGATTCGGGACCGTCTCGGACGAAGCGCCACGTTGAATCAAATCCAAGGGGCGTATTCAAAAGAGAGCTATTACGAAATCACGTGCGTCATCAACCGGCTCGAAGAACGAAAAATCAAAGACATCATCGATGATGTCGACCCGAAAGCGTTCGTCGTCGTGTATGAAGTGACGGAGGTCAAGGGCGGGAATTTCCAAAAACGCGATATTCACTAACGGATGGCCACGTGCTGTCCGTTTTTTGTTTGACCGGGAAACGTGCGCCGCGAAAACATTCCGCATGTGCGAAGCGTCCATGCAGGAAAACGGACATGGGAAGTGGAATGAGACGAGGCAAGGGAAAGGGGAGGATGGAGCATGTATGCACTGATCGGCAAGCTCGTCACGAAAGCGGGACAACGCGACCGGCTCGTGGCGATTTTATCGGAAGCGGCGCGGGAGATGGAGGCGACGCCGGACTGTGAATCGTATCGGGTCCACGTATCGCTCGATGAGGCGGACACGGTGTTCGTCTATGAAGTGTGGCGGAGTGAGGATGCGCATGCGGCGTCGTTGTCGCTTGCTGAAGTGAGGGCGTATATCGATCAGGCGAAGCCTATCCTCGAGCAGATGGAGCGGATTGCCGCGCTCGAACTGCGAACGTGACGGATTGAATGAAGAGACGGATGACCACGCGTCATGCGTCTTTTTTGCAGGAAAAATAGATGGGTACCGAGAACAAGACAGGATTCGGAAAGGAGGGAACGTATGCGTCCGCTTGTACTCGGTGTCTTCGCAGCCTTGTTTTTTGCGAGCACGTTCGTGTTGAATGAAGTGATGCAAGTCGGGGGAGGCAGCTTCGCCTACAGTGCCTCGCTCCGCTTTTTATGGATGATCCCACTGTTAATGATTGTTGTCGCCTTGCGGGGCGGGCTCAAGCGGGTCGTCAAGGCACTGACGGAAAATCCACGTCCGTGGTTCGTCTGGGGGACGGTCGGGTTTGGGTTGTTTTACGTTCCCATCTGTCTCGCGGCCGAGGTCGCGCCCCCATGGCTCATCGCGGGCACATGGCAAGTGACGATCGTCGCCGGTGCGCTCTTGTCACCACTCTTCAAGCGGCCGGACGGGTCACGCGAACAGATCCCGTGGCGTGGACTACGATTCTCGAGCCTGATTTTGATCGGGGTCGTCTTGATGCAAGTCGAGTTCTTCGAATCGTTTGAGCCTCGTTTCCTCTGGCTCGGCATCGTTCCGGTCGTCATCGCGGCTTTCGCGTATCCGCTCGGGAATCGGAAGATGATGCAACATACGGACCTCGACGTGTTCGAACGCATTCTTGGAATGTGCCTCGGCTCGCTCCCGGTCTGGTTCTTACTATTCGGGTACGGCTTGACGACGGGTCGCCCCTCATCGAGCCAGCTCGGGCAGACGTTCCTCGTCGCCCTGTTGTCAGGGATTGTCGCGACCGTCCTATTTTTCAAGGCGACGGACCTCGTCAAGCACGATATGGGAAAACTGGCGTCCGTCGAGGCGACGCAGGCGCTCGAGGTGTTGTTCGCCCTCATCGGCGAGCTCATCTTCCTCCATGCGGTCATTCCGTCCCCGATTGCCTTGGTGGGGATTACACTCGTCATGATTGGGGTCGTCTTCCATAGCCGCAGCCAGTTCATCGAGCTTCCGACCGCATTGCAAAAAGAGGCATAAAAAAACCTCGCTCCTTCGAGCGAGGTATTGTCATGAACTTGTTGTCAAACTGCCTTTGACTTTGTCATAGAAGTCATCCATCATACCAGTACGGCTACCGAGCTGGCAGATGAGTTCGAGCGTTTCTTTATAGAACTTTTTGACAAGTCCTTTGTTTTTGATCCCGTCCATCGACGCGAGCGTCTTGTCGAGGTTCTCTAAAATCTCTTTGATCTGTGCGTCCGAGTCCGGTTTGACGACCGTCATGTTCTCCGGGATGCTGACGACCTTCTCTTGACCTTGGTGGCGGAACGATGCGCCGAAGCCGAGGTTTTCGATGAAGAGGTGCGGCATCACTTTTTGACCGAAGAAGTGCTTGTGCCAGTCTGTCGCTTTCATCGTGTCCATATCTTGTTTGAACGTAGAAGCCGTCGAGACGTATTGTTTAAACAAATCCGTCATGAACTTCTCGATGACCGGGATTTGAAGGGCGAAGACGTTTTTCAGGAGCGCGTCGAGCTGAGCGCGCGTCAAAGTAGTTTCGTTAGACATGTCAGTTCCTCTTTTCTCTAGTACGTTATTACCATCGTATGGGATTGGCGGACGGTCGTCAATGTAAGGGGAAACATTTTTTCAGAATATTTGATGAAAAGTCATCAACTTGTGGGATAATCAAGTGAAGACATCAACAACTAGGGAGTGGTTCTTGTGAACAAATCGATGAAATGGGCGCTCGCGCTCGGTGTGACAGGTGCATTGGTGGCAACGGTCGGTGTCGTCTCGTCCCGGGGACGGACAGAGGATACGACACAGACGATCCGTGACCGAGAGCTTGGGTACGAGATCATCTTGCCGTCAAAAATCGTTGCGGCGATCGAGCGCGGTGACGTCTATATCGAGAAGGCACAGGACGTCGTCGACATCGGGGACACGAAGAGCTATAGCACGTTCGATTTGTACTATAACGTCGAGGACGGGGACGACCAACTCTTGTTCCACTTGGACTTGATCGACCGGGGGTTGACGGAAGAAGCGTTTGCGACAGAGGTCGGATACGGTAACTACCTCGGCACGAACGACAAGACGTTCTTCTGGGTGGAACCGACAGAAGCGGTCCCGGGTGCCGAGGCGCATACGGATGAGATTGCTGAATTGATCGAGACGCTCCCTGAGTTGGAGTTCCGGACGTTATAATCTCGTAAGTGGGCTCGCTACGGCGGGCTTTTTCCTTTGTGCTACAATACAAATGAGGTGATGTACATGAATTGGACAGTAGAAGAAGTCAAACAAGCAGATGATGTGAAAATGTTAGAACAGGCGGTCAATGAGAACGACAAGATCGACGTCAAAGTCGGTCATGAGTCGGTCGGACAGAACGACTATGCGGTATATGACGGGGAAACGCTCGTCGGGTATCTCATGCTCTTCCCGTATCTCCCGAACGAGTATGAGGTGAACGCGCTCGTCCATCCGGAATACCGGAAGCAAGGTGTCTTCACGGCACTGCTCGAGACGGCGAAACAGGATGCGAAACTGAACGGCTGTGAGGCGTTCACGTTCGTCATCGACCGGAACTCGTCATCTGGGAAGGCAGTACTCGAGCACCTTCAGGCGGCGTACCAGTTCTCGGAATACAATCTCGTCTTGAAGAAGGCGGAGCTGTTCTTAAAACCGGACGAGGTATCGCTCCGTAAGGCGACGGCAGACGACCGTCCGCTCATCATCGCGACGCTCAGCGAGGCGTTCGGTGACCCGGTCGATGTGACGGAAAACATCTATCAACAAATCGATACACCGGACCGCGTGACGTATATCGGCGAAGTCGACGGTAAGCCGGTCGGCGTCATCCGTGCCCTTCTAGTCGGTGACGATGCGGCAAGCATCCACGCGTTTGGTGTCAAAGCAGGAGAACAAGGTAAAGGCTACGGCACAAAGATGTTGAAGCAGATGGTGCAACAACTGTTCCGCATGGGCCGGACGAAAGTCGAGCTCGATGTCGAGACGGAAAACAAGGCGGCGCTCGAAATCTATAAGCGTGCCGGCTTCGCAGAGAATGGTGGCTATGAGTTTTACATGATTGAATTATGAGGTGAACCATATGGTGAAAAATCTGAAATGGCTAGGTGCGGCGTTTGAAGCCTTTCTCGGGATCCCGATTCTCGGTGGTCTCTTCATCATCGGGATGGGGTATTCGCCCCTCGGATTCATGTTCGTCTATCACGTCATCGTGTTGATTCTCTCGTTCAGCCGAATGAACCGATTCTCGTATGGCGCGGCCGTCGGGATCACGGCATCAGTCCTCGGGTTCATTCCGATCGTCGGGATGATGCTCCACTGGGCGGCAGCAATCACGCTCGCGATTGACGCAGCGACGACACCACGACGGGTGACGCGCGTCGAACGTGACGATGAAGCATTTTAACGTACTCCTTTCTGGGGTGCGTTTTTTCATTGACCAAACGTTCAACTGAAAACGCTATACATTCATTGGAAATCGGACGATATAAGGAGTGATGAACACAATGAGGAGGAACAACACAGTGAAAGTATTTAAAAACTTTACGACACAACTGCTCGCGTGGATTTTGGTCACGTCCTTTATCACGGGCGGAGCGGTCGGCTACATCACGCTATTGCTTTTGACAGAACTCGAGATGGAACAAGGTCAGGTCATGCTCGTAGGTACGGTCGTGGCGTTACTTATCTCGTCACTCGGCGGCATCGTCATCTACTTGATCGCCCGTCGTCCACTCAAAGCCGTCGAGATGGCTTCTGAAAAAGCCGTTGAAGTCGGGAACGGTGATTTGACGGTTCACTTCGCGGACGAGAAGACATCAGACCGTTCGGAGATGGGACGTTTGCTCTTGTCGATGGACAACATGGTCGAACACCTTCGGGAGCAAGGGACGAACATGCGTTATACGGCGGACCAGTTGACGGGTTCGGCACAGGAAATTGCAGCTTCAGTACAAGAAGGAAATGTCGCGGGCGAAAGTATTCGCGTCGCGATGGATTCCCTCAACAAGATGTTAGAAGACAACGTCAGTGCGACGTACAGCTCGATGGACTTGCTCGGAGCGGTTGCGCGGACGATGGAGAGTATCCGTCAAGAGATGTCATCGGCGCTTGATTCGGCGAGCGAGATGCAACAAGAAGCGGAGAGCGGGAAAGGCCTTGCGTCGTCTTCGGTCAATGCGATGCATGCGATTGCTGGGAAAGTCGAACAGTCATCGACGCTCAACAGCCAGTTGACAGAAATGACGGGCGAAATCTCACGCATCACGGATGTCATCAGTGACATCTCGGCACAGACGAACTTGCTTGCCTTGAACGCGTCGATTGAAGCGGCACGTGCCGGGGAGCATGGTCGTGGATTTGCCGTCGTAGCGGCAGAAGTCAAAAAGCTCGCGGAACAAACGGCGAACTCGACGCAAGAAATCACAGATCTCATCGTCGACGTAAAGCGTCTCGTTGGCGATACGTCATCGTCGATGGCGAACGTGAAAGCAGAAGTCGAGACAGGTGTCGGATTGGTTGAAAAAGCAGGTGGTGCGTTCGCATCGATTCATAATTCGGCAAATGAAGTGTACAGCCACGTGCATTCAGTCGATTCACTCCTTGATGAGTCACGCGGTCAGATCGACTCGGTCGTGACGAACTCGGCAGGCATCGTCGGTATGGTTGAAGAAGCATCACGTTATGCGAATGAAGTGACATCAGCGGCGAGCCAGCAGGCGGCAAGCCTTGGAGAAGTGAACGGGGCGATGACAGAACTCGTTCGCGTCGCGGAAAGTTTGCAGAATGAGACGGAACAGATGAAGGTGGAAGTGTAAGGAGAAGCGGCCTAGTGTGATAAGCTCCCTAAAAAGTAGACAGGTTAAATAATATAACCTGTCTATCTCTTGAAGGGAGTTTTTTCTATTCGAATTGAAGAGAAGTAGTCAGAATGTGTATCTTTTTTGGATAATGACTAAACAGATACCTGTATATTCCGATATAGAGTATGGAAACGATAAAACGTTCCAACATTTGCAAGGCAAGGGCCGGCCTATGCCTTGTAAGCTCAGACAAATGGATTTGGAAGAGCGGAAAAAACTCAAACCTATGGAGGGAACTTAACATGATTATCAATCACAACCTTAACTCGATGAACGCACACCGCAACATGTCATTCAACACGGCACAGACGGGCAAAGCGATGGAGAAATTGTCTTCAGGTCTTCGCATCAACCGTGCTGGTGACGACGCGGCGGGTCTCGCCATCTCTGAGAAGATGCGCGGGCAAATCCGTGGTCTTGATATGTCTTCGAAAAATGCACAAGATGGCATTTCATTAATTCAAACTGCTGAAGGCGCCTTGAACGAGACACATTCAATCCTTCAACGCATGCGTGAACTTTCAGTTCAATCTGCTAGCGATACAAATACAGATACAGATCGTACTGAAATGCAAAAAGAAGTTGGACAATTAATTCAAGAAATCGATCGAATTGCAACGGATACAGAATTTAACACTAAGAAATTATTGGACGGGACGTTCAACGGGAATTTTCATATTGGGGCAAACCAAGACCAGAACTTAAACTTAACTGTGGCTAACATGGGTTCTGTAGGTCTCGCGGTTGGTGCTGTTACTATTGCAACTCAAGCAGGAGCTAACACAGCTATTACGACAATCAATACAGCAATCGAAACGGTCTCAGGAGAACGTTCGAAACTAGGTGCCACACAAAACCGTCTCG
>NZ_JACSKE010000001.1:0-69064 GCF_018617435.1 Exiguobacterium sp. s34 | reverse complement strand
AACGCACAGGACGGCATCTCGTTGATCCAGACGGCAGAGGGCGCCTTGAACGAGACACACTCAATTCTCCAACGCATGCGTGAGCTTGCAGTTCAGTCTTCGAACGATACAAATACGGATACTGACCGTGGAGAAATCCAAAAGGAAGTAGATGAGTTAGCAAAAGAAATTACTCGTATCGCTAACAATACAGAATTTAACACGAAAAAATTACTTGATGGTTCAGCAAATACAGGTTCTGGCGTAACTAACGCTGCGGATTTAACATTCCATATTGGAGCTAACACAGGGCAGTCACTTACACTTAAAATTGGTGCAATGGATGCTCAAACATTAGGTGTTTCTGGGGCAGGTGGTGCAGCAGCTACAGCAGGAACGGCAGCAGTCACAGTAGCTGGTATTGCGGTTAATACGCAAGGAACAGCTAATACTGCGATTACTGCAATTAATACTGCTATCGAAACAGTATCATCGGAACGTTCGAAACTAGGTGCTACGCAAAACCGTCTCGAGCACACAATCAATAACTTGAGCACGTCAGCAGAGAATCTTCAGGCTGCCGAGTCACGTATCCGAGACGTCGACATGGCGAAAGAGATGATGAATTTCACGAAGAACAACATCTTGAACCAAGCGGCGCAGGCGATGATGGCCCAATCGAACCAACAGCCGCAGGCTGTACTACAACTTCTCAGATAAGATTACTTAACTTTTTAAATATTATTGATCAAAATTCAATTATAAAACGTCTGTCTTTCGATGTTCGAATGACGGACGTTTTTATTTATTAAAGAAGAACTATACTTTTTTTATATAAAAAGTTCATATAGACATATTTTTAATACTGTTTTTAACTTACTTGTTATTAACCAACCGAGTCCTAATAATGTACCTATTCAAATATAGTTAGACACCTTCACCTTATATTAGATGATTCATACATGATATAAAAAATACTGAAAATACTAATTTAAGTTAATAAATATAATCGACACAATTAGACATGCTAGATTGCTATTGTATTCTTTATACATAAATTTATGTTCATTTATTTAAAAAGTGAAAAGAAGGAAGCAACAAACCGATATACTTCATGAGAACAATTATAAGAGGAGTAGACACATATGAACCCGACCATTTCAGAAGTCCGGCTTCACCTACCTTCTTCCGTATTGCCGTATGAACAAACGAAAAACGTGTTCGTCGAAGCGAATCAAGCGAAACTCGCCGATGAAGGCATCGTCATTCTTCCGACGCCTCAACACGTCACCAAGTTAGAGGCGGCCGTCGAGAAGGCGAATCAAGTACTCGAACAACAGCGTACAGGCTTAAAATTTATGAAACATGAAAAATTGAACGATTACTATATTCAAATCGTGGATACGAACAACGAAGTCATCCGCGAAATTCCAAGCAAGAAATCACTCGATTTCTTTGCGGCGTTCATGGAGTTCAATCAACTCTTCGATGAACGGGTATAAAGGAGGATTCTCATGACGACACCAATCCGATTTGGCGGACTCGCCAGTGGGATCGATACGGATACGATTATTAAGCAGTTGATGCAGGCTGAGCGTGCACCAGTTGATAAACTTGAACAGAAGAAACAAACGACGGAATGGAAGCGCGATGCGTATCGCGAAATTAACCGTTCTCTCATGACTCTACGAAACAGTGCGGTCGACTTGATCTTTAGTCGCAATTTTTATGCGAAGACGTCTAGTTCATCGGATGAGTCACGTGTTTCGGTTGTGGCAGGTCCATCAAGTGGGAATGCGGCACTTGAAATTCAAAGTGTAGAAAAATTAGCGACATCTGCTAGTCATATCATTGAACTAAGAGATAAAAACAATAATTTGGTCACGCGAGATACTGCTGTGAAAGATTTGAATCTTGATGCGAGTACAAAAACGCAAATGATAACAGGAACTCCGACCGAAGTGACTCTCTCAGCAAAATTAAATGACGGCGGAAAAATCTTCATTAATAATGTTGAAGTTAGCCCTACAAACTATACGTATGATTCAACAACAGGTAAGGTGACTTTTTCAACCCCTCTTGCTGACGGTGATGAATTAAAATTCGAATCCGGCTATAAAATTGAATACATTAACAAGAGTGGTGGGACACCTGCTGAATTGACGGTTAGTGCCGAGGCGAAATTCAGCGATGTGTTAACTCAACTTGGCTCAAAAAACACGAATTTTTCTACATTCTTTGATGATGCATCCGGTAAATTGGCACTTACTCAACGAAATACAGGTAGCGATTCAACTATTGCTTTCACAGGAGCCGCGGCAACATTCTTCCAAGCAAGTGTCACTGATGATATTAAGGGAGAAGATGCAGTCTTCAACGTGAATGGAATCGAACTGACAAGAAGTACGAATACTGTCACAATTGACAACATGACCATTACTTTGAAATCTGAATTTAAAGCAGTGGATAACCCTGCACCCGTTACACTAAGTGCTTCTACTGACACCCAAAAAATCTTTGACAACATCAAAGGCTTCGTCGATAAATACAATGAGACGATTGATCTCATGAACAAGAAGACACGTGAAGAACGATTCCGTTCATTCGCACCGCTCACGCAGGCTCAGCGTGATGAGTTGTCGGAAGATGAGATTAAGAAGTGGGAAGAAAAAGCGATGAGCGGGATGCTCCGTGGGGACACGATCCTTCGCGGGACGATGGATACGCTTCGTAGCAAATGGTCAGGCGCGACATCTACTACGAACGATCTAGATATGTCTCGCTTATTCCAAATCGGCCTCTCAACCGGATCTGACTTCACAAACGGTGGAAAGATTGAGCTAAATGAAGAAAAGTTAAAAGCCGCCATCGAGAAAGACCCGGAACAAGTATACAAGCTCTTCACGGATGAAGAGACGGGACTCCTCCCACAAATCCGTGACACGGCGAAAGACTCACGTGAGACAATCACGCGTATCGCCGGTGCGGACGGGGCTGGTGCTCCGACGTATTCAATGGGGCGCGAAATGACGCAGATGGATACGCGAATCAAACGACTAAACGATTTATTGATTGATAAAGAAAATGCCTATTACCGTCGCTTCGCGGCGATGGAAACGGCGATGAATCAGGCGAACTCGCAAGCCGCTTCACTTCAACAGTTTTTAGGCGGAGGCATGTAAGAGGAGGAATTTAAATGGTAGCCAATCCATACGCAGCTTATCAAAACAATGCGGTCACGACCGCGAACCCACAGGAACTGACGCTTATGCTTTATGACGGGGCGCTCAAGTTCATGCGCCTCGCCAAGCTTGCGATCGACCAGGGCAACCCTGATTTAAAAAATATCAACATACAAAAGACGCAAGCGATCTTCCAAGAGCTTCGTCTCACACTCAATAAAGACATTGCTATCTCGGCGAACTTGGACTCGCTCTATGAGTATATGTGGCGCCGTCTCGTCGATGCGAACGTCAAGAACGACACGACGATCCTCGACGAGGTACTCGATTTCACGACGGAACTCCGCGACACGTGGAAGGAAGCGATGAAACTCGCGAAGCAGACATGATGCCGATTGATGAAATCATCTTAAAGACGCAACGCCTGAAAGAGTTGCTGGCGCAAGTCCCGGAAGAGCCGACGTACGACACGTGGATGGAACAAATCCACGAGCTCTTGGACGACCGCGAACAGTTACTCGCGGCACACGGCCCTGATTTGGAGAAAGCCGATCAGACGGTCTTACGTCAGCTCGTCGATGATAGTCAAAAGATTGCACGGCTCATTGAGGCCGAACACCAGCGTCTCGGGATGACGCTCGGGACGGCCCGACTGGAACGAAAGACGGTCAAGTCGTACGTCGATCCGTATGAAGACGTTGATTCCAACTTTTCTGGTCTATTCGATCAACAGACGTAAAAAGCTCGAGGGCATGATGCCTTCGAGCTTTTGTGCGTTAAGAGGTCTTGACTTGGCGACGCATCCGAATGAGGAAATACGAGATGGTAAACAAGATGAGACCACTTACCATGAAATTTAAATAGAGGCGGACGGCATCTTGAAGTGACGTGACCGGTGTAGACCCACCGAACCAAAGGAGTGGCAAGATTGTCACGTGCATGACGCACCAGTGAATGAAAATCTGCTTTTTGAACGACCATGGTCGGACTTCATAAATGACGCTCGTGAGCCCGAGAAAGAAAGCGACTCCGGCATAGACGAGCATGGCGTGTACGGCACCTGAATTTCCTGATAAGCCCTGATAGAGCGCGAGTATCGCGAACGGCAACGCCCATAAGAGGCTCCGTACGAACCCTTTCTTCACTAATTGCATATGTACCATCCCTTCATTGAATCGTTATGCATATATACGGACATCACGCAAAAAGGTTTCAGATAAAAAGTGAGGATGAAATGACGTCTGTTTTCCGCTATAATCGGGTAAACATCATTGTAGCCGTTGCTTCTTTTCTGGAAAGAGGAGGGAAACGAGATGCGTGAGAAAGAGTCCAAACCGGTATCGTCACGGAAGCGCCGTTATTTCGTCTATGGTCCAGAGGGAGCGTACGATGAGTATGTGGAACGGGACCCGAAACTTGAGGCGTACGTCGAGGACGATACGCCGCTTGAAGATCGTCCCGACCCATATGAGGAAGAAGAGCTGAAATCAAGAGGATGAGTATATGTGTCAAGGTCCAAATTTGGACCTTGTCTTTTATTTTACCCGGAATGTTTTCTTGCCACGATACAGTTTGCCAATTCGTTATATTCGTCTTAACCACATTGCTTGGATTATGAAAAGGGAGAGATGAAGATGAACATGAAACGATTTGGCTTACTGGTGGCGGTGCCGCTCGCACTACTCGTCGGATGCGGGGAAGCAGATGAACTGAAGACAACGGCGGCGGACACGGAAGAAGTGGCAGAGGCGGAAGCGAGTGCAGCAGAGGAGACGACTGCTGAAGAGACGGATGTCCAAGAAAGCGAACTCGGCACGAACAAGATTTATATGAAGAACAAGGCACTCACGATCACGGAGACGATGGGACCGATTCAGTTCGCCATCGACAAAGTGCAGACGTCACGTCTTACAATCGCAGAAGCTTATAGCGACTCATTCGATGGACAAGAAGAAGTGACGGTCGTCGCAATGAAAATGATTGTCGAGAACACGGTTGACGAGACGATGAGCTTCCATCCGAACCAGGCGACGCTCGTGACGAACACGGGGGAGCAGGTGTCTTCGGACTTATGGTTCTCAGATGACGTCGGTGGCGAATTCATGGGGAAAGTGAAGAAAGAGGGGAACGTCCTCTTCTTCGTGAAGGCGAAGCCAGAAGAGCTGACGGACTTGAAAGTCGTCATCGACGGACCATTCAACGAGAATTTCGACAAAGTGGCGGAAGACCGCTACGAGTATACAATCAACGTGACGAAATAAGTTGAGGCGTGCCGAATGAGTGTCGGCACGTTTTTGTATGGCCATTGAAAAATAAGACGAAATACAACGAACGGACCCATTTCTCTATGGGTCCGTTTAATGATTAAACAGAAAATCCGCTAGGCGCCCTCATATAAAAGAACAACCACCAAAATGCACTAATAAACATCACGCGCTGCAATAATCCCATGATTTCAGGAATACCGAACATCGCAATGGGGGTGACGATCGCCACGGTTGTCATGGTGAGGGCGACCCACCGTTGGGCACCACGAGACATCACGGTGTGTCCGACTGCTAGCATTGTAAACCCAATACCGGTCGTTGTCGCGAAAATGGAGTGCCATGTATCTTGCCAGACGATCGTCGTGATTCCATCTACAAGTGGGGCGTGACGGAATATTCCTGTGAAACAAAGACTTATCCCAAACACACCACCCCAAACTCGGTGGTACCAGATTCTCGTTCGCCATGTAATCAGAATAGCCGTAAAACCTAAAAGGACAAACGTGATATTCATCACCCATGCGAAGGGAGCACCTTGTGATCCTAAGTGACTCGTCGTATGACGAGCGATATGGTAACCGTCAAAACTGATCAACGGCAGAAGGGATGTGACGAGTAAGAACGTCACAAACAAGAAGATGCGCATCTCACTTCCGCTGATGCGGTAGCGGGATCGACAACACGTCCCAATCGCTACCAGCAAATAGTTTCGATAGGTAAACAATCTGACCGACGTGATAGCCGTAATGCGACACTTGTCGCTCAATCGCATCGATCACAGAGTGGGCTTCTCCGCGAATCATGACATTTTTCCCTAAGTCCTCTGGTTTCAGGTCTGCCAAGACGTCGTCCAAAAGCTGCCAGCGATCGTCCCACACTTGCATGAGTTCGTCCCGGGACAGTTGTTGGTCCTCGAACTCGGCGTCGCGATTACGGTCCGGCTTCTCACCGTCCGTCGTCAGGAAGTCGTTCCAGCGCGACTTCATGTTGTTCGCCATGTGCTGGATGATGAGGGCGAGGGAGAGCGTATCGGGCGCAAGCGTCTTGTGCAGGTCCTCGTCACTCACTTGGACGAGTGCGCGCTCGGCGAGTTGTTTTTGGCTTTTGAACGTGGCACGTACGGTATCGAGATATTGCGTTTCAAACATGAGAAATCCTCCTTTAGTATGTAAGCTATTTGTTTATACCCCATCATCGATCTTCTCAATGATAACTACGAAAAAAGCGTAGGATCCAATATCCCACGCTTTCGTTTACGCATGTTCCAACCGAAAATCTTCCCAATGCGTCCGGGCCTGATTCCGGATCCGCTCCGATACTTCCTTACTGCTGAGGAGAATCCCGTACCAGCGACGCGCGTCCTCATAATAGTCGAGCGCGGCGGAAAGGTCGGCGATTCGCAACATGAGCTGGTCATACGGCAGCCCGGTCCGAATCGGGTCCGTATACGCCTCTTGCACCTCGTTATATTTATCGAGCGTCCGCTGCATCCATTCCTTCTCAGACGCCGTATCTCCCATCAACCGATACATCCAGACGATTCGCATCCCGAGCATGGCGACGACGGACGGTTTTTGTCCGCTCAACTGGGCCGTCATGACGGCGAACTTATATAAGAGGATGACATGCTCGTTCGTGCGGTCGCCTTTTAAGACGTCCGGGTTCACTTGTTTGAAGTAGTGCGTCTCGAGTGCCTCCCGGTTATGCTTTCGCACCTTGTCGAACGAGTCATGGAAGACGAGGTGACAGTGGTCGCAGACGGTCGGTTCATACAAATACGGGTTCGGTCCGTCATACGTCGTATAGCCGTCCTTTTCGACCTCGAGCGGTCGGATGTGACGTGATAAGACACGCTGGGCCTTGCTTTCCTGTAAACAATACGGACATTTGACTTTCTTTAAAAACAAATGCTCTGCCATCTCGACACCTCACACATAGACGTTGACGAGCAATCCGCGAATCTCACCGACCTGGTCGAGGAGGGAGAGGCGAGAGGCCTCCCCGGAGATGACCTGGTCCGTCAGCGCGAGGAGCTTCTGGTCGACTTGTTCGACGACCTTATAGATTTTCGCGCGTCCACGGCGGTTGAACCCGCGTTTGTCCTCGAGGCGGAGTGCCGCGTCAACGGCCTCTTTCATAAAGTCTTTGATCATTTTCTTATAATCGGCGAGCGCCTCGACCGTCTGGCTCTCGGCGAGTAGCTCTCCTTGTTCCTGGATTGCGGCGATTTGGCGATGGAACCGCTCGTGTTCACGGTCTTCACGCTTTTGACCGATGACGTTTTGGAAGGAGACGCCGGGTTCGACCTCGGGGCGTTTCGCCTTACTTGAGCCGAGGAGCGATTGCGTCTCCATGATGCGACGAATGTCCATATGGGCAACCGTCCTTTCTTTAGGTTAGTTCAATAATTGTAACACGCCTTGCGGCAACGCGTTCGACTGCGCAATCATCGCCATGCCGGACTGATTCAGGATGTTTAGGCGGGCGAAGTCCATCATTTCACGCGCCATGTCGGCATCACGGATCCGTGACTCAGACGCCGTCAAGTTCTCTGAACCGATGGCGACGACGCTGACGTTCGCCTCGAGACGGTTTTGGATCGCCCCGAGCTTCGAGCGTTCGAGTGACACTCGGTTGATCGCCGCATCGAACTTCGCGATCGCTTCTCCCGCTTTGTCCGGCGTCAATACGCTGAGGGAGTAATAAGTTTCAGAAGCTGTCGCTTGATCATTGTCATGGTCGACGGGAGATAACGCTCCGCCGCCCGCTGTCGTCGTCGTGATGCCGAGCGCGTGCGCCCGCATGTCTTCGACGTTCAAGATGACAGCCTCGTTATTGCCGGCCCCGATTTGGAAGAATAGCGTATTGGCGCCCTGCATGTATTCCCCGTTCATGATTTTCTTCGAGTTGAACTCGGTCGTCTCGGCGATTCGTGTCACTTCTTCCGTCAAGGCGTTGATCTCTTCCTGGACGGCTTTCGCATCGTCCTCGCTGAGCGTCCCGTTCGCCGCCTGGACTGACAGTTCACGCATGCGTTGGAGGAGGGAATGCGTCTCGTTCATCCCACCTTCGAGCGTCTGGGTGAGCGAGATGCCGTCGAGCGTGTTGCGTTCGGCCATCGACAGCGAGTCGAGTCGCATCCGCATCTTCTCGGAAATGGCGAGCCCCGCCGCGTCATCCGACGCTTTGTTGATCCGGACCCCGCTCGAGAGGCGGTCCATCGTCTTTTTCATCGACGCCTGGTTCAACGAGAGCGATGTATAGGCTTTTAACGCTTGGACGTTATTGGTAATTTTCATAGCGGTTTCCTCCAGTCGGGACAGGTTGGGTCTTGGCACGTTCCATCGCTTCGCTCCACGTCTTGTCGAGGTCGCTTGCGAGCGTATGTAGTTCGGCGATCTTTTGTTGATCCTGGTCGATGATCGCCTCGACGCTGGCGTTCGCCATATAGAGATAGATTTCATCGAGTTGCGCCGCGATGATGCCGCCGCCGTCGTGAAGTCCTTGATGGAGCTTGACCAACAGCTCGCGAGCTTGGCGCAGGTGACGATTCCGTTCGGCGATCGTCGAGACTTGGGCGCGTTCATAGTGATACGTGAGCGCGTGTAACATCGCCTGTGTCAGTTCTTCAGGCCTCATTTCATATAACTGGGTTGGGTTCATCTTGGTTCTCCTTTAATGGAATCGAGTTCTTCTATTAACAGCAACACTTCCGCCATCACGTCATAGAGCTGCGGGGGGATGGCGTCCCCTAAGTCGAGGTCGAGCAGGTGTCCGAGCAAGGAATGGTCGTTCTCGACCGCAACTCCTCGGGCTCGTGCCTCTTGTAGAATCTTTTCAGCGACGGCTCCCGTCCCGCGGGCGACGACGACGGGCGCTTTGTCCGTCGATTCGTCATAGCGGACGACCGCGGCCGTCTTTCGTTTCGTCAAATCCATGCGTTGGTACATCGCGGCCTCCTAAATTCTGAAATCATAGCCGGTCGTCGGTGCGATCTTAGGCTCATCGACGACACGTTCAGCTTTCGTGAGTGGTTTGAACTGGGTCGTCACACTCTTATAACCGATCGTCTCGAGCGTCTGTTCGATCTTGCCGAGGAGCGGGCGTGCGAGTCGTTCGACCGTCGCATCGTCATGTTCGAGCGTGAGGCGGAGGTTCCGGTCTTTCGCCTCGAGTTTGACGCCGATCTCGCCGAGGCGAGGCGTCTCTAAACGGATATAGAGGACGCTGTTCTCCCAGTCGACGACGTCGCCGGCCTCCCGGTTTTGGATATGGACGTGGATCCCGGTGTCGATCTCCTGCACTTTCGCCGGAAGGGCGAACAGGAGCTGGTGGAGCTGCCCGCCATCGAGGCGGTTGAGCGTCTGTTGGACCTGAAGGAACGAGGCAAGTCGCTGCGCCTCGGGGTTCGTCGTGTCACTTCGTACCGACAGCGCGGACGTCGGCGTGTTGTTCGCCTGTGCGAGTTGGGCCTGTGCTTGGACGCGTTGCGTCACTTCCTGGACGTGTCGACCGGACAGTGTCGCGTCAAGTTTCAGTGGCGTGACGCCCGGCATCTCTCCGGCGCGTGTCGCACCGTGAGGGATATACTCGATCCGTGCCTGGTTCGGTGCGTAACGGAAGTCGTTTAACGTCGCTCGCACGTCTTTGACGAGCGCCGCGCTCTCCTGCGGTTTCGTCGAGAGTAACGACAAGGCGAGGTCGAGTTTCGCGGTCATGGAGACGAGTTGTTTCTCTTGCGTCACATCCGTATGCAGGAGCGCATCCGTCTTTTGGACGAGTTGCGTCAAGCGGGTCGAGACGGTCTCGAGCGCGGGGCGGGCCGCATGTGGGTTCGTCTCGATAAGTGCGGCGACTTGTCCGAGTTGTTTCGTCACCGTCGCCTGTTCATTCCGGAACGTGTTCGTCACGTTCGCGAGATGGCTCGTCACTTCCTTGACCATGACTTGGCGCCCGTTGACCGGTGGGAGCGGCAACGGTTCGGTGCGCTCCATCTTCGGTGGGGTAGGCAAGTCGCGAATCACTCGATCGACCGTCTCCGGCGTCGGCGTCACCCGTTCGCTCACGGGACGTGACAAGTTGACGAGTTCGACGTATCGCTCTTTTTGTGGATACGGCGCGTCCGGTGAGGGTGGTGTGAGGAGCTGTCTCGCTTCATTTAAGGAGAGGACGGCGATCTCTCGTGCGACCTCTCGGGGGACGGTCGGAGTGTCGAGCGTCTTCAGATGAAGGATGACGTCGCGCATGTCTCCTTTAAAGGCTGTCTCGAGCAGGCGCACCGTGTCCTCGTTCATCGGCAAGCGCCCGGACTGGAGCAGTCGGCTGACCGCGCTTCGCACTTCGGGTGGAAGGGCGGCGAGGAGCGTCTGGATCTTCGCGTCGAGCTTTGACGATGCAGGTGGTGCGGGTTCAAGCGTCTCTTCCTTTTGTGGAACGACGGTCGCGAGCAAGACGCCGTCCTGTTCGGCAAGCGTCACCTGGAACGGGTTCGTCTTCGGGAGCCCGTCTTTGAATGTGACCTCGACTTCTTCGCCGTTGATCTTGACGATTGCGGAGTCGGGCCCTGTCTGTTTGACGAGTTCGGCCTTATAGGTCCGATTCGTCTGGATGCCTGGTAAGACCGAACTGACGGCGGTCGCTTGGGCTTGAATTTGCATGTTTGTCACCTCGACCATAATATCGACCTCTTTTTCAAAAAATGAAGCGAAACAAACGAAAAAAACCTCCCGTCTTTTCGACGGAAGGTGTGTCATGATTCAAGCGCGGGGCTCGCGTTCAATTGTTGGAACCGGGCGACGAGTTCACCTGTCGCTTTCAGTTGGTTCCGAAGGACGTACGGTGTCGCGTTCGTCTGGATTTGGTGTCCATCTTTTGTGAGGACGAGGCCGTTTGGCTCCTCCTCGATGTTCAGTATGTCTCGAATATGGGACCAGGCATACCATTCACAATCGTCTCGCTTCGGAGACTTCGTCGGGAAGAAGACGAGTCCGGTTGTCGGTTCGATCACGACAGGGACTTTCCCTTTTACGCCGGCGACGCGTTTGGCGATGAAGATTCGTTCCTCGATCGAGCTGTTGTACTGGCGGCAAGAAAGTTGCAACAACTGGTACGGCCGGAGCGGGGTTGAAATCTCGGTGCCATCCTCGAGAATGATCCGTGACTGCTTCATGATATCAAAGCAAGGGAGAATCGCCACGGTTCGCTTTGTGATGCGATATTTTTCCTCAGAATAGTAGGAGCGCATACGCTGCACCATCCTCCTCGTATAAGATTTTCAGGATCGGCTAAATGACAAAACGGCACAAACCTAAATCATCCCTTCAATGATATATCACAAAAAATGTAAATTCAACAAGACAATATGAAAAGTAGGGAAATAGAATTCCAATGAAAGCCAAATGACGAAACGTTTACAAATATTTGAGAAAGTGTTTGTCACGCTTACAAGAAGGTGGTAAGATTAGCCGTAGAGGACAACCCTCTGTATTCTCCAATGGTGAAAGGAATGGATTTACACATGGTAGGTAAAGTAAAATGGTTTAACTCAGAAAAAGGTTTTGGATTCATCGAAGTAGAAGGCGGCAAAGACGTGTTCGTACACTTCTCAGCAATCCAATCTGAAGGCTACAAATCACTTGACGAAGGTCAAGACGTAGAGTTTGAAATCGTTGATGGCGAGCGTGGCCCACAAGCGGCTAACGTTGTAAAATTATAATTTCAAACCGTGAAGCCGGCTCCCTCGGGAGTCGGCTTTTTATTTTGCCTACATAATAAAAAAACGCGTTTAAAAATGGGTGGAATGGGTATTTTCTTTCTATACCTTTCGCTCGTTCTAGGGAGCGTTGAATTCGGAACAAAATTGTCATTATTTTCTGATGATAACGTTTTCAAACATAGCGATTTCGGGGTATAATATTAGTGAACCACCTGGTTCCACTTTCTTTTTAGAAATGAAGCAGGAGATTCCGTCTCGTTCGACGAATCATTGGTTCAAGCGGTTATTTTAAGGAGGAGTTCAGATGATTTATAACATTCGCGGCGAAAACATTGAGGTCACACCAGCAATCAAAGACTATGTCGAGAAAAAGCTGGAGAAGTTGACTCGGTATTTCACAACTCCTACGGATGCACAGACGGCTTACGTCAACTTAAAAGTGTATAACGAGAAACAAAAAGTGGAAGTGACGATCCCGATGCCGAACTTGTTGCTCCGTGCCGAGGACATCAACCTCGACATGTACGCGGCAATCGACCTCGTCGTCGATAAATTGGAACGTCAAATCCGTAAACACAAAACGAAGCTCAACCGTAAAGGACGCGGGAAAGAAGGTGGCGTCGGCGAGTACTTCAAGTCCCTCGAAGGACCTGATGATGCACCGGCCGTCTACGATGAGGACGAGGCAGAACTCGAACTCGTACGGACGAAACGCTTCACATTGAAACCGATGGACACGGAAGAGGCGATTCTTCAAATGGACATGCTCGGTCACAGCTTCTTCGTCTTCTCTGACGCGGAAACGGGCAACACGAACGTCGTCTACCGTCGTAAAGATGGGAAGTATGGCTTGATCGAACCAGAATAATATACTTGACCTTACACGACCCTCCGGCTTCGGAGGGTCGTTTCGTTTTGCCTTTCCTTGAAAGGTGGCACCACTTCGGTTAAACTGTACATTAGGGAAAAAACATGCATTTTTTAGTGAGTGCAGAGGAGATATGAGTATGGCGAACTTTTTGAAAGAGTTATTTGCTCCACAGAAACGAGTATTGAAAAAAGCAGAGAAAGCGGCCGACTTGATCGAGTCGTTCGCCGAACCAATCAAAGCATTGTCAGACGAACAGCTTCAAGCGAAGACAGAAGAGTTTCGTGCACGCTTAGACAAAGGTGAGACGCTCGACGACATCTTGCCAGAAGCGTTCGCGGTCTGTCGCGAGGCATCTGAGCGTGTGCTCGGCATGCGTCACTATCGTGTCCAGCTCATCGGGGGCTACGTGCTCCATAACGGTGACATCGCCGAAATGAAAACCGGTGAAGGGAAAACGCTCGTCGCGACACTTCCGGTCTACTTGAACGCGCTCACGGGCCGTGGCGTACACGTCGTAACGGTCAACGAATACTTGGCGAAGCGAGATAAAGAACTCATGGAGCCGCTCTATTTCGCACTCGGTCTCTCGGTTGGCCTCAACGTGTCGAACATGGACCGTGTCGAGAAGCAGGCGGCCTACAATTGTGATATCACGTACTCGACGAACAACGAGCTCGGGTTCGACTACCTCCGTGACAACATGGTCCTTTATAAGGAAGACCGTGTGCAGCGTGAGCTCTACTATACGATCGTCGATGAAGTCGACTCGATTCTCGTCGATGAGGCGCGTACCCCGCTCATCATCTCGGGATCAGCTCAAAAATCGACAGAGCTTTACACACGTGCGGATGCATTCGTTCGTACGTTAAAAGAGGAAGACGATTACACGGTCGATATCAAGACGAAATCGGTCCTCTTGACGGACCAAGGGGTCGACCTCGCCGAGAAGTTCTTCGGCATCGACAACTTGTTCGCCATCGAGCACGTCGCAGTCAACCACCACGTCGGGCTCGCCCTTCGTGCGAACGCGGTCATGCATCATGACATCGACTATATGGTACGTGACGGACAAGTCATGATCATCGATCAGTTTACCGGTCGTGTCATGGACGGACGTCGCTACTCGGAAGGTCTTCACCAGGCAATCGAGGCGAAAGAAGGCGTCGAAATTCAACGCGAATCGATGACGCTCGCGACGATCACGTATCAGAACTACTTCCGTATGTACGAGAAGCTTGCCGGGATGACCGGTACGGCGAAGACAGAGGAAGAAGAGTTCCGTAACATTTACAACATGCAAGTCGTGACGATCCCGACGAACAAACCGATTCTTCGTGAGGACCGTTCGGACCTCATCTTCAAATCGATGGAAGGGAAGTTCAAAGCCGTCGTCGAGGAAATCGCATCGGTCCATGCGACAGGTCAGCCGATCCTCGTCGGTACGGTCGCTGTCGAAACGTCTGAATACTTGAGCAAGCTCTTGACGAAGAAGAAGATTCGTCACGACGTCTTGAACGCGAAGAACCACGCGCGTGAGGCGGAAATCATCGAGAACGCCGGTCAAAAAGGTTCGGTCACGATCGCGACGAACATGGCGGGTCGTGGTACCGACATCAAGCTCGGTGAAGGTGTCGTCGACCTCGGTGGTCTCTATATCATCGGGACAGAGCGTCACGAGTCACGCCGGATCGATAACCAGCTCCGTGGTCGTTCAGGTCGTCAAGGGGACCCGGGTAAATCCCAGTTCTACTTGTCACTCGAAGATGAACTCATGCGTCGCTTCGGAACGGACAGCCTCCAGAATATGATGGAGCGTCTCGGGATGGATGACACGCAACCGATTGAGAGCCGCATGGTATCGAAAGCGGTCGAATCGGCTCAAAAACGCGTCGAAGGTAACAACTATGACGCGCGTAAACAGCTTCTCGGTTACGATAACGTTATGGCCGACCAACGGAAGGTCATGTATAAAGACCGCTCGAGCATCCTCGAGAACGAGTCGGTCACGGATATCGTCCGTTCGATGATGGCACAGACGGTCGAACTCGGAGTCGGTCAATACACGCCGATCGAACTCGTACCGGAAGAGTGGAACATCGACGAGCTCGCGCACTGGGCGAACCAGACGCTCGCGCTCGAACGAGCGGTCGAAGGCAAAGACTTCTTCGGCAAAGAACGCGAAGAGATCATCGAACTCCTTATGGAGCGCGTGAACGAGCAGTACGAGGCGAAACGTCAACTCGCACCGCCTGAGCGCTTCAACGAGTTCGAGAAGATTATCGTGCTCCGTGCCGTCGACTCGCACTGGATGTCTCACATCGACCACATGGATCAGTTGCGTCAAGGGATTCATCTCCGTGCATATGGACAGAACGACCCGCTCCGCGAGTATCAGGCGGAAGGGATCAACATGTTCGATGCGATGAACGCAGCCATCTCAGAAGAAGTGACAGGCTTCGTGCTCCGTGCCGAAGTCGGGGACAACCTCCGACGCGAGAAAGTCGTCGAAGAGGAAGTCGCCGTCTCAGGCAAGGAAGATGCACCGGTTAAGAAGAAACCGGTCCGTCGTTCGAAAGAAGACAGCATCGGCCGGAACGATCCGTGCTGGTGTGGCTCTGGTAAGAAGTTCAAGAACTGTCACGGTAGACAACAGGCTTAATTATTGAAGAGGCGGGTCCGCTCGCCTCTTTCCTACGGAAAGGTGAATCAACACTATGGAAATTTCAGATATTCGGAACGAACTTGAGGCAATGGCGAAGCGCCTCGAGAATTACAGAGCTTCGCTCAACTTAACGGAGAAAGAAGCACGCATCGCCGAACTCGAGAACGAGATGACATACCCTGATTTTTGGGACAACCAAGAGAAGGCACAGAAAGTCATCGATGAGTCGAACGGTCTCAAAGCGATGGTCGACAAGTACCAAGACCTCGCGACGCAGCATGAGGACGGCGAAGTGACGCTTGAACTCATCAAGGAAGAGCCGGATGCAGAGATGCAAGAAGAGCTCGCAGAGACGATTCAATCGCTCAAGAAAGAGTTCGACGACTTCGAGCTTGAGATCCTCTTGAACGGACCGTACGATGCGAACAACGCGATCTTGGAATTACACCCGGGTGCGGGCGGTACCGAGTCACAAGACTGGGCATCGATGCTCCTTCGGATGTATCAGCGTTTCGCAGACAAGCAAGGTTGGAAAGTCGAGACGGTCGATTACCTTCCTGGTGAAGAAGCAGGCGTCAAATCGGTCACGCTCCGCATCGTCGGTCATAACGCATACGGTTACTTGAAGGCGGAGAAAGGGATTCACCGTTTGGTCCGCATCTCGCCGTTCGACTCGTCAGGCCGTCGTCATACGTCGTTCGTGTCATGTGACGTCATGCCAGAATTCGATGACGATATCGAAATCGAAGTGCGCACAGAAGACCTCCGCATCGACACGTACCGCGCGTCAGGTGCCGGCGGACAGCACATCAACACGACGGACTCTGCCGTTCGGATCACGCACGTGCCGACAGGCGTCGTCGTCTCATGTCAGACAGAACGTTCACAGATCAAGAACCGTGAGTCTGCGATGAAGATGTTGAAAGCGAAATTGTACCAACGCGAACTCGACGAGCAACAACGTAAGCTCGACGAGATCCGTGGAGAGAAGACGGACATCGGTTGGGGTAGCCAAATCCGTTCATACGTCTTCCACCCGTATTCGATGGTCAAAGACCACCGTACAAACCATGAGGTCGGAAACACAAGTGGTGTCATGGATGGCGATGTCATGCCATTCATCGATGCATATCTTCGTAAAACAAATATGTGATGCATGTGGCTCAAAGACTCCCGTCTTTGGGCCACGTTGTCTGTAAAGGAGAATTTCTTTAATGAAGCAAATCGTCAAAGACTATCTGTATTTGTTGTCCGGCTCGGTGTTCGTCGCCTCGGCCTTCAGCTTATTCCTGTTGCCGAACAATCTCGCGTCGGGCGGGGTGAGCGGGATCTCGGTCATCACGTATGAACTGTTCGGCATCTCGCCGGGGGCGTTCCAGCTCGTGGCGAACGTGTTGCTGCTCATCATCGGGTGGGCCATCCTCGGTCTCGGCTTCGGGGTGAAGTCACTCGTCGGCTCGATCTTTTTACCAGGCGTCATCCTATTCTATGAGGCGATCGATGCGGGAGCTGCCGTGAACGACACGTTACTCGCCGCCATCTTTGGTGGAGTCGGAGTCGGAGTCGGGCTCGGACTCATCTTCCGGGGGCGTGCCTCGACAGGAGGGATGGACTTGATCGCGCAGATCTTACATAAGTTCACGCACATCCCGCTCTATCTTTGTATCGCCATCCTTGACGGCATGGTCGTCTTGACGGCCGCCATCACGTTCTCGTTCTCGACCGGGCTCTATGCACTTATCGCGTTATTCATCACGGTCAAGATGATCGACTTCGTCCAGCTCGGGTTCACGCAGGACAAGATGGCGTATATCATCTCGGAGAAACGGGACTTCATCGTGCGTGCCGTGTTTGAAGAGCTCGACCGTGGCGCGACGGAGATTCAGGCGATCGGTGCGTATTCTCGTCTCGACCGTCCGATGCTCATGATTGTCGTCCGTCAGAGCGAGGTGAGCCGACTGAAAGAAATCATTCGTCGAATCGACCCCGAGGCGTTCCTCGTCTTCAGCGAGGCGCACGAGGTGCTCGGACAAGGGTTCACGTCGGACAAACGTTATATTAACGTGCCATAAGTTGTGGAATCTTTGTGTACTTTTCGTGAGATTAGGTTAGAAAGCATACGTTAACGGCTATAATGGTAAATGTAGGTCATTTCTACAACTTAGGAGGGGAACGTGGTTATGAAAAAATGGATGATGGCCATCGGCCTCGGCGCCATGCTGACACTCGGCGCATGTGGCGGCGGTGAAGAAGAAGACACATCGAGCAACGGGGATTCGGGCTCGAACACGGCATCGGTTGACGCGGAAGCGGTATACGCACAAAACTGTGCGGCTTGTCACGGTGCGAACCTTGAAGGAATGAGTGGTCCGTCACTCGAGCAAGTCGGTGCTCGTTTGTCGGCAGAAGAAATTGAAAACGTCATCCGTAACGGTCAAGGCGCGATGCCTGCGAACGTCCTCGAAGACGATGAAGAGATCACGGCAGTCGCCGCTTGGCTCGCTGAGAAAAAATAAGATAGGGAAGCGCGGAGTGAACATTCACCTCGTGCTTTTTTGTTTGGGGTGTTATTCCTTGGGGAATTATTGTTAGGGTAATGGTAGATGTTATGGAAATGGAGTGATGACAATTGAAGACGAAGTTGATTGACTGGCCGACTTTTATCGGCTCGTTTGTACTACTGTTAGGGGTGACGTTACCGCTCATCTTCTTCCCGGAGACGGGAAAGGCATGGGTTGGAGCGGCGAACGAATACATGACCTCTAACTTTGGAGTATTGTACTTAGCCATGGGGTTAGGCGCGTTCGGATTTTTGATCTTTATTGCCTTTAGTAAGAATGGTCACATCAAGTTAGGTCGTGAAGATGAAGAACCCGAATTTAGTACGTTCTCGTGGGCGGCGATGTTGTTTGCTGCCGGAATCGGGTCTAGTATCCTCTATTGGTCGGTCATTGAATGGGTCTACTATTATGAAGGACCGCCGTTCGGGTTGACACCCGAGTCACCTGAAGCCATCCAGTGGTCGACGGCTTACGGCATGTTCCACTGGGGACCGATTGCCTGGGCAATCTATACGTTACCGGCATTGCCGATCGCCTATTTCTTCTATGTCCGTAAGAAATCAGTATTGAAAGTAAGTGAGGCGGTACGTCCGGTAATCGGGAAATGGGCGGACGGCCCAATCGGTAAATTGATTGATATCTTATTTATTTTTGGATTATTAGGTGGTGCCGGGACGACGCTCGCTCTCGGGACACCGATGATTGCCGAAGGGGTCAACGAACTGACAGGTATTCCGGTCACGCTTGGTATGCAGGCCGTCATCATGTTGATTTGTACCGTCATCTTCGCCGTCAGCTCATATATCGGGCTGAAAGGCGGGATCAAAGTGCTCAGTGACTTGAATATTTGGCTCGCGCTTGGGATTTTGACGTTCGTCTTCATCTTTGGACCGACGCGTTTCATTTTGGAGACAACATTCAACGGAGTCGGGATCGTCATGGACAACTTCTTCCGCATGGCGACATGGATGGAGCCGTTCGGTGACTTCGGTGGTTTCACGACGACCGGATTCCCTGAATCATGGACCGTCTTTTACTGGGCTTGGTGGCTCGTATATGCACCGTTCGTCGGATTGTTCGTCGCCCGTATCTCTCGCGGCCGGACGATTCGGAATATGATCTTTGGGACGATGGTGTACGGGACGCTCGGTTGTATCCTGTTCTTCGGGATACTCGGGAACTATGGTCTCTACCTCCACTTGAGCGGCACGTTCGATGTCGTCGGTTACATGGCGGCGAACGGTCCGGCTCCGACGATTATTGCCATCATCAGTCAATTGCCGTTCGGGAAGGTCGTTGTCGGCGTATTCACACTTCTCGCCATCATCTTCTTGGCGACGACGTTCGACTCATCGTCTTACATCTTGGCGTCAGTCACACAGAAGCATGTCGAGGACGAGCCAATCGTTTGGAACCGTCTCTTCTGGGCATTCGCACTCGCCATCATGCCTCTTACGCTCATGTTCCTCGGTGGACTTGATACGTTACAGACGGCAAGTATCGTCGGTGGGTTCCCGTTAATCTTTATCATGTTCCTCCTGGCGTGGTCGTTCGTCCGGGTGTCGAGTCGGGACATTCGTGCCTCCGATGATTATGAGTCTTCGACGATTCATATCAAATATCGGAAGCGGAAAAAATCTCCGTTTGATGCATTGAAAGAAAAACCACATGACTAACATTTGACGATATCGTGAAGGGTGTTCCTACGGGAGCACCCTTTTTGAAGTTCAGTTTCAACTTTTTCTTACATATAGAGAAGGCAAGGTTCTTGGCGACATTTTCCCACCGAACTCAATCGAACTGAAATACTCCTGTAATGGTCTTTTAAAAGTTGGATTGATATAATTGTAGTCGCTTCAACTATGCCCTAGATGATTTTTTGACCAGGCGAACATGAAAAACGATACCTTGACAGGGGGAGTTGTTTCCTGTAAAAAAGACTCTAGGCGAAATATACAGTAACTAAAACAATTGATTCAACTTCGTCATAGATGCATGCAAATATTAAAAAAAGGGTAGGGAATACGTTATGATCTCGATGCAAAAAGTCAGTAAAGTATATCCAAACGGCGTCGTTGCCATGGATGACCTCGATCTAGAGATTCGCGACGGCGAGTTCCTTTATGTGGTCGGACCTTCCGGAGCCGGAAAGTCGACATTCATGAAGATGATTTATCGTGAGGAGAAACCGACAGCCGGTCAATTATTGATTGATGGGCTCGATGTCGGAAAATTAAAAGACCGGCATGTGCCGAAGTTACGTCGCCAACTCGGCGTCATCTTCCAAGACTTCAAATTGTTGCCGACACTCACTGTCTATGAGAACGTCGCGTTCGCGTTAGAAGTCGTCGGAGCAGACACGTCGTCGATTCGTAAACAAGTCATGGATGTGTTGAACCTTGTCGGATTGAAAAACAAGGCGCGCAACTATCCGGATGAACTCTCAGGTGGGGAACAGCAACGTGTCTCGATCGCTCGAGCGATCGTGAACAAGCCGAAGCTGATCATCGCCGATGAGCCGACGGGGAACTTAGACCCGGAAACGGCATGGGGCATTATGGAAGTGTTTGAAGAAATTCACCGCCGCGGGGCGACAATCGTCATGGCAACGCACAACCGTGACATCGTCGATAAGATTCGTCATCGCGTCATCGCGATTGAGAGTGGTAAAGTAGTTCGCGATGAAGAGAAAGGAGCATATGGCTATGATGTTTAAGACTGGATTGCGCCATTTGCGTGAAGGGTTCAAAGGAACACTTCGTAATGGATGGATGTCGTTCGCGGCAATCAGTGCCGTGACCATCACTTTGTTGCTTGTCGGTGTCTTCGCACTCGTCATGTTCAACGTCAACGAGATCTCAGACAACGTCGAGAACGATGTCGAGATTCAAGTGTTCATCACCCGGACAGCGGATGAGAACTCGGTAGAGAAGCTCGGACAGAACATTGAACAGGTACCGGGAGTCTCGACGGTCACGTTCAGCTCGAAAGAGGATGAGTTACAGAAATTCCAAACTCAACTCGGGGATGATGCGGCAGCATACGGAACAGTTGAGAAAGACAATCCGCTCCACGCCCGTTACATCGTCAAAGCACAAGACCCGACAGAACTAGAGAAAGTGGCCGAATCGGTCAGTTCACTCGATAATGTCGACGATGTGAAGTACGGAAAAGACTACATCGATAAAATGTTTGCCTTCTTCAACGGGATTCGCATCGGTGGACTCGCGTTGATCGTCGGATTGACATTGATGGCGATGTTCTTGATCTCGAATACGATCAAGATGACAATCTTCTCACGTCGTCGTGAGATTGAAATCATGCGACTCGTCGGAGCGAAGAACAGCTTTATCCGCTGGCCGTTCTTTATCGAAGGACTGCTTCTCGGTATGCTTGGTGCTCTCGTCCCGATTCTCGTCATTTATTTCGGATATGACGTCGCATATAGTGCTTTACAACCATCGCTTGATCAATTGAATAGTGATATATTTAAGTTGATTGATCCATCGACGCTCACGGTACAAGTATCGCTCGTCTTACTTGCACTCGGTGCGTTCATCGGGATCTGGGGATCGACGACATCGCTCGGTCGCTTCTTGAAAATCTAACTTAAATAAGGAGGAGTTGGCGGATGAAACGTTCGCTTGCGCTAGGGTTGTGTGTATCGTTACTTGCCATGCCAGTCATGGCGACAGAGAAAGACACGTTAAAAGCTCGACAAAATCGATTGTCCAATGAATTGGAGGAGTCGAAAAAAGCGCAGGCCGAGACAGACGCCGAGCTCGAGGTCACCGAGGCAGAGCGTGATGCCGTGCAGACGGAGATTCACGTCGTCGATGACCGATTGAATGATTTGAGTGAACAAATCGCGATTCAACAACACGAGGTCGATACGGCCCGTGAAGAGCTCGAGGCGACCCGCCAACAACTTTCAGTACAGGAAGAGTACTTAGAAAGCCAGAAGGATTTATTGAATGAGCGCCTTCGCGTCTTGCAAGTACATGAAGATACTTCCTATCTACAAGTCATTTTTGAGTCCCGTTCCTTCGGTGATTTCGTGACACGGGTCATGACGGCCCGCACGATCGCTGAGCAGGACCGGGAGCTCATACATAACTATATGAGTGAGATGGAACGCTTGGAGTCGTTAGAGACGACTCAGCGCACCCAACTCTCTTTCATCAAACAAAAAGAGCGTGAACTCGTCATCACGAAACAAGACCTTGACCGGACGGCCGAGAAGAAGCGCGATTTGTTGGTCGAACTGAACGAACAAGTCGAGCAACTCGAACTCGAGAAAATGACGCGCAGTGAAGAGCAGGCGGTCATGGCCGAACAGAACCGGATTATCAGCGAACAGCTCGAGGCAATCGCAACGGCAGAACGCGAAGCCGCCGAGGCTGCAGAACGCGCGAAACGGGAAGCTGAGGCACGTGCTGCGGAAGAGCGGGCGCGCGCCGAAGCAGAGAAACGGGAAGCGGAGACAGAGGTCGTAGTACCTGAAGTGGCTCCACCGCCAGCACAGCCGGCTGAAACGCCGACGAATGTGTCCACGTCGACTGGATTTGTCCGCCCCGTGTCCGGTTACGTCTCGAGCCCGTTCGGACCGCGGAACAATCCGCTGACAGGTGTCCCTGAGATCCATAAGGGGATCGACCTCGTCAACGCCCAAGGGACACCGATTGTCGCGAGCGCACCGGGTGTGGTCATCAAGGCGGCACCGGCGACCGGGTATGGGAACGTCGTTTTCGTCTCTCACGTCATGAACGGGGAGATTTGGACGACCGTCTACGCCCATCTGAATGCCATTACGGTCGGCGCCGGTCAACAAGTCGCGGCTGGACAGACGGTCGGGACGCTCGGCAACACCGGCTGGTCGACCGGACCGCACCTCCACTTTGAGTTACATCGAGGAAAATGGGCACCGGGACAACCGAATGCGATTGACCCAGCCTCGTATATTGGATACTGACTAAAGCGGACGCGTCCCAAATATGTGGAACGCGTCCGCTTTTCCTCTCGTTTTTGCTATACTAATGAAAAGACTTACAAAGAGAAATGAGGGACCAACCCGTGAAAAATTCAACCGCAGGACTACTCGCTGGCACAACGTTCGTGGCTGGGGCCGGTGCAGGCCTTGCGACGATGGCGTTTACAGACACATCACTTCCGATTCAGACGAATGCGGAAGGCTGGGATAAAGTCGACCAAGTGCGTGATTTGATTGAGGAACATTCGTTACAAGACATCTCGGAAGAGGATTTATTGACAGGAGCGCTCGACGGCATGACCGCAGCACTCGATGACCCTTACTCGGATTTCTTGGACGCGGAAGAAACATCGCAATTTACTGACTCGATTGAATCGAGTTTTGAAGGAATCGGCGCAACTTTGGAGAAGAAAGGAGAAGACATCTTAATCGTCGCTCCGATCAAAGGCGCTCCAGCCGAGGAGGCGGGCCTTCGCCCCGGTGACATCATCACAGCGGTCGACGGGGAGTCGATCGAAGGAATGGATGTGCAGGAAGCCGTCCAACTCATCCGAGGGGAAAAAGGGACGACCGTCACATTGACGATTCGCCGTGGCAGTCAGACGGCGGACTATGAGATCACGCGTGACACGATTCCAATTGAGACGGTGTTCTCAGAAGTGAAGGAGCAGGACGGTAAAAAAATCGGCTATCTTCAAGTGACACAGTTCTCCGAACCGACGGCCGATGAGTTTCTTGAACAGCTCGATCAGCTCGAGTCAGAGGATATCGATAGCTTGATCATCGATGTGCGTGGGAACCCAGGTGGGCTCTTACCAGCCGTCATCGAGATGTCTGAAGGGTTCGTCCCGACATCAAAACCGGTCGTTCAAATCGAGAATGCGGACGGGGACCGTGACGCTCAAAATGGTCGCGCCCGCGAAGCGAAACCGTACAATCTTTTCGTCTTGACGGATGAGGGCTCTGCCTCGGCATCTGAGATTTTGACGGGTGCGATGAAAGAAGGGGCAGGCGCAACGATCATCGGAACGAAGACGTTCGGAAAAGGCGTCGTTCAGACGGCGTTCGATTTAGAGGACGGTAGCAACTTGAAGTTGACGACGAGCAAATGGCTCACGCCAGACGGGAACTGGATCAATAAAAAAGGAATCGAGCCGGATATTGAAGTGGCTCAACCAGATTACTTTAATGTGACCCGTGTCTTGACAGAAGAAGAGTCACTAAAAGTCGGCGATTACGGCGATGCCGTCTCGAACTTGCATAAAATTTTGACGGGAATCGGCTACGAGCCAGGTGGTCAACCGGGATACTTCGGAGACACGATGGCAGAAGCCGTGAAAGCATTCCAGACAGACAATGGTCTCGAGGCTTCAGGGACTGTCGATGAAGAGACCGCTTCGGCGCTCGAATCGAAGTTGCTCGAGGCGATTCAAGATGAGGCGAACGATGCCCAATTGAACCGAGCGCTCGAAGAAGCCGCAAAATAACGTTGAATGAAAGAAAGGATTGGACCGCGTGGAAGTTGTACGAATGAGTGTTACGGCTTTATTGACGTTGTTAGGTAGTCCGCTGTTTTGGGTGACGCTCGTCGCCCTTACATACATATCGATGACACGAGTCAAACGAGAACGAGCCATGTTTCGTTCGAGACGACGCTCGCCGAAGTCGGAATGGAAGCATTTCATCTGGCCAAGTCTTCTTCTAGCGGTCCTCGCATCAGCCGCGACGATCGTACTTGAGACGACCATCACGTTTGAGTGGGCCGTCTCGTTCACAGTGCTCTATACGCTAGTGGTGTTGACGATGCATCCGCGATTCTTCAATCCGGTGCTTCCGCTTCTCGTCTTGTTCGGGGTCGTCATGTTGCGCGATGTCGTCTCTTATGGGGCGCTCAGTGATTGGGTGATCGAGCTCGCTCGAGTCGATTGGACGGTCTATGCCCTCACGTTCGGGCTCGTCACGCTCGCGGAAGCGATCCTTTTACGCTGGAATGGACCAAAAGAGACGTCCCCGACACTGATCTTATCGAAACGCGGTCAGTTCATCGGGGGGCATGTCGTCAAACGGATTTGGTTTTTCCCGCTTGTCGTCTTCTTGCCACCGACGTTCGGTCTCGACTGGCCGATGGTTCCCATCATTCTTCCGATTCCAATCGGAGTCAGCTTGTTGTCGACCGGCGCATTGCCGGGAACGTTACTTGCACGATTGAGCAATTATCGCGCAGTACTCGCATTGATTGCTCTCGGTCTATTTGGTCTCTCGTATGTATGGGAGATTCCGTATGTCGACTATGCCGTGTTTGCCTTGTTCGTGCTATATGAGCTTGGGCTTCAGTGGATCAAACGAGAAAATCGTGGCACGACACCTGTCTTCATCAATGGAAATCGCGGGGCGGTCATCGTCGACACGCTTCCGAATTCACCGGGAGAGGCGATGCAACTCATCCCAGGTGAATCGATTTATAAAGTCAATGGAACAATCATCACGGGAGGGCATAGCTTTTACGAGGCGCTCCAGCAACATAAACCGTACATCAAGCTCGAAGTGCTGAATCTGAACGGGGACATCCGTTTCGTTCAGCGTGCGATGTATGAGACCGATCCACACGAACTCGGTATCTTGTTCGTCGGGGAGCCGACGAGTCCACGTGTCCGCCTCCGTAAATTGTAAGAGTATCCTAACGGGTACTCTTTTTTTGCATACGAAAAGGGCACCCGTGAGGATGCCCTTTCATCTTATACGTCAAGTTTTGATGGTTTGAATGCCATCGTTGCTTCGACGGCGTGTTGCCAACCTTTGTAGAGTGCTTCGCGATGAGACTCGTCCATGTTTGGCTCGAACTTCTTATCGAGTTTCCACTGCTCTTTGATCTCTGCTTGGTCTTTCCAAAAACCAACAGCGAGACCTGCCAAGTAAGCGGCACCGAGTGCAGTCGTTTCACTCACTTCCGGACGTTCAACCGGAACGTCGAGGATGTCCGATTGGAACTGCATGAGGAAGTTGTTGCTGACGGCTCCACCATCGACACGGAGTGTCTTCAAGTTGATACCTGAATCGTTCTCCATCGATGTGAGGACGTCACGCGTCTGATAAGCGAGTGACTCGATCGTCGCACGGACCAACTGTTCTTTCTCTGTTCCGCGTGTGAGGCCGAAGATGGCACCACGAACGTCAGAGTTCCAGTATGGTGCACCAAGACCAACGAAGGCTGGTACGACGTATACGCCTTCTGTCGATTCGATACGCGTCGCATATTGTTCTGAGTCTTTCGCTGATTTCAACATCCGTAATCCGTCACGGAGCCATTGGATTGCCGAACCGGCCACAAAGATTGAACCTTCGAGCGCATACTCAACTTTTCCGTTATAGCCCCATGCGATTGTCGTCAAAAGACCGTGATCCGATTTGACGGCTTCTTCTCCCGTATTCATGAGCATGAAGCAACCTGTACCGTACGTGTTCTTTCCTTCACCTTTTTCGAAGCATGTTTGACCGAACAAGGCAGCCTGTTGGTCACCAGCCGCGCCGGCGATTGGTACTTCGAATCCGAAGAAGTGATACGGGATCGTGTTTGCATATACTTCACTCGACGGCTTGACTTCAGGAAGCATTGATTTCGGTACCGTCAAGATTTCGAGTAACTCGTCATCCCACTTCTGTTCGTAAATGTTATACATGAGTGTACGTGATGCGTTCGAATAATCCGTTACGTGGGCTTTACCACCTGAGAGTTTCCAGATGAGCCATGTATCGATTGTTCCGAAGAGGAGTTCACCGTTTTCGGCTTTCTCACGAGCGCCTTCGACGTTATCCAAAATCCATTTCACTTTCGTACCTGAGAAGTAGGCATCGATGAGGAGACCTGTTTTGTCACGGACCATATCCGAGTGACCTGCTGCTTTTAGTTCTTCACAGATATCAGCAGTTTGACGTGATTGCCAAACGACCGCGTTGTAAACAGGGCGTCCTGTTTCTTTCTCCCAAACGACTGCTGTCTCACGTTGGTTCGTGATCCCGATTCCAGCGATTTCATTCGGATCGATATCCGCCGAACCGAACGCTTCCGCCATGACCGCGAGGACAGAACCCCAAATTTCATTGGCGTTATGCTCGACCCAGCCTGGTTTTGGGAAGTATTGTTTGAATTCGCGTTGTGCGACTGTGACAATTTTTCCATCATGATCAAAAATGATTGCCCGTGAACTTGTCGTTCCTTGGTCCAATGCTAGAATATAACGTTTTTCTTTCGCCATATGTGATTTCCTCCTTCAAAATTATGTGTTAAGGGACGAGAATGCCATATACGAGAGCGGCGATGACAGCACCGATAATCGGACCAACGACTGGAATCCATGAATAACCCCAATCAGATGAACCTTTTCCTTTAATCGGAAGAATGGCGTGTGCGATACGTGGCCCAAGGTCACGCGCTGGGTTGATCGCATATCCCGTCGTACCACCTAGTGAGAGACCGATTGAGACAATCAAGAAACCGACGATGAGCGGGTTAAGTCCATCTGCGAATGTGTTTGCCCCGAATGACAACAATGCAAAGACAAGGACGAATGTTCCGATAATCTCACCAATCAAGTTAGATGGTGTGTTGCGAATACCTGGTGCAGTAGAGAACGTTGCGAGTTTCAAACCTGGATCCTCCGTCGCATCGTAATGCGGCTTGTAGTGGACATACACCAAACATGCCCCAATGAACGCTCCGATAAACTGAGCAAGGATGTAGAGTGGGACATCGGCCCATGGGAATTCTCCTGCTGTCGCGAGACCAATCGTGACGGCAGGGTTGATGTGTGCGCCTCCGTAAATACCGGCTGCGTAGACCCCGACCATAACCGCGAGACCCCAACCCATTGTGATAACAATCCAGCCAGAGTTTTCCGCTTTGGAATGGCGGAGGACGACGCCGGCGACGACACCGTTACCGAGCAGAATCAATAGCATCGTACCGATAATTTCACTTACAAATGCTGACATGTGATACTCCCCTTTCTCCCTATGCAATTTGACTTACCACTTCATTATATGCCCAAAATGTAAGCGTTTTAAAACAGTGTTTTTCAAAAATCCTACTTTTTTCCTACAAATGTTCACATTTACACCTGTAAACTTCACATAAAGGAGCAGACAGGGAGCGAAATATTCACCAATTTGGCTTCCATTTTTAAAATCGTGGGAATTTCAACCGAATAGGAACAAGGTCCAGGATTCGACTTTTCGTGTCCTATGTCACGAAAGCGATTACGATCAATCTCTCAGATGATAATTGGCGTGAGATTGGATGTTTCTTTTGAGATGGTAACGGAAAAAGAAAAGATGATATGAAAGATAAATGGAATATATCCATCTACAAGCTAATAAGCGAATATTTGTTCGTGTCTATGATATAATTAAGGCACTTATGAAATGAGAAGGTGAGGAGTATCTTATGGAATCGATCCCGTTTGCATTACAATCTGAATTTCAACCAGGAGGTGACCAGCCTGAAGCGATTCGGCAACTTGTCGAAGGCGTGAATCGGGGAGACCGTTATCAGACGCTCCTCGGGGCGACTGGAACAGGGAAGACGTTTACTGTCTCAAACGTCATTCAAGAAGTGAAGAAACCGACACTCGTCCTTGCCCACAACAAGACGCTCGCGGGTCAACTCTATTCCGAGTTCAAAGAGTTCTTCCCGAATAACGCGGTCGAATACTTTGTCAGTTATTACGACTATTATCAGCCGGAAGCGTACGTTCCTTCGACCGATACGTTCATCGAGAAGGATGCTTCCATTAACGATGAAATCGATAAGCTGCGTCACTCGGCGACGTCGGCTCTCTTTGAGCGGGATGACGTCATCATCGTCGCATCGGTCTCTTGTATATATGGTCTCGGTAACCCAGAAGAATACCGCAGTCTCGTCCTCAGCCTTCGGGTCGGAAAAGAGATGGGGCGTGACGAGATGCTTCGTAAGCTCATCGACATTCAATATGAACGAAACGATATCGATTTCCAGCGCGGACGGTTCCGTGTCCGTGGGGACGTCGTCGAGATCTTCCCGGCTTCGCGTGACGAACACTGTATGCGAATCGAATTTTTCGGTGATGAGATCGATCGAATCCGTGAGATGGACCCGTTGACGGGAGAAATCATCGCAGACCGAGATCACGTCGCCATCTTCCCGGCATCCCACTTCGTCACACGCGATGAAAAACTTCAAAAGGCAATCGTTAATATCGAAGCGGAACTCGAAGAGCAACTCGAAAAGTTCCGTGAGGAAGGGAAGCTGCTTGAAGCGCAACGTCTCGAACAGCGAACGCATTACGATTTGGAGATGATGCGTGAAATGGGGTATTGTTCAGGCATCGAGAACTATTCGCGACACTTGAACTTAATGCCGGAAGGCTCGACCCCATATACATTGATCGATTACTTCCCAGAAGACTTCCTGCTCGTTGCCGATGAGTCGCATGTCACGCTGCCGCAAGTACGCGGGATGTATAACGGGGACCAGGCGCGGAAACAAGTGCTCGTCGACCACGGGTTCCGTCTCCCGTCAGCGAAGGACAACCGTCCGCTCAAGTTCGATGAGTTCGAGAAGAAAGTCTCACAAGCGATCTTCATCTCGGCGACACCAGGTCCGTATGAGCTCGAACATACACCGCACATGATCGAGCAGATCATTCGTCCGACGGGACTACTCGACCCGACAATCGAGATTCATCCGATC
Organism: Exiguobacterium sp. s34; assembly: GCF_018617435.1. Lineage (NCBI taxonomy): Bacteria > Bacillati > Bacillota > Bacilli > Caryophanales > Exiguobacterium > Exiguobacterium sp. s34. Next base: position 39,113 of record NZ_JACSKE010000001.1, on the reverse strand, counting down.
AAAGGTCAGATCGATTATTTGATGGACCAGATTCGCGAACGCATCAAGCGAGACGAGCGTGTCCTCGTGACGACGCTCACGAAGAAGATGGCAGAGGACTTGTCCGACTACTTGCGTGAAGCGGGAATCAAGGTCAACTATATGCACTCCGAGATCAAGACGCTTGAACGGATTGAAATCATCCGAGATCTTCGTCTCGGGAAATACGACGTGCTCGTCGGAATCAACTTGTTGCGGGAAGGACTCGACATTCCTGAGGTCAGTCTCGTGACGATTCTTGATGCCGATAAGGAAGGATTCCTTCGTTCCGACCGTTCGCTCATCCAAACGATTGGACGGGCGGCCCGTAATGCGAACGGTCACGTCATCCTGTTCGCGGACAAGATGACCGATTCGATGGCCAGAGCCATCGAAGAGACGGATCGTCGTCGTACGATTCAACAGGCTTATAATGAAGAACATGGCATCACGCCACAGACGATTCGTAAAGACGTTCGTGGCGTCATCCGAGCGACGGTCGAGGCCGAGGAAGAGGCGCTCGAATCGCTCAGCACGATGAAACCGGCCGAACGCGAGGCAGCGATTGCCAAATTAGAAGAAGAAATGAAGCAAGCGGCGCGCGATCTTCAGTTCGAACGAGCGGCCGAATTGCGTGACTTAATCTTGGAGTTGAAGGTAGGGAATTAAATGGCTGAAAAGAAAAATGCGATTGTCATCAAAGGGGCACGCGTCAATAACTTAAAAAATATCGATATTGATATCCCACGTGACCAGCTCGTCGTCTTGACGGGCTTGTCCGGCTCCGGGAAATCGTCGCTCGCGTTCGACACGATTTATGCGGAAGGACAGCGACGCTACGTCGAGAGTTTGTCTGCGTATGCCCGTCAGTTCCTCGGACAGATGGATAAACCGGACGTCGATACGATTGAAGGATTAAGTCCTGCCATCTCAATCGACCAGAAGACGACGAGCCGAAACCCACGTTCGACGGTCGGGACGGTGACCGAGATTTATGACTATCTCCGACTCCTGTTCGCACGTATCGGGAAACCGGTTTGTCCGAACCATGGAATCGAGATTTCGAGTCAGACCATCTCTCAGATGGTCGACCAAGTGATGGAGTTGCCGGAACGAACGCGACTTCAGATTTTGGCACCGATTGTGTCAGGTCGTAAAGGGACGCACGTCAAAGTGTTCGACTCGTTGAAAAAAGAAGGGTTCGTCCGTGTCCGTGTGAACGGAGAGACGATCGAGCTGACGGATGAAATCGAGCTCGACAAAAACAAAAAGCATTCCATCGAAGTCGTTGTCGACCGTCTCGTCGTCCGACCTGATGTCGAAGGACGCCTCGCCGACTCTCTCGAGACGGCATTACGTCTCGCCGACGGACGTGTCATCATCGACAAGATGGACGGTACTGAGCTTCTCTTCAGCGAACACCATGCCTGCCCGATTTGTGGATTCTCGATCGGAGAGCTCGAGCCACGCATGTTCTCCTTCAACTCACCGTTCGGGGCTTGCCCGACATGTGACGGACTCGGGACGAAATTAGATGTCGACCCAGAACTCGTCATTCCAGACCCGTCGAAAACCTTAAAAGAAGGGGCAATCGCTGCGTGGCAGCCGACGAGTTCCCAATACTATCCGCAACTGTTGGCGGCGATGTGTCAGCATTTCAACATCGACATGGACGTGCCGTTCGAGCGCCTGTCGAAGCGTGACCAAGAGCTCGTCTTGAACGGTTCTTCGGAAGAGTCATTCCTGTTCCGCTACGAGAACGACTTCGGTCAAGTTCGGACGAACACAATCTTCTTTGAAGGGGTGCTCCGTAACATCGAACGCCGCTACCGCGAGACGACGTCCGACTATATCCGTGAACAGATGGAGATGTATATGGCAACCCACGCCTGCCCGACATGTCACGGCTATCGCTTGAAAGAAGAGTCACTCGCCGTCAAGATCACCGGGCAGCACGTCGGACAAGTGACGGAGAAGTCGGTCGTGAACGCCCTCGCGTTCTTCGAAGGGCTCAATGAACAGCTCAGTGAAAAAGATATCGCCATCGCCCGTCTCATCTTGCAGGAGATTCGGGAACGACTCAGCTTCTTGAATAACGTTGGTCTCGACTATTTGACGCTGTCTCGTGCTGCAGGAACACTCTCAGGTGGGGAAGCGCAGCGAATTCGCCTCGCGACGCAAATCGGTTCACGCCTTACAGGTGTCTTGTACGTCCTCGATGAACCATCGATTGGTCTACATCAACGAGATAACGACCGCTTGATCGCGACGCTCAAACAGATGCGGGACATCGGCAACACGCTCATCGTCGTCGAGCATGATGAGGACACGATGATGGAAGCCGACTATTTGATTGATATCGGACCGGGTGCCGGGGAGCACGGTGGACAAGTCATCGCCGCCGGGACACCGAAGCAACTCATGAAAAATAAGAACTCGCTCACGGGGCAATACCTCGCCGGGAAGAAGTTCATTCCGCTCCCGGTTGAACGGAAGATGCCGGACGAGCGTTTCTTGAAAATCATCAAGGCGGAAGAGAACAACTTGAAAGACGTCGACGTCTCGATTCCGCTCGGGATGTTCGTCGCCGTGACGGGCGTATCGGGTTCTGGGAAGTCGACACTCATCAACGAGATTCTCTATAAATCGCTCGCGCACAACATGAACCGTGCCAAAGCGAAACCAGGGAAGCATAAGAAGATTGAAGGTCTCGAGCATATCGACAAAGTCATCGATATCGACCAATCCCCAATCGGACGTACACCGCGTTCGAACCCGGCGACGTATACGGGCGTCTTCGACGACATCCGCGACGTCTTTGCCTCGACGAACGAAGCGAAGATGCGAGGGTATAAGAAAGGACGTTTCAGTTTCAACGTCAAAGGCGGACGCTGCGAAGCGTGCCGTGGGGACGGGATCATCAAAATCGAGATGCACTTCTTACCGGACGTGTACGTACCGTGTGAGGTCTGTCACGGTAAACGATATAACCGTGAGACGCTCGAAGTGAAATATAAAGGGAAGACGATTGCCGACGTCCTCGATATGACAATCGAGGAAGGGCTCGAATTCTTTGACAAGATTCCGAAAATCAAGCGAAAAATCCAGACGATTTATGACGTTGGTCTTGGCTATATGAAACTCGGTCAGCCGGCGACGGAACTTTCAGGTGGGGAAGCGCAGCGTGTGAAACTCGCCTCGGAGCTCCATAAACGCTCGACCGGGAAGACGATTTATATTTTGGATGAACCGACGACAGGTCTCCACGTCGACGACATCGCGCGCTTGTTGAAAGTGTTGCAGCGCCTCGTCGAGAACGGGGATACGGTACTCGTCATCGAACATAACCTCGACGTCATCAAGTCGGCCGATTATTTGATCGACCTCGGACCAGAGGGCGGAGACGGTGGCGGACTCATCGTCGCGACGGGAACGCCGGAAGAAGTCGCGGAAGTGTCTGGCTCGTATACCGGCAAGTACTTGAAGCCGGTACTCGAACGAGATGCGGCTCGTGTGAAACCAAAAGCAGGAAAAAAGAAATAAGTATAGAAATGGTGAGAAACGGGAAGGTAATTGACGTGCAACCAAATTGAAGGGGGAAAACGAACGTGAAACAAGAAATGCGTGAACTGATTCTCCAGCAAGTGAAGGAAGGCAAGATGACAATCGAGGAGGCGATGACGCAACTCGAGCGTCTCGAACGCCTTGAACCAGAACAAGTCAAGGCGTTAGAAGAGCGACAAGACACGGAAAAGGTCGATGCCTATTCGGTCGAATCGCTCACGACGAAACTGACGTCTGCGGTAGAGGGGCTCGTCACGAAGCTTCGTGACAGCGACTTCTCCTTCAGCTCGAATTTCGGGCCAGAAGTGACGTATTCGAAATCATTCCCATTCACGGGCACCGACATCTCACTCGATCTCTTCAACGCATCGGCGACGATCGTCTCGTCAGATGCAGAAGATTGTGAGCTCATCGTGACGGGTCGTCCGCTTCGCCAACAAGACGCGGACAAAGCGCTCGAACAGTTGCAGTCGGCGGTCAAACATTCCGTCATCGGAGACCGTCTCGTCGTCTCCTTGCGTGACAAACTCGTCCGGGCTCATGTGGAACTGTACGTCCCGCATCACCATTTCAACCATCTTCATATTCAGACGTTGAACGGGGAAGTTCGTGCCGATGGTCTTGACGTCGAGAACGTCCGGGTTCAAACGGCGAACGGTCGCGTCGTCTTACATGACGTGCATGCATCGGAACTCCTCCTTAACACCGGAAACGGGACAGTCGAGGTCGAAGGTGTCGAAGCAGAGCTCGTCCATGTCCGTACCGGAAATGGGGCCGTCATCGTCGGCGGGAAGTACGACAAAGCATCCCTCAAGACGGGTAATGGAAACATTCGCGCGGAGCTTGCGACTGCTCGTCCGGCCAAGTTCGAACTCGCCTCGCTCGCCGGAAACGTTCGACTCGTGTTACCGCATGGTGTCGAAGTCGAAGGTGAACTTGAGACGAACTTCGGTGGACTCCACTGCTTGCTCGACGAACTTGAAATCATCCGTGACCGAAAAGACGTCGCTCAGCGTCGGCTTGAATTCTTGTCCGGTCGTGGTCAAACGCCTCGCATCGAAGTCGAAGCGGGTACGCGTACCGGTACAATCGACTTGGAACACGGATCGGTATACACACCGTCGACATTCCTTGAGGAAGAACAGGCGGAGCCATCGGATCCGGTCGATCCCGTCGACCCAGCTGATTTGAACAATCCGTTCCATCAACAATAAGCAAATCCCGAAGGCTTAGCCTTCGGGACTTTTTTGATTAAAGATTCATTTCATATTCCATCTGTTGCCAATCCATCATCTGTGTATCAAACAGCGTGAATGCACTGACTGCGAAGACGATAAAGAGGACCGGACCGGCAATGAGCAAGATAATGCCGAGGAGCCGCATCGATTTCGAGCGATTCCAGTAGAAGATGATGGCGACAATCATCGAGATGAGTGCACCAGACAAGAAGAATCCGATGATATTCAAAATGAACAAGAGCAAGACCGTCTCGTTTTTCGTCGCCGCATACTCTTTCCACATATCAATCAGCGACTTGATGATGTAGATGAGCGTCCCGATTCCGATGACGAGCGCGATGATTACGACAATCCAAAATAAAGCATCCATATTTTCACCTCCTCTATTTGCCTATACCCTTCCTACGCACGCTATGTATGAAAGTTTCAACAATTTTTTGACACGTTCTTCATCACTTCTCTAACCCTACATAGAAAGAGCTATGATACAATAATGAGCGTGAAAGGGGCAGATACTGATGCAAAATATCGTACGTACAGCTCAAGTCGTTGAGCGTTTTAAACTTCAAGTCATTGCGGGAGAAGAGGGGCTTCATCGTCCGGTCGCTACACCCGACCTAAGTCGTCCTGGACTCGTCCTCGCCGGTTATTACACGCACTATGCGAAAAACCGTCTTCAAGTGCTAGGGAAGACAGAGTTAACTTTCTATGCGAGCTTATCGGAAGAAAAGCGTCGCGAGCGTGCCCGGATCTTATGTACGGAATCGACACCTGGGATTTTAATCACACGTGGATTTGACATTCCGAAAGAAATCGAAGAAGAAGCGGAAGCGGCAAACGTCCCACTCATGCGGACGAATGCGGTGACGACTTCGATTGAATCGCAAATCACGAACTTCCTTGAGATGGAACTCGCGCCAATGACGGCGATGCACGGGGTTCTCGTCGATATTTATGGCGTCGGCGTCCTCATCAAAGGACAAAGCGGTGTCGGGAAATCGGAGACGGCACTCGAGCTCGTCAAACGCGGACACCGTCTCGTCGCCGATGACTCGGTCGAGATTCGTCAAACGGGTGACCAGCTCCTCGTCGGTTCAGCACCAAAGCTGATTCGTCATTTGCTTGAGATTCGTGGAATCGGCATCATCGACGTCATGACCTTGTTCGGTGCAGGTGCGGTCCGGTCCCATAAAAAGATCAGTCTCATCGTCAACTTAGAGAACTGGGACGCTGGAAAAGTGTACGACCGCGTCGGGCTCGATCACAACACGATGAAAATCATCGACAGTGAAGTCCCGCTCCTCACGATCCCGGTCCGCCCAGGTCGAAACTTGGCGGTCATCATCGAGGTCGCAGCGATGAACTATCGTCTGCAAAACATGGGGATCAATACGGCTGAAGAGTTTGCGGAACGTCTCGCGAACGCGATTCAGGACACTGAAGGAGACTTGTGATCATGGTAGAACCGACATTTGATCGTGTAGCGTTTGAAATTGGCTCTCTTCCGATATATTGGTATGGCATGATTATCGCCTTCGGAGCAATGCTCGGACTCGTCCTTGCCCTCTATGAGGCGAAACGGATCAACTATGATTCGGAACGACTCGTCGACGTCGTCATCTGGTCGATTCCAATCAGTATCATCTTCGCGCGTATTTACTATGTGACGTTCCAATGGGATTACTACTCAGAGAACCTCGGGCAGATCATCGATATCCGTCAAGGCGGGATCGCCATTCACGGTGCCATCTTCGGGGCACTCCTTGTCGTCATCGTCTATTGTATGCGAAAATCGATGTCGTTCTGGAAAGTGACGGACATCTTGGCGCCATCACTTCTCCTCGGACAAGCAATCGGGCGCTGGGGGAACTTCATGAACCAAGAGGCCCATGGTGGCGAGACGACGCGTAGCTTCCTGCAAGATACGCTCATGTTACCGGATTGGATCGTCAATCAGATGTATATCGATGGCGCATATTATATCCCGACGTTCCTCTATGAAAGTGTTTGGAACATCATCGGGGTCATCCTCCTCGTCGCTTGGCGCATGATTGGGAACCCACGTCGTGGATATATCTTCTTGTCTTACCTCGTCTGGTATTCAATCGGTCGCTTCTATATTGAAGGACTCCGGACAGATAGTCTCATGTCAGGCGATTTGCGTGCAGCCCAAATGGTTTCAATCGCGCTGATTCTCTTCGGTATCGTCATGATGATCCTTCGCCGCAATGCGAAACGATACAATGACCCATCAGAGAAAGGATTGTTTGATTAATGGATACGCTCTTATTTGACTTAGACGGTACGTTACTCGATACGAACCCGCTCATCATCGCCAGTTTCCGCCACACGTTCGAGTATTATTTCCCGGAACATACGTATCGGGATGAGGACATCTATCGTTTCATCGGACCGACGCTCGAGAAGTCGTTCCGTGAATTGAACGAAGCGGAATGGAAAGAGATGCAAGCGTTCTATCGGAGTTTCAATATCGCCATGCACGACCAACTCGTCGCCGAGTATCCGGGTGTCATCGAAGGCTTATATCGCCTTCATGCGAAAGGATACAAGATGGGCGTCGTTACATCGAAAGGTCGTCCGGTCGTCGAACGCGGTCTTCGGTTGTTCAACATCGACCACTTGTTTGACGTCGTCGTGACGGCGGACGATGTCGAGAATGAAAAACCACACGCCGAACCGGTCGAACGTGCGCTCCAAGCGCTTGGTTCGTCACCGGAGCGAGCGGTCATGGTTGGGGATAACGATACAGACATCTTCAGCGGGAAAAATGCAGGGACGAAGACGGTCGCTGTCGGCTGGGCATTAAAAGGCCGTCCGTTCCTTGAGTCACTCGAGCCGGATGTCATCATCGACTCGATGGAACATTTTGAGGCATGGCTTGACGAGGTCAGCGTTCATGCGTAAGACGAAACGGTTTCGCATCGACGGACCGAATCCGCTTTGGCAGATGTATCGGACGATTCGCTTCCTGCGTGTCTTCAAAAACACGTCGGTCGTGCTCATCGGTCGTTACTTCCCTTCGGTGAAGGCGAAGCGTTGGCTGTACCGGACGTTTCTCGGTATGAAGATCGGCGAGTATAGTGCCCTCGCCCTCATGGTCACGCCGGACGTCATGTTCCCGGAACGGATCACGATTGGTCGCAACACCGTCATCGGATTCAATTCGACGATTCTCTGTCATGAGTATCTCGTCGATGAGTACCGGATCGGGGACGTCGTTATCGGAAATGAAGTCTTAATTGGGGCGAACGTGACCATCTTACCAGGTGTGACAATCGGCGACGGTGCGGTCGTCGGTGCGGGTGCGGTCGTGCACCGCGACGTCTTACCAGGTGAGCGGGTCGTCGGTTCAAAGCTCCAGTCGCTGACACATATTTGACACAATTTTTCGCAAAATGTTTTTATGCATTTTTTGTATAGAGGCATAAAAGAATACTTGAGCGGTATCACTTTTTTTAAAAGAGATGCCGCTTTTTAATGGGAAAATGAACCGAATTGACGGAATCATATTTTCGTTCAAAAACAATTTTTGGACCTAGTAAAAAATATTCATTATAGAGGGAATATAGTCGCAATTTTTTTTAACTTTTTCAGTTGCCCTCGTTGTTCGAGTGCGGTATTCTTATCCCTGCAACTAAAAAAAGATTTAGAGATGATGTGGAGGATTTAGAATATGGAAGCGAACTATGAAGCAGTAATGACGCTACCCGAACCAGAATCTCCGCTCGCTGCGGAGCTCCACTACTATAGAGGTCGTCGTGCGTTACGGGAAGGTCGCCTAGATGAAGCGACTTTTTTCATGGCTGAAGCGACAGCAGCAGCCACGCATCGCGTCGACTATCATAAACAGTACGCAGAACTGTTATTTGAAGTAGGGGAGGTCTACCACGCCAATGACGTGTGGAAACGAGTATTAGAGCTCGACGAGACCGCGACAGAGGCGCTCTATCACTTAGCGAGCAACTGTGCCTATGTCTCTCAATATGAAGAAGCGGCGAACTATGCTTCTGAATATCTCGCCCGTGACACGAAAGGTCACTACGCGGAAGCCGTGCAATCCCTTCTTGAACTGATCGAACTCGAACAAGAGCTCGAGGACGAGGAAGAGGACGAATTGATCACATGGCATACAGAAGCACAGCGTCAAATCGACAAAGGCCGACTTTTTGCGGCGAAGGCGACGCTCGAACGTTTGATCGGGCAGTACCCATCGTTTTGGCCAGCCTATAACAACCTATCCGTCGTCAGTTTTTACCTCGGCGATGACCAAGCGGCGTTCCGGACGCTCGAATATGTGCTCGACCAGAACCCGGGCAACTTGCATGCGATTTTGAACACGATTCTATTGCTGCATGAGGCGGGACAATCCGAAGCGGCGACGCAGTTATCGACGCCACTCACACGTGTCCGTCCACTCCAATTTGACCTACGTTATAAATTGGCGACGACACTTGCGCTCGTCGGACATTATGACCGTGCGTATGAAGAGTTACGTCTATTGAAAGACCGCGGTTTTCGTGGAGACCCATTGTTTGGGCATTGGCTCAGCGTGTCTGCCTATAAGACAGGACGATTAGAAGAGGCAGCCACCTACTTGAACAATGAAGAGATGAAACGTTTCGAAGAGAAGCAAAGTTTCGACATTCGGGAAAACCTCGAGTTTCGTTCGGCGCTCGTACAAGGTCTTCGTCAAGAGACCGACCTAGCGCGAGTCGAGATCATTCGAATCATTTCTAATTTAAAAGATGATGAGGCGTTTGAGGCGCTTGCGCTGACGAACGCCGTCACGGAGAATGAGACGGTCCGTGCCTTCGCAGAGATGTGTCGTGCCGACCTCTGTCAACAACCGTTCCACGGAGACGTTCGCGTCAAGCGCGCGTTTGACGCCCTCGTCCTTGCCGAAGCGCATGTTTCGGAAGCGGAACGGATGAGTCTTGAAGGTGACTTCTATGAACGATTTGCGACGCTATTGTTGTCTGATGAAACATTTATGGACGTAACGGCATCGGCCGCTGCGCTCGTCTGGATGTTTTATACGAAACGTGACGCCTTGATTCTTGAGGACTGTGCGAACGCCTTCCATCTCCCGGTCGATACGTTGACAGAGACGGTTCGTTCGTTCAAACGGACACTCGAACAAGCATAAAGATAGACGATACCCATACAGGTTTCTTATACTAAAGGCAATCAATTTCTTGCAGAGGTGGAATCAACATGACAGAAGAAAAAATTTATGACGTCATTATCATCGGTGCCGGTCCTGCCGGAATGACCGCTGCGCTATATGCTTCACGTGCGAACCTTTCAACACTTATGATCGAACGCGGAATTCCAGGTGGCCAAATGGCCAACACGGAAGATATCGAGAACTACCCAGGATACGACAGCATTCTCGGTCCTGACTTGTCTCAGAAAATGTTCGACCATTCGAAAGCGTTCGGTGCGGAGTATGCATATGGGGACGTGCAAAGCATCTCGGATGAAACAGAATATAAAATCGTCCATGCGCACAACCGCGACTACAAGGCGCGTGCGATCATCCTCGCCTCTGGTGCTCAGTATAAGAAAATCGGTGTACCGGGTGAAGAAGAACTCGGTGGCCGTGGCGTATCGTACTGTGCAGTATGTGATGGAGCGTTCTTCAAAGGGAAAGATTTGTTCGTCATCGGTGGTGGCGACTCAGCTGTTGAAGAAGGTGTCTTCTTGACACGTTTCGCAAACAAGGTGACAATCGTTCACCGTCGCGACGAGCTCCGTGCTCAAAAAATTCTTCAAAAACGTGCGTTCGACAATGAGAAAATCGATTTCATTTGGAACCACACATTGAAAGAAATTACAGAGAAAGACGGAAAAGTCGGTGGGGCTCGTCTCGTCAGCACGGTTGACGGTACAGAGACAGACCACGATATCGACGGCGTCTTCATCTATATCGGCATGAACCCGATCACTGGATTCGTCCAAGACCTCGGGATCACGAACGAGCAAGGCTACATCGTCACGAACGAGGCGATGGAAACGAATATCCCAGGAATCTTCGCTGCCGGTGATGTTCGTGAGAAAACACTCCGCCAAGTCGTCACGGCGACGAACGACGGATCGATTGCCGCTCAGAACGCTCAACACTTCATCGAGGGGCTCCTCGAATCGTTGCAAGAACAAAACGCATGATTCAAGAAGGTAGGACTGCGGGGAACCGCGGTCCTTCTCTTTTTTTCGGACGTTCGTTATACTAGATGGAGAGGGCTACACACACGGCTCGGTTGTCAATTTTAAGGGGGCGTCAGCGAGATGGAAGATTTTAAAGGATTAGAAGAATTGATCATCATCAGCGGAATGAGCGGGGCTGGGAAGTCCGTCGCGATGAATAGTTTCGAGGATCTCGGCTATTTCTGTGTCGATAACTTACCACCGGTTCTATTACCACAATTGATTGATGTCATCAGCTCGGTCCGACCGAAAATCGCGGTCGCCATTGATACACGTACGAGAGATTTTATCGATAGTTTGTTCATCGTCATTGACGATTTGGAAAAGAAGAATGTACACCCGCATCTTCTGTACTTAGAGACGCGCGACGACGTGCTCGTTCGTCGCTATAAAGAGACGCGGCGGTCACATCCGCTCGCCCCAGAAGATGCGCCACTCGTCGGCATCCAGATGGAGCGCGAACTGTTAGAAGGGTTCCGCGATCGTGCCCATACGCTATACGATACGAGTGACTTGAAGCCGCAGATGCTGAAGGACCGTATCTTGCAACAGTTCAACGAGGAACGTATTCCGTTCACGGTCAACTTCATGTCGTTCGGGTTCAAACACGGGGTCCCGCTCGATGTGGACTTACTGTTTGATGTCCGCTTTATCACGAACCCGTTCTATATCCCTGAACTTCGACCGCTCACGGGTCAGACGACGGAAGTGCAAGACTACGTCATGTCGCATCCGGAGGCGCGGGCATTTTATAAGAAGTTGATTGATATGCTCGAATTCCTGCTTCCGCAATATAAGCGGGAAGGGAAGACGCAGATCGTGGTGGCATTCGGTTGCACAGGCGGCAAACACCGCTCGATCACGTTCGCCGAGAAAGTGTCAGAGCATTTCGCAGAGCGTTACAACGTGAAGACGGTCCACCGTGACCTTGCCCACGCGACGAAGGAGAAATGATATGAGACGAGAACGGAAAGTAGTTGCCATCGGTGGGGGGACGGGATTGTCCACCCTCGTCCGTGGTTTGAAGCATTATCCACTCGACATCACTGCCATCGTCACGGTAGGAGACGACGGAGGCAGTTCAGGGCGCCTGCGTGACGAGTTTCATATGTTGCCTCCGGGAGACATCCGTAACGTCATCTTGGCCTTGTCAGAAGTCGAGCCGTTGATGGATAAGATTTTACAGTATCGTTTCGACACGGGATACGGCCTAGAAGGTCACTCTCTTGGAAACTTGATGCTGACGGCGGCGACCCATATTTGTGAAGGGTCGTTCGTCAAAGCAATCGACGTCATGTCACAGCTTTTGAACGCACAAGGGAAAGTGTTGCCGGTGACCGAGACGCTCATGACGCTCGCGGCGGAGTTTGAGGACGGGACGATCGTCAAAGGCGAATCGAAGATCCCGCTTCATCAACAGCCGATCAAACGCCTGTTTTTACTCGAGGACGGCATCAAGCCGGCCCCAGGGGTCGTGGAAGCAATCGAGTCGGCCGACGTCATCGTGCTCGGTCCAGGTAGCCTCTATACGAGCATCATCCCGAACCTGCTCATTCCAGCGGTGCGGGAAGCCATCGTCCGCTCACAAGTCCCGGTCGTCTATATTTGTAACGTCATGACGCAACCGGGCGAGACGAAGGGCTATGATGCGATGAAGCACTTGAAGGCCATCGAAGCCTATCTCGGGAAGGCGTCGATTGATACGATCGTCGTCAATAATGAGCCGATCGATGAAGAATATTTGGAGCGCTACCTCGAAGACGGATCGGAAGAAGTCCGCTTCGACCGGAAAAAGCTCCGAAACTATGGAACGAATGTCCTTGCGGGGGATATCGTCGATTACAATCGGGATTACATCCGTCATGACTCCGACGCCATCGCCGGACTCGTCATGCAACGCGTGCTCCGAATCAAGAAACCACGTTCGTTTCAGCAGCTTGAATTGAAATAAGAATTGTTTGAAAGATAGAAAGGAGGGGGACTCGATGAGCTTTGCATCAGATGTGAAGAAAGAATTGACACAACTCGAAGTGAACGACGCCGAGGCGAAAGCAGAGTTGTCGGCACTCGTTCGGATGAACGGCGTCATCTCACTCGCCCTAGGACGAGGCATGACGCTCGACGTCTCGACCGAAAACGCCTCGATCGCCCGTCGGATGTATTCGTTGATGAAACGCCTCTATGACCATCCGCTAGACTTATTCGTACGGAAGAAAATGCGTCTGAAAAAGAATAACGTCTATATCGTCCGTGTGTCACAGCATGCGGAGACGATGCTTCGTGACCTCGAGATTCTCGGGGAGCACTATGAGATGATTCGGACGCTGAACTCAGATATGACACGTGATGAGAACTTGGCACGCGCCTACTTGCGTGGGGCCTTCCTCGCCGGAGGGTCAATCAACCATCCGAAGACGTCGTCGTATCACCTCGAAGTCTACAGCTTGTATGAAAACCATAACCAGGCGCTACGCGATCTGGCGAATCGGTTCGATTTGAACGCGAAGACGCTCGAACGGAAAAAAGGGCACATCCTCTATATGAAAGAGAGCGAGAAGATCTCCGACTTCCTCAAGTTGATTGGTGCGACACGAGGAATGCTCGAATTTGAGGATGCACGCATCATCAAAGACATGCGCAACTCCGTCAACCGCCTCGTCAACTGTGAGACGGCCAACTTGAACAAGACGGTCGGGGCGGCGTTACGCCAAGTCGAGAACATCAAGTTCTTGGAACGGACGGTCGGCCTCGATGTCTTGCCGAAAAAACTTCGAGAAATCGCTGAACTGCGCGTCACGCATCAAGACGTCTCGTTACAAGAACTCGGGGAAATGCTCGAGTCTGGTCCAATTTCGAAGTCTGGAATCAACCATCGACTTCGTAAAATTGACCAAATTGCAGAGCGTGTGCGGAGCGGCGATGAGATCGCCTCTTCGTGACGCGGTTGCACCAAAACCATTCTTCCTATATAATAAGCAACTGGAATAGGTTTACTGAATAGGAATTAAAGGAGCTTCATCACTATGTCGAATGAAAAGAAAAGATTATCGCTCACGATTGACGCTAAGCTCGACCAAGTCATCACGGAGCGCGCAAAAGAAATCGGAATTCCGAAGAGTGCACTCGTCACGTTCGCAACAAGCCTTCTCTTGAACCAGCTTCGTGCGGAAGAGTTGTTGAACGGAGATAAGAACGCGATCTACGAAGTGATTCGTAAAGACTACGAATTGCTCACAAGCGTGAAAAATCTAGATACGAAATAATAAGGTTGACTTCGGTCAGCCTTTTTTAGTTGCATCTCTCTCGGAAATTTGGAATAGTGGTGGTAATGAATTTGAACGGAGGTCGATCGAATGGGTCAAATCTTACTCATCCTATTGCTACAACTTATCTACGTCCCGGTGCTCACGCTCCGGACGATTATGCTCGTGAAAGGGAAGACGGTCATCGCGGGTCTGTTCGGGACGCTTGAAACGCTCATCTACATCTTCGCGCTCGGGATTGTATTCCAAGATTTGACGACGCTCGGTATGATCGTTTATGCGGTCGGGTTCGGACTTGGGATTTTACTCGGTGGCTACGTTGAACGTAAACTCGCCATCGGCTACAACATGATTCAAGTCCATACGAAAGAGTATCCGGCGGAGCTCATCCAACAGATGCGTGACAATGGTTACGGGGTGACGCATTACCAAGGTCAAGGGCGAGACGGTGTCCGTTATCGTCTGGACGTCTTGGCAGCCCGGACACGGATGAAAGAATTGCGTGAACTCGTCGAGAAGCATGAGCCGAAGGCGTTTCTCGTCGCATTCGACCCAATCGACTTCAAAGGCGGCTATATGATGAAAGGACTGCGTCGTCCGAAATGACGCACAAGACTCACGGAAGTGGGTCTTTTTTTGTTGGAGTAGGGATTTTACCGCACGATAGGGAATGAGTGAGGAAAGGAGATGAGACCGTGAAGAGCAATCGACGTTTTTGGATCGTATTGATTGGGTTACTTGTCGGTGTGGGGATGATTTATGTCGCAGTGTCTTGGTTCGGTGATGGGGACGACCCGGTCAAGCCGCCGCTCCCGACGGTTCGTGTCGGCTCGGTGACAGCGGAAGTGGAGCAATCGACCTATTGTTGGGAAGCCGGCAATCGTGCAACGTGCGCCGACTACGGCTTGCCGGAAGCCGAGGACCTGCAACTGATCACGGTCAAACCGGGTGATGCGATTGACGTCGTCTACCATGCCGACCCGATGGAATCGACTTTTTATCGAGTCGACGACGGAGAACTCGTCCCGGCTGAACCGGTCGTGCCAGACGAACCAGGTATTTATGTATATGAGGTTGGTGGGGAATGGACACAAGGCGACAGCCGATACGTGTTCGGTGTCAGGGTACCTGAAAACTAATGGGTTGACCTGCCTCCAAGGGACGGCTGTACAGTGAAGATAGGAGGTGGGGAAACTTTGATTCCAATTGGGAGAGTGGCGCATGTGACCGGGTTGTCGGTCAAAGCCATCAAATTTTATGAAGCACGAGGTCTCGTGCGACCAATCCGATCCGATAATCACTATCGAATGTATGGGATGGACGAGATTCGACGTTTAAGCGAAATCAAACGATTGCGTCAGATTGGACTGAGTATGGAACAAATCCAGTCTAATTTATCAATCGAGGCATTGCTTGAAACGCGGTTACGTGAAGTCAGGACGGAAATTGAACAGCTTCATCGAATCGAGGGACAGATTCGGTCGATGCAGTCAGGAGGGGACGACATGAACATTCGATATGAAACATTGCGTGAACCGATTTTAGTATATGGTTATGGGAGCACGCTAGAAGAAATCCCTCAGGTATGGGTGAAACTTCAACCAGAATTGACGACAGATGAGTCATATGGCGTCTGCCTCCCACATGAGAACGGCTATGTGGCTGGCATGACGAAGCCCGTGAGTGGGGAAGGAGCGCGACAAGTCGAACTGACGGAAGGGAACTATATCGTCGCGACGGTCGAAGGGGGCATCCCGATGATTCCTACGACATATGAGCAACTGTTAAACGTTCCAGACGTGACGCTTCGCGATGCGGTCGACTTTGAACGCTACATTCACGGGCAGGCAGGGGCGGATGACATGATTGAAGTCTGGATGCCCATCGAATAGAAAAAGACGTTTCCCAATCAATCGGGAAACGTCTTTTGTATGATTAGCGTGTCATGACTTTGTCGATGAGACCGTAGTCTTTCGCTTGGTCAGCTGCCATGAAGTAGTCACGCTCTGTGTCGCGCTCGATGACTTCAAGTGGCTGTCCTGTGTTCTCAGCCATGATTTGGTTCAATTTCTCACGCATTTTGATGATGCGTTCTGCGTGAATCTTAATGTCTGACGCTTGGCCTTGTGTGCCGCCGAGCGGTTGGTGAATCATGATTTCTGCGTTCGGAAGTGCGAAGCGTTTTCCTTTTTCACCGGCTTGGAGCAAGAAGGCACCCATCGATGCAGCCATTCCGATACAAATCGTCGACACGTTTGGCTTGATGAAGTTCATCGTGTCATAAATCGCCATACCTGCTGTAATCGAACCACCTGGGCTGTTGATGTAGAGCGAGATGTCCTTTTCTGGATCCTCAGCTGCGAGGAAGAGGAGCTGTGCGACGATTGAGTTCGCGACGTTGTCGTCAATCGCACTTCCGAGAAGGATGATACGGTCTTTGAGCAAGCGTGAGTAGATGTCGTACGCGCGCTCCCCACGGCCTGTCTGTTCGATAACTGTTGGAATTAACATTGAATCTGCCTCCTTTATGTAGGTTGTAAGTTCATCATACCTGTATAGTCAATGTTGGTCAAACAGAAACCCTTTCTACTGCTTATTCCACGACCCTCGATGTGTAAAACGTCTCAAGACGTGATGGTTACCCATTTAGCTTTGGACGAGCTGGTTTGATTACCCGACGTGATTCAAAATAACGTGTGAAAGTGGATTCACCTGAATAGGATAAGAAGAGATATTCTTTAGCACGCGTCATTCCGATGTAAAGGAGAGAGACTTCACGCTCAAGATCTTCTTCATATTTAAACGGCATATTTTCAACGTTTACGATAAAAACGGCTTGAAAATCAAGACCTTTACTGCTGTCAATTGTACTAATTTTTACGCGTTGATCATCTTTTGAGAAGGTACGTTTCGTCTCGCTACTCTCCGTAATCCAAAAGTACTCGATTCCATAGTAGTTTAGGGCACGTTGTAACGTGTCGACATAATGCATCGTCGAGAACTTCTGGACGCGATACAGGATCAACATTTCAGAATAGGGGACTTTTTTCTCGTCATGTAATTTTTTTATTTGCCGAGCAACGAGATCTGCCTCTTTGAAGAAATGATCACATTTAATAATGGCTGGTTCAGGACCTCTTCGAAGCGTACTTTGAGGAGCAATGATTTCACCATCTAATTCCTTCGTCACAACTTTATCTTTTAGGGAGGAATTGGATTGATAAAACGACCAGGCGAACGATACGATTTGAGAAGTGTTTCGGTAATTAATGTTTAGAATTTTGGACCTTCCTCGGAAATCCAAACCGGTATCCTGTACATAACTACGTTTTCGTTTATAGATAGACTGCGCTCGATCTTCGACGAGTAAAAGCGATTTCGTTTCAGGATTTAAAAGTTCGCTTGCAAGTTCGAGCCATTCGGGTTCGAAGTCTTGTCCCTCATCAATCAAAATCGCATCGTAAGACGGGAAGATGATTTCTCGCTTCCTTAACTTTTCAAGTATCGCCGGTATTCTTCTTTCCGAGATGTGTAAATCATTCTGCAACCAGGCGTGGAAATTTCGAACTTCAATCAAATGGTTCCTCTGTTTCAACTGAGGATCGAAATCGAATAAATCATCCGGTTCTAACATCATCTGTTGTACCATCTGTTCGATAAAACGGGCTAGCGAGATATTGTAACATAGGATTAAAATCTTCCATTCGGGATGTTGTTTAGATAACAGTTTAGCGCGACTCGCCAAAATGAGGGTCTTGCCACTACCTGCAACACCTCGAATTAAACGATTTTGATCACCGAGTTGTTTGGCCAAGTTCTCTTGATGTAGGTCCATCGCCCGGATGTTGTGAAGGGATAGTAAAAGCTGGTCTTGATATGGTGTGACTTTTTTAAATTCGGCGCTGATTCGAACTTCTGGGAAGAGATGATAACGAATCGCATCGATTTCTTCACTAGTCAACGGTTGCCTCAGGCGATAAGGAACCGTGAACATATTCAGAATTTTTTCGATGAGGATTTCTTCTGAGAATTGTGAATCATCCGGGTTGATTTCATCACGCATCAGAGAAAAACAAGGATCAATGACTTGATAGAGTCCATGACGAATACAGTCATCTTGTGTCAATCGTGTAAAAATGACGCCTGATCCATAAGGGAATTTTAATGTCGTCGCATATTTTCCTTCGTGTTGAATCAGGTTTTGATCCTTTTTTAGGACGTCAGTCAGTTTGAACATATTTTCACGGGCTTGTAGAAATGGACTTTTTACTTTCTTTTGAGATCCGTTTGCGGGAGTGATCATCCATTCATCATGGTTCAGTTGGTAGAGAGTAGAACGCGTATAGTCTTTCACTTCTAAAACGATTAACCCTAAATCAGGTCCGATGATGACGAAATCAGGTCTTCGACCGTGTATATTGGGTTCAAAATAAACGATGTAATCGTCTGGAAGGTAGCGTTTCAACGTACGAAATACGAGCCGCTCTCCTGCTGTTGCGGATGAACGAATCGTTTCAGGAACAGTATGAGCCATTAATTGACACCTCGTTTCCAATCCTTTTACTTAAATATACTATATAAAGGATACATAAAAAGGATGGTGGTTTGAAATTGAGGGAGAAAACAAAAAAAAGGACGAAGACCTTAATTAGGCCTTCGTCCTTTTATGTAATACACCCGGAGAGATTCGAACTCCCGACACCTGGCACCGGAAACCAGTGCTCTATCCCCTGAGCTACGGGTGCATGTGTGTGACACGAATTTATTATACATTTGTTTTATTGAAAAAGCAATCCTGTTCATTACGCTTTTTTGAGCGCGAGTGGAGCGGGTTCGTTACAATAGAAGAGAGGGGGGAGAACGATGCAACGGCAAGAACAAAAACAGGTGCAACAGCAACAGATGACACAAGACCTTGTGCAACGGCTGCCGGTACTCGAGGCGGATCGTCTCGCGCTCACGTTTCGTCTAGCACGGCTCGCGCGACATAATCCAAACATTCATTTCGGGAGCGGGGATCTCGGATGGATTGCAGATGCGGCGAGTGCGTTCGAAGAGAAGCTGTTCACGCAGATTCGGGAAGGAAGCGGAAGCGAGACGGAGAAGGAGCTGAGACGACAACTCGTCCTCTTGCTCGATCATCGAGGGTTGTTGCCGGACACGAATGAGGGATTGGCGGAGCGGTTCGGTATCGACGTCTCTCAAATCGAACAGGCGAGACAGGCACTCCTATTTCTTGAACCGACGGGGATCGGGGCAAGAACGGAACGGGAGTGTCAGTATCGGCATGCGATTGAGCATGAGGACCCGCGCGTCGTCGATGTATTCGATGCGATTGAGAGTGGAGTGAGCCATCAACAGATGGCAAGCGCGCTCGCGATTTCGGAAGAAGAACTAGCCCGTCTAGAACGGATTGTCGCGACACTCCCGAAGCGTCCTTTATTATATGAAGAAACGGGGCACGTCTATCCGGAAGTCGAAGTGTGTGTGGAGGACGGGGAGCTTGTCACGACGTGGCTCAGTCCTGAACTTGACGAGACGCGTGTCGGGAATGACCGCGAGGCGAAATGGTGGATGACATCCCTTGCGATGCGTAACGAGACGCTTCGAGACATTTGGGCGGTCATCGAGTCGCGTCAGACCGAGTGGCTCAAAGGAGAACTTGTCCTCCATCCGTTGACACGTCGTACCGTCGCGCAACAAATCGGAAAGCACGAATCAACGGTCGGGCGTGCCATACAAGGGAAGTTCGCGAAGACCGAGGGCGGAATCATGGAATGGCGACACTTTTTCGTCCGGTCGACGAGTCATGGGCATTCGCCGTTCATGATCAAACGGACGCTCGCGGAACTCATCCAACGAGAGAAGGCGCCGCAAAGTGATCAAGCCCTCGCTAAAGAGCTCGCCCGATACGGATATCTCGTGACGCGACGGACCGTGACGAACTATCGTGAAGAACTCGGATTCGGCAATTCACGTGAGCGTGAGCGACAGTTATGGAAAGGATGACGAAAATGAAATTTACATTATATAAACGTGACAATTGTTCACTCTGTGACGAGGCAATCGTCATGCTCGAATGGTTGCAGGAAGATTATCCGATCGAACTCGAACAGGTCGACATCACGGGAGACGAGGTACTTGAGGCGAAGTACCTCTTCGAAATCCCCGTTCTTATACACGAAGGACAAGTCATCAGTCAAGGGCGATATGATGACAACAAAGTTGAAGATTTTGTTAAGTATACGCTTACATCGAAAAAAAACGTTTGAAGGGGTTGCCAGACGGAAAAGTGATTGATAAGATGAACTCGTAGCGGTGGGACGCAAATAAAAAAGTGGGACAAAAGTTGTCCACACTGAAAGTCGAGGGGGGAAGAGCATGATCCAGCAACTGATTCACGTTCAGAAGCAAATTGTCCCTGACCTGCTCGATACGCTCCGACATCGTTACGATATCTTACATTATGTCCGCTTGATGCAGCCGATTGGCCGCAGGACACTCGCAACGAGTTTGGGACTGACCGAACGGGTGCTCAGACGAGAAGTCGACTTTTTGAAAGACCAAGGTCTTCTTTACGTCGCTACTCAAGGAATTTCCCTTAGTGAGACGGGACGAAACGTCTTACGGGACTTGCACGAGATCATGGGAGAACTTCTCGGAATCTCAGAAGTGGCAAGAGAGCTCGAAGAGAAATTAGGGGTTCGCCAAGTCGTCATTGTACCAGGTGATTCAGATGAGACATTCTGGGTCCAACGCGATATCGGACGGGCAGCGGTCACGCAGTTAAAAGCGCGGCTCGCACCGGATGATAACGTGATTGCGGTAACAGGTGGAACGACGATGGCATCGGTTGCGGCGATGATGTCGCCCGATAAAAAAGAACGCCCGATGCATTTTGTGCCCGCACGCGGAGGTCTTGGTGAAACGCTTGAACTTCAAGCGAATACCGTCTGCTCACGCATGGCGGACCGGGCCCACGCAGACTATCATCTTCTACATATTCCGGATGAAGTGTCACAAGAAACATTCGACCGGATGGTGGAGGAACCTAGTATTAAAAATGTACTGGAAATGATTAGAGCGGCGCGAATTGTGGTACATGGAATTGGTGAGGCAGAAACGATGGCAAAACGCCGTCATGCATCACCGGAGCATTTGCGGATGATTGAAAGGCATGACGCCGTCGCCGAAGCATTCGGATATTATTTCAATGCGGAAGGTGAGATCGTTCATCGCGTCAAGACGGTCGGGATCCAACTCGAAGAGCTGGATGACATGGATACCGTCATCGCGGTTGCTGGAGGAAAATCGAAGGCACAGGCGATCGCCGCTTATGCGAAACACACGTCGAACATCATCCTCGTCACAGACGAAGGTGCGGCGAAAGAATTATTAACTTGTTATTAAAGAGTTGACCCCCCGTTGGCTCTTCAATAAATAGCTTCTACCCTAAGGAGGAAATTAACATGGCAGTAAAAGTTGGTATTAACGGATTTGGACGTATCGGTCGTTTGGCATTCCGCGAGATCATCAAAAACGAAGGGATCGAAGTTGTTGCAATCAACGACTTGACAGACACGAAGATGCTTGCGCACCTTCTCAAGTATGACACGACTCAAGGTCGTTTCGACGGAGAAGTTGAAGTACATGACGATCACTTCCTCGTAAACGGAGAGAAAGTTATCACGCTTGCTAACCGTAACCCTGAAGAACTTCCATGGGGAGACCTCGGTGTAGACATCGTTCTCGAATGTACTGGATTCTTCACTTCTAAAGAAAAAGCTGAGCTTCACTTGAAAGCTGGCGCGAAGAAAGTTGTTATCTCGGCTCCTGCTACAGGTGACATGAAGACTGTTGTTTACAACACAAACCACGACATCCTCGATGGTACTGAAACAGTCATCTCAGGTGCTTCTTGTACAACAAACTGCTTGGCACCAATGGCTAAAGTACTTCAAGACCAGTTCGGAATCGTTGAAGGTCTCATGACTACGATCCACGCTTACACTGGCGACCAAAACACGCTTGACGCTCCACACCCGAAAGGTGACTTCCGTCGTGCACGTGCAGCTGCAGCGAACATCGTACCTAACACAACAGGTGCTGCTAAAGCAATCGGTCTCGTAATCCCTGAACTTCAAGGAAAACTTGACGGTGCTGCACAACGTGTACCAGTTGCTACAGGTTCACTTACTGAGCTCGTAACTGTACTCGACAAGCAAGTATCTGTAGACGAAGTAAACGCAGCGATGAAAGCAGCAGCAAACGAGTCATTCGGTTACACTGAAGACGAAATCGTTTCTTCTGACATCGTTGGAATCACATACGGTTCACTCTTCGACGCGACTCAAACTAAAGTAATGACAGTTGGCGACAAGCAACTCGTTAAAACAGTTTCTTGGTATGACAACGAAATGTCTTACACTGCACAATTGGTTCGCACAGTTAAGCACTTCGCTAACATCGCGAAGTAATTTCGTGAACTAAATAGAATCAAATAGGAGCGGAAACAAGAGATTGTTCTCCGCTCTATTTATGAAATGACACGCACGACATATGGAGGCGAAAGTTATGAACAAACAGTCTATTCGTGACATCGATGTAAAAGGGAAACGCGTCTTTTGCCGCGTTGACTTCAACGTTCCACTCAAAGATGGCGTCATCCAAGATGAAACTCGGATCCAAGCCGCACTTCCAACAATCAAGCATTTGCTTGACGGTGGTGCGAAACTCGTCCTTGCGAGCCACCTCGGCCGTCCAAAAGGCGAGAAGAACCCTGAGTTCTCACTTGCTCCAGTAGCGAAGCGTCTCGCTGAGCTCCTCGGAAAAGATGTACCGCTCGTCGAAGAAGCATACGGTCCGGTCGCAGAAGAAGCGGTCGCTAAACTCTCTGAAGGCGATGTCGTCGTTTTAGAGAACGTTCGTTTCTACCCAGGTGAAACGAAAAACGACGCTGAACTTGCAAAAGGATTCGCAGCACTTGCTGACGTATACGTCAACGACGCGTTCGGCGCGGCTCACCGTGCACACGCTTCAACTGAAGGAATTGCACACCACGTGGATACAGCCGTTGCTGGTCTCTTGATGGAAAAAGAACTTGAAGTTCTCGGTAAAGCTCTTTCTAACCCAGACCGTCCGTTCACGGCGATTATCGGCGGGTCGAAAGTAGCTGACAAGATTGGGGTCATCGACCACCTTCTTGACATCGTTGACACACTCATCATCGGTGGCGGACTCTCGTACACGTTCTCGAAAGCACTCGGGCACGAAGTCGGGACGTCGCTCCTTGAAGAGGATAAGCTTGACCTCGCTCGTCAATTCATGAAGAAAGCAGAAGACAAAGGCGTGAAGTTCTTGATGCCTGTCGACTGTGTCATCACGAAAGAATTCGGCGAAGAAACGTATGTCGGCCCAGTCGATATCGACTCGATCCCAGCGGATCACATGGGTCTTGATATCGGACCGAAGACAGTCGAACTTTACGCGGACGCGATTCGCGAATCGAAACTTGTCGTATGGAACGGACCGATGGGCGTATTCGAACTTGATAAATACGCAAACGGAACGAAAGGTGTCGCTCAAGCACTTGCAGACAGCGATGCATATTCAATCATCGGTGGTGGCGACTCAGCCGCTGCGGCAGCCAAGTTTGGTCTTGCTGACAAGATGAGTCACATTTCAACTGGTGGTGGCGCGTCACTCGAATTCATGGAAGGCAAAAAACTTCCAGGTGTCGAGGCGCTTAACGACAAGTAATTTAGAGGAGGGTTATCGATGCGTAAACCGATTATTGCAGGTAACTGGAAAATGAACAAAACACTCTCGGAAGCAGTCGCTTTCGTAGAGGAAGTTAAAAACAACATCCCGTCTACTGACAAAGTAGATGCAGCGATTGGTGCTCCGGCACTTTTCCTCGCACCGATGGTAGAAGCAGCTAAAGGGTCAAACTTGAAGCTCGGTGCACAAAACATGTACGACAAAGATAGCGGTGCCTACACTGGCGAAATCAGCCCAGCTATGGTCGCTGACCTCGGCGTGACTTACGTCATCCTCGGTCACTCAGAACGTCGCGAGTACTTCGGCGAATCAGATGCGTTCATCAACAGCAAAACGAAAAAAGCGTTCGAACACGGTCTTACGCCAATCGTTTGTGTCGGTGAAACACTCGAGGAGCGCGAAGGCGACAAGTTCGAAGAAGTCATCAAAACACAAGTCGAAGGCGGTCTTGCTGACCTCTCTGCTGACCAAGTCAAACAACTCGTCATCGCGTATGAGCCAGTTTGGGCAATCGGTACAGGTAAATCAGCGGACGAAGCTGACGCACAAAGCTCTTGTAAGTATGTTCGCGACGTGGTGAAAGGTCTTTACGGCGAAGACGTAGCGGCTGCAGTACGCATCCAATACGGTGGATCTGTAAAACCTGAGAACATCAAAGAGTACATGGCACAAGAAGATATCGACGGCGCACTCGTCGGCGGTGCTTCACTTGAAGCAGCTTCGTTCCTCAAATTGTTGGAGGCGATTTAAATGGCTAGACCAGTCGCACTCATCATCTTAGATGGTTTCGGGATGCGTGACGAATCGTTCGGTAACGCGGTCTTGGCTGCAGACAAGCCGAACTTCGATCGCTACTGGGAGCAGTATCCACATACGCTCTTAAACGCAAAAGGCGAGTACGTCGGTCTTCCAGAAGGGCAGATGGGGAACTCGGAAGTCGGTCACTTAAATATCGGTGCCGGTCGAGTTGTCTATCAGTCACTCTCACGCGTCAACAACGCAATCAAGGATCGTTCGTTCTTCGACCGTCAGGCGATGAACCATTTGGCAGGACATGTGAAGAAACATGACTCGAGCCTCCACATCATGGGCCTCGTGTCAGATGGTGGGATTCACTCGCACATCAAACACATGTATGCCATCGTTGAGTTCGCAAAACTCCACGGTATTGAAAAAGTGTACATTCACGCGTTCACGGACGGCCGTGACTGTGATCCGAAGTCAGGTGCTGGTTTCCTCAAGGAAACAGAAGAAAAGCTCGCTGAACTCGGTGTCGGTCAAGTCGCTAGCGTGTCTGGTCGCTACTATGCCATGGACCGCGACAACCGTTGGGAGCGCGTCGAGAAAGTATACGACGTCCTCGTAAACGGAAAAGGCGAAGTCGGTACGGACCCAGTCGAGGTTCTCAAGAAGTCGTATGAGAACGATTTGACGGATGAGTTCGTCTTACCGACAGTCATCGAAAAAGATGGCAAGCCGATCGCAACAATTCAAGACAACGATGCGATCATGTTCTTCAACTTCCGTCCGGACCGGGCGATCCAGTTGTCGAAAGTATTCAAAGAGAAAGCTGGATTCGAAGGCTTCAAACTCTCTGAAAACCATCCTGAGAACCTTCTTCTCGTTTCGATGACGAAGTACTCGGATGATATCGACACGGACATCGTCTTCCCACCGGAAGATTTGAAAAACACACTCGGGGAAACACTCTCTGCGCAAGGATACAAACAGCTCCGTGCCGCAGAAACAGAGAAGTACCCACACGTCACGTTCTTCTTGAACGGGCAAAAAGAAAAGCCATTCGAAGGCGAGGATCGTCTCCTCGTACCTTCACCGAAAGTCGCGACATACGACTTGCAACCAGAAATGAGTGCGTACGAACTCACAGACGGCTTGCTCGAGCGTATCGAGTCGGATGAGTATGATGCATACATCATCAACTTCGCGAACCCGGATATGGTTGGTCACTCAGGTAAGCTTGAGCCGACGAAGAAAGCGATCGAAGCAGTCGATGAGTGCCTCGGTAAAGTAGTGGACGCATTACTTGCTAAAGGCGGCGCGGCCATCATCACAGCAGACCACGGGAACGCAGACATCGTCACGAACCCGGACGGCTCGCCGATGACGGCGCACACGACGGAACCTGTTCCGTGTATCATCACAAAAGAGGGAGTCGAACTGAAACCAGTTCTCGAAGGCGCACTTTGCGACCTCGCCCCAACACTTCTCGACCTTCTCGGTGGAGAGCAGCCAGCTGAAATGACTGGTTCATCAATCGTTACAAAATAATACAACTATTTTTCAAACGAAAAGGAGCGATTTTTCATGTCAATGATTACAGAAATTTACGCACGCGAGATTTTAGATTCACGCGGTAACCCATCAGTAGAAGTAGAAGTCTTCACAGAAGACGGCGGTTTCGGCCGTGCCCTCGTCCCATCAGGCGCATCAACAGGTGAGCACGAAGCAGTTGAGCTTCGCGATGGCGACAAGTCACGTTACCTCGGTAAAGGTGTCTTGAAAGCAGTTGCGAACGTGAACGACACAATCGCACCAGAACTCATCGGCTACGATGTCTTCGACCAAAACGCAATCGATGCGAAAATGATCGAACTCGACGGTACGCCAAACAAAGCTAAACTTGGTGCTAACGCAATCCTCGGTGTGTCAATGGCAGCAGCTCACGCAGCAGCAGATGAGCTTGGTCTCCCACTTTACACATACCTCGGTGGATTCAACGCGAAGACACTTCCAACACCAATGATGAACATCATCAACGGTGGTTCACACGCGGACAACAACGTGGACTTCCAAGAGTTCATGATCATGCCTGTTGGCGCACCGACATTCCGTGAAGCGCTCCGTATGGGTGCTGAAGTATTCCACGCCCTCAAATCAGTTCTTTCTGGTATGGGTCTTAACACAGCAGTCGGTGACGAAGGTGGTTTCGCACCAAACTTGAAATCGAACGAAGAAGCGATCACAGTTATCCTTGAAGCGATCGAAAAAGCTGGTTACAAACCAGGCGAAGACGTCTACCTCGCAATGGACGTTGCATCTTCTGAGTTCTACGACAAGTCAACTGGTAAATACGAACTCGCTGGTGAAGGCAAGTCACTCACAACTGCTGAGCTTGTAGACTTCTACGCTGAGCTCGTTGACAAGTACCCAATCCTCTCAATCGAAGATGGTTGTGACGAAAACGACTGGGATGGCCACAAGCTTCTCACAGACAAAATCGGACACAAAGTTCAACTCGTTGGGGATGACCTCTTCGTAACGAACACATCTAAACTTGCTGAAGGTATCGAAAAAGGAATCGCGAACTCGATCCTCATCAAAGTTAACCAAATCGGTACGCTCACAGAAACATTCGACGCGATCGAAATGGCTAAAAAAGCTGGTTACACAGCAGTTGTCTCACACCGTTCTGGTGAAACAGAAGACGCGACAATCGCGGACATCGCTGTTGCGACAAACGCTGGACAAATCAAAACTGGTTCACTTTCACGTACAGACCGTATCGCGAAATATAACCAACTTCTCCGCATCGAAGACATGCTCGGCGATGTAGCGAAATACGACGGCATCAAGTCGTTCTACAACCTCAAAAAATAATTGATTGTTTTCAGGCTCGCCGCATGGCGGGCCTGTTTTTTTGTGGAATATCCATTCAATCGACGGGCGTGAACGCTCTGTGTCGGAACTCCTCGTCATCGATATCTTATGTTGCTGTATACTGAACATGACTGAAAAACAGTAGGGGGGATTGGGTGGACGAATTGAATGAACAAGAAGAACGACTGAGCGGGGGGAACGTATCGACCGTCTATAAAAAAGGGAATTACGTCTATCGTACGCAGAAGGATGGCAGTTCGAATATTCATCGGTTGTTGAGGCATCTGGAGGCGAAGGGGATTTCAGAGGTTCCACGGTTTGTGGGAATCGACGAGCAAGGTCGCGAAATCTTAACGTATTTAAATGGAGAAACTGCAGACTATCCTCTCAAATCCTATATGTGGTCCGATGAGGCGATTCAAGGTGCTGCACGACTGATGAGACGGCTACATGATGCGTCGTCAGATTTTGAGTGGTCAGCGGAGTGGGTACCGATTGACAACACACCTCAACCGTTAGAGGTCATTTGCCATAATGACTTCGCCGTCTACAACACGATTTTTTATGAGGGGAAAGTATCGGGGATCATCGACTTTGATTTGGCTGCGCCAGGTCCGAGAGCTTGGGACATCGTCTACGCACTCTACACATTCGTTCCGCTCAGTCGCCGCCATCAAGCTGAATCGGGAGAGGCCATCTATTACGATGCGGTTCGAGATAATGAGACGTATAAAAAACGTGTTTCATTATTCTTAAAGGCATATGGTTGGGATGACGCAAAAGAAGACTTGTTTGAGATGCTACAGTTACGCATCGAGGCACTCTGCCTCTTGATGAAGCGGAAAGCGAACGAAGGGGATATCGCCTTTCAAAAGATGATGGATGAAGGGCATTACGATCATTATCAAGAAGAACTTCGTTTCATTCAAATGCATGGATCGAAATGGTTCTGAAGCGATGTGGGAAGGGAATATAACTAGTGAAGCATAAATGAGGGAGGCGTTTCTCATGATGATGCTAGGGATTCTTCTGGTCATCGGTCTGATCGCATTTGGAGTGTGGTACTATCTGAGAACGAAGCGCGACGACGATTGGTCATGACGATTTTGTCATGACCTCTATTTTGTGTCAGAACACACAAATTTTGGGTATACTCTTTACATAATGCGTAAAGGAGCCATTGCTTATGACACGAGTACGTAAAGCTATCATCCCAGCCGCCGGTCTCGGTACCCGCTTCCTACCAGCCACGAAAGCCATGCCAAAAGAGATGTTGCCAATCGTCAACAAGCCGACGATTCAGTTCATCGTCGAGGAAGCCGTCGCTTCTGGAATCGAAGACATCATCATCGTCACGGGTAAGAACAAGCGTGCCATTGAAGATCATTTCGACCGCGCGCTCGAGTTGGAACAAAACTTGGAGTCAAAAGGGAAGACCCGCTTACTCGAATCCGTCCGACACTCCTCGAATTTGGCGAATATTCACTACATACGCCAACAGGAGCCAAAAGGTCTCGGTCATGCGATCTGGTGCGCCCGGAAATTCATCGGGGACGAGCCGTTCGCCGTCTTGCTCGGGGACGACATCATCGAATCCGACGTACCTGCGACGAAGCAGTTGATTGATCAATACGAGGCACATGACCGTTCCATCATCGGTGTGCAGCGCGTCCCGTATGAAATGACGAACCGATATGGTATAATTGACCCGCTTGCCGTCGAAGGGAAGCTCATTCCGGTGCGGACGTTCGTTGAGAAACCACCCATCGGTGAGGCCCCGTCGAACTTCGCCATCCTCGGTCGCTACATCCTGAAACCGGACGTCTTTGAGGCGTTATCGGGGCAAGAAGCAGGTGCCGGCGGCGAGATTCAATTGACGGATGCGATCGCACGCTTGAATGAGGCGCAGACGATTTTCGCCTACGAGTTCGACGGTCGACGCTATGACGTCGGGGAGCCGATCGGATTCGTCGAGACGACGATTTGCCACGCGCTCAGCGATCCTGATTTAAAAGATGACGTCCATGCCTTGTTAAAACGGCTCGTGGACGAACTTGATCAACAGTAAGGTGTGTTATTTTTGAAAACAATGCTCATGGTGTGTCAAAACTATTATCCGGAGATCGGCAGTGCCGGCAACCGGATGCAAAACATTACGCATTTGATGAAGCAGCGCGGGTATGAAGTCGAGGTCATCACGGCCGCCCCTTCGTACCCGAGCTTTGATATGTATCAGGACGACCGTTTCTGGAATGACCGGGAGCTGAACAACCAACCGTTCATCAAACGGCTCATCACGAAGAAGCGGAAACATACGTCCAACATGGTCAGCCGTCTCTTCTTGTTCCTTGAACAGATGGTGAAAGGGATCGGGTCCGTCCGTCAGTTAAAATTGAAGCCAGACGTCGTATTTGCGACGACCCCTTCTTTTTTTATGGCGTTTGTCGGAGTATATGCGAAACGGCAATACCGTGTCCCGCTCATTCTAGACGTCCGTGACCTTTGGCCGGAATCGGTGAAAGGGGTCGGTGTGTTCAAACACGATTGGGTGCTCGCACCGGCATTTTGGCTCGAGAAGCGGTTATATCGTGCCGCCGACGAGGTCATCATCAACTCGGAAGGATTCCGCAGCTATCTTCGTCAACGCGGTGTCCCGAACGAGAAGATTCACTATATGCCGAACTCGATTCGGGAATCGGAACGAACGCTTGAGCGGACGATCCCACCGGACGACCGGATGGAGATTTTATATGCCGGAAACATGGGGCTCGCGCAGGACGTCTCGCTCTTGCTCGAACTCGCCGAACGGTTCCGAGACGAACCACGGATTCATTTCAAACTGATCGGCTACGGGTACCGGAAAGAAGAGTTGAAGCAGACGATCAAAGAGCGTGGCTTCCAAAACTTCTTGTTCCTAGAAGCGATGCCACGGACCGAGGCGTTCCAGGCGATTAAAAATGCGGACGTCGCCTTTGTCAGCCTGATCGAGCAAGAAGTGTTCGATACGGTCATTCCGGGGAAACTCATCGACTATATGGCGGTCGGCAAACCGATTGTCGCAGCAGTGTCAGGCCATGCGGCGAATGTCATTGAAGCGGCCGAGGTCGGGTTCGTCTCACGGAAACGAGATATCGATGAGATTGAACGAATCCTGCGCAAGCTCCTCGACCGACCGGACCTTCGGGAGACGCTCGGGGCGAACGGGATTCGTTACGTCAAAGAGAATTTATGTTGGGAAGAGAATATCGACGTGTTAGATCAAGTCGTACAACAGTTAGTGATGGAGGAAACACGATGAAGTCAGTATGTATGTTTGTATGGAACCATTTTACGAATGATGCGCGCGTCCTTCGCGAATGCTCGGCACTCGCTGAGGCAGGTTATGAAGTTGATTTGATTGCGCTTCAAGATCCAAAAAATAAAGAGTTACCGAAAGAAGAGATGCGTCCGGAAGGCTTCCGCGTCATCCGCGTGAAGCGTCAGCCATCGATTCTCGTCAACGCGCTCAAGTTCGCGAAGAAGACGTACCAATGGGTGAGCGAGAAACGGACCCGTCAAATCGGTGCCGGACTCGTCGGTGCCGGCTTGTTCCTACTCGCACCGTTCACGATGCTCGCTCTCGGGGCAGCGGTCGGGACAATCTTGTTGCCGCAAGTGCGTAAGCAAATCGTCAACGCGAGTGCGATGCTCGAGATGGTGTTCACGTCGACGAAGAAGTCATACGACTTTTATCATGCGAACGATTTGAACACGCTCCCGCAGGCACTCCTCGCCGGAAAAGTGTTCAACAAAGGCCGGATCGTCTATGATTCGCACGAGGTACAGACGGACCGTACCGGTTACGGCTACATCCAAAGTAACCTTGAAGGATGGCTCTTGCCGTTCGTCGACACGATGATGGTCGAGAATCATACACGTGCGGCACATAACGAAGAGTTATACGGATTCTATCCGTACGTGCTCCACAACTACCCGTTCTATCGTCCGCTCGACTTCTCGCTCCGTAAGGACTTACATGCGCTCCTCGACTTGCCAAAAGACGAGAAGATCCTCTTGTATCAAGGTGGGATCCAAGCAGGGCGCGGTCTCGAACAGCTCGTGCTCGCGGCGAAATACTTCAAAGAAGGTACGCTCGTTATGATCGGGGACGGGAAGCTCAAACCGACGATTCAACAGTTGATCGAGACAGAAGGCGTCGGCGATCGTGTCAAGATGATTGACAAAGTACCGGTCGAAGCGTTACCTTACTATACGATGAACGCCTACCTAGGCTTCCAAGTGTTGAACAACGTCTGCTTCAACCACTACTCGGCATCATCGAACAAATTGTTCGAGTATTTGATGGCCGAAGTACCGGTCGTCTCATGTGACTTCCCTGAAATCGAACGGGTCGTTGCGGGGAACGATGTCGGGGTGCTCGTCGACTCGCACGATCCACAATCGATCGCAGACGGCGTCAACCGTATGATTGAAGACCAAGCACTCTATGCGCGTGTCAAAGAGAACACGAAGACCGCGCGTGAGAAATATAACTGGGATTTGGAAAAAGAGGCACTCTTGAACGTCTACGCGAATGCTGCGGAGCGCAAGTTGCCGATTATGAAAGACGGTGCGCCAAAGCCAGTACAATCTTAAGACTGCGGCTTTGGCCGCGGTCTTTTTTATATGGAGGGAGGACATTTATGAAACGTCAACAGCAACATCTATTACGTCAACAAGTATGGCGCAAGCTACAAACCATCTCGGTGAAGGATATCGCCTGGATCATCACGGGCTCATTCATTCTCTCGTTCGGGGTCAACTACTTCACCGTACCGAACGATTTCTCGGAAGGTGGCCTGCTCGGGGTCACGATCATCCTGTACTACGTGTTCGGCTGGGACCTCGGGCTCACGTCGATCATCGGGAACGGGATTCTCTTTATCGTCGGCTATAAACTGCTTGACCGTCGGACAATGGTCTATTCGGTCATCGCCGTCGTCGCAACGTCATTCTTCCTTAGTTTGACGCACGACTGGGGCAGCCCTGCTGAGGACAAACTGCTCGCGGCCGTTTACGCCGGGATCATGATCGGGGTCGGGATCGGCATGGTGCTCCGTGTCGGCGGGACGACCGGTGGGGGCGTCATCATCGCCCGCCTCATGGAGCGCTATCTCCATTTGAGTGTCGCCGTCTCGATGTTCATCATCGATGCGATCGTCGTCGCGACATCTGGCTTCTTCTTAGGGGAGCAGGTCGTCCTCTATACGCTCATCGCCATCATCATCGGCTCGTGGGTCATCGACCTCGTAGCGGAAGGACTCAATATCCGCAAGGCCGTCACGATCATCAGCGACAAGCAAGAAGAGCTCGCCGTCGTCTTGACGGAAACGCTCGGGCGCTCGGCAACGATCATCCATGGACATGGCTACTATACGAAGCAAGATAAGAACATGTTGTATATGATTGTCGACAAACGGCAGATTGCGCCACTCAAAAAAATCGTCCAAGTGACGGACGACCGTGCCTTCGTCGTCATCCACCAAGTGAAGGAAGTCATCGGGGAAGGGTTCAGCTACCCGTCCCGATAATTTGAATGCTGGTGTTTTGACGATAACTTCTATATAATAAAAGGCGTGTAAATAGAAGGAGGAACTGACTACTATGCAAACGATCGCTACAATCAGCCTACTTGTCGTGGCTGTCTTATTGATTGTCGTCGTACTGCTCATGTCAGGTCGGTCGCAAGGTCTTGGAGCGATTGCAGGTGGCGCGGAGCAGTTGTTCGGACGCCAGAAAGCGCGCGGCTTCGATGCTGTTTTGAACCGAACTGCAGCTGTACTAGGCACTTTGTTTTTCATTTTAGGATTACTAGTCGCATCACTATGATGATAAGGCTGATCGTTCTCGATTTTCACGTGAGGCGGTCAGCTTTTGTTTTTTCGATTTATTTTTTGGGAATAATGTAGATACGAGGAGATGACAGATAAAATGAAAGTGACTGCACCAAAACCGTTCTTCTTCGAGGGCGGAAAACGTGCCGTGTTGATGTTACATGGCTTCACTGGATCGAGCGCGGATGTCCGCATGCTCGGTCGCTTCCTTCAAAAAGAAGGATACACATGTATGGGACCGATCTATCGTGGTCATGCCGTCCCACCGGAAGATTTACTCCAATATGGACCAGAAGACTGGTGGGAAGACGTCTTGAACGCCTACCAGACACTCGTAGACAAAGGCCATGAGGAGATTGTCGTCTGCGGACTATCGCTAGGTGGCGTGATGTCGCTCCGTCTCGCCGAGGAGAAAGACGTCAAGGCGGTCATCCCGATGTGCGCGCCGACTGGAATCGATGCCGAGGACCGCTTGTACAAAGGAGTCCAGGCATATGCCCGAGAATATAAGGGTAGAGAAGAAAAGTCGCCGGAACAAATCGAGCAGGAGATGGCAGAGTTCAAACCGATGCCAACGCTAAAAGACCTCCGTGCCTTCGTCCGCGACACGGCGTCGAAACTCGAGGACATCTTCGTCCCGACACTCGTCGTCCAAGGCGCCAAAGACAACATGATCGACCCGGAATCGGCGAATCAGATTTACGAGGCGGTCAACACGTTCCAAAAAGAGTTGCTCATCTATGAGAACTCGGGACATGTGATCACGCTCGACAAAGAAAAAGAGAAACTGCACCAGGACGTGCTCGATTTTCTCGAAACGTTAGACTGGTCAGTTTAAGAAGGAGGTGTCACGTTGAATTTACGTGACCAATTACTAGAGATCTTACAGGCGAGCGAGAAACCGCTCTCTGTCGATCAACTGACCGAGCGACTACAGCTCGCGTCGACGGATGACTTCAAAGAACTCATCCGCACATTGAATGCCCTCGAAGAAGAGGGTGCCATCGGCCGGACGCGGACGAACCGTTACGGGACGCTCGCCTCGCTCGGCCAAGTCGCGGGGATCATCTCGATTCACCAGCGCGGATTCGGCTTCTTGTCGGTCGAAGGGGAAGCGGAAGACGTGTTCTTGCCGCCCGACCAACTGAAGGACGTCTACCATGGCGATACAATCCTCGTCAAAAAACGTGAGGACAACCGTGGCAAGACAGAAGGAATCCTATTGAAAGTATTAAAGCGCGGACTCTCGGAGTTCGTCGGGACGTATACGCTCCCGAGCGGTCGACTCGACCAGTTCGCCTTCATCGAGCCGGATGACAAGCGCATCAACTTCTGGCCGGTCGTCAACCCGGACAAATCACTCGGTGCCGTCGACGGGCATAAAGTCGTCGTGCGCATCACGAAGTATCCGGACGGACGCTTTGCCGGTGCCTGTGACGTCGTCCGCATTATCGGGCATAAGAACGACCCAGGCGTCGACATCTTGTCGATCGTCTATAAGCACGGCATTCCGACGGAGTTCCCGGAGGACGTGATCGCTCAGGCGAACGCCGTACCGGACGAGGCGGATGAGAAAGACTTCATCGGTCGTGTCGACCTTCGTGACGAGACGATTTTCACGATTGACGGCGAAGATGCGAAAGACTTGGATGATGCCGTCCACGTCAAAAAACTCGATAACGGGAACTACGAGCTCGGTGTCCATATCGCCGACGTCTCGCATTACGTGAAAGAGGGCTCACCGCTCGACGTCGAGGCACTCGAGCGCGGGACGAGTGTGTATCTCGTCGACCGCGTCATTCCGATGTTGCCGCACCGACTCTCGAACGGCATCTGTTCCCTTAACCCGCACGTCAACCGCTTGACGCTCAGCTGCGTCATGGAGATCTCCCCGCAAAACGGGAAGGTCGTCCGCCACGACTTGTTCCCGAGTGTCATCAAGACGACGGAACGGATGACGTATACGAACGTCCGTGAGATTATCGAGCGCGATGACGAAGAGACGTTGAAAAAGTACGAACCGTTCATCGGTGAGTTCGACCTCATGGCAGAGCTCGCGGAAGTGCTTCGGAAACGCCGCAACTCGCGCGGTGCCATCAACTTCGATTTCGCCGAGGCGAAAGTCGTCGTCAACGAGGAAGGGAAGCCGGCGGATATCGTGCTTCGTCCACGTTCGGTCGCTGAGAAGTTGATCGAGGAGTTCATGCTCGCGGCCAACGAGACAGTTGCGGAACATTTCCACAAGATGGACGTACCGTTCATCTATCGTGTCCACGACAATCCAAAACCGGACAAGCTCGATTTCTTCTTCGACTTCGTCGCAAACTTTGGCGTTCACATTGAACGTATCAAGGGCCAGACGGTCGAACCGAAGACGCTTCAAAAGATTTTGAAGGCGATTGATGGGGAACCGGAAGAGCCGGTCATTAGCACGATCATGCTTCGTTCGATGCAACAGGCGAAGTATGACGACGTCTCGCTCGGTCACTTCGGACTCGCGACGGACTTCTATACGCACTTCACGTCACCGATCCGTCGTTACCCGGACTTGATCGTCCACCGTCTCATGCGCACGTACGTCTTCAACAACGATTTGTCGGAGCAGACGATTGCGAAGTACGAGGACCGTCTCGGGGCGATTGCCGAACAGGCATCGAAACGGGAACGTCGCTCGGTCGACGCCGAGCGCGAGACGCAGGCACTCAAGAAAGCCGAATACATGGAAGCCCATCTCGGTGAAGAGTTCGATGGTGTCGTCGCCGGCGTCACGAACTTCGGGATGTTCATCGAGCTCCCGAATACGATTGAAGGGCTTGTGCGTCTCCAGTCGATGGATGACTACTACCACTTCGACGAATCACAGCTCATGCTCCTCGGGGAGCGGACGAAACGTCAGTTCCGGATCGGGGACGCCGTCCGTGTCAAAGTCGACGCCGTCAACTTAGACGAGCGGACGATCGACTTCACGGTCGTCGGCATGCCGAAACGGGAACCATCGACACGTCGCCAACCGACGACGATCAAAGCGAAAGGCGGTCGTCCGAAGAAGGACGAGAAAGACCGTCGTGGCGGTCGAGGTCGGGACGACAAGAAGAAGCGTGGCAAACCAGGAAGACCTGGAAAGCCGGGTAAACCAGGTGAGAAACCGAAACGAGACGGGGAGAAGTCTTCCCAAGGCCGTTCGGCACTCGACCTGAAGAAGAAAGACAAGCACAAACGAAAAGGCGACGCCAAACGAGGAGCGAAGAAACGTCGCTGACGGGGAAGGGCTCGTCCCTTCCTCCGTATCTTGTAGATAAAGGACTGAATGTGTATGGCCAAGAAGAAAGATTCGAACGCACTCGCCCAAAACCGCAAGGCGTCCTTCGATTACGCGATCGAGGATACGATTGAGGCGGGCATGGTGCTCACAGGGACGGAGATCAAGTCGGTCCGTCAATCGAAGATTAACATCGCGGATGCGTACGTCCGATTCGACGGGGGCGAGGCGACGCTTCACAACTGTCATATCAGCCCGTTCGACCAGGGGAACCGCTTCAACCATGAACCACTCCGCGTCCGAAAGCTATTGTTGCATAAGAAGCAAATCAATCAGCTCATCGGGGCGTCAGGGCGTGACGGCTACACGATCATCCCGCTCAAAGTGTATATCAAGAACGGGTTTGCCAAGTGCCTGCTCGGCGTCGGAAAAGGGAAGAAGAAGTACGACAAACGTGAGGACTTGAAGAAGAAAGACGCGAAACGTGACGTCGACCGTGCAATGCGCGATCGGCAAAAATACTGACAACGAATCCTGATTGTGGTATATTAAATATAGTACCAATTACCACCCCGGGGACGTTATGGATTCGACGGGGGTAGGTCGGTCGTATGTGGCGTGTCGAGGGGGCGGCCTCGTTAAAACGCAAACGCCTATAACTGGCAAAACTAACACACAACTCGCAGCAGCCTAAGTGCCCTGCGGATCCTGACATCCATCGCTTGTGTGGATGACTTTCAGGGTCTCAAACTAAGCAAGCTACGCTTCAACCTCGCCGTCTGAGGGCGCGAAGAAGAGATGAAACAGACTGGATGCGACAACGCCTGTTTATCGGCAGTGTCACATCGAGATTCAATAGATAAACTACACACGTAGAAGCATACGTTACGATGCCTTCGGACGCGGGTTCGACTCCCGCCGTCTCCATTTTAAGCGGTCTGTAACGACTGCGATCAATGATTTTCATGAAGACCTTCTAATTTCATTGAGATTAGAGGGTCTTTGCTTTTGATTGAGAGTCAGCCACAGAGAAAGGAAGGTGAAGAGCATGGGGAAATATCAATTAGACACGAGAAGCAAGGTAGCTGCGGCGAAGTATCAAGACGGCAAAAAGCCGACTGTCTCGAACAAGAAGGAACGATTGAACAAGCTTCGTGAAGCGTATTTGCAGAAGCAACAAGAGAAGAAGTGATTTGACGAAGGATTATTGAGTATCTGCTCATTAATCCTTTTCTTTATGGGTAACAGACACTGTTCATTAGATTTTCGAATGGATTCAAGGGGTTGAGCATCCCTTTGTTGAATAGAAACTACGAGTTGTTTTTTAAAAATCGTCATGAAAATATACATACCAAAGGAGAATTCCTCATGTCTAAAAAATCGACGGAAATGATCGTGAATGGAGTCAAAAAATATGGTCCGACAGTGGTCGAACTTGCATTAAAACATAACAAAGAAATCATTGGAGCTCTAGGGTCAGTCAATTTAAAGAAACGATTAAATAAATCCGATGATTCCAATCAAAGCTCTAAGATAGTCAAAGGCAAGAACATGCATCCGCGAAAGCAACGCTATCAATACTATTTAACTGAAGTGACTCCTACGTTGGATACTCGAAATCGTGATGAGTTACTTGAATATAAGTTGGAAGTGGAGCATTGTATTCAACAAATCAAAATGGAGCAAGCACGAGACATTGTCATCAAAAAACAGATTCATGAGGGCCGGATAAAAGAGTGGGAGACCATTTTATCTCATATCGTGAGCCAAATGACCATCAAAGACTATATGGAATATTTGAGACTTTTCAACAACCCAGAATATCAAAGTGAATATTTCGCAGGTTTTAAAGGCGATGTAGATAAATTTAAAAAACTGAACACGGTCGAACAGTATGATGCACTCGTTCAGTATGTTCATGAAAAGACAATGATTGATATCGAACAAATCAAAAGAGAGTTTTCTGCTCCTGTATGAAGCACTGCAATCCACTTCCTATCTGTATTCGTTATAATCAATAGTGCAACGAATAGATGGAGGTGAAGCTGTTGGGATGGGATTTAACAAAAGCAGGCGAGAATTCTCCCTCCTCTAAGCGTCTCGGGGCGTAGCCCAGCGTAGGTGGGAGATGAATCGCCCGGTCCAAAAAACTTTTCCCCCTGTGACAAATATGACGAACAAAGGTTCGTGATTCCGTCAGATTCTCCCTCCCCCTCCACGGGTATCGGATGAGGAAGACACATCACGATCTTCGGAAGGGAGGAGGGACGGA